>NZ_JBVKDQ010000007.1:0-404027 GCF_055633755.1 Amycolatopsis sp. NPDC114484 | reverse complement strand
GCCTCCAAACAGGACAACCTTTCGACGAACATCAGGCCTTTCCACCTCCGCTCACTGCTGCGGCTTGACTTTTAAGAACCTGAGATGTCTTTCCTCACTGCTCGGTGTCCTTGCGCACCACCAACGCGGCATTGAAGCCGCCGAAGCCACGCGCTACCACCACGGCGACCCGGAGAGGCACTTCTCTCGGCCGTCGGCCGACGAGGTCGATCCCGCACCCGTCGGCGAGCTTGTCCACGCCCGTGGTCGGCGGGATCACGTTGTCGCGCAGCGAAAGCAGCGCCGTTGCCAGGTCGAGCGCCGCGCCGCCCGCGTACAGCCGCCCGGTCATGGTCTTGGGGGCGGTGACCGGAATGCCATACGGTCCGAACACCTTGGCGATGGCCGCCGCCTCCGTGCGGTCGAGGTCCACGACCCCCGCCGCATCGGCGAAAAGCACGTCCACGTCGGCTGGTGTCAGGCCGGCGTCGTCAAGTGCGCCCTCGATCGCCGCGGCGAGACGGGACGGTCGACCGGATCCCGGCGGCGGGTCGAAAGTCGCCGCGTAGCCGGAAATCACGCCATACCGCCGCGCACCCGGTCGAGCCGGTTCCAGCACGAACATGGCACCGCCTTCGCCGGGAACATAACCGGAAGCGTCCGCCCCGAAAGGCGCATAGGCCCTCTCCGCGTCTCTGCTGGTGGACAGCCGCCCGTTCGAGATCTGCGCCACGAGCCCGTACGGACACAGCGAGGCGTCGGTTCCACCGGTCACCACCAGTCGCGCGCCCGACCGGAGGACCCGGCGGGCCTGGCCGATCGCATCCAGCCCGCCTGCCTGCTCCGCGGCGATCGCTCCGCAGGAGGCCCTCATCCCGTGCCGAATGGACACCTGGCCGGTGGTGGCCGCGTAGAACCAGGCGATCGACTGATACGCACCGACCCCGGTCGGCCCGTTGCGCCACAACGACTGGATCTCCCGCTGGCCGAATTCCGTTCCACCGGACGAACTGGCCGTCACCACGGCCATCTCGTACTCCGGCACCTCGGCGGGCACCACCTTTGCGTCGGAGAGAGCCTGGTCCACGGCCGCCAGGCCGAGGTGCGTCCAGCGATCGGTCTGCGGAACGAGCCGGTCCGGCACGGCCCGCTCAGTGACGAACCCGGTGACCTCGCCCGCCAGCGCGACTGGGTAACCGGACGCGTCGAACCGCTGAATGGGCGCGATCGCGCTCCGGCCCGCCAGCACCTGAGCCCAGTGCTCCTCCAGCCCGGTCCCGGTCGGCGCGACCACGCCGATCCCGGTGACAGCCGCCGCGATCACCGGTGACCGCCGGGCGAAGTCACGACCATGGCCGACTGGAAGCCGCCGAAGCCGCTGCCGACGCTGAGCACACCGTCCACCCGCCAGTCACGTGCGTGCAGTGGCGTGTAGTCCAGGTCGCACTCCGGATCGGGCGTGCGGAGATTGGCGGTCGGCGGCACGACGTCGTGTTTGATCGCCAGCACGCACGCCGCCACCTCGATCGAGCCGATCGCTCCGAGCGAGTGGCCGACCATGGATTTGATCGAACTCACGGGCACTTGGTAGGCATGATCGCCCAGGCTCGTCTTGAAAGCCGCGGTCTCGTGGCGGTCGTTCTGGCGGGTTCCCGAGCCGTGGGCGTTGACGTAGTCGACGGCGGTCGGGTCAAGGCACGCCTGGTCGAGCGCTGCCGTGATCGCCTCGGCCATCTCCCTGCCGTCCGGCTTGAGACCGGTCATGTGGAAGGCGTTGCTGCGCGCGGCGAAGCCGGCGATCTCCGCGTATACGGGAGCACCTCGCCGGCGAGCACGCTCGGCCTCCTCGAGCACCAGCACGGCCGCGCCCTCGCCGAGCACGAAACCGGCGCGGTCGAGGTCGAACGGTTTCGATGCGTGTTCGGCGTCGTCGTTGGCGGGCGAGGTCGCCTTGATCGCGTCGAAGCAGCCGACTGTGATCGGCGAGATAGGCGCGTCCGTGGCTCCGGCGAGCACCACGTCCGCACTGCCCTCGCGGATCAGTTCGGCTCCGTGGCCGATGGAATCCAGTCCGGACGTGCACCCGTTGGAGATCAGGGCGACCGGACCCTCGGCCCCGACCGCCCAGGCCACTTCGACCGCCAGCGAGCTGGGCACCATGTAGTCGTAGAGCTGGGGAACCGCGTACTTGTGGTCGACCAGCCAGTCCCGGCCGCCGTTGCTCAGCACCAGGTATTCCTCTTCCAGGCCCATGGTGCAGCCGACCGCGCTGCCTAGGCTCACGGCGGTCCGGTGCGCCGGCAGCACATCGGACGCCAAGCCGCTGTCCGCCAGCGCTTCCCGGGCCGACACCACCGCGAACTGCGCCGCCCGGTCCATCCTCCGGATCTCCTGGCGGCTCAGCCCCTCCGCCAGCGGGTCGAAGTCGCACTCGGCCGCGATCCTCGACCGGAACCCGGTCGCGTCGAACAGCGAAATGGCTCTGGTGGCAGTCCGGCCCGCGGTGAGCTGATCCCAGAACGCCTTCACCCCGACACCGCCCGGCGCGACCACGCCGATCCCGGTCACCACCACCCGCCGGGCGCTCATTGCGCGCCGCCCGCGAACGGGTGCGGGGCCTGCGGGTCGGCCAGCTCTTCGGTGTCCACGTGGCCCAGTTCCGGGCTGGGAGCCAACGGACTGAGGTGGAACACCGCCTGCGCGGTGCTGGTCCCCTGGTTCTCGGCGCGATGCGGGACACCGATCGGCACCATCAGGGCGTCACCCGCGTCCAGGCGTACGCAGTCGTTGCCTGCCCGCAGGTGGATGGTTCCGCGGGTGACGTAAAGGAACTCTTCGGAGTACGGGTGCAGGTGCTCGGTGACCGACTCGCCGGGAGCCAGGGCAAGGGTGCCCATGAACCCCGACGTCGCAGCGACGGTGCGCGGGCTCAGCAGCACTCGGACGTCGCCGCCTCGGCGACGGTTGCTCGGGGTCTCCGACCACGAGACACGGACTGGTCGGTCGTCTGCGGACACTGCGTTCCCCCTGTCGACTAGTGGCTCTGCCACGTGTAGAACGGCTTGGCCATGGCGTCCTTCGGCTCTTTCCAGTTCGGGTCGTACGGTGTGATGAGCTGGCCCAGTTCGCTGTTGAGTCCTTGGTAGAGCGAGTGGCTGCGGGCCTGGTAAAGGCGCTCGCTGATGTCCTCGTCCGCCTGCACGAGGTGGAAGTACAGGTCGTGGAACGCGAACAGCACTCGACGGTGCACGCCGATCAGACGGGGCAGTTCGGAAGCGTCCGATCGGCCAAACGCCTCGGCCACAGCGGGAGCGTTGCCCGGGTCCATCCGGGCGACGATGAGCGTCTGGTGCACGGGTTCCTCCTTGAGGGAATCGGTCGGTCCGGCGAGGCGGGCCTGGTCAGTCCTCGAGCGGCTTTCGCGCGGTGACCAGCGAGTCGTGGTCGTCAAGGGCCACCACGTGCGGCTCAGCGAAACCCGCGCCGGACAACCACTCGACGCACTCGGCTGCGGTGTACTCGCTGCCCCCGGGGGTGGCCAGGAGCATGTTGAGGCTGACGAGCAGGCTCGACGCGCGACGCGACCGGTCGTCGTCGATCATCGGGTCGTAGATCAGCACGTGGCCGCCCGGCGGCAGCGCGCGGAACGCCGCCTCGACCAGCTGCCTCCGCTCGGATTCCCCCCAGTCGTGCAGGACGTGGCCGAACACCAGCACGTCTGCCGTCGGCAGGTCGTCGCTGAAGAAGTTCCCGCTGTGGAACGAGATCCGGTCGACCAGACCGGTCCCGGCTATGTGTTCGTCGAACACGGGGCGGACGGGCGGCAGGTCGAACACGCCGCCGTGCAGATGCGGGTGCGCGGCCGCAATGGTCGCGGCCACCGTTCCGCGACCGCCGCCGAGGTCGACGAACGAGCGAACCCGCGACCAGTCGAACGCATCCGCGAGCTTCGCCGACAGCGGCGCGGTGAGGTAGTCCATCCCTACCATATACGAGCGCCAGGTCGCTGTGTCGTCACGGTACTGCTCAGTAAACATGGCGCTCGTATCGCGGGTTCCGTTCTGCGGCTCGCCCGTGCGCAGCCCTTCGACCAACCTGGCCCATCTGGTGTCGGCCATCCGCAGGAACCGGCCGAGGTACGAAGGCTTGCGTTGGTCCAGGAACTGGCTCGCCGCCGGCGTCGCCCGGTAGCGACCGTCCACACGGGACAACGTGTCGAGCGCGACGAGAGCGTCGAGGAAGTCGGCCGTGCCACGGGGATGCAGGCCGAGCCGAGCGCGGATCTCCTCCGCTGTCAGGGCTTCGTCGTCGCAGAGGCCGAAGAGTCCCAGTTCGGCCGCGGCGAGAACGGTGTGGCGGGCGAAGTTCGAGATGCCTAACCGCCAGATGTCGGCCGGTCCGGCGGCGGTCGGTTGGGACGTGGTTACGGTCATGGACACTCCTCGGTCGGAAAACTGACGGGTCATACCGCGAGCAAGCGCTCCAGCCGGGCGCGCAGGACGATCAGCGCCGCGGCGACGCCGATCGGCACCAGGCCGAACAGTCCGAAGTAGCCGGCCGCGCCCAGTGCGCCGAACAGTCCGGCGCTCTGCCCGCCGACAGCCGCGCCCAGCGCGGCCGAGAGCCACCACACGCCCATCATCTGGCTGCTGAAAGCAGCCGGGGCGATGGTGACTGTCAGAGCCAGGCCGATCGGCGCGAGGGCGAGTTCACCCAAGGACTGGAGCAGATAGGTGGCGACGAGCCAACCGGGCGCGACCGGCCCGTCCGCGGTGAGCACCGCGACGGCCATCACGAGGTAAGCCGCGCCGGCCAGCGCCAGGCCCGCCGCAAACTTCGACGAGACCCCTGCCCGGGGCCCCATCCGTGACCACAGCGCGGCCGCGATCGGGGCTCCTGCC
Source organism: Amycolatopsis sp. NPDC114484 (assembly GCF_055633755.1). Taxonomy (NCBI): domain Bacteria; kingdom Bacillati; phylum Actinomycetota; class Actinomycetes; order Pseudonocardiales; family Pseudonocardiaceae; genus Amycolatopsis; species Amycolatopsis sp. NPDC114484. Next base: position 399,147 of record NZ_JBVKDQ010000007.1, on the reverse strand, counting down.
AATACGAAGAGCGGATGCAGGGCCTGGAACCAGCCGACGGGCACCACCGCACCGAAGGCCGCGCGATCGGTGTGGAGTTGCACGAACATGGTGAGCACGGTGGCGGACTGGCTGGACAGTGCCCAGAACACCGCCGAGCAGCCGAAGATCCAGCGGTAGCCGCGAACCCGGACCCGTTCGGCGTCGGAAGTGGACGGGTGGCGCAGGATTGCCCGGAAGGCCAGCACGGGTACCACCAGAACGGCCAGGCCCACCAACGCGATGACGTGCTGGGGCTGGAACGCGCCAAGGAGGACGTCCACCGCGATGAGCACGCACGCTGCCACGACGACAACCGCCGCTCGGCGGCCCGCCAGGGCCCGGACCCGCGACCCGGCCGGATCGGCAGGCACGGCACCGATGTCGCCGAACCTCCTGATGCCGCGCAGGAAGCAGAGAATGCCGATCAGCATCCCGGCCGCCGCCGCGCCGAATCCCACGTGCCAGTCGATGCGCTCGCCGAGGAACCCGGTGACGATCGGCGCGAGCAACGCGCTGATCTGGATGCTCATGTAGAACACCGAGAAGCCGGATTCCCGTTGTCCCTGCTCGTGTTGCGAGTAGCAGGAGCCGAGCAGGGCCGTCATGTTCGGTTTGAGCAGCCCGGTCCCGGCGGCGATCAACAGCAAGCCGAGGTAGAACGACGCGATGGCCGGCAAGGTCAGGCACAGGTGCCCGGCGGCGATGCCCACCGCGCCCCAGAACGAGGCCCGCCGGGTGCCCAGAATCCGGTCCCCGAGCCACGCCCCCGGCACCGCGGCGACGAAAGCGCCCGCGATGTACGTCGCGACGAGCGCGCCGGCGGTGCTCGCGGACAGGCCGAGCCCGCCATGGCCGGGCGAGTCCACCGCGAACAGGTAGAGGATCGCGACCATGCCGAAGAAGCTGAAGCGCTCCCACATGTCCAACATGAACAACGACACGAACCACGAGCGCCGCACAGCGGGCGGAGCGGTATCGGCCGTTCGCGTCATCGCCCCTCCAAGATCGGATTCCGGTGTGCCTCCCATCGTGCCGACCCGGGTTGAAAGCGGGCTGGAACCGAGCTGGAGGGATCAGCGTTGCCGGACCCCGTGCCAATCCGGCGCGGTGCCGCCCGGGGTTGCCCCGCAGCGCTTTGGCCACGGCACAAGCCGCCTTCAAACGCGGTACTGCACCATCGGCCACGACATCGATCCGCCACGAGAGGACCATGGCCGTGGAAACCACACCATCCGCGTCGGACGAATTGCTCGCTTTTCCTTTTCCCACAACGACTCCCTGGGAACCGGCGGCCGAATTCTCCCGGCTGCGGGCCGAGCGGCCGGTGGCCAAGGTACGTTTGCCGTCGGGCGATCAGGCATGGCTGGTGACCGGCTACGCAGAGAACAAACAGGTGCTGGGCGACCCGCGATTCAGCCGGGCGACCGCGACCGCGCCGGGCGCGCCCAGACTGCAGCCGGTGCCCCCCGATCCGAACTCGCTGCTGTCGATGGATCCACCGGAACACAGCCGGCTGCGCAGGCTCGTGTCCCGCGCGTTCTCGGCGCGCCGCATGACCGCGCTGCGGCCGAAGATCGACAGCACCGCCGCCGACCTCGTCGACGCACTGAAATCGGCGGGCCCGACAGCCGACCTCGTGTCCGGATTGGCCATGCCGCTTCCGATCGGCGTCATCTGCGACTTGCTCGGCGTACCAACAGACGGACGCTCCCGCTTCCAGCGGTTAGCGGACACAGTGCTGTCGTTGACCGCGCACCTAACCGAAGAAGTCCAAGCGGCGCGGGAAGAACTCAACGACTACTTCCTGCACTTGGTCGCGGTCAAGGGCCGGGAACCTGGCGATGACCTGATCAGCGAACTGGTCTGCGCGCAGCGAGAGTCCGAGAGCCTGAGCGTCGACGAACTGGTAGCGCTGGGCCGCACGCTCCTGACAGCCGGGTTCCACACCACGGCGAACCAGATCGCCCTCGCCTCGCTGTTCCTGCTCCGCCACCCGGATCGGCTGCGCGACCTGGCGGCGTCGCCTGCGCTGGTCGAGCCGATGGTCGAGGAACTGCTCCGGCTCAACCCGTTGACCGTCGGCGGCGGACTGATCCGGATCGCGACCGCCGACATCGAAGTCGGCGAGGTCCTCGTGCATGCGGGCGAGGGGGTCCTGCCGGCGATAGGCTCGGCGAACATGGACGATCTGGTGTTCGCCGATCCCGGCGAATTCCGCCCCGGTCGTCCGCAGGCGCACATCGCGTTCGGCCACGGCGCGCACTACTGCCTGGGAGCGATGCTGGCTCGGATGGAGCTGCGTGCTGCGCTCGCCGCTTTGGCCCGCTCACTGCCGGAGATGCGGTTGGCCGTACCGCTGGAGGAACTGCGCTTCACCACCGGCCGTCTGTTCCGCGGCCTCGCCGAACTGCCCGTCGCCTGGTAACGGAGGACCGATGATCGAGCACAACACCCGATCCGCGCCGCACGGCTACACGCTTCCGCTGTCGCCGTCCGGACGGGCGTCCCTGGTCGCGCCACCGCCATGGCACTTCTCCGGCGAGTTCGTCTGGATCGACTACCGCGTCGACCCTGACCGCGCAGCCGCTTTTCTCCCGCCGGAACTCGCTCTCGGCCCGGACGCCGGTGCGGCAGCGGCGGCGTTCTCCCGCTGGCAGTGGTGCACGGACAGCGAAGCCGAACTGGACGATCCAGCCCGCTGCCAGTTCAGCGAGTTCATGCTCCTGCTGTCGGTCGTGCACCGCGATCGGCCCATGGCCCGCTGCCCGTACGCCTGGGTGGACCGCTCGGTGCCGCTCGTCCGCGGCTGGGTGCAGGGGATGCCCAAGCAACTGGGCTCGGTCCGGATGACCGAAACGGTCCGCGCGGGCCGGGCCGGGCCCCGTGCGGCCGCGGGGGCCGCCTACCGAGCCTCGCTGGCCGCGAACGACCGGCGGATCGTCAACGGCCGGGTCGTCCTAACCGGTGAAGCGCCGGCCCCGCCTGTGCTGAACACTCTGCCGCTTGCCCACACCAGGACCTTTCCCGCCTGGGTGCCGAGCGGCACCGAGGTCGACGAACTGGTGTCCAGCAGGGTCGCCGACATCGAGTACTCGACAGTGTGGAAAGGCAGTGCCGAGCTGGAGTTCGCCCCAGACGTGCTCACAGCCGACCAGGACCTGGCCGCGCTCCGTCCAGTCACGGTGGGCGACGGCTACGTGTTCGCCTACGGCGAGACCCTGCTGGGCGGGAAAGCCCTCAGCTGATCGACCGTACGGGCTAGGCGGGGGTGCTGGCGTTGAGGGGCGAAGGCCTTCCAGCCTCCCACGTTCGTGACTGGGAATGGTGCGCCCGCTGTACTGCTGCGGACGACAACGTCGCCCGCAACCCAAAGATTCGCGGCCGCTCACCGTGGGATTACGCAGAAGAGACCGAGGGCAAAACGCACATCCGGCGGTACCCGTACGCGCTGTGACGTGGCTCCGCCCTCACGTCGGCAGGAACAGACGTGTGGATAGTGTGCAACTCGCCCCTCGGACACGTGGGGGTTCAAGTCCCTATGGACTTGAACCCGTGTCTCGATGCCGGTGGCTCTGATCCTAGTGAGGATCAGAGCCACCGGCCTTTGCTGCTTCGCGGGGAAACCGATCGTCTGGCCTGCCGAGTGAAACGAGGTCGGTCACCTCTTGCCAGGCCAACGACGAACCTGAGGGGCTAATCGAACGCTGCGACTGCCGCCTGGTCCGTGCCCGTGAGCCTCGCCGCGAGCGTCCCGATAGCACTTGGCCGCAGACTGTCCGGCTGGTCGTATACGGAAGGACAAGGGGAGGCTTGTCGGTCCGGCTGGCGTTCGGAGGCCCGAGTTGGCCGCGCCACTGGCGCAGGGTAGGGAGGCGAACTCTTGGGGCGTTCAGGGAGCAGCCCGGCCAGCGGCTGGGCGGAGCAGATGTGACGTATGGTGCTCGAGTGAACGACCGCGACATCCGGACTGCTTTGCGCGCGCACCTCGAGTCGACAACATTAAGCGGTGCGATCATCCGCGACGAACTCGGGCTGTGTCTGGGAGACACCCGAGTCGATATCGCGGTTATCGGGCATACTCTCGCCGGGTTCGAGATCAAGAGCGACCGCGACAGGCTTGACCGGCTGCCAGGCCAGATCGATCGATACAGCCGGGTGCTCGACTTTGCCACCCTGGTCTGCGGACCTCGTCACGAAGCCAAGGCATCAGCCATGCTGCCCGCCTGGTGGGGCATCTGGGTAGCCGACGGCCGCGACGGCCAGATTGCCTTCCAGCCGATACGTGGGGCATCACGCAATCCGTCCCCCGACCCCTACACCGTCGCTCAGTTGCTCTGGCGCGACGAGGCTATGGCCGCCCTGCGCCTGCGCGGCCTTCATCGTGGGCTCTCTTCGGCGACTCGCTTTCGGCTCTGGGAGCGCATGGCGGACACGATGTCGATCGATGACATTCAGCGAACCGTGCACGCTGCAATCATGGCGCGCCCAGACTGGCAAGCCTGCTCGTGACGTATTCGAGGTGATGACTCGTCCCGTACGCCCGCCATTTTTTAGGATTGCCAGGGCCTATCTCGTTGGCGACGACCTTGGCGATGCACGAATCGCCCCAGCTCAGCTCTGCGCCCCCGAAATCCGGTAGCTGAGACATGATCCGGCAGATCTCGCGATATTGCTCGTTTCCTCGCGGATCGTTTTTCCTGCCACGCAAAACCATCCAGTGACCATCTACTGCGTAGCGGATATTCGGCGGAGGATTGGCCCGAACTGGGCGCGTATGCGGCGGGTAGGCGACGCCATAGTCGCCAAAAATCGGCTGCTGACGAAAGAAGTTCTTCCGCGATGCCAAGCCTGCCCACAGGCCGGTTTCCCGCCTGGGCAACGACGTCAGCGACCACGAATCCACCTTCGACAGGTTCTCCGGAAAAGCTCCGCCGGCGACCACGACAGAACGCCACCGCTCCAGCCGCGGAAGCCGCTCTAGATGTTCGATGGCTCGTTCGATCGCGCGTGAGACGGTCTGGTCGTCGCTCAGCGCGCCGAAGTCAAGGACCAAGTCCGCGTCATCGGGCTCGATGCGCAGGTCAGCAAGCAGGTCCGCCGCCCATATGGCGAGGTCTTGGGGGTCCTCGCCAAGGTCCGCCGCATCGATGCGCAAGCAGCAGCCACGTCTGTCCACAGCCAATGCCCGACCCAGCAACTCCACAACTGATGCTTCGTCATCGAAATGCACGGCAGGAACGACCTTGGCCTGGTAGTGCCGAGCCTCGCTGAGCACCTCTTCCCACAATGCTGGCTGACCGGCGGCGCCAAGATGGCAGAGATCGATGACCACCATCTCGCTAAGCGGCCAAACGGTCCTGATCTCACGGACGAACCAGGACACGTCAAGTTCTGTAGCGCCGGACTTTGGCACCGCTTCGATCAGCGGCGTGACTGAACTCGCCGTACTTCGGGCCATATGGGCAAGTGCCTCGAACTCGCCGCCCTTGCCCTTCAGAATGGGCATGTACAGTGCCCCCATCACACCCCCTACTACCCGTTGTTTAAAGTCGAGTACACAGAGTGTGCAATGTCAAGCCGCCGATCGTGGGGCGATGGAACTCGGCTCACAGGGCGCTCCCGCCATTCACTGAACGAGCTGAGCAGTGGGTTCCGCAGAACCGCTCGCTCGCCGAAGGTCTCGACGGCGTCCGGGAACGCGCACGTCTCGGCCTCAACCCGACGGACCGGCGCTCGTGCGTGACAACCTTGGACACCTTGACCGCTGGCCGGAAGCCGGCCGAGACCGCCCTTCGAATTCTTCAGCTAGCGCGCCCCACCTAGGCGCCACAAGCAAGCGCCGGACAGCGGCGCCGAAGTCTCGGAGCCCGAGCATGTGAGTAGCGAGCAAGATCGTCTTCGGCCACAACATTGCCCCAGGTCAGTACTCTGAAAACTCGCGCTGCGGCACTTCCGCGACATGGTTAATCCGAATGCGCAGGGCAAAGCTGGCGGCAACACGCCGGACGAGGACACAGTGGACATGTAGTGGCCGGTGTTCAGCGGAACGGCCAACGACCTCAGCCAGACCCGGCCCGGAGACGCTGCGCGGCGAAGTGCCTCGTATCCGGCCGGTCCGTGGGTACGCCGCCAGCGCTGACCAGGCCCGCGACACGCGCGATTGCTCCTCGCACGGAAGCAGTGTTGGGGGTGGGCCGTCCGACGGACCGCCCCCAACCTGGGGTGACCGCATTGTTTTCGCAGCTCGCCGGTGAGCGGGTCGTGCTTGAAGTGCGCCCCACCGTGAACGCTTCCGCGGTCCCTCGGAGCGTGCACTCGCCCACGGTGTTCGGCTTCTCGTCCGGCTCGGCGGGCATCAGGCCGCCTCCGGACATGGCGAAGGTGCGCCGGGCGTGCTCAACCGCGTGCACCATGCCCTGGCCAATGCCCCAGATGTACACGAGTGGTCGGGCAGCACAGCGCCACGACGCCGGCGCAACCAGCTCAGGAACGCCGAGCCCACTTTAGCCGGAGAAACCGGACAATACTGGGCGTTACGGACTGGCTACGGAAAAGCATCACAGCTGACCCTTCGCTGGCTTAGCCTGGCGTCGGGGAGAAGGTGCGGACCTTCCGAGGGAGAGGCCAGTGGATCAGCTGACGGCGGACTTCGCCGTACTCAGTGATCTGGCGGATTCGATCGCCAGGCACATCGACGCGACGACCGAGGACCTTGACAGCGTCGAAGAACTCGTGCGCGACCTCGGGCGGAGCTGGCACGGCGAAGCGCACGACCGCTTCCACGACGCGATCGACGAATGGTCCCGCTCGGCCCGCGAGCTTCGCGACCAGTTGCACTGGGTACGAGAGGTCGTCCTGAACGCCCACGACAACCACGCGCGGGCAGTGCACACCAATGTCTCGATCTGGCGGGTGTCCTGATGCCGCCTGCGGTAGCCGCAGCTCAAGCCGCGCCGTCCACGCGGGTCAAAATCGTGCCCACCGACTTCCACTCCGCGGCGCAGCACTTCGTCGACGCCCAAGGCGGACTGGAACAGATCCGGCAGAACTTCCTCAACGCTCTCGACGCCGCCTCCGGTGCCGCAGGGGCGTGCGACGGCGCCCACCAGTACCAGAACGGCTGGGCCGCGGCGATGGACTCGATCGTCAACGACGGCTTCCGCACCGCCTTCGACCTGCTCGGCTCGATCGGCAAGGGCATCGATGTCTCCGCCCTCAACCACGTCGGCGCAGATCAGTCGAGCGTGCCCGGCAACCCGGGCGGGCCGCCGCGTGCACCGCTGACGCCACAACAGTGGCCGGGGAACACCGACTTCGCGGTGCTCACCGGCGACTCGCCCTGGTGGATGCCCGGATTCCTGGAAAAACACATCCCCACCGCGGACACCGACCGGCTCGACGACGCGGTGACCGCTTGCCGCAACGCGGGCGGAGCGGTCCAGGACCTCGTCAACGGCCTCCACGCCCAGCTGCAAAGCCTGGTCGGCAACAACAGCTCAGACGACCTGACCGCGCTCGAGCAATTCTGGCAGCGTGCCGCAGGACCACAGTCGATCCTCGCCGAACTGCCGGCCGTACTGGGAAAACTGGGCGAAAGCCTGGTCGACTTCCGCGTCTGGAACGTGGACACCCAGCAGAAAATCAAGGACAAGATCAAAGAAGTCGTCGACGACATGGCCGTCGTCGGTGTCATCCTCGTCATCGGCAGCATCGCCACCGACGGCGCCCTCGACGTCCTCATCGCCGCGGTAATCGAGGGCCTGGAATTGTTCGGCGTCGACGCCGCGGGCGCACTCGTCGCCCCGGTGGCCGAAGTGGTCACCGCCGCCGAAGCCGTCCTGATCACCGCAGGCGGCGCGATCGCGATCACCCAAGGCGTCGTGCCGGCCATGCAAACAGCGATGAGCAGTACCCCGAACCCGAACGTCGAAGGCGCCGACGCCACCAAGATCAGCGACCAGGTCAGCGGCCACACCGAACCTGCCCGAGCACCGGACCCCAATGCGAAACCCGGCGGCCGCCCGACAAAGATCCCGGAACGAGCCGACCCTACGACACGCCGCGGGCTCGAACGCGAGAACGAATCCGCCGACATTCTCGCTCGCGCTGGCTACGACGTCGAACAGAACCCCGGAGAGATGCCCAACGGCACGAAGCCGGACTACCGCATCAACGGAAAAATCTTCGACAACTACGCCCCCTCGGCGGACGCCCCGCGCAGCATCGCGACAGCAATCGAAAAGAAGGTCGGAAGACAAGCCGACCACATCGTGGTCAACCTGGGCGACAGCCCGGTCACCGCGGAGGCGTTGAGCGAACAACTGAAAACCTGGCCCATTCAAGGTCTCAAGGAAGTAATCGCGGTCGACCGCGATGGCACCATTGTCCATCTGTTCCCTTGATGACCGAGGAGGTCACATGTCACTCGACTACAGCCTGGACCTGACAACCCGTCTGACACCGGAAGAGGTCGCCGAAGAGGTTGCCAAGGCCGGCCTGTCGCTGGGGATCGTCGAGAAAACCGTCACCGCTCAACAGCTGCTCGCGTCGAGCACGACGACCCGCCAGACCTGGCTGCAGGTCGGCCCGGCCCGCCCGCAACCGTGGCACCCGCAAGTATCCGAACTGGGCACCATCACGCCCACCGTCCAAGTACTGTTCGAGCTTGACAAACACGACCAGGTCGTCGAACAGCAAGAAGACCTGATCCGCCTCACCACCGCTCTGCTGGAACGCATTCCCGGAGACGCTGTCTTCAGCAACCTGGACGTGCTCTGGCTGGTCCGCAAGAACGGTGCCCTCGACATCCACGAAGACAACGACTTCTGGACCTCCGAACGCCTCGCCCTGCTCCCCCGGCCCTACAAGCGCCGCAGTCACCGATACGAATGACCGTGACAGGGGTGGTTCCCTGGCGATACCTCCGTGCCGCTCGGCACGCCACGGCGTGCCGCATTCGAGAAACCCTGACCCCATTTCGGATCGAGTGCATGCGCTACTTCAGAATTCGTCGCTGATCAGGTGCTCCCCCTGGAGTTCTCGGCACCCGTCCGGCCTATAGTGCTCGTGTCACGGGCGGATGGCCCGCTGGGACGGAACCTTCTTGGCGGCTTCACCAGCGATGAACTCACCGTGCACCAAGTCCCTGAACCGGACTGTCCGAACGGCCAGCTGCTGAGCCACTTCAAACACGCAAAGGACTTCAGCGTCGACCAGAACCGGAGCAACGCCAGCGCCAAAGCCAACTAGGACGCGCTGCGAAAGTTGGCGGAAGACCTGGCGAACTCGATCAAGACAGCGGACGTCGGCCGCTGCCGCTGGGACCCCGCGATCCTGATCTACAACGAGAACACCCGCGTCTGCGAGACGCTGGCACCTGATGGAGCATACGGGACGGGTTCGAAACTGAACGTCCAGCAGCTTCGCAACGTCATCGAACGAGGATCCTTGGGCGGGGGGTGAAGGTGAACGCTTCCGAAGAGAACAAGCGCGACAGAGCCGATTACGGCGAGCTGATCGCGCGGTTCGTTGACCGCACGATCGACACTGGCCAGTTCGAGCAGCAATACCTCCACCTGATTAAGAACGACGAAGCCCTGCACCCCGACCACGTGTTCGCCGTCCTCGACGAACTGTTCTCCGAGGTCGACGAGTACTTCGTATCGCCGGAAGCTTCACCAGCACAGCGACGTGACCTGGACGAAGCCTTGCGCCAGCACGCTGCAGCTGCGCTGGCACGCCTGCAGCAGCTCGGCGCACTCGGATAACCAACGCGCGCTACGCCCGTGGAGTCACCTTCCGCCGACAGTAGGCCAGAGCCAAACCGACGTGCTGCCTTCTACGGGAAAGCTCCGTCGTTCACTGGGCCAGGTGCAGGCGTGTGGCTAGTGTGCAACTCACCCCTCGGACACTGGGGGTTCAACTCCCTAGGGATCCACCAGATCGGTGGTGCGGTTGGAGACGCAGCCGCCCCGATTGCTTATCGCACTTCGTTTCTGTCGGTGCGATCCGGCATCCCTCTCACGAAGTCCGTCTCCGCGGGGTCGTTGCTGAGGCATTCGGATCGGCCAGCTCGGTTCGGGCGAGATCGCCGGGTCCACGCAGCGTCGGCACCCGGAGGAGCAGCATGTTCTCGCCTCAGTCCCCTCCCCGGACGAGAACGTGAAATCGTTCTGCAGGCGTCTCCGCCCGCCCGGCCGGTGTCAAGTCGCACCGCGGGCGATCCCGTCCGGCAACGCCACCCCGGCTTCGCGCAGCACCGACGGAGCTGCGGCTAAGCCCCCCAGACCAATGTGCCGGCGATCCGCCGACAACACGGCCGACACACCCGTCATCAACCCTGCCACGGCAACAAACAGCGATCGCGACCGCGCCGCCCCAAGCGCTCGGCATACCGCTTGCGACGATGCACTCGGCGGCCGCCCGGAGGGGCTCGCGTACGCGATTCACCGCTTGGACAAGACGCTGTCGCCAAGCACACTGTTCACATTCGCGCGCTCAGCTCTGGTCTCAGGGGCAATCTCGCTGGCGTCAGCCAACACCCCCTTACAGATCAGCGTAATACCGTAGATGAGCCGGACCCGTCGCACCACGCGTGCGACAGCGAATAGGTAATTCCAAATCTCCGTCCAGCTTTACTGGCGACGCCTAGGACGTCGGCCCACGAAGTCCGAATGAGTCCGTCTGTCCGGAAGCGTGACTGAGCGGGAAGAGCCGGTCGGATCCAGGCGGACCTGGACATGTCGTCGGTCCATGCCTCACCAGCACGACGGGATGACGGCAGCCCGCCACGCACGACGACTGTCTGCTGAGCGCCAACGCGATACCGCATCAGCCGTCCGGCGAAGTTGTCGAAAGGCACGGGTGTAAGGTCACGGCGCAGCAACTGGCTTGAGGGGGTCAGGGGTATGGAACACGGGAACGCCGAGCTGGAACGCCAAGCGCAAATTCTCCGCTACTGGCGGGCGGTGGAGTATTTCAGTCCGCCGAAAGTCGATCCGATCGATCCCCGCAAAGGGATGCGTGCGGTGATGCACGGACGTGCGTTGCCCTGGGAACAGGACACGCTCGGCCCGGCGAAGGACAACTGGACGTGGCGGCACACGGTGTACGCCGGAGTATTCGACGTCGGCAAGGTGCGTGAAGTACTCCAGAACACCCTCCGTGCGCCCGAGGACGAACACGATTTCGACGGTCGCGTCGGGGGCAAGAGCGCACTCCTGAGTTTCGCCGTCGACAGCCGCGGCCGTTTGCTGCAGGACAGCGTTACTCTTTCCACCTGTGGGTGGGCCGTGAGCAGGACCCTGACGCCAGGTCCGGACGATGACGCTTGGCTGGCTGGATTCGAAACGGACGAGGAGCAGCTGCGAGCTTATCTTCTTGAGATCGGTGATGGCAAGATTCCGGTCGAACCGGGCGGCAAACGAGAGACCGGACTTGTCGCCGGCACAGCGGCCCGGCTCGCTCTCGACGTCGTGACCGGGGGTATCGCGTCACTGCCGTCGGTGCTGGGCGCAGTTGCCGCACCGTCGGTCGGTCCGATCGCCGCGAAGGTTATCGAGAAAGTCGGTGATGCGCTGGCCAAGGATCTCAATGAAACAATCAGCGCGACAGCGAAACACAAGAAAGAGCAACCCGCGGGACAGCGGATCGAAGAAAGGGGAAATGCCGGCGAGCCAGAGCCTCCGCCGATCGGCCTTGGCACGAAGGTTTTGACCGTAGACGACCTAGCCGCCATCACCCGGTGGGTCTCCGAGACTCTGGGTGTAGCGGAGGAGTTGAAACCGGACACGGTCCGCGTCAAAAGCTACCAAGTACCCTTGAAGTCCAGCGACGACGTATCGACCGACGAGTTCCTCAACAGTTTCTACGCCGACGATCTTGATCGAGTAGCCGACGCAGTAGCAAGCGGCGACGCCGGCGGAGCGCTGGCAGCATATCTGCGCGCCGATGAATCCATCGACGTTTCGCGCAGAGTCGACTTGCGTACGTCTCCGCATACCATGCTGCGGTCTTTGCAGCCGGCTTCGATGCCGCTCGGGCGTTGGCCGGCTGCTCCGGACCGTCCGTTGACACTGAGCCAGCAGTTTTCCATCAACGAGATCTTCAATGGATTCAAGGAGCCGACAGCGCGCGGCGTGTACGCGGTCAACGGTCCCCCTGGAACAGGCAAGACGACGATGCTACGCGACATGATCGCCGCTTTGGTGGTCGAACGCGCCCTCCGACTAGCGAAGCTCAAGAACGCGAGCGACGCATTCGAGAAGTCGTCTGTCGCGTGGGAGGTGGGCGAGGATTCCAAGGTCTACAGGCAGGCCATCTTTCCGCTGCACTCCGAACTGACGGGCTTCGAGATCGTCGTCGCTTCGTCGAACAACGGAGCAGTAGAGAACATCACGCTCGAGGTACCGTCCGTGACCAACGTCGACCTCGAATCGTTTCCCGATGCCGATTACCTCGCCGGACCCGCCAGCCTGCTGGCTGGAACGCCCTGCTGGGGCGCAGTCGCGGCCCGCCTGGGCCGGCGGGACTACCGATCTGACTTCGTCGACCGATTCTGGTGGGGAAGCACTGGCCGGCGAAAGAATGCTCCGAAGAAATCCTCGGAGCTTCTCGGTCTACAGAAGATTCTCAAAGCACTCAAGGACGGTACCGCAGCCCAAGTGCCGTCCTGGGAGGACGCCGTCAAGCAGTTCAACGCCGCGGTGGACGAGGTGCGACTGCTCGCCGAAGAGAGGCAGGCAGTGGCGGCATCTCTGGGGCGACTTGACGAACCGGATGCCTTGCTGCGCCTCTTGCGCGGCAAGGCCGAGGACGCACGTGATCAGGCGACCCGGCTCCAGGCCCATAGCGACAACCTGAGACGGCAGGCCAAGGCTGCCCGCGACGAGCGCTGGCGTGCAGAGAACGAAGTCGAGAAAGCGCGGAACGCCCTCACGACCTCGAAAAAGGAGTGCGACCGAGCGAGCTTCCACGTCAAGGCAGCCAGTACCGCGCTGTACAGCCACATCTCGGGTAAGCCCGGCCTGGTCCGCAGGCTCTTCTCACGGCGCGCCCTGAGCGAATGGCGCGGCGAGGCACAACCCCTTGCCGAGGCGCTCGACCAAGCTGACCGCCTGATGAACGCGGCCGACGCAGCCTATCGTCGGAGCGCCGCACTGCTCACTTCACAGCAACGATATCTGCACGAAGCAGCCGAAAGAGAGCAGAGGAATTGGGCCTGGCTCTCCCGGTGCGAGCGAGAAATCGAGCTCGCGGCCGCCGCAGTCGGTTCAACCGACAGCGCGGTGGCAGCCCGGCGAGCGGAGCTCAAGCTCGAAGCCCAGCGGCTCTCGGAGGCGCTTCGCGAATGGCCTGCCCACGTGCCGGGCGCCGAATGGCAAGCCGAACCCGGCGACCTGCCGGCAATGGAGCGACGGGAGACCTCTGCGCCTTGGATGGACGAGGAATTCGCCGCGGCCAGGTCGAGAGTCTTTCTCGCCGCGCTGGAGCTCCATCAGGCAGTGCTGGCCGCCGAGCCCCGCCGGTGCTGGGGCAACCTGCGCGCGGCGATGGACGTGGTCGGCGGTAGCGCGCCAGCCGATCTCCCGGCGAGCACAGTACTGGCCGCCTGGCAGATGTTGTTTTTCGTCGTGCCAGTCGTCTCCACGACGTTCGCGTCGATGTCGCGGATGTTCAGGTCCCTGGGCCGCGAGGCACTCGGATGGTTGTTCATTGACGAAGCCGGGCAGGCCGTGCCGCAGGCAGCCGTCGGTGCTCTTTGGAGGACGCAGCGCGCCGTCGTTGTCGGTGATCCTCGGCAGCTGGAACCCGTGCTCACCCTGCCGTGGTCCGGCCAGAAACGCCTGTGCCGGCAATTTCGGGTCGACCTGCAATGGGCCCCGAAAAACGCGTCCGTCCAGTCGATCGCGGATCGGCTGAACGCCTTCGGGACCTGGCTGCCAGCGCCTGACGACGAGGGATACACCTGGGTCGGTTCTCCCCTGCGTGTCCACCGCCGGTGCGACCGGCTCATGTTCGAGGTTTCCAACAAGATCGCCTACGACGGCATGATGGTCTACGGCGTGCCGCCGCGCCCGGATTTCGATCTCATCGCACAGGACACCTGGCTCGACGTCCGTGCCCAGCCGAGGGGCTCCTCCAAGTGGAACCCCGTCGAAGGACGCTACGTCGTCGCCACACTGGACACCATCCAGGAACGCATCGCCCACCGCATGGAGTCCGAACTGGCAGACGCAGGCACCGCACTTCCCCCCTGGGCCGAGAACGACCGGACGCGGAAGCTGGAACTCACTCGGCGGGTCTCCGAAGCGGTGTTTGTCGTCAGTCCGTTCCGCGAAGTCGTCGACAACCTCCGCACCGTAGTCGGATCCCGGCTCTTGCCAGGATCGAATCGGCTGGGCACCGTCCACACAACTCAGGGGAAAGAAGCAGATATCGTCCTGCTCGTCCTCGGCACGGCTGCCGACCAGGCTTGGTCACGCGACTGGGCAGCACAGGCACCCAATCTTCTGAACGTTGCCGTCACCCGCGCCCGCCGCCGTCTGGTCGTCATCGGCGACTATCAAAACTGGTCCGGGCACCTCAACTTCGAAGTGCTCGCGGCCTACGGCCAGGAAGGCGCGGACCACCTCCTCAAAGTCGTCAACCGCGAGGGCAAGTCACCCGATTCGTGGGCGGCTGCAGCGAGGCGAGCCGCACAAGGCACTGGAACGAGAAGCCGATTGGAATCCGGCGCCGTCCGGTGAACCCGCGTCGGATCTCCGACTGAGGAAGAACTTTGACGCGGTGCTCCCGGAGTACGCGGACTATGTCAAAGGCCGAGCGCTTTGCCCCAGCGTGAGCGTTGTGGATAGTGTGCAACTCGCCCCTCGGACACATACGTTAGACACACGGGGAGAGGCGGTCACTACGACCGCCTCTTTTTCATTGTTGTAGCGGACCGGACCTGCGTCCGCAGCCGGAGAGACAACAGGTGCTCGACCGCGCGTACGAACGAGTCCGCGACGCCGGCCTGCTCGGTTGGGTCACCTACCGACTCGTCACCGCCGGACGACCAATGGTCACGCCCGGTCACTCACTAGGAGTGACCCGCGAAGCGCTCCCCCGCGCGAAAAGCTCGGGGTCAGATCATCGGCGTGCCGAAAA
Organism: Amycolatopsis sp. NPDC114484; assembly: GCF_055633755.1. Classification (NCBI taxonomy): domain Bacteria; kingdom Bacillati; phylum Actinomycetota; class Actinomycetes; order Pseudonocardiales; family Pseudonocardiaceae; genus Amycolatopsis; species Amycolatopsis sp. NPDC114484. The sequence continues at coordinate 383,979 of NZ_JBVKDQ010000007.1, read as the reverse complement.
TGCCTGCGGTAGGCGCGGATTGGTCGGCGATGGCGGTGCAGGTGCGGCACCGGTCCACGCCACTGTCCTCGGCCAGTTCGGCCACCGCAAAGCGGATGCCCCGTCGCGAGGCCGTGAACCGGAGCGCACCGCGGGGGCCTGCCGCTCGCGGTGCGCCGCCGGAGTTCAGGTGTGGGCTGTCCGCGTGGATTGGCGCGCCCGGTAAAGCGTGATCGCGACCAGGACGAGCACTGCGGCTTCCGCCAGGACGCTCAGCAAAGCCTCCGGCGCGGGCTGGAAGCCCCGTTCGGAAAAGCCGAACAATCCGGTCGTCCGTGAAAGCACGAAGCCCGCCAAGGCGCCCGCTGCCAGCGCGGCGGCCGCCAGCCGCAGCAGGAAGGGGGCACCCAGAGCCACCAGCACGGCCACCGCGAACGCCGCGGAAGCCTGAACGAGGAACGACGGTCCGATCACCGGGATCACTCGATAGCCGCCGATGTACAGCTGCGCGTGGAGATAGCCGCTCACCGCGAGGAACACCGCCGTCGCGAGGCGGAGGACGGTGTTCATGCCAGCTTCACGTCCTTCACCGCCAGGCCCGGCCCGCCGGGGCGGTAGGACACCTCGCGGATGCCGAGCGCGTCCTTGAGCTTGCCCGCGGGCAGCGTCACCGGCGTCGGCGCCGGCCGCGATCCCGGCTGGGGCAACGGGTACGCGGTCGTCGTCGCGCTGTGGAAGGTGATGTTGCCTTCCGTCTTCGTGAAAAGCTGGTGCACGTGCCCGTTGAGGCAGGTCACCGACGAGAACCGCCGCAGGTACGAGAGCGCCTGGGTCGCGTCGTCGGTCCCCCAGCCCCACGCCGGGTACATCGCGAACATCGGGATGTGGCTGAACACCACGATCGGCGTGTCCGAACCTAGCTTCGCGACGTCCTTGCGCACGAACTCCAGCTGTTCCGGGCCCAGGTGGCCGAGCTTTTCCAGGCTCAGCGTGTTGACCAGCGCGATGAAGTGGACGCCCTTGACGTCGAAGCTGTACCAGCCGTCGCCCGCCGTGCCCGCGCCGAACGCCTTGCGGTACTTCTGGCCGGCGTCGTCGATCGAGTCGTGCTCGCCGGGCACCGTGGCCACGTGCCCGGTGTCGAGGGCACCCATCATCTGCTTGACCTGGTCGAACTGGGCGGGCGTCGAAAGGTGCGTCAGGTCGCCGGTGTGCATGACGAAGTCCGGGCGGTGGCCGAGGGCGTTGATCTGCGTGATGGCCTCGGAAAACGACGACTCGACGGCGGTGTTCGAGGACCCGGTGAAGCCGAGGTGGCTGTCGCTGATCTGGACGAACCGCAGCGCGTTCGGGTCGCCGTCGGCGGCCGCGTCGTCCGGCGCGGCGATCCGGCTGATGACTTCGCCGCCGGTGACGGTCAGGACCACCGCGGCGCCGAACCACGCCGTGTGGCACAGGAGCTGGCGCCGGGTCATGCCTTCCGGGCTGTGGTCGTCTTCGGTCACGGGGTCACCGTCACGGTCGCCGTCATGAACGGATGGATGGTGCACAGGTATTCGAAGGTGCCGGGCGTGCCGAAAGTGTACTGATAGGACTGTCCGGTTTGGAGGGTCGGCGACCGCAGCGGGCCGCCGGATCCCGTACTGGTGACCGTATGCGCGTCCTGGTCCTGGTTGGTCCAGGTGACGGTGGTGCCCTTCTTTACCGTCGTCGCGGCGGGCGCGAACGCGAAATCCTTGATAGCCACGGCATTCGCGCTCGAGCTGGCGGCCGCGGTCGACGACGACGGCATCATCCCGGGCATCGACGTCATCGGCGCGGCGGGAGGCGGCGCGGCGGGAGGCGGCGCGCCGCAGGCCGTCAACGCCAGCGCGGCCGCAGTGATGAGCAGAAAGTGTTTCACCCCAACGGATTTCCTCATACCAGGAATACGTGCGGGGGTTACGCTCCCTCCACCGGTACCAGGACCTCGACGACGCCACCGGACTCGCGCACCACCAGGTGCGGCAGCGGCGGCGGGGTCACCGGCAGCTGGTGCGTGAGGACCGCGCCGTCGACGGCGAACGACGTCCGGTGGCACGGGCAGTTCAGCCGCCGGGCCGGCGCGTCCAGGTTCAGCCGGCAGCCGAGGTGCGTGCAGGTCGCCGAAACCGCGCGCACCTGCCCGCCGGAGCGCTGCACGAACCCGGCGACGGCCCCGAAGTCGAACGGCAGCACGCCGCCTTCGGGCAGGTCGCGGGCCGCGACAACAGCCCGCCACTGGCCGTTCTCGGGCCGCAGGGTCTTCTCTTCCGGAGGCGCGGCGGCCGGTTCGGCCCCGGACGTCACCAGGTACTCGACGCCCGCGCCCGCCGCGGCCGCCACCGCGGCGGCCGAGGACACCTGGATGAACCGGCGCCGGTTGCCGCCTCGCACGGGCTCGGGTTCGCGCAGCTCCTGGGCGAGCCGGCGGTGCAGCGCGGCGACGAACTCCTCGCTCGCCGCCGCACCACCGGGCCGGGCGGCGCGCAGCAGCACCGCGGTCCGCAGCTCAGCCTCGTCGCCGGGGCCGGCCTCGAACGGGCGCGGCCGGCGCCGGCGCAGGAGGTCCTTGACGAACCGGCGGACGCCTCGAGTGCTCACGTCTCCATCCCTTCCGCCAGCTGGGCCGCCTGGCGCAACGCGCGGTGCTGCAGCACCTTCGCGTTGCCGACGGTGGTGCCCAGCTCGGCCGCCGCCTCCTTCAACGAGCAGGCCTGCAGGAACCGCAGGCGCAGGATCCGGCCGTAGCGCTCGGGCAGCTGCGCGAGGATCGCCTCGGCGCGGACGAGCACGCCCGGGTCCACGGTGTCCGCTTCGAACGCGGCGATGTCGCGCTCCTCGTCCAGGGCGGTGATCTCCCGGCCGAGCGTGCGCCGCCAATGCCCGGCCAGCACCGTCCGCGCGGTGGCCAGCAGGTACGCCCGGACCTCGCCCACGCTCGCCGAGACCCGCAGCGGCCGCAACGCCGTCAGGAAGACCTCCGCGGTGAGGTCCTCCGCGTCGGGCCGGTTGCCGACCTTCGAGAACACCAGCCGGAACACGCGGTCGACGTTGTCGCGGTAGACCGCCTCCCAGTCCGGGTAGACGTCCGCGCCGACCGCGTGCAGCCGCGCGCGGGGCGCCGCGCCCGCTTCGTCCTGTTCGACGCGTCTGCGCCGGAACCGCTGTGCCACCGGCACCGCCCGCCTTCTCCCCCACCGCGTTCTTCCCACCACCAGAGGGATACGAACCGGGGTTACGCCGTAACCGGAGACCGTATCTGTGAACAGAGTTTCCGACGACCCGGGGAGAGAAATGACCACATCGATGTCACGCCGGCAACTGCTCGTCACCGGCGGGGCGGCCGCCGCCGTGCTCGCCACCGCCGGCCTGCCGAGACCCGCCGCCGCGGCGACGCCGATCCGATCGGGCGGCGCGGACGTCGTCCTCGCCTGGAACCGCGAGCTGCTGGCGATCGTGCGCACGCCCGGCCTCCAGCCTGCGACCGTGCACCCGACGCGCAGTTTCGCGCTGCTGCACGCGGCGATGCACGACGCCGTCGTCGCGACGACCGACAACGGGCATCCGTACCTGTTCACGCTCGATGTCCGGGGCCTCGCGTCGCCGGAAGCGGCGGCGGCGCAGGCCGCGCACGACGTCCTGGCCGCGCTCTACCCCACCCGGGCCGCGGAACTCGCGAGCCTGCTGACCGGGCAGCTCAACGGCATACCGCCGACCCCGCGCGACGGTGGCGTGCGAGCCGGGCGGCTGGTGGCCCGGTTGCTGCTCGGCCTGCGCGCGGACGACGGCTCCGCGGCGGTCCCGCCGGTGCTGACGCCGGGCACCGCCCCCGGGCAGTACCGGCCGACGCCGCCCGCGTTCGCGCACGCGGTGTTCACCCACTGGCCCGCCGTGACGCCATTCGTACTCGACCGGGCCGGGCAGTTCCGGCCCTGTCCATACCCCGCGCTGGACAGCGCCCGGTACGCGAGAGCGCTGAACGAGGTCGCCGCGACAGGCCGGGACACGAGCACTACCCGCACCGCGGACCAGACCGTGCAGGCGAAGTTCTGGGCGGCACCGATCTGGAACTACTGGAACGAGATCGCACAGTCGGTCGTCGGCGGTTCGCGCAGCAACCTGCTCGACGCGGCCCGGGTGTTCGCACAGCTGAACCTGACCTTCGCCGACGCCGTGATCGCGTTCTACGAAGCGAAGTACCACTACCGGATCTGGCGGCCGATCACCGCGGCCCGCCTCGCCGACAGCGACGGAAACCCGGCGACGGACGCGATCCCGGACTGGTCGAGCCTCGCCACCACCCCGGCGGATCCGGCGTACCCCGGCGCGCACAGCGTCGTCTCGCAGGCGGGCGCACTGGTCCTGCGCGAGGAGTACGGGTCGCGATGGGCACTGGAGGTCACGTCCGAGGCGCTGCCGAACGTGGTCCGGCGGTTCAGCACGTTCCAGGACGTGGCCAACGAAGCGGGGTTGAGCCGCATCCCCGCGGGCGTGCACACCCGGCTCGACCACGACGCCGGGCGCCAGCTCGGCCGCGACGTCGCCGCGTTCGTTCTGCGCTCCTGACTTTCGCGGTTGAGGACCTGCAGAACGACGCGGTGGAGCGGGGCGGGGCGGTGAAGGTGTGCGCCGGTGCCGGGACGAGGATGGACTTCATCCACTCGATCGCGAAGGAAAGCCACCGGGCGGGACGCTGGCGGGCGGTGAGGGTCGTGGCGAACAGACCGTCGGCGATCCGGACGAGCCTCAGGAACAGGTCCGCGTAGATCGTCTCCCCCGCGCGCGGGGGTCCTCGCCGGCGCCAGTCGACCTCGCCCGTGCCCGACCGGATGGGGCGCGGCTTCCCGTCCACGCACCACGAAACCGAGATGGGCCCCAAATCAAATTGGGTCGCCGCGCATGCGGGAGCGGCCTTCTCCGACCCCCAACGCTTTCCGCAGCACCCCCATGCGACCGCGGCAGTCCCTCGTTGCCAGGCAAAAGGGAACTCGAATAGCCATCTTCTTGGATGGGGTCAGAACGCGTCGCCGTCGGCCAGGACCTTGCTTGAGTTGTGTTCCCGGACGATCCGCCGGCCTTAGTCAACCCCTACCCGTCAACGACCAAACCCGTTGTGCGCGAGAACGGTGAACAAGTCTGGCACCTCCTTGGAGGTCTGCTCAGAAGTGCAGCGCGGCATCACCGTCTCCACACGCTCGGTGCGGCCGCGGCCAATCCCAACGCACTGCGCCGCCAGCGCAGCCCGCCCAGCACGGCCGCCGTCACGGCGACCTGGCACGCCGCCGCCCACGACCGCAAGCCGCCGAGCAGCAGGACATCCGTTCCGGAGACACAGGTTCACAACCAGTACGTCGCCCAAAGCCGCAGAACCGCTTAACCCGCCCGCCACGCCGCGAGCAGGTCGTCGGGCGGGGACGTCAGGTACAGACAAGCACTGGCGCGCAACGGGAATTTCGAGAGATTCGGGTGCGGCCACCGCACGACGTGCAACACCAGCACGTCTTCACGGCGACGACGAGGCTGCTTGAGCAGTTGCTCAAATCTCGGTTATGCTCTGATTTGAGCAACTGCTCAAGAGCGAGTTGGGCGGTCGTGCGCACGACCGGAGTGGGGGGTTAGTCGTGACGAGCGTTCTTGCCGATCGTGGCCGTGCACACCGCCGTGACCGTTGGTACAAGGCGGTTACCCGGATGCTGGCAGCAGCGCTGCTGCCGGTTGCGTTCGTGATCACGCCGCGCCGGGCTCGGCGCACAGCCTGCCAATGGGCCCTGGCGGTGCGTTTCCCCGCCGAGGACCTCACCGGCCTGACGCCGGCGACCCGTGCGGCGTTCACCGCGGCGCGCACGCACGCGTTGTGGCGGGACGGCGAGCTGATCGGGCTCACCTCCGGGCACCGGGATGCCGGGGAACAGGAACGGTTGTTCGCCGAGGAGGTCCGTCGGAGCGGGTCGCCGGCGGCGGCCCGGCGGCGGGCGCTGCCGCCGCACGAGTCCCGGCATGTCGCGGGCACTGCCCTGGACGTGCGACCTGTCGAGGGTTCGCGCTGGCTGGAGCGGAACGGCGCGCGCCATCACCTGTATCGGGTGTATGACAACGAGTGGTGGCATTTCGAGTACCGGCCCGCTGGCCCTCCGGAGCGACTGCCTCACCCGGGTGCCGTCAGCCACCGGCGGCCGGGGCCTCTACGGTGAAGCCGTGGCCGACACCCGACAACGCCTGATCGACGGCACGATCGAGACGATCCGCACGCACGGGCTCATCGGCACCACGGCGCGGAGCATCGCGGCCACCGCCGGGATCAACCAGGCGCTGGTCTTCTACCACTTCGGCACCGTCCACGACCTGCTCCAGGCCGCGTGCCTCGCCGCGACCCAGGCCCGGGTGACACCGTTTGCCGAACGTCTCGGCCAGGTCACCGACCTGCGGCAGCTTCTCGCGCTCGGCCGCGGCCTGCATGCCGAGGAACGCGCCCAGGGCAACGTCACGGTGCTCGCCCAGATGCTCGCCGGCGCCCAGGCCGACCCCAAGCTCGCCGAAGCCACCGCGACGGCCCTGCAGCTGTGGATCACCCCGATCGAGAGTGCCCTGACCAGGTTGCTGGCCGGCTCCCCGGTATCCGAGGTGATCGACATCGCGGGCCTCGCACGCGCGGTGAGCGCCGGGTTCGTCGGACTGGAGCTCTACGAAGGCGTCGACCCGGACGGGACCCAGGCAGCCCTGGACGCACTCGACCGGCTGGCCGTGCTGATCGAGGTGGTCGACGACCTCGGACCGATCGCACTCCGCGCACTGCGCGGAAAACTCCGCAGAACAACCAAGAAAGTGCGGTAGTACGAACGCCGCTCCGCTCACCTGAGATCTCCGCTCCCGCCGCCGACAGCGCGGGTTCGGCCGCACTGCGCAATGCCTGAGCTGCAACGAAGGACGCGAGCGCAAGACTGGCGCGGACCAGCACCGGCGGGGTGTGCGCACAGCCGCGCCCCGAGCCGGCCGACCTGGCCGCATCCGACGTCAGACACGGCCAGCGAGGCCTCTGCGGGCCGCTTTTTGTTGCTATCCGGCGCAAAGACCGGGCTTCCGAATGCGTGCTGGCGTGGCTGTGCTGCCGAGCGGTTCGTGCGTCGAAGGGCGGCAGTCCGAGATACCGGACGTAGTACGCGTCACGGACCGCCCGCAGGTTGGCCTTTCCGACGCCGCATTGCTGGGCGATCGCGACACCAGTCGGCGGGGAGGCATCGTCAGCGCGGACTCGGACCTGGAGCAGCTCGGCCCGACGGGCTTCCAGGATCTCGCCGAAATCCCGGTCCAGATCAACCGGACCATCGCGTACGCCTCGAATGTCTCAGCGGTCGCTGCCCTCACCGGCTCGCTCACGCGTTCCTCCTGGCCTCGGCTAGCGGATCGTCACCCAGAACGGGTTCTTCTCGATCGCCCGGTTCCGGTTGCAGAACTGATTCAACGCGACGCCGCCCTCCCAGTTTTGCTTCGAGATCGCGTGCCGGGTGCGGCGCAAGAGGCCGCAGGTCACCGTTTTGCGGTAGTTCCGGCCCCTGCGCTCGATCTCGGGTATGCGGGAGCGTGGACGCCGGCCGTCACGCGCCGGGTTGCACGCCGTGCGCCGGGGCGGCTGCGCCAGTAACGCCCGGTCGTGACCGACGCGGTTCTGGACCGACAGGCCGCCACGTGCGGGCACAGAAGGAGAACCCGCTCCCATGACGCCTTTCAGGCCAGTCCGGAAAACCCCGGAAACAGTAGCGAGACCCCGGGCTCGCGCACCCCGCCGCCTGGCGGTGCTGGCGGCGTGCGGCGTGCTCGCCGCCGCGGTGTCGGCCGGGCCCGCGCAGGCGGCGCTGCCCGGCGGCAACGGCAAGATCTTCTTCACCCAGTCCGGCGCCATTCTCTCGATCAACCCGGACGGCACCGGGATCGCCACCGTCGTCAGCGGCCAGGACTCCTTCGTCCCGCGTGTGTCCGCGGACGGCACCAAGGTCGCGTTCGAGAGGCGCGTCGGCCCCGACGTCCAAGTCCTCACCATGAACCCGGACGGCACCGAGATCACCCAGATCACGTCCGGAGCCTACGCCGACGGCCAGTCGCTGACCTGGTCCCCGGACGGCTCCAAACTCGCCTGCAGCGACCGCGGCAGGCTGACGGTCATGAACGCCGACGGCACCGACCCGGTCACCTTAGGCGTGGGCGGCCTCGAGGCCGCCTGGTCCCCGGACGGCGCCAGGATCGCCTACAGCTCCTCCGACGGACTGATCTCCACCGTCACGCCCGACAGCACCGGGAACACCCCTCTGGTGAGCGTCCCCGGCCACACCCTGCACCACCCGCGCTGGTCCCCGGACGGCAAGCAGATCGCCTTCTGGGCATTCACCTTCTCGGCATTCAACCCCGATCCCCAAGGCGCCCACGTCTACACCGCGAACGCCGACGGCACCAACCCCGCCAACATCTCCGGCGCCAACAACAACGACGTCTTCCCCGCCTGGTCCCCCGACAGCGCCCTGCTCCTGTTCATGGTCGACACCCAAGGACTGCTGGTGATGAACGCCGACGGCACCAACCGGACCCAGATCTACGCCAGCACCACCGGCATCCCTCCCAGCCCGGGCGACTGGGCCGCCGTCCCCGAGCCGACAACCTTCACCCCCAACAGCCCGCGCGGCCTCAGCACGCCTAGCGCTTGACGCGGGCGCGGATCGCCAGCGCGAGCAGCACCGGGCCGAGCGCGCGGCCGACCAGCACAGTCCCAGTGCCCGCGGACGTCAGCTTCTGGTCCGCGGCTGAATCCGTCGTCGACCAGGCTGATCGCCTGAGCGTCGAATACCCCACCGCACCGGCCTGTCGCCGCTTGCCCGTACTTCAGGCCGAAGCGGTACTGGATGCCCTTGTCGTTCCGCCCGGTGGACTTGATTCCGTTGACCCGGCGTTCGACCCGGGTCATACGGATCGCGACGTCGCCGTACAGCGTGGCCGCATCACCGGACTAGACCACCGGATTCTCAGCACGGCTTCCTGCTCTCATCGGGGATCGACGTGCGCCCTCGGGCGCAGCGGCGCATTTCCGGGGCGGACAGGCAGTTTCAAGCATCGGGGGGTTGGTGGTCCGCAGCAGCGGGTGCGCCGATGAGGTTCTGCACGACTTGGTCGAAGTCCAGCGCGAAGGTGTGGATTCGGTCAGGCGACCAGTCCGGGAGAGCACTCAGCACGAGATCGTCGAGGCGCGCGCGCAGCGTCTGGACGCAGCGTTCGCCCGCCGGCGTCAACTGGAGCACGGTGGCTCGCAGGTCCTGGGGGCTGGGTTGCCTGGTCAGCAGCCCGGCCTCCTGCAACCGGGTCGCGTAGCGGGTGGTCACGGTGCGATCGAGGCCGATCTGGTCGGCGAGTTCGCTGGCGGAGGACGAGCCGGCCCGGGCGAGCCCGGAAAGTACCGGGTAGGTCCACCGATCGACTCCGGCGTGGCCCTCGAGAAGCGTGTCGTAGAGGTGCATCCGGTTCGCGCGCACGGTGCACGCTTATTGAGGAGGAACCATGCCCGAGCCGATTCGCCCCGAAGACGTGCTGCCCGACGGCGTCGACCGCACCGCCCTCGGCGGCCTCGAGGTCCGCAAAGGCGCCGTCGCGGCGTTCGTGGCCAACGTGAAGCAACTCGAGCAGGCCGAGCCGGGAGGAACCGACCACGAGCAGATCGTCGACCAGCTCAAGCAGCTGGTCCCGACCTTGCGGGCGGTGGGCGTGCTGGACGTCTTCCAGCCTCGTTCGGCGGCGGTGGCCCAGCTCATCGACGCGGTCTAGGCGTTCTCGCATCCCGCGGCGGCCATCTCGGCGGGGCGTCCGTTGCGGGATGAGGAGAACCGCGGAGACCACGTCATGCGCTGCCAGGTCCGGACCAGAACACCCCGGCCCTTCGCCGCCGCCTGCGACGCGTTCGCCTACACCGAAAACCTCGCCTATCCCGCCGCGCCTGTCGAAATCCCGCCTAAGCAGAACCCGTCATGTCCGCCGCGCAACTCAACGCCGAGATTGGGGTAGCCGCAGATGCGGGAGTCGGGCCGTTGTTTGGCGAGAACGCCCACTGCTGCCCGCCGACCATCCGGCCGCGCGACGAGATCCGCCCGCCACGGCGGCCTCGTGCTGCGCCTTCCACACGGCCCACGACCTGGCAACAGCGCTGCCCGCGGCACAGCAGCAGACGCGGCGAGCACGGCTGCGCATCAGCAGGTCCGCACGGATCCAGGCTGACGTCGCTCTCGCCCGGTCAACCGGCCCGGTCGGCGGTGTTCGACAGCGTCTCCGCCATGCGTTCGGCGAGACGCAGTGTCCGGCGGTCGTCGAACCGTGCTCCTTGGATCGTCAGCCCGACCGGAAGACCTCTCGCGGGGACGGCCAGCGGGAAGGTGACCATGGGCGCCCCGAGCATCGCGCCTGGCGTCGTGTTCCGGGTGTAGAGCTCGAAAGCGTCGACGCGGTCGCCCAGATGCTCCACAGTCCCGTCGCAGTCGACGGGCGGAGCTGGAGCGGGCGTAGTGGGAAACGCGAGCGCGCTGAGCGCGTGCCTGCGCAGCAATTCCGCGTAGCACGCTCTCGCTTGCTCGGTTCGCCGCTGGGCGATCGCGTACTCGTCGGGCGACACCGGGGACGATGCCTCCGCTTCCAGGATCTGCCGGACATCAGGACTGCGCACGTCAGCGACCAGCCGAGCGAACGCTTGCTCGGGGTTCATGCCCAGGGCGCGGGCGGCGACGTCTCCGAGCAGCCGGCGGGCTTCCCAGCAAACGATCGGCATCGCTGCCGCGTGGCTCAGCTCCCAGATCTCCGTGAGCTTCACCGGCACCAGCTCGACGGTATCCGCGAGCGCGTCCAAGGCCGGCTCGACCGCCGCTCGCGTACTGGGGTGCAGCTCGCGGAACAGTTCGGCGGGCACCCCGATCCGGGGCCGCGGAAGGTCCTGATCCGCTGTTCCGCCGAGCATCGTCAGGTCGATCTCGGCGAGGCGCCGCACCGATCGCGCGAAGATCCCGGGGGCGTCTCGCGTCCACGACAGGCCGACGATGCCCGCGGTCGGCCAGCGTCCAGTGCTGGGGCGGAATCCCGCGACCCCGCACAGGCTGGCCGGGATCGAGATCGAGCCCCCGGTGTCCGTGCCCAGCGCGACCTCGGCGTGGCCGCGCGCGACGATCGCGGCGCTGCCGCCCGAGGACCCCCCTGCCAGATAACCCGGGCGGCCGGGCAGGCGCACCGCTCCGTAGGAGGTGTTTTGAGAAGTGATCCCGAAGGCGAGTTCGTGCATGTTCGCCATGCCCACGACCACCGCGCCGGAGCGGCGCAGCAGTGCGACGACCGGGGCGTCGGCCTCCTCCGGCGCGATGTCCAAGAGCTCGCATCCCGCGGATCGGCGCAGTCCGCGCACCGCGATGTTCGCTTTCACCGCGAGCGGATACGGCTTCCCGCCCGCGAACGGCAACTGGGCCGCGATTTCGTCGGCAGTACAGGTTTGCGTCCACTCTCCTGGTTCCGGTCGTTCGACCGCGTCCAAGACAGTGGGGTGGGCGACACCCGCCGGGGTAAGCGGCATCCGGGGCTCCTTTGCAGCGAATGGGGCTTATCCGGGAGTCTCGGCATGCCGCGCGGTCTCCGCCATCGTCATTTCTGACGATGGCGGAGGTGGTGCGCCGCCAGGGCCGCGCGATTGGGGGCACCGGTCTTGGCGAACGCGTTGCTGAGGTGGGTCCGCAAAGTCGGCGGCGCGATGCCGAGGGCCGCGGCGATCTGCTTGTCGCTGTACCCGTCCGCGACCAGCTCCGCGACCTCGGTTTCGCGCCGGGACAGCGGTTTCTGACCGGATGGCGCCTCCCGGGGCCAGGTCCGGGCGACCAGATCCCCGAAAGACCGGAAAACCCGCGCGTCCGCCTCGGTGAACGCGCGGTCTCCGCGTCCCCGCCACACCCGCAGGTCCACCGAACCGGGGCCGGCGCTCGGCGGGAAGTAGTTCATGCCGTGGTACATGCCGCCGCGATGCAGGAAATCGCGGACGAACTCGGCGGACACCCCGGCGGCCGGAGTGACCCGCGAAGCGCTCCCCCGCGCGAAAAGCCTCGGGGTCAGGTCGTCAACGTGCCGAAAATGCCGGTGGTAGGCGCGAAGCGCGTCGTCGCCCAGGTCGAGCTGGACCGGATCGGCGTACGGCCCGGACGCATCGCAGACAAAGGAGGCGAAGACGTCCGCCTTCAGCATGCGACGCAGGACATCGCCCAGAAGAAGGCGCTTCGCCTTCACCGGCGAGTCAGAGAGGACAACATCGATCGCTTCGCATGTCAGTGCGTACTCCTGGCCCATACTGCCTCGCTTCGGTGCGAAGTAGCGAGCGCGACGCTGGCTCAGCTCCGTCGGCTCCCTGCTCGCACGAAAGTGTAAGGGCCGATGTTCCGCAGACCCTGCAGAACCTGGTCAACGAGGTCCTCGATCACCACCGAGCGCGTCGGTCTCGACGTCGAGGTGGAGCTGCGGCTCTACGACCGCATCCTCGCGATCTGCCGCGACAACGGCTCCTCCCCGGGGCGATCCGGCACGCGCGCGACCCGGGATTCAGAGCTGGGTGTCAGGCACGTCCACCTCGACTTCTTCCAAAGCGCCGCCCAGTTTCAGCTGGCAGCCGAGGCGGCTGCGCCGCTCGTCGCGGGTCGCCGCGGTGCACGCGAGCATTTCGTCCTCGTCTTCGGAGAGAGGCGGCACGACGGCCAGGTAGGGCTCGCGGACGTAGACATGGCAGGTCGCGCACATCGCCTGGCCGCCGCATTCGCCGACGATCCCGTCGACTCCGTTTTCCACGGCGGCGCGCATGACGGTGCTGCCGGCCGCCGCCACGACAGTGCTGACGGCCCCGTCGTGGTGGAAGGTGACCTTGGGCATTCGGTTCTCCTCGAGGATTCAGTCCCAGTGCACGGGCAGGGAGAGCACGCCGCGGAAGACCCAGCCGCCTGCCGTCGCGGGCCGGGCCGGATCGGGCCGCAGCCCGGGGAAATCGGCGAACAGCCGCGGCAGTGCGACGCTGACCACCGACGAGCGGGCGACCCACGCACCGGCGCAGAAATGGTTGCCGCCGCCGAAGGCGAGGTGGGGTTTGCGCGGCCGGTCGATGTCGTAGACCGCCGGATCGCCGAACACCGCGGGATCCCGGTTGGCCGCGCCGATCACGACGCCGAGCCGCGCGCCCCGGGGCACCGCGAGCCCGGCCAGTTCGGTGTCCCGCGTCGTCTGCCGGGGATACATGCCGATCGGCGCGACCCAGCGGAGGGATTCCTCGAAGGCTTCCCGCCATCGTTGCCCGGCGAGCACCGCCGCCAGCTGCGCGGGATGGGTCAGCAGCGCCCACGCCGCGGTCGCGAGCGCGTCGCGCGGTTCGTTGACCCCGCCGCCGATCGTCATTTTCACGTTGGCGCGCAACGCATCCGACGGCATTCCGGAGGCGGCGAGCACGGACAGCAGGCTGCCGTCGGGTTCGGCGCGCAGGATCGGCAGCAGTTCGTCGACCGCCTCGTCGACCTCGCGAGACGAGCGTTCCGCGGCGGCCCACACCCGCGGGTCGTCGGCGTAGTTCCCGGTGCCGTCGATGAGTGTCTGCGACCACCGCTGCAGATCCCGCTGAGCGGCATTGCGGAACCCGAGGACGGCGCGCAAATTGTCGGCGGCATACGGTGCGGCGAACTCGGCGACCAGATCGGCACCCGGGCCTGCGGCGCGCAACCGCTCCGCGTACGTGCGGTAGTTGTGCTCGAAGACCGCTTCCCACTGCTGCTTGACCGCCTTCGGCCGCAACACCCCGCCGTACGCTTTCCGCTCGGCATCGTGCTCGGGATCGTCCTTGCGCAGCATGCTGTGGCCCATCGAGCGCTTCATCAACGACTGCGCTTCGTCGGCGGAAAACCGCTCCTGGTCGAGTTCGACGGTGTGGCAGGCTTCGTGGCCGACCACCAGATAGCGATCCAGCGCCGGAACCCAGTGGATCGGAGACTGGGCCAGGAGCCGCTCGTAGGCCGGGTAAGGGTCGGCGTACAAGGCGGGGATCTCCACCCAGTCCGCGGTCGGGATCTCGCGCGCCGCTGTCGTGTCGATTGTCATCGTCGACCTCCTCGCTCCCAGCGTGAGCCACGCCACCACGACAGGTAAAGTTCAATTAACCTGCGAACAACCACAGCTGAGGTTTGGTTATGGCTGGCTACACCCTCCGCCAGCTCGAGTACTTCGCGGCGGTGGCGGAGGCGAAGTCGATCTCGGCGGCCGCCGCGGTGCTGCACGTGACTCCGACCGCGGTGGCTTCGGCGCTCACCGAATTGGAACGCGTGCTGCGCACCCAGCTGGTGGTCCGCCGCAAGGCGCACGGCATCACGCTGACACCGACCGGGCAGTACCTGCGAGAGCGCATCGCCGGCCTGCTGCGCGACGCCGACGAACTCGAACGGGCGGCCGCGGGCGGAGGCCGCGAACTCGCCGGGCCGCTGGCGCTCGGGTGCTACTCCACGGTGGCGCCGACGGTGGCCCCCATCCTGATGGAGTGGGTGCGCGACCAGCACCCGCGCGTCGACCTGTCGGTGGTCACCGGCAACCAGGCCGAACTGCCGCAGCGGCTGCTGGCCGGCGGGCTCGACCTGGCCGTCGGCTACGACATGGCGCTGCCGGACGGACTGGATTCCGTCCGGCTGTACAGCGCCCCGCCCTATGCCCTGCTGCCCGCCGCGCACCGGCTGGCCGGCCGAGGCACGGTGCGGCTGGCCGAACTGGCGGACGAGCCGATGATCATGCTGGACTTCCCGCCCGCGGCCCAGCACACCCGCGAACTGTTCGAACGGGCCGGGGTCGAGCCTCGCGTCGCGCACCGGACCGCCGATTTCGAGCTGACCCGCTCCCTCGTCGCGCGCGGGTTCGGCTATTCGGTGCTGATCCAGCGCCCCACGGTGAACCGGTCGTACGAGGACCTGCCGCTCGCACTGTGCGACCTCGAACCCGCGGACCCAGCCGCGAACGTGGCGATGATGTGGCCCCGCGAGGTCCGCTTGACCGACCGGGCCGCCGCCCTCGTCGATTTCGCCGCCCGCAACGCCGACCGGCTGGACCCGCGCCGCCGCGCCTGAAACCGCGATCCGACGGGCAGTGTCCACAATGGAGGGTCTCGGCCCGTATGACTCGGCGGCGCGGCAATTCCGCTGCTGAGGGAATCCGACGCCGAGTGGGCTTACCCGTTTTCGGCCGCAGAGATCGCGGCGGCCGGGCTGAGGCTGGGCCGCCTCACGGATGGCCGCGTGCAGCTCCTCATCGAAGCAGGACGTCCGGCGCGAGCAGCGCGCACGTGCCCGCCCCGCAGCACCTGTCCGGGGCCACGGAGCTCAAGGGAGTTCCGCTCCCGGACGTAATCGGGTGAGTGGCACCAGGTGCGCGCCGGGGACCGTACGGCTGCGGCAATCAACCGACTACGAGTCATCGCCGCGTATCAACAACGCCCTCAGAGCTGTGCATCGCGCGATAACGACCGGGAGCGTGACCGACCACCCGCTTGAAAGCGCGGGCGAACGCGAATTCCGAGTCGTAACCGACCTTCCGCGCGATCTGACGCAGAGGAGCTTGGCCCTCGCGCAGCAGGCGGGCGGCCACGGTCATCCGCCACATCCCGAGGTACTCCATGGGAGTGTGACCTGTCGTCGAAGTGAATCGGCGGCTGAACCGGGCACGCGGGACGCCGACAGCGTGCGCGAGTGCCTCCACGGTCCAGGGTCTGCCGGGGTCGTCGTGCAAGAGCGCGAGCGCGGGGCCCACCGCGGGGTCGTGGAGCGCGTGGGCCCACCCGACCAGCTGGTCGGGCTGGCCGAGAAACCAGGACCTCAGGGTG
Source organism: Amycolatopsis sp. NPDC114484 (assembly GCF_055633755.1). Classification (NCBI taxonomy): domain Bacteria; kingdom Bacillati; phylum Actinomycetota; class Actinomycetes; order Pseudonocardiales; family Pseudonocardiaceae; genus Amycolatopsis; species Amycolatopsis sp. NPDC114484. The sequence goes on along the minus strand of NZ_JBVKDQ010000007.1, from coordinate 368,093 downwards.
TAGGTGAACAGCAGGTCGAGCAGCGAGGCCACCACGGCGGGCGTACCGCGGCCGGAGTGGTCGACCTCGGTGGCGAGCAACTGGACGGCGGCGGCGAGGCTGGCGCCGCGCATCTGGTCCGCCGGGACGTGCACGACGTCGGGCAAGGAGGCGGTGAACGGGTGCTGCGGCGCCGGTTCGAGCAGGTACGCCCCGCAGACCAGGACGGTCTCGGGACCGTCGCCCTCGATGACGAGGTCGGAGGCCGACAGCTCCTCCAGGTCGGCGCCGAACAGCTCTCGGACGGTGGGAGCCGGCCTGCCTGGAGTGTCGGCGACGACGTGCCCGGCGCCGGACGGCAGCAACGCGACATCCCCCGGGGCGAGACGCAGAGCCTGCCCGTCGTCGGGGACGAGCACGCAGGAACCGGCGATCACGACGTAGATCGTCGCGATCGATCGCGACTCGAACGCGATGCCCCAGGGGGCGCTCAGCAGCGCCCGGCCGTAGACAACGGCGCCGCTCCGCAAGGCGGCGACGACCTGGCCCACGACGTCGGCCACATGGTCGCGCTCACGACCGGCCGCTTTCGCCGTCACCGCCACGCCCGATTCGCACCGGCTCGGCGCCGATCGGACATGAACCTGTCGAGAGCTGTCATGGCGCGCGTCGATAACCCATTCCTACGGTGATGTTGCTACCGATTCGACCCTACCTTGCGAGGAACGCGTGCCGACCACAGTTCTTGTTCTCGGCGGGACCGGCCGCACCGGACGCCGTGTGGTGTCCTTGCTGGCCAAGCGGGGACACACGGTCCGGGCGGCAAGCCGAATCCCGGGGAGACCGGAGGGTTCGGTGACGCCGGTCCGCTTCGACTGGAGCGACCCGAGGACCTACCCGCCCGCGTTGGAAGGCGTGGACGCGATCTACCAGTGGTTGCCGATCTGCCCCGACCCCACGAGAGAGGTCGCGGCGCTGCTGAACGACGCCAGGACCGCCGGGGTTCGCCGGGTGGTCCACTTGTCCAACACGACGGCGCAACTGTCCGGCGAGGGCTTCCCGAGGCACGGAGTCGAGCGATTCCTCGAAACGGGGCCGGTGCCCGCGACGATTCTGCGCCCCAACGTCTTCGCGGAGAACTTCTCCGAACACCCCTCGATCCTGCAGAGCATCCGCAGCGGTGTCGTCACGGTTCCGGCGGGCGACGGCAGGGTGGCGCCGATCTCCGTCGAGGACATCGCCGCCGCGGCCGCGGTCGCCCTGACCCAGGACGGGCATCAGCACAAGACCTACTCCCTGACCGGCCCCGATTCGCTGCCCTTTTCGGACATGGCCGCGATCGTGGGCGACGCCGCGGGAAAGCCGGTGCGGTACCAGGCGATGGACCCGGCCGAGTTCCGCGAAGCCATGCTCGGAGGGGGCACGCCTGGGCATGTCGCCGACTTCTACGCCGCCATGTACGAAGGCATCCGCAACGACTGGGCCGCCGACGTGACGGACCACGTCCAGCGAATCACCGGCCGTCCGCCGATCTCCTTCGCCGACTACGCCCGCGCCGCGGCAGCCATGTGGCGCTGATCAGGCGGCCTTGGCGGCGAACGCCTCGCGGATCGCGGCCGTCAGGTTGCAGGGTCCCGGCCGGGCACGTGCCAGGTCAGCGTCACTGGAGACAGCCGCGGGAATTTCGCACAGTTGCGGGGAAAACGTCGATCCGGAAATGAGGCTGCGTGCTCGGATCCGCCACACCGCAGCCCATAATGTCACTGACGTGAAATGCTTCGGCACGACCGCGTCAATTTTCCCGGAAACGATTTGCGCTGGGGCGACGTCCGCCCGGACCAGCGTCACCATCGGCTTGCTCGACGGCTGGTCTTGACCGGAAGACGGCCTGGCACCGGATCCACCCGTTCGGCCGGACCAAGCCGCGGAAACAGCCGAACTGACCAAGATCGCGTCCCGCCCGGGTGTGGTGGCAGGCAGGCGATATCGTCCCCCTGGATGTGGAGAAGCGGGGACCGGAGCCGTTGCGGGCTGCTGGCGGGCCCGCTGCCGAGTCCCTCGCTCAGGAAGGTGTTCATGTTCCGTTCGCGCACAGCTCTCGCGGCGATCACCGTCGGCGCCGCTCTCCTGCTCCCGCCGCCCGCGGTCGCGGCCGGGTCCTCCGGGGAAGAAGCCGCGTCGTCCTACGCGGACGTGCTCGACTTGCAGGGCGTGCCCACGTCGGCGCTGCCCGGCTCGGCCGGCGGCGATGTCAGCGACATCAACGTATTCGCCGACCGCGGCGCGTGGCACGCCTACGCGCTGCCCAAGGTCGGCGACACCGCGTCCTACGGTGCGTTCACCGGGCCGCTGTACCTCGCGCAGGAGTACCCGTGGTGGCTGAGCGCCGGTTTCAGCCGGCTGAACCTCAGCGAAGCCGGGCACCCGATCAACCTCGCCGACGCTCGCGACCCGGCCTTCAACTCCCTGCCCGGCGCGCTAAGGCAGAGCTTCGAGGTCGACGGTCTGCGCGTCGTCATGGAACTGCGCTACGCCAGCAACCGCACCGCACTGGTCCAGGCCACCGTGGAGAACACCGGGTACCGGCCGCGGGCGGTCGGCGCGGGCTGGAGCGGCACGCTGCTGCGGCCGGACGCCGGACCCCAGCACGACGCTCCCCGCCTCTCCGCGACCAAGGACGGGGTCGCGGTCGGCTTCGCCAAGGTGCGCGAAACCAACGACTACCTGACCGACGGCACCGAACGGTTCCAGGTCGCCCACGCCGACCCGGTGACCACCACGGTCACCGGCGACACGTACACCACCACCCGCGACGCACCCCTGCTGCTCGGCCCGCACGGCCGGCGAACGCTGACCTGGACCGAGTCCTACACCTTCACTCCCGCCGAGGCCGCTGCCGACGCGTCGGCGGCGAGGCATGCGTTGACTCAGCCGTGGCGCACCGTCGCCGAGGACGACGCTCGCTGGCACGGCTACGTCGCGGCGGCGACTCGCGGGGTGCCGCCGAACCGGCGGCGGCTGGCGGTGAAGTCGGCCGAAACGCTGATCACCAACTGGCGCAGTGCGGCGGGCGCGTTGAAGCACGACGGCATCACGCCCGCGATCTCCAACAAGTGGTTCAACGGCCTGTGGGCGTGGGACACCTGGAAGCAGGCGGTCGGCACCGCGGTGTTCGATCCGGCACTGGCGGAATCCCAGATCCGCTCGATGTTCGACTACCAGGTGACCGCGGCGTCGACGACCCGGCCGCAGGACGCCGGGATGATCCCGGACGCCGTCTTCTACAACGACCCCGCCCACGGCGGCGGCAACTGGAACGAGCGCAACTCGAAGCCGCCTCTCGCCTCCTGGGCGGTCTGGTCGGTCTACCAGCGCGACGGCGATCTCGGGTTCCTGCGCGAGATGTACCCGAAGCTGGCCGCCTACCACGCCTGGTGGTACCGCGACCGCGATCACGACCACAACGGCCTCGCCGAGTACGGCGCCACCGTCGATCCGGCCAACGCGACCGCCGAAGACAAGCGTCTGGCGGCGGCATGGGAAAGCGGAATGGACAACGCACCGCGCTTCGACGCGAAGCTCGGCACCACCGTCGTCGACAACACCTCACCGTCCGGACAGGTCATCGGCTCGTCGCTCGCCCAGGAATCGGTGGATCTCAACTCCTACCTGGCGATGGACAAGAAAACCCTCGCGCTGATCGCCGACCGGCTCGGCGACCGCCGGGCCGCCCAGTCCTACCGCGCCTCGGCGGCCAGCGTCGCGGCCACCGTCCAGCGCACCATGTTCGACCCGGCCACCGGCTGGTTCTACGACACGGAACTGGGCACCGGCCGGCGGCTGACCGCACGCGGCAAGGGAATCGAAGGCGCCATCCCCCTGTGGGCCGGCGTCGCCACCCCCGGCCAGGCCGCAGCCGCGCGGAAGAACCTCCTGTCCCCCACCGACTTCGACACCCGCATGCCGTTCCCGACCACCTCGGCCAGTTCGCCGTACTACCAGCCGACCGGCTACTGGCGCGGCGCGGTCTGGCTGGACCACGCGTACTTCGCGTTGACGGGCTTGCAGCGCTACGGATACGGCACCGACTCGGCGGCACTGGCCGACCAGCTGCGCTCGAACGCGGCCGGCATGTCGGGCAACGGGCCGTTGATGGAGAACTACAACCCCACCACCGGCGCGCCGATGAACTCACGCGGCTTCAGCTGGTCGGCGGCGATGCTGCTGGCACTGGATCACCCGCAGCGAGGCTGACGTCCGGCACTGTCAGTCGCCGGGGGCGACCGCCGAAACACGCCCCGCCAGGTGCGCGGGATGCAGTTCCGTCCACTTCGGACATCGAACTGCATCCCGCGGCGGCGGGGAATCTTCGCACTCAACGAAAACACCAGCGCGGCAACGACGACGACCGGTTCCCCTCAAGTCCCTCCCTGATCGACCGCACTTCGCATACCGCAGGACAGGACCCGGTCGCGGATCAGCTTTTGCCGCGCCCCAACGCTTCGCGCCTCACGAAGCCGATCACCCCGGTGGCGACGAACAGGACCGCGCCGATGACCAGCAGCCAGAACAATCCCTTCACCGCGATCCCGACCACGATGCACGCCACCCAGATCACCAACAGCAAACCCAGCAATGCCAGCATGACCTTCTCCACTGCTCGTCGCTGGCCGCCTCACCAACGGATTCCCGTCGCCCGCCCCTTCTGCCGGAATCCTTTCCTCACCGGACCTCGCCGGACCGGACATCCGGGGAATCCCCCGCCGCCGTTGCTCCGAAACCTCGTTTTCGCCAACCGCGCCCCGCGGTTCTCAGCGTCCTCACAGCGGTTCTCGTAGAGGTTGCGCCGGTGGCCCGTTCGCCGCGAACGGGGTAGGTTCTGCGATGTGCCTGGAGACGTAATGATTGCCGCGAATTCTTCCCGTGCCGACGCCGACAACCCGGCGTTCTCCTTCTGAGTGGGCGCGTCATGTCACGCACGCGGGTATATCGCGACGGAGTGCTCGCGGCCGAAGGGATCCCGGTCGCGGAAGTGTCGGACTACCTCGCCGACCCCCACACGACTGTGTGGCTGGACTTCTGCGCTCCGACCGAGGCGGACCTGGCAGCCATCAGCGAAGAACTCGGTCTGCACCCCCTCGCGGTCGAGGACGCGGTGCACGAACACCAACGCGCGAAGCTCGACCGGTACGACTCCCATTCGTTCCTGACCGCCTATTCGGCCGCGCTCGGCACCGACGGGACGCTGCTCGTGTCGGAGCTCGCGGCCTTCATCACCGACCAGGCCCTGGTCACCGTCCGCAAGGACGAGAACTTCCCGATCGACGCGGTCGTCGCCCGCTGGGACTCCGCGGCGGACCTGGCCAAAAACGGCGTCGGGTTCCTGCTGCACGGGCTGCTCGACCACATCGTCGACGGTCATTTCGAGGTCGTGCAATCGCTCGACGAGCAGATCGAGACGCTCGAAGACCTCGTGTTCGACGAACGTCCGCGCTACGCCGACATGCAGCGGCGGTCCTTCGCTCTGCGCAAGAGCCTCGTGCGGATCCGGCGCGTCGTGCTTCCGATGCGCGAGGTCGTCAACACGGTCATGCGACGCGACATGCACCTCGTCGACGCCGAACTGCAGCCCTACTTCCAGGACATCTACGACCACGTGCTCCGCGCCTCGGAATGGACGGAGTCGCTGCGCGACCTGGTGACGACGATCCGGGAGACGCAGCTCAACATCCAGGGCAACCGCCTCAACACGATCATGAAGAAAGTCACCAGCTGGGCGGCCATCATCGCCATCCCGACCGCCGTCACCGGCTTCTACGGACAGAATGTCCCCTACCCGGGTTTCCAGAGCACCGCCGGATTCTGGACCTCCACGCTGGTCATCGTCATTCTGTCCGTCGGCCTGTACCTGTCCTTCAAGAAACGGGACTGGCTGTAGCAGGGGCAACGCGCCGACCGCATTCCCTGCCGCGCGCCGACGGCGAGTCTTGCCGCGGCGGTCGACGAGACGGGCCCGGTCGTCGAGGGGGGGGTGGAGCGACCGGGCCCGCGTGGGAGAACATACCCGGGTATACCGCGAGATATGCTCTGAGGCCGAAAGATCCGGTCAAACGGACTGCCGTCGCGGGCTCGCTCGCGACGGCAAAGCCGACGCCGAATTCGCTCCCGGGCGGGAATGGTCATCAACCTCCGCGCGGATGTGGTGGCCAGCAGACCTCTGGAAAAATGCGAAGCAGCATTCTTTGTCCGTTGTCCGCGAACGTCGGATTTATCCCGTTCCATTCGGTATGGGCGCTCGGTATTCCGCTGTGGGCCGACGAGAACAAGTTCCACGACTGGTACGCCGTCGGCGGCGGCCCCTACCTGTCCTGGCTGGCCGCGGACACTGGCCTTCGTCTACGGAATCCCGCAGTTCTTGGTCTGGGGAATCGGCCTTCTCGTCGCCGCGCGTTCCTACCGCGGCCGGACGATACCGCGCGTCATTCCGAGCGGCGGGCGCAGGCCGCAGCAGCAGCGGCGGCCAAACAGAGCAATGCGGTGCAAATCCACAGGGTGCGGTAGGCCGCAACGCTGGGCGTGCTGTGGTCGGCGAGGGTAAAGGAGCTGAGGACAGAGGCGGTGAGGGCGCCCGCGGCTGTGCCGCCCAGGGTGCGGAAGTTGTTGTATACCGCGGTCGTGACCCCGGTGCGGGTGGGATGCACCGCCTCGGCCACCACCACCGGCATGGTGCCGAGAGCCACACCTCCGGCCAGCCCGCCGATCGCCTGGCTGACGAAGAAGTACCACAACGAACTGTGGGCGAAGGCGATCAGCGCGTAGCAGAGGCCGATCACGGCGAAGGCGGTCGTCACCGCCCATCGGTAGCCGTGCAGCAGCCGAGCAGCTTGCTTCGTGAGCAGCGAGCCGACCACCGCCAGCACCACCGAGGGAAGCGTGACGGCTGAGATGCCCAGCGCGTCCAGCTTGAATCCGTAGCCGGTGAGCCGGGGATCGGCCGCCAGGAAGGTGGTGCCCGCGGCCTGGTTGCCGAAGTAGGACACCCCGAAAATGAAGGTGCAGATCAACATGGGGAAGATTTCCCGGCCGAACGTCTCTTTGAGATCGACCAGGGGATGCTCGGCGCGGCGCTCCAGGCCCACCCATCCGGCGAGCAGCAGTGCGCCGAGCGCCAGCGGGACGAGGACCGCGATCGAGCCCCAGGCGTGGTTTTCCGCGACGGAGACCCCGTACAGCAGCAGGACCACTCCGAGGGCGAGCACCACCGCCCCGGGCCAGTCCACCTTTCCCCGCGCCCGGTGTTCGGATTCAGGCAGCCTGCGGGAGAAGGACAGCGGCACGCAGAGCACCGCGAGGATCCCCGGGACCAGCAGCGCCAGATGCACCGACCCGAGGGGCCGGGCCAGGGCGCCGACCAGGATCGCGCCCATCGCGATGCCCGCGGCGAGCACCCCGGCCAGCCAGCCGATCGCGGTCCGCGCCCGGCCCGCCGGCAGCCGGTCCCGGTACAAAGCGATCACCAGGGTGCCGATCGCCGCCTCCGCTCCCTGCAAGACCCGTCCGGCCAGCAGCACCGGCATCGACGGGGCGAGCGCGACCACCACCGAGCCGAGCGCCACCACGGCGATCGCCACCCGCAGCAGGCGGCGGTGGCCGTGCAGGTCGCCGAGGCGGCCGAACACCGGGACGCTGACCGCGGCGGCCAGCAGCTCCGAGGACGTGATCCAGGTCAGATCGGCGGCGCTGAGGCGGAGTTCCCGGCCGATGGAAGGCAGCAGCGGGGAGATCGTGCCCTGAAGGATGCCGTTGACGAATTCGAAGACCAGGAGCAGCGCGACCACGGCGGTGGCGGAGGCGGACGGGCCTGCTCTGGAGTCCGAGCTCGGCGACGTGCGGGTGGCAGGGGACATCGGCGCTCCTCAGTACGCGGGCACTCCCGGCGGTCGTGGCGAGGTGTGGGCGATATGGTTCCGGTCACATCGCATACGCCAGTCAGATTGCCGGGAATCAACGATGCCGAGCCCTCGCACGCAGGAATCAGTCAGCTCGCTCGACGAGCTGGATCTGCGGCTGGTGACCGCGCTGCAGATCGCGCCGCGGGCGGGGTGGCAGGCGATCGGCGCGGCGCTGGGCGTGGACGCGACGACGGCCGCGCGCCGATGGCAGCGGCTGGCCGACGCCGGAGTGGCCTGGCTGTCCTGCTACCCCGCGCAGGTCGAAGGCCCGGGAATCCTGCTCGCGCTGATCGAGGTGGACTGCTCGGCGGGCCGGCTGACCGAGGTCGCGGCCGAGCTGGGCGGCGACTGCAACGTGCTGAGCATGGAACACGTCACCGGTGCCCGCGACCTGCTCGTCCAGGCCGTTTTCCGGGACCAGGCCGAGCTCTCCCGCTATCTCGGGTTCCGGCTGGGCCGGGTGGACGGGATCTCCGCGTCCCGCGTCCAGCTCTGCACGGCCGTGCACTCCGACGCGAGCCAGTGGCGTCTCGACCGGCTGGACGACGCCGGGATCGCGGAGCTCGAACGCCTCGCCGGCAGACCGCCCGGGCAGCGCCCCGCGCGCACCGTCCACCTCCGTGACCTCCCCATCGCCCGGGAGCTGGCCGAGGAACCCAGAAGCTCGCTGGCCCATCTCGCCGAGCGCACCGGGCTCAGCCCGGCGACCGTGCGCCGCAGGCTCGACGTGCTCACCGCTAACCGGGCGCTGATCTTCCGCGCCGAGGTCTCCCGGCACCTCTCCGGCTGGCCGGTCGGAGCGCACCTCTGGTGCTCCGCGCCGCCCGCCGAGACCACGCGGATCGCGGGGGCGCTGAGCCGGATGCGGGAGACGCGGATGTGCTTGGCGCTGTCCGGCCAGCACAACCTGCTGCTGGCGGTGTGGCTGCGTTCGGCCGGTGACCTGGCGGAACTGGAGGCACGCCTGGCCCGGCGCTTTCCCGAACTCGCCATCGCCGACCGGGCGGTGACGCTGTGGGCGATGAAGGGCGGCGGCGGCCGTCTCCTGGACCCCCGCGGGCGCAGCCTGCGGTCGATCCCGCTGTGGCTCTGGACCGACGAGCACGCCGCCGAGGAGGAGCGGGAGCTCGTCCAGCGCTTCCGGGGGAATCGCTGATTCGTGCGTCCACGACGGAGGTGTGAAGGATTCCTGCAATTCGGCCGGTGTGCCCCCCGTTCCGCCGATCATCAGGGAGCGCTGGCACAGCACGACCGCAGACCCGCTCCCGGAGGACTCCGCCCATGACCTCGCGTCCCGCAGACAGCAGCGACCTCGCGTACCTCAGCGCCACGGCGGCGCTGCGCCTGTTCACCACCCGTGAGCTGTCGCCGGTCGAGCTGATGCGGGCCGTCATCGACCGCGCCGAGCAGGCCGAGCCGGTCGTCAACGCCTTCACCGAGACCTTGTACGAGGAGGCGATGGCTCAGGCGAAGCAGGCCGAGCAGACTTACCTGGGCCGCGGCGACCGCGACCCGCGCCCGTTGGAAGGCATTCCGGTTGCGGTCAAAGAGAAACACGCCATCGCCGGGCGATCGCTCACCGAGGGCTCGCTGACCCGGGTGGGCACCGTCGCCGAGGAGAACGCCCCGGTCGTCGACCGGATCCTGGAGGCAGGCGGCATCATCCACGCGCGCACCGCCACCCCGGAATTCTCTCTCGCCGCTTTCACCCACTCGCGGCTGTGGGGCGTCACCCGCAATCCCTGGAATCCGCACTTCTCCCCCGGCGGCTCCTCGGGCGGGGCAGGCGCCGCGCTCGCGTCCGGCACCACCACTCTGGCCTCGGCCTCCGACATCGGCGGCTCCACCCGCATTCCGGCCGCCTACACGGGAACCGTAGGTTTCAAAGCCCCCTACGGACGCATCCCCGGCATGGGCCCGCTCGTCCAGGACCACTACCGCGGTGACGGCCCCATGGCCCGCACCGTCGACGACTGCCTCGCCTTCGCGAACGCCCTCATCGGCCCGGACCCCCGCGACCACACCTCGCTGCGCCCCAAACTGGAACTGCCCACCGCGCACGCCCCGATCACCGGGCTGCGGCTCGCGCTCTGCCTCGACCTCGGCGCCTACGAGGTGCATCCCGAAGTGGCCGCCAACACCCGGGCCGCCGCCCAGGCGCTGGCCGACGCGGGCGCCCGGGCCGAGGAGATCACCCTGCCCTGGACCAGGGAAGACATCCTCACCGCCAGCGCCGCGCACTTCTCCCAGATCTTCGGCATGGTGGTCACCGAGGCCGCCGCCGAGCACCGCGAGCAGCTTTCCGGCTACGCCCAGGACTTCGCCGACAAAATGGCCCTGGCCCGGCAGCACATCACCTACCTGACCGGACTGCGCGCCGAACACCGGATGCAACGCCAGCTCGCCGAGGCCATGACCTCCTTCGACGCGCTGCTGTGCCCCACCACGGCAGTGCCCGGCGTCCCGGCCGGGGACGACCTGACCGGCGAGCGGATCACCGTCCACGGCGAGGACGTCGGCGAGCCGATGTGGGCGGCCATGGCCCTGCCGTTCAACATCAACAACCGCTGCCCGGTGCTCAACGTCCCCAGCGGCACCTCCAGCTGGGGACTGCCCACCGGGCTCCAGATCGTCGGGCACACGTACGACGACCCCATGGTCTTCCGCATCGGCAAGGCGCTGGAACAATTGCGCCCCTGGGCTTACGACGCGGAACACCGGCCCGCGCTGTAGGCCGTACACGCACTGGCTGCCGATAATTCCCTGAGGTGCCAACGAAAAAGCGGTGAGTCCTGACCGTTCTCGTCGTGGCGAGTCACCGATTTACGGCGGAACGCGGTTTTCGACGCGTGTTCAAGCGTCAGAGCGACCTCCGGCCTTCCTCGCGTCGCCTGTCTTGAGAGCCGAAGTCGCCCGCTTCGCCGTCAGTCTCCTCGGACACCTCGTCCCGCAACTCTTGACGGTGCTCTTCCTGCTCCCGCCGGTCCTCGCGCAAGTCGTCGTTGTCTTTGTGATGGTGGCCCATGGGATTCCCTTGCTGTCGGCTGCGTCTCTATCGCGTCGACAGCACTTTATCCGGGCAGGCTTCTTCGTACAGTCCAGTGACACGCCCAGGCCACTCGTCAGGGTCATGTCCACAATATCCATTGTGGACAGCGACAAAGCGCCCGCTCATGCGCGGAGGGCTGGCGGTACTTCTCACGAGAGCGAGCGGCGGTACGGATAGTCCGGCGAGCGCTGCTGGAACGACAGGATCGCGGGGTTGCGGACGACGCCGTCCCGGATCTCGACGGCGCGCCGGACGGTTTCGTGCTCGTCCCATCCGGAGTGTCCGGAAAGGACGGACCGCAGGTGCGGGAGCAGGGCTTCGCTGATCTCCCAGGTCGCCGAGTTCCAGAGGTGGGACGGGCTGTGGTCGACGGCGTAGTAGGTGATGCCGTCGCCGACCGGGAAGGTCGGCTGGGCGAACGTCGTCGGCCGTGCCCAGCTGAAGCCCATGCCTTCGTCGCACGAGACGTCGACGACGAGGCTGCCGGGGGCGAACGCGGCGAGGTCGTCCTCGACGAGAAACGTCAGCGGCGCGCCGGTGTCCTGCAACACGCAGTTGACGACGATGTCGTGCTCGGCGAGGAATCCCGCGAGCGGCACCCGGCCGCGGCCGGTGAGGGCGTGGCTGCGGCGGAGGTCGCCCGGGTTGTTCGCGTCGTGCTCGACCTGCACCATGGTCGCGGAATGGATCGGCGAGCCGACCGCGCTGAGCCCCCGTGCGGTGAGGACGTCGACCTCGTGGATCCCGTGCGCGTTCAGCGCGGTCACCGAGCCGCGCGCCGTCGCGCCGAAACCGATCACCACGGCCCGCAGCCGACGGCCGTAGTCCCCGGTCAGCCCGATCAGCTGCAGTGCGTGCAGCACCGAGCAGTAACCGGCCAGCTCGTTGTTCTTGTGGAAGACGTGCAGGCCGAAGGACCCGTCGCTCCGCCAGTGGTTCATCGCCTCGAAGGCGATCACGGTCAGCCGCCGGTCGATGGCCAGTTGAGTCAGCTCGGCGTCCTGCACGCAGTGCGGCCAGCCCCACAGCACCTGACCGGGCCGCAGTTCGGCGACGTCCTCCGCGAGCGGTTTGGCCAGCAGGACGACGTCGCACTCGGCGATGAGCTGCTCGCGCGTGCGCAGGCCCGCGACCAAACCGGCCAGGCGCTCGTCGGGAACGCCGAACGGTTCGCCGTAGCCGTGTTCGAGGTGAATGGACCGCCGGAGATCCGCGTCGATCCGGTCGAGATGGTGCGGATGGATCGGCAACCGCCGTTCGTTCTCTTTCCGGGAACGCGCGATGACGCCGAGAGTGAGCTGGTGCACGAGGGCCCCTTTGCTAGAAGCAAGTTTTAGCACACCCGGGCTGCTGGCGGGTCCGCTGCGCGCTGGCCTCGCGCCGGGAAATCCAGCCTGATCCGGTCCGGAAACCGCGAGCACGAAAGGGTTTTCCGCGCAGTTTCCTCTTCGACGTCCGCCGCGAACGGGCGATGGAATGATCATGGCCGCGGACGCCGCATTCGCGGCCCGCTGCGACCTGCGGGACACCATGGTGCGGGACGGTCCGGAGAAGAACGCGAAATTGCCCGGCACGGACTGCCGGGAATCCCCGTCGGCGTTTCCAGCCGGGAAACCCTTGGCGGCGCGCCGGAAATCCTGGCGCGAGGATGAGTTCGCGTCCGGTCCGGGTGACGGGTGTGCCTTCTGCGGGGTCGTCTCGTCCGGCGGCGGTCAGCCCCTGGACCGGCCGGAAGGCGTCACCGGTGCCGGGTCGTCAGCGCGGCCGCTGAGGCAGAGAACCGGACGGCGCGCACGGGGTGCGGGCCCGCCTCGGGCGGACCGTAGGCGGCGGGGTGCGACTGGGGATGGCTGAAGTGCACCTGCGGGACCGGTGCCGCGGCGTGCCGGGAAGGTGCGGATGTGCGGAACAGAAGAACTCCTTGATGCTGGACCGGCGCCGATCATGGTGCCGGGGAAGAGAAAGACGACCGGTCGCGCCGTTTCGGCGACCGCGGTGATCGCAGGCGGAAGAGCGTCGTCACGGCTCCGCGTGACCAGTGCCGGGGAAGCACGGCGCGAACCCGCTGACCGCCACGCTACGCCCTCCCGGCGGGACTCGCCGCGTCAGGGCTGGAAAACGCAGATCGTTTGACGGTTGCCGCCCGGCTGTGGTCCACTAGGGGCGGTTGAAGATTTTTGTGTTCGTTTTTCCTGACGCCCGCAGAGGTTTTTGGCGAGTGTCGGCATATGCCTTTCCGGCTTCTGATTTCCCGCGCTCGCAGCCTGGCCGCCTCGTCCGAGGCCGTGCCGCATGTTCGACGCGACAAGGAGTTCGTGAATGTCCGAAGGCACCGTGAAGTGGTTCAACGCCGAAAAAGGCTTCGGTTTCATCGCCCCCGACGACGGCGGCGCCGACGTCTTCGTCCACTACTCGGAAATCGCCGGCGGCGGTTTCCGCAGCCTGGACGAAAACGCCCGGGTGCGGTTCGACGTCGGCCAGGGCAACCGCGGCCCGCAGGCCACGGCGGTGTCGGTCCTCTGACCACCACCGCATCGGCGGGCCGGCCGCGGCGACGCGGCCGTCCCGCCGCCCCGCCGTCGTATCCGGCTCTCCGGCCGGCCGCGAGGCGCCGGCCATGACGTCGATCATCTCCCCGCGCCCCGCCGAGGGCCCGGCGGCCCGGTTCGCCGCCTCCCACGCCGACGGGCTGCGCGAGCGCGACGACCACCGCGACCGCGCCGCCCGCACGGTCGCCCGGATGGCCCGCGACCGGCAGGACAAGATTCTTCTGCTGTCGATCCTCGGCCTGGAACCCGCGGCCGGAACCGGCCCGCCGGGACCCGACCTGGCGACGGCGCTCACCCACTACACCCGTCAGATCGCCGAGCGGATCGGCGTCCCGGCCGAAGCGGTGACCTGCGAGGTGACCGATACCGCGACCGCCTATCTCGGGCTCACCGCCCGCACCGCCGATCTCCCCCGGCGAGACCTGATGCTCGTCTGGGACGAACGGCTCGGCTGGTCCATCGCGATCGAACCGCGCGGCGACGACCAGCCGCCGGTGATCTGCCGCCTCGGCCGTCAGATCGCCCCGCCCCCGGCCGCCGTCGCCCAGTTCGTCGCGGACGTCCTGCGCGGGCATCGGCGCGGACAGCTCAGCCCAGTGCCGCCGCCACTCGACCGGGCGGCCCTGGCCGCGCACATGACCGCGATCCCGGCCTGACCGCCCGGACGGACCGCACCGAGACCGGCTGGGTTTTCCCGGCCGGTTTCGGCTGTCCGGACGCTAGGTTGCGTCAACGCCACCCGCCGGTCCGGACCCCTTGTCGCCTCCCGGCGCGGTTGCGCGATTCGGCGGGAACGCGCCCAACCAGCTGACCGGCCATCGGGCGGACCACAGCGGCGACGCCGGAACCTCTCGAGCGCGATCCGGCGCGGAGAACGCCCCCTCGGACCGCAGCGGGAACGGATCCGTTTCCCGGTGGCAGCAACGAGTTCTGTCTTCGTGGAGTACCAGCGACAGGGCCCGGGCCTGAAAGTCGACGACTGTCCACCGTGGTCGCAGGTACTCCCGAGACGCCTTCCCCGCGCGCGTCGGCCGAGCGCCCTCTATCTGTCCACATAGGACATCACGCGACCGCGCCGGCGCGAAGCATTCGCGCTCAGGACTTCCTCTCGTTCGCCCAGATCGCGACCTGGGTCCGGTTCACGAAGTCCAGCTTGTTCAGGATGTGCTGGAGATGCGTCTCCGCGGTGCGCTGCGCGATGACCAGCCGCGCGGCGATCTCGCGGTTGCTCAGCCCGGCGGCGACCAGCCGGGCGATCTCCGATTCGCGCCGGGTCAGCGGCGCGAGCGCGGGAGGGCGGCCGGGGTGCGGATCCGGCCGCGCGGGGTCGGGGGCGGCCAGGATGTCGCGCGGGTTCCGCTGTTTCCCCGCGGCGAAGGCGTTCTCGAAGGCGGCGTCGCTGAGCGCGTCCCGGGTCGCTTTGATCATTTCCCGGTGCGGCATGGCCACCGCGACGTCCGGTTCGCTGCCGCACCGCTCCCAGAGCGCGGCGGCGGTGCCGAACAAGCCGGCGGCGCGCGCCGCGTCGCCTCGTTTCGCCGCGACCCACGCGAGCCCGTCGACCCGGTAGGCGGCCGACAGCACGTCCGGGCCCTGCAGATCGATCTCCAGCGCCTCGCGCAGCGCGCGCTCTCCGGCGTCGAGGTCGCCGCCCAGCCAGACCTCGACGACGCCCAGCCCGAACAACGCCATCGAGCGATACCGCTTGTCGCCCGCCTCCGCGCACATCCGCCGCATCCGTCCCAGCAGGCCCCTGGCCCCGGCGAGATCTCCCCGGTACGCCATGGCGATTCCCTGGAGGAACATCGGGTGCATCTGCCGGCGCGGGTCGCCTCGCTCGCCGAAGATCCGCACCGCCTCGGCGGCGTGTTCGAGGACGCGCGGTTCGACTACGAGCATCGCCACGAAAGCCTCGGCGTGGGCGACGAAAGGCGCCGCGTCCTCGTCCTCGACGGCCGCCGCCAGATCGAGCCGCTGGCGCGCCCGCGGCACGTCCGCGTGCAGTGCCGCGCACAAGGCGGCGATGGCTTGGCCTCGCGCCCGCCCCGGCGCGCCGGGTGCGGCCGCCGCCAGCGCGCGGTCGATCCACTCCCGGAGCTCCCGGGCGGCCCCGCGTGCCGCCCAGTATTCGACCAGGCAGGTGGACATGCGCAAAGGGACGAGTGCGTCCTCGGCGGTGCGCAGGGACCACGCCAAGGCGGCCCGGATGTCGGCGTGCGACTCCGACAGCCGGGCGAGCCAGTCGTCTTGCCGCGGGCCGAACCATTCGCCGCTCGCCTGCTCGAGCAACCGGTCGTGCCAGTCGCGGTGCCGGCGCGCGAACAGCTCGGCCGTTCCGGCAGCCGCCAGCCGTTCCTGCCCGAACTCGCGCAGGACGTGCAGCATCCGGTAGCGCACCCGGGTCTCGCCGTCGACACGCATCAGGACCGACTTGCCGACCAGGCCGTCGACGGCGTCCAGCACCGCCGCCCGGTCCAGTGCGGGACCCTCGCCGTCGCGGGTCTCGGCGAGTTCCTCGGCCGCGGACAAGTCGAACGGGCCCGCGAACACCGAACAGCGTTCCCACACCGCGCGTTCGGTGCCGTCGCACAGGGAATAGCTCCACTCGACGGCGGCGCGCAAGGTGCGTTGCCGGTCCGGAAGGGTCCTGGCGCCGGTGGTCAAAAGCGTCAGGCTCTCCCCGACCCGCTCCGCGATCTGCCGCGGCGACAACGTGCGCAGCCGAGCCGCGGCGAGTTCGATCGCCAGCGGAAGCCCGTCCAGCTGACGGCACACGCTCACCACGTGCCGGGTGTTGCTCCCGGTGAGCCGGAAGGACGGCACCACCGCCGAGGCCCGGTCCGCGAACAGCCGGACGGCGTCGGAGGCCAGCGCCTCGTCCGGGTCGGCGACGTCGTCCGCGGGAACCGCGAGCGGGGCGATCGGGAGCACGCACTCCCCCGCGATGTCGAGCGAGCACCGGCTGGTCGCCAGGATCGCCAGCTTCGAGCAGCGGCGCAGCAGCATGGCGGCGAACGCGGCGCATCCGTCGGCGAGGTGTTCGCAGTTGTCCAGCAGCAGAAGGAGCTTCCGCTCGCGCAGGTAGGCCAGCACCGCGTCCCGCGCGCTGCGGTCGGCCGTGTCGTGCAGGCCAAGGCAGTCGGCGACGACCTGCGCGAGCAGGCTCGCGTCCTGCAGCTCGCCGAGCGGGACGATCGCGACCCCGTCCGGGAACGCCCGGGTGACCGCGCTGGCGGCTCTCCCGGCCAGCCGGGTCTTCCCCACGCCGCCCGGCCCGGTCAGGGTGACCAGCCGGTACTCGCCGAGCAGCCGCCGCACCTCGTCGCCCGCGCCGGCGCGCCCGACGTAACTCGTCAGCTCCGCTGTCCCGGCCGCCATCGCTCCCACTCCCGCAGCTGTCCAGGTCCAGCCCATTTGACCGGAACCCGGAGCCGTTGTCCACGCGGGAGGACCGGGGCCGGCACGCTCCGGCCCCGGGAACGAGGCCGTCCGGGGAACTAGGCGCCTCGCTGACGAGAATTCGGCGGACCCGTTTCGGCGGCTCCTTACCCGGTCGGCCGGAGCTTGCGCGCCCGCAGCGAAATCTCGAGGCCGAACCGCTCCTCCGGATCGTGCAGCCGGTCGCCGAAGAGCGCGGTCAGGGTCCGCAAGCGGTTCCGCACCGTCTGCGGGTGCACGCCGAGGATCCCGGCGATCTCCGGGGCGCTGCCGCTCGTGGTGAGAAAGGCGAGCAACGTCTCCGCCGCCCGGTCCCGTGCCGTGCGCGCGAGGACTTCGAGCGGCGCGAGGCTGCTCGTTTCCAGCGCGGAGCGCAGGACGTCGTCGGCCAGCAGCCAGTGCGTGGTGAGGTGGTCGTCCCAGCGAACGCGGCGCGCGTCCGGGAGCACGCCGCGGCGGAGCAGGCCCAGGGTGCGGCGAGCCCAGCGCAACGACCTGGCGGTGTCCTCCGGGGCGACCTCGGGTCCGATCGCGGCGCGGACCCCGAAGTCCGGCACCGGCGCCGCGGCGGGCAGGACCGCCCACGGTTCCGGCGCGCGCCAGTCGCACAGCACGTCGTCGGCAGATCTCGGCCCGCCCGCGTCGAGGGCCACCGCGACGACGGTGTCCGGGAGCGGCCAGCCCGCTTCTCGGGCAAGGGCGTCGAGCGCCGCTGGCCGGGGTTTGCCGAGTTCGGCGAGCAGCCGGGACCGGGCACGTCCGCGATCGCCCTTGGCCGCGGCTCGGGCGCCTTCGGCAGCCAGCCGGGCGATCGCGTCGACCCCGGCCAGCAACCGTTCGACGGCACCGGCGAAGTCCGGAGAACGGGCAAGCACCGGCAGCGCACGGCGGGCACCTGCGGTGAGCGCGCGATGCAGCCGGTCGAGATCGCCCGTCGCCCGCAGCTCGGCGGCGCCGAGAGCGCGGAACGTCTCGGCGCCCAGCGGTGCCGCGACGGAAACGCTGGTCGAGCCACGGCCCAGCACGAACGCGAGAAACCGCGTCGCACCGCGGTCAAGCAGCCGCGCGGACTCCGGCAGCCGTCGGCGGACCTCGTCGAGCACTGCCGCCGCGACCGGCTCGTCGGTGAGCATGTCCGGATCGTGGCCGCCGCGACCGGGCGGAGGCGTCGTCGAAACTACGCATCTTCCGCGCATACGCAGAATCGCCGATGCGGAGCGGGCGCCGGCGCCGCCAGACTCCGTGCGTTCGCACCGTCGCGATCTTGAGAAAAGGTGATCCGGATGCGCTTTGCCCGTCCCGCCGGCCTGTTCGCCGCCCTCCTCGCGAGCACCGGGATCCCCGTGCTCGCCGGCTCCCCGGCCGGAGCCGCCGCCTGCACCGACGTCGACGTCGTCGTCGCGCGGGGCACCGGCGAACCCGGCCCGCTCGGGGTGATCGTCGGCGGCCCGGTCTTCGCCGCCCTGCGAGCCGGTCTTCCCGGGAAATCGGTGAGCTCCTACGCCGTCGAGTACCCGGCCAGCCTGCAGCCCGATTCCGCTTCGCTCGGGAATCAGGACCTCGTCGACCACGTCACCCACCAGGCCGAAGCGTGCCGGAATCAGCGGTTCGTGCTCGTCGGCTATTCGCAGGGCGCGAACGTGGTCGCGAACTCTGTGGGCGTCAGCAGCGAAGGCGCCCTCGTCGGCGGGCCAATCGTCGCGACGCTCCCGCCGGAGGTGGCGCCCCGGGTGGCCGCGCTGCTGACGTTCGGGCCGCCGATCGCCAAGCTCGGCAAGCACATCACCGGCGAGTACCAGGACCGGACGAAGGAGTTCTGCGCGGCCGGGGACCCGATCTGCCGCCCGGCCGGGACGAACATCCTCGCCCACCTCAGCTACTCCCGCAACGCCGGCGAAGCGGCGGCGTTCGCGGCCGCCCGGGTCGACGCCGGGCAGTAATCCGGGACAGGATCCGCGCACGGGCGCGGAAGGCCGGGTGGTCCGGGTCTTCCGCGCCCGGGTCTCCGTGTGTCCTATGTGGACAGTATGCAAGCGACCAGTCCGACGGCCGCTTGTGCCGGGCGAACGCCACGCGCACCCGGCCGCGCAGAAGGATTGCCCCGCAAGCGAATACCCCGCAACGGGGCACGGTGACGGCCAGGATCACCGGCCAGCACCGTGCCCCGCCT
Source organism: Amycolatopsis sp. NPDC114484 (assembly GCF_055633755.1). NCBI lineage: Bacteria > Bacillati > Actinomycetota > Actinomycetes > Pseudonocardiales > Pseudonocardiaceae > Amycolatopsis > Amycolatopsis sp. NPDC114484. Next base: position 348,956 of record NZ_JBVKDQ010000007.1, on the reverse strand, counting down.
CCGAACCCCCGGGTCTGGGCGAACCTCCGGTCAGCGCGGCGTCAGCGCGACGGAGAACGTGTTGCCCTCTCCCTGAAAGAGAGAGCTGAGATAAGCGGTCAGCGCCCCGCACCCGGTCAGCGGCGGGATCGCGTACGTCCCCGCCACCGATCCGCCCGTCGTCAGCGCGAATCCGCCGCCGGTGCGCAAATCGACCGGGATCGGCGCGCTCGCCCGGCAGCCCGCGTCGGCGACCGGAAGCCCGAACAGCGACACCTGCGGCAGTGCGAGAGCGAGCTTCGAGTGCGCGACGAATCCGCCGTCGGCGAGTTCGCCGGTCTGCTGGCCGTCCGGCGTGAAGCGCAGATCAGCGGTGCCCGGCACGAACCCGAAGAGCTTGAACTCCGCGCGGGCCTGGTCGAACACCGGGGCTCCGCTGAACGACGGCTGCGTGGTGACGGCGAAAGACCCGGCGAGAGGCACCGTCGTCCCCAAGGTTTTCAACGTCGTCGTTCCGGTGAGAGCGAAGTCGTACGCGCTCTGCGCGGTCCCGACGTCGAAGCTCAGCAGCACCGCGTCCTGGCCCGGGTCGAGCGTGCAGTCCGAGGTGAACGAGCCGAGTCCGGTGAACGAACCGTCCGCCTTCTTCGGCGTGAGCCGCGTGCTGAACCCGCCGAGGGTCACCGTCGCCTTGCCCGCGTTCGGCACCGGGATCGGCGGCACCGAGCCGGTCGCCCGCGCGGTGAACGGCCCGGACTGCGGCAGCGCCGCCTTCGGCACGGTCAGCGGCACGGCCACCGGTTTGGTCAGCGGGCCGTTGGCCAGCGTCATCCCTGCGGACGCCGTCCCTTCGATGCTCGCCGCGCCGACCAGCGCCAGGCCGCGCACGGCCTTGTCCGGCACGGTCACCGCGACCTCGAGGCCCGAGGTCGTGACCGGGCCGCCCGGCGCGGACGGCAGGTCGAACGACGCCTTCACCTCGACGGCCAGTTTCTGTTCCCCGATCAAGGGAAACGGGCAGGTGTAGCCCAGCACCTTGCCCACCCGCGTCGCCGCGGACGCGGGAGGGGCGGCCGCGCAAACGGCGAGGCAGGCCAGACCTGCCGCGAGCAGCGAGCGGGCTTTCGTCACGTGGTCCCCCTTTCCGGGGCATGGCGCCGGTCCCCGCCGCGCCGCGACGGGGACCGGCAGATCGGGCTACTGGCGGGCGAGGTTCAGGTCGAGGGAGTTGCCGTCGCTCTTGGCGAACCCGCTGATCCAGTCGTTGAACGAACCGCAGTTCCGGAACGCCGACAGCGCGTAGGTTCCCGACAGCTTGCCGCCCTTGAGCAGGTCGAAGCCGTCGCCGGTGCTCATCTCGCTGGTCGACGGGCTGACCGTGCCGCATTTGGGGTCGCTGCTGATCGGGAAGCCGAACAGGCTGACCGTGGGCAGGAAGACGTCGAACTTGATGTGCGCCTTGAACCCGGTGCCCACCAGTTCGCCGCTCTGCGTGCCGTTCGCCACGACCTTGACGGTCGCGCTGCCCGGCAGGAACCCGAGCAGCTTGAAGTCGGTCTTGGTCGGCTCGATCTTCAGGTCGCCGGTGAACTTCTTGGCCGCGATGTCCACGTCGGCGTCGAACCCGCCCTTGATCGGCGCGGTGCTGCCGAGCGATTTGAGCGAGGTCTTCCCGTCGATGCCGAACACGAACTTGCTGCCGCCGGGCGGCGGGGTGCTCGAGGTCGGCGGCGGGGTGTCCGAAGTCGGGGGCGGGGTGTCCGAGGTCGGCGGAGGGGTCTCGGACGACGAGGACGGGGGCGGCGGCGTGGAGGTCCCGCCGCCGTTGATGGTGATCGTGGCGAGGGTGTTGTTCTGGCCCGGGTCCTGGGTGCACGGCGCGTTGATGGTGCCGTCCGGGGTGATCCCGGTGACCGAGCCGTCCGCCTTGCGCGGGGTGACCTTGAGAGCCAGGTCGCCCACGGTGATCTTCGCCTGGCCGGCCTGGGTGAAGGTCAGCGACGGGGTCTTGCCGGTCGCGTTGATGTTCATCTCGCCCGAGGGCGGGATGTTCGTCTTGTCCAGCGCGATCGGGACGCTGACCGGCAGGTCGAGGCCCGGCGCGGCCACCTTGGCGCTCGCGGTCGCGCTGCCTTCCAGGGTCGTGGCCCCGATCAGGGCCAGACCGCTGACCGTGTCGGCGTTGATGGTCGACACCGCCTTGATGTCGAAGGCGCCGGTCGCCTGCCCGGCGTTCACGGTCTTCGGCAGGTCGGTGTTGATCACCACCTTCAGCGACTGCGAACCCACCAGCGGGAAAGTGCAGTGGTAGTTCAGCGTCAGCGAGATCGGGTCGGCGGCACTGGCCTGCGCCCCGACGACCAGCGCGGCGGCGACGAGCCCCACCGCACCCGCGGCCGCGGCGGCCGCCATCTTCTTCTTGCCTCTTGGGTGACTCACGATGGTCCTTCCGTGTATCAACAGTGATACGAAAAGGCGGAGCGTTTTAACCGGAATCGCTACCGATCAGCAAGCTAGCGACTGCGGACAGCGCCGATCAAGAGCTTTTCCGGAAAACCCTCGGCCAGTTCGGCAAATTGTCACATCGGCACGCCGCCGCGCCCGGTTTCCTAGCAGGCGCAGGCGACTTTCCCCTGGCCTGGCGAGGCAAAGCGCCGCTGACGCACATGACAAACACCGATCCGGAAATGTTGACGCGCGTGCCAATACAGCATTCCGTTCTTGCCCGCCGACGACCGTGCTGCGTAGCCTCGAAAACCATGAAACGAATGCACAGCGCGGTGCTCGCGATGTCGGCGGCCGTGCTCCTGTCGTGCACCGCCTGTTCCTCGGACGCACCCGCGGCCTCCGGCCGGCACGCCGATCCCGCCGCGGTGGCCTGGGTCGGCAAGGTGTGCACGAGCGTGGCCGCGGGCTCGGCGAAGCTCTCCCAGCCGCCGGCAGCCGACAGCGCCGCCCCCGGCAAGACCCGCGACGCGATGGTCGCGTTCCTGGACCGGCTGAGCTCGGCCCTCGGCGACATGGCGGGCGGCATCCGCGCGGCCGGGGTGCCGCCGGTGCCGGACGGGCAGTCCGCGGTGGACAAAGCCGCCGCCAACCTCAGCGAGACCACGAGCAAAATCGCCGCGACGAAGTCCAAAATGGAACAGGCGAAGGTAAGCGATCAGGCAAGCCTGCGCCAGGCGATCGCGGACGCCGACGCGACCATGGGCCAGCTCGCCGACCCGGAGGGCCCGATCAAGGACCTCAAGGCGAACCCCGAGCTGAACCTGGCGTTCAGCGAATCCCCGACCTGCGGGCGCGTTTACGGGACGAGTTCGTGACGGCCCGCCGCGCGCTCGCCCTGCTGGTCACGCTGGTCCTCGTCCCGGTGTTCTCCCCGGCCGCGGCGGCGGAGCCCGGCCCCGGCCCGGCCGACGACTCGTTCTACACGCCGCCCTCGCCGCTGCCCGCGGGCAGGCCCGGCGACGTGATCCGCTGGCGGCCGTCGAACGCCGGGCCGCGCAAGGCATCCGTCGACGCGTGGCAGGTGATGTACTTGTCCACCAACGCACTCGGGAAGCCCGACGCGGTCACCGGCACCGTGCTGGTGCCGAAGGACGCGAACCGCGCCAGCGCGCCGGTCGTCGCGTTCGCCCCCGGGACGCACGGCCCGGCGTTCGGCTGCACTCCGTCGAAGATGATCGATATGGGCGCGTTCTACGAGCAACCCGGTCTCGACGATCTGCTCGACGCTGGCTACGCCGTCGCTGTCCCGGACTACGAGGGCTACCAAAGCTCCCCCCAGACGACCTACGTGGTGGGACGTTCCGAAGGCCCGGCCGTGCTCGACGCGGTCCGCGCGGCCCAGCGGCTCGCGCCGGCCGGGCTGTCCAGCACCTCCAAGGTGGTCTTCCGCGGCTACTCCCAGGGCGGCGGCGCGGCGGTGTGGGCGGGCGAGCTGCAACCGTCGTACGCACCGGAGCTGAACCTCGCCGGGATCGCCGCCGGCGGGGTTCCGGCCGACCTCGTCCAGGTGACGCTGCAGCTCGACGGCAAGTTCGGCTTCGGGGTCTTCGCCTACGCTCTGCTCGGCCTCGACCAGGCGTACCCGGAGCTGAAGCTGGACTCTTTCCTCAGCGACGACGGCCGCGCGAAGTTCGCCGAGATGAAACAGAGCGCGTGCACGTTCGAACTGCTCACGACCTACGCGAACCAGAAGATCTCCGACTACACCACGAGTCCTGGCTACATCCAGCCCGCGTGGGTCGCGCGGCTGAACGAGAACAAGCTCGGCGGCACCCCGCCGAAGGCGCCGCTGTTCCTCTACCACGCCACCGGGGATCAGCTGGTGCAGTTCGCGCAGGCCGACACCCTGCACAAGGCTTACTGCGCCGCCGGCGTCCAGGAGACGTGGAAAACCTACGACACCGACCACATCACGCTGGTCTACACCGGCAACGCCGATGTCCTGGCCTTCATCAAGGACCGGATCGCGGGCAAACCCGCCACGTCGAACTGCTGAACCGCGGCCCCGGCATCTTCAGGAGGAACCATGCCGCAGCCGCGGGAACTGCTGCGCTTCGCCGTCGTCGGCGCGGCCGCCTACGGGGTCACCATGACGGTCGACTACAGCCTCAAACTGACCGTGCTGCAGGAAAAGCCGGTGACCGCCCTCGCGATCGCGACGGTCGCCTCGACAGCTTTCGCGTACCTGCTGTCCCGCCGATGGTCGTTCGTGGACAGAGGCGGCCATGGCCGTCTGCGAGAGGCGACCCTGTTCTTCGCCGTCAACGCGGGCGCGGTGGCGGCGAACCTCGTGCCGCTGCTGGTATCGCGCTACGTTTTGCGCCTCGAAGAGCCGCATGTCGGTTATCTGGCACAGGAAATCGCCGACTTCGTGGCGGGAATGGTGCTGGGCACGTTGGCGGGCACGGCGTTCCGGTGGTTCGGGTACCGGAGGTGGGTGTTCCCGCGACCGGCGTCGCGGAGCGCCGACGAAACCGGGCTTGCCGCGGAACGGCTTCCGGGGTCGCGAGGTGAGCAGGTCGCCAAAATTCCTTAGCCGGGAACAGTTTTTCCGCCGGACCGGGCACGGCTCAGCTCACTCCCGGTCCCGGAGTGCGCGTTCCGCTGGTTCGGCTACCGTCGGCCGGTGTTCCCCAACCGGCACCGCGGAGCGCCAGCGAACCGGGCTCGCCGCGGAACGGCTCCCGGGATCGCGAGCCGAGCAGGTCGCCGAAGTTCCCTAGCCAGGACCAGGTTACCGCCGGAACCGGGGCCGCGCAGCTCACTCCCGGTCCCGGAGCGCGCGTTCCGCCAGCAGCGCCAGTTCCAGCCGCAGCCGTTCGCCGGGGTCGGTCAGGCGCTCTCCGAACAGCTCGGCGAGCGTCTTGAGCCGCGCGCGGACCGTTTGCGGGTGCAGGTCCAGCATCCGCGCGAGTTCCGGAGCGCTTCCCCTGGTCTGGACCACTGCGAGCAAGGTCTCCGCCAGGTGCCCGCGCCGCCGCTCGGGCAGCCCGGCGAGCGGCGCCAGCGTCGTCTCGGCCAGCTGTGCCGCCAGGAACTCGTCGGCGAGCAGCAGCAGCGCGGGCACGTGGTCGCGGCACCAGACCACCGGGCCCCGCGCGTCCAGCAGTCCCCGGGCCGACAGGTCGGCCGCGCGGCGCGCGAGCCGGAACGATTCGGGCGCCGAGCCGGACGGCACCAGCGGGCCGACCGCCGCGGTCCAGCCCGCGGGCAGCCCGGCGAGTCCGGCCAGGTCCGTATCCGGGGCGGCAGTCAGCGCGGCGGGCGGATCGCCCGCCGGGTCCGCGAGGACGTGGTCGGGCAACAGTCCCGGCGGAAACGCGGGCGCGCCCGGCAGCGCCCGGAAGGCCACCGCCGCGACGCGCGCGGGCAGCGGCGGTCCGGACCCCGCGCCGAGACTGTCCACTTCGGCCGGCGGCTGGCCGCTGAGCACGGCGCGAAGCACGCGACGGCTCCGCTCCCCCTCGCCGGACGTCGCCGCCTCGGCCGCGCTGTAGCCCTCCGCGACCGCCGCGGTCGCCGTCTCGACATCGCCGAGCATGCCTTCGGCCATGCCGTAGACGACATCGCCGGACAAACCGGTTTCCTGGGCTATGTCGGAGATCCAACGCCACATCACCCGGCTCGCGACGCGCACCGCCGCCTGCACGGACTCCCGGCTCAGTCCCTCGTGGAACGCCGTCTTCCCGTGCGCGCGGAAATCCGCCAGCCGGTCGCTCTGCCACATCGCGGGAGCGCCTACGCGGTCGATGTCCCGTTCGATCCCCTGCCGCGTCCGCTCGATCGCGGCCGCGCGCCCGGGGTCGCGGTTGAAGCACGGGTAATATTCCGGAACCTCGGCAGCGATGCCCTCCACGCAAGCCCGGGCGATCTCCGGGATCCGCGGCCGCACCGCGTCGCCGAGCCGGCGCGGAAGACGGGCCCACACCGAGGCGTCCGGGGCGGCGGAACTGTGCACGACGATTTAATCCCCTACTCGGAAATTGACGGTTCAGGAATAACCGGCATCAGCTGGCACGGAGCGTAGAACGCACCCTCGTCCGTGTCAAAAGTGCGTGTTCGCGTCCCCCTTTCCGGTACTGTTCGTTGATTTTTAGTGACGCCCGCTTTCCGCTACGCTCGCCTCCCGCCCAAGCGCCTCGAAGGGGGATTCGTGGTCGAGTACCGCAGCTTCGACCTGCTGGCTTCGCTGCCGCGCTCGCTCGGCGCGTGCCTGCGCCCGCACGCCGCGCACGCCGCGGCCGCGATGATCCGGGAGACCCAGCGCACGGTCCCGGCCTACGGCCAGCCGCTCAAGGGAGTCTTCGGGAAGGTCCTGGTCAAAAGCGTCGAGTACGCCGTGCTGCACTGCGTCGACTCGATGGGAGCCCCGGACCTGCCGCACGACGAGTGGATCGCGTTCTACCGCGACCGCGGCCGCGTGGAGTTCGGCGAGGGCCGCAACCTCGACGCGCTGCAGGACACCGCCACGACCGGGGCCAGGGTCGCCTGGCGGGCGATGCACCCCGCGGTGGTCGCCGCGGGCGTCGACCCGGCCGTCATCTCGGTCGGCGCGGAAGCCATCTTCGCCTACGTCGACGAGCTGTGCGCCACCGCGATCGCCGGCTACCAGCAGGCACAGGCCGACGCCGAGGGCGCGGTGCCGGGCCGGCGGCGAAGGCTGCTGGAGCTGATCGTCCAGGCCCCGGAAGGCGCGGCGAGCAGCATCGCCGAGCTGGCGAACGGGGCGGGCTGGCCGTTGCCCGAGACGGCCGCGATGGTCGCGCTGGAGCGCGGACCCGGCGCCCCCGGCTTCCCGGCCGATTCGCTCGGCGACGGCGTTCTGGCCGACCTCGACGGCCCGGAGCCGCACCTGCTCGCCAGCGACCCGGACACCGACCTGGCGGCGCTGACCGCGCTTCCCGAGGGCTGGCGGGCCGCGGTGTCGCCGACCGTGCCGCTGGCCGACGCTCCGGCCGCGCTGCGCACCGCGCGCCGGGCGCTGCAGCTGTCCGGTCCGGTGACTCCCGGCCCGGTCGTCTGGTGCCGCGACCACCTGGCCACGCTCTGGCTGCTCGCCGAGGACTTCCTGGCCGCCGAGCTGGCGCGGCAGAGCCTCGACCCGTTCGCTTCGCTCAGCGCCAAACAACGCGAACGGCTCAGCGAAACCCTGCTGGCCTGGCTCGAAACCCGGGGCGGCGCACCGGAAATCGCCCAGCGCCTCGGCGTGCACCCGCAGACGGTGCGCAACCGGCTGCGGCAGCTGGAGGGACTGTTCGGCGACCGGCTCAAGGACGCCGACGACCGCCTCGGCATGCAGCTCGCCCTGCGCGCCCAGCGCCTCATGCGCGCCCATCGCCCGCCGGAGAACTGACCGCGGGCAACGCCGTCGCGGCCGGCCGGCACCGGGGCGGCCGCCGGACGCGTTCGAGCCAGTACCGGCGAATCGACTGGCGGAGCGACCGCGCGACCGCCTCCCGGGGCACCCGGCACCCCGCCCCGCCCGGCAACCGGCTCGCCGGCATCGGCAGCACCCTTCGCCACGACCCGCGAGCCGGCCGCGAAGGCGGATGGTGCCCTTGAGGGGCGAAATGGATCGTGGCGCGGCAGGACATCAGCGCGCCCGGTGCGGCATTGCGACCATGCCCCGAGGATGACCCGGGCGCCGTCGCGATGTCGACAGCCCGCGGCGCGGTCCCGGAAAACTCGCACGCGCGAACGCTTTTTTCTTTTCTTTCCTGTCACTCCCGTCCCGGATTCCCGGAAAGTGGCGTTTGCCACAGCGCGCGGGAGAAGCCGGCTGGCCTAATTTCGGTTTCCCGAGAAAGGCTTCCGATGAAACCCGAGACCCTTGAGACCTGCACTCTCGTCCTGCACGGCCGGCGGGTCCGGCTGCGCGAATACCGCCCCGCGGCGGACACCGGCGACGAAGCGATCGTGCTGCTGCACGGGATCGCGGGCAGCGCGGAAACCTGGACGCCGGTTTTCGACCGCCGCGCGGCGATCGGCCGGCGCGTGCTGGCGCTGGACCTGCCCGGGCACGGCGGATCGGAGGCGCCCCGCGCGGACTACGGCCTCGGCACGATGGCGAGCATCGTGCGCGACGTGCTCGCGGTGTCCGGGGTCCGGCACGCCACCGTCGCGGGACACTCCCTCGGCGGCGGCATCGCGATGCAGTTCGCCTACCAGTTCCCGGAAATGTGCGACCGGCTGGTCCTGGTCGGCAGCGCCGGGCTCGGCCCCGAGGTGAGCCCGGTGCTCCGTGCCGCCGCGTTGCCCGGCGCGTCCGCGGTCCTCGCGCTGACCGTCAACCGGGCGACGCTCTCGCTCGCGCGCGGGGCGGCCCGGCTCGGCCGCGCGCTCGGCGGTTCGTTGAAAACTGAAACACGCGAATTGGCCCGGCATCTCGGTTCGCTGGCCGATCCCGCGCGGCGGCGGGCGTTCCTGTCCATCGCGGGCAGCCTGCTCGACCTGCGCGGCCAGCGCGCGAGCGCCGCGGAGAAGCTGTACCTGGCCGAATCGGTGCCGATGCTGCTGGTCTGGGGAGCGCGCGACCCGCTCATCCCGGTCGAGCACGGGCGCCGGACCGCCGCTCTGCTGCCGAACAGCCGGCTGGTCGTGCGGGAAAACGCGAAACACTTTCCGCACGTGGCCGACCCGGACGGTTTCTGCCTGCTGCTGAACGAGTTCGTCGCGGAGACCGCGCCCGCGCGGCTCACCCTGGACGACGTGGCCGCCACTCTCGCCGCCTCCGTCGGGCAGACGAAAACGCCCGCCGGAAAATTGTCATCCGCGTAGCATCCGGCGGCCGCGGAGATATCATCCGCGCCCACCCGTTTCCACCCGTTCGGGTGTAGTCCGGTCGGGCGACGGATACGGCGGCCTCCGGCCCGTTGACACTGCCGTTCTCGTGAAATTATGTTGCCGGTGCCGCAAAATCTGGATCGGCTCCGACCGCGAAGAGGCCGGTTTTGTTGCCAGCAAGGATAAAAACATGACCGAAGTGGACTCCGGATTCGCCCGCCCCGCGCTGCGGGACCACCGGCCGCGTTCCGGCGAACGCCTGTCCGGGCCCGCCGTCCGGCCGCCGTCCGGGCCGGCCGAACCAGTCCGCCCGCCCGCTCCCCGGGCCTCCGCGGAGACCCGGCCGGTCCGCGCTTCCAGCGCGCTCGGGCTGTGGGCGTCGCTGCCTCGGGAGCTGGCGACCCGCTTCACGCCGCGGGTCGACCCGCTGGCCAGGGCCATCCTGCGCGAGGTGCAGCTGGCGGTGCCGGAATACCGCCAGCCGATCGAAGGCGCGTTCGGGCAGGTCATCACGCAGGGGGTCCGGCACGCGATCGTCCAGTGCCTCGACAGCGTCGGCCAGCCCGCCGCCGCGCCCGCCGCCGCCTGGACCGCGATCTTCCGCAACCTCGGCAAGATCGAGTTCGCCGAGGGCCGCAGCCTCGACTGCCTGCAAACCGCCTATCGCGTCGGCGGACGGGTCGCGTGGCGGCACCTCGCGGAATTCGGGCAGTCCGCCGGGCTCCCCGCGGGAACGCTGTGCATCGGCGCCGAAGCCATCTTCGCCTACGTCGACGAGATCTCCGCGCTGTCGATCGAGGGCTACACCGCGGCCCAGACCCGGGCGGCCGGGAACCTGGCCCGCCGCAGGCGCCGGCTGCTCGACTTGCTGCTCGCCGACCCGCCGTCCGCGCCGCAGGCCATCGCGGCGCAGGCCGCCGCCGCGCAGTGGGGGCTGCCCGACGAGGTCACGGTCGTCGCCCTCGAACCGCGCTCCGGCCAGCACCGCCTCGCCACCCCCGACCTGCACCCCGACGTCCTCGTCGACCTCGAAGGCGGCGAACCGTGCCTGGTCGCGGGCGATCCGGACGAGCAGCTGGCCGGACTCGCCGAGCGGCTGCCCGGCTGGCGCGCGGCGGCCGGCCCCGCCGTGCGGCTCGCCGAAGCGCCCCGGTCGCTGCTCTGGGCGCGCCGGACGCTGCGGCTCGTCCAGCGCGGCGTGCTGCCGGACGTCCCGGTGACGCATTGCGCGGACCACCTGTCGACGCTGTGGCTGCTCGCCGACGAATTCCTGGTCCGCGAACTGTGCGAGCGCAGCCTGGCCCCGTTCGGCGGCCTCACGCCCAAGCAACGCGCCCGGCTCGGCGAAACCTTGCTGACCTGGCTGCAGTCGCGCGGCAGCGCGCCCGAGATCGCGAAGATCCTCAAGGTGCATCCGCAGACCGTCCGGTACCGCCTCCACCAGCTCACCGAACTGTTCGGCGACCGGCTCGACAACGCCGACGACCGGCTCGACCTGGAGATCGCCCTGCGCGCGGAAGCGCTGCTCGGCTCCTGACCCCCGCGTCATCCCAGCGAAGTGGTGAGGCCTGTGACAGGACTGTCCGGCGAGACAGCCTTCGGACCGATGCTGAGCGGAGACGGACGGCCCGGGCGGTTGTGGGCGATGCTCCCCCGCGAGCTGGCCGCGGTGTTCCGGCCCCGGCTGCTGGACGTCGCCGACGACGTGCTGCGCGAGATCCAGCGCACCGTCCCGGGCTACGCGCAGCCGCTCCACGGGCCGTTCGGCCGGGCGTTGCGGGGCGGCGTGCAGACGGCGATCCTGCAGTTCGTCGAACGGATCGCCGCGGGCGGCGCGGTCTCGGACGAGCGCCGGAAGGTGTTCGTCGAACTGGGCGTGCACGAGTTCGAGCAGGGCCGCAACCTCGACGTTCTCCAGGCGGCGTACCGGATCGGCGCGCGCGTGACCTGGCGGCGGATGGCCGAAGTGGGCACGCGCGCCGGGGTGCCGTCGGCCACGCTGTGCCTGCTGGCCGAAGCGATCTTCGCCTACATCGACGAGCTGTCGGCGTTGTCGGTGGAAGGACACGCGGCCGCGCGGGCCCGGGCGACGGGGGCGAGGGAACGCCGTCGGCGACGGCTGCTGGACCTGCTGCTCTCGGACCCGCCCACCCCGATCCAAACGCTGGAGGAAGCCGCAGCGGACGCGGCGTGGCCGTTGCCGCGCCGGCTGGTGGCGGTCGCCCTCGACGGACCGGCCGACGTCGTCGGGCTCGACGCTCTCGAAGACCTCGAAGACGCCGCGCCGCGCCTGTTGCTGGCCGCACCCGAGGAACGGGGTCCGCTCACCGCTGCCCTGGCCGGCCGCCGGGCCGCGGTCGGGCCGCCGGTGCCGCCGCCGCGAGCGGGCCGTTCGCTGACAGCGGCCCGCGAGGCGTTGCAGCTGGTCGCGTCCGACGCGCTCCCGGACGAGCCGCTGACCTGGTGCGCGGACCATCTCGCCACACTGTTGCTGCACAAGGACCCGCTGCTCCCGGCGAACGTCTCCCGGCGCAGGCTGGCTCCGCTGGCCGCGCTGACCTCGAAGCAGTACAGCCGGCTGGCGAGGACTTTGCTCGTCTGGCTGGAAACGCGCGGCAACGTCCGCGAGGTAGCGGACCGGCTGGCCATCCATCCGCAGACCGTCCGCGCCCGTGCCCAGGAATTGGAAGCGATGTTCGAGGGCCGGTTGTGGGATCCGGACGACCGCTTCGAGCTGATCCTCGCCCTCCGCGCGACCCTGACCTGACCGCAAGTTCAAGGTCCGTGAGGGGAACCCTGAGGGAATCAGATTCCCTCAGGGTTCCCCTCACGGACCTTAAGTTCCTGGCATGGGGAGCCGGTCGAGCGCCGGGATCACACCGCGGACATCCCAGTGATCCGCCACTTCCCCCCGGTCCGCTCGGCCGTGACGCTCAGCTGCGCGGCTCCGGTGCTGTGCTGCCCGTCGCCCCTCGTGCCGGTCTGGTCGAGGAACACCAGCAGCGCCGCGCGATCGCCGTCGAGCAGTTTCACGCCGGACGCGACCGCGGTCGAGGTCACGACGAGCTTCTGGTCGGCGGCGAGCTTGCGGACCTGGCCGAAGAGCTGGCGGTACTGGGCGAGCGCGGGCCCGGTGAGCAGGTCCTTGGCCGCCTGCTCGTTCCTGGCCGGATCGTCGTAGCGGTAGGAGAAAAGCGTGCCGAGCGCGGCGCTGAGCTGCTTTTCCGCGGCCGCGGTGCCCGCCGCGTCGGACAATGCGGTGTTGTGCGCGACGACGGCGTTCGTGCTGCGGGCTTCGAGGGCGAACCATGCCGCCAGCCCGGCCATCACGACCGCGACGATCGCGAACGCCAGCCGTGTTCGGCGGTTCCGCGGTTCCTCCGGCTCCGCGACCTCCTCGACCTCCGCGTCCGGTTCCTCCGGCTTTTCCGCCTCCGGGAACAGTTCCTGGACCGGGGCCCGCGGCTCACCGTCCGATTCCGGCACCGTCGGCTCGCGGCGGCGTCCGGCGACTTTGACGGCCCGCTTCTTCGTTCGAGTGGTCACGGTTCCTCCCCCGCCGGAACCTGGCCCAGCGCGGTGACGCGCCAGCCGTCCGGCCCGCGCGTCAGTCCGGCCTGGAACCGGGAACGCTTGGTCATGGCTTCCTCCCCGGCCGGGGCGACGACCAGTTCGACGGACGCGATCAGCTTCGCGGTGCCCGCCCCGGGGTCCGCTTCGGTCACCGCGGCGTCGGTCACCTTGCCGGTGGTGACGGTTTTCGCCTGCGCGATCCGGTCGAGGCTGCCCTGGCGGTCCTGCGCGAGTTCGTCGTGCAGCGCGCCGGCGGACGCGTCCAGCCAGTGCTGGTACCCGGCCGCCGCCTGCCGGTAGTCCAAAGTGGTCAGTCCGGCGATCGCGGAACGCCCTTCCCGCAACGCGTCTTCCCGGACGACGGCACGTGCGACGCCGTCGTCGTGCGACGCTTGCCACCAGGTGTACCCGGCCCACCCGGCCGCCGCGGTCGCGACGACCGCGGCGGCCTGGGCCAGCCAACCGGAGATCCTCACGGCTGTCCTCCCGGTGCATTCCGCGATCCCCGCACGTTCGTCGGGTCGCCCTTCGGCAGCGCGCAGCGCGCGGCCGTGTTCAGCGGTCTGGTCGAGGTGTCGAGGCCGTCGCGGTAGGGCGTCGAGTATCCGGTCGTGCACGGCGGCGGATCGAAAAACGACAGCGACAGCCCGAAATGCGCGCCGTCCGGCCGGACGACCTCCCCGGCCGCGGCGACCGCCCGGGGCGCGGTGATCAGCAGCTGCCGCAGCCCGCTTCGCCGGGATTCGAGGACGTCCGCGGTGCTGAGCAGGTTCGCCAGCAGCACACCCAGCTGCGGTCCGGAATCGCGGATCAGCGAGCCGATTTCGTTCGCCGCGGCGGGCACCGCCGGGATGAGCGTGCGGAGGTCCCCGTCGGACTGCTTCAGCATCGACGCGAGCAGCTTGGCGTTGGCCCCGAAACTGCGGATCGCGTCTGCCTGCTGCACTTGGGTGTCCAGGACGGTGTGCGCGTCGGTGACGAGCCGGGTCAGCGGAGCGACGTGCGAGCTCGCCGCCTGCACGAACTCGATGCCGCGGCCGATCAGCTGGTCCAGCGCCGGACCGGCGTCGGAGGTCGCGTTGTACAGCTCGTCGACCACCGTGCGCAGCGCCGGTTTGGGCACTGACGCGGCGAAGGAGTCCACAGTGGACAGCACGGTGTCGACCGGGAGCGGGATTTTCGTGTCCGCCTGGGTGATCACCGAACCGTCGTGCAGCATGGGCCCGCCGTCGGTGCGCGGCCGCAGGTCGACGTACTGCTCGCCGACCGCCGACCGGTCGGCGACGACGGCCTCGGTGTCGGCGGGGACCGGCGCGGTGCCGGAGTCGAGGTCGAGATCCGCCTCCATCCCGCCGGAGGTGAGCCGGAGCTCGCCGACGCGGCCGATCGGCACCCCGCGATAAGTCACCTCGGCGTTGGCGAAGATGCCGCCGCCGGTCGGAAACTGCGCCTTCACCGTATAGCCGCGGTCGAAGAACACCTTGTCGAGACCGGCGTAGACCGCTCCGACGTAGGCGACGCCGACGACGGCGATGACGACGAACACCGTCACCTGGACGCGCACGAACCGGGTCAGCATCAGTGCCCCGTCTTCAGGAAGCCGTTGAGGTAGTCGCCGCGGATCGCGTCCAAGGCGGCGTCCGGGAACGGGAAGGTGAAGATCATCTCCATCGCTTTCGGCAGTTTGTCCCCGGAATCGGCCAGCCGCCGCAGCAACGGCGCGAGGGCGGTGAGGTCGGCGACCAGGTCGTCCTTGCTGCGGTTGACCGTGCTGACGGCGACCGAGGTCAGGCCGTCGAGCGACTTGAGCATCCCGACCAGCGCGTCCCGCTGCTGGTTGAGGACGCCGATGCCGGGCGTCAGGCCGTTGAGCGTCGTGGTGATCTGGCCGGTGTGCGCGTTCAGCGTCTCGGCGAGCTTGTCGACGCTGTCGATGGCCCGCGTGATCTCGCCTCGTTGCTCGTCGAGGCCCTTGACCAGAGTGTCCAAACTGGACAGCAGGCTGCGCGCCGCGGTCTCCTTGCCGCCGAGCGCCGCGTTGAGCTGATGGCTGATGTTCTGGACCTGCGCGACGCCGCCGCCGTTGAGCAGCAGGGAAAGCGCGCCGAACACCTCTTCGATCTGCGGGGTCAGCGTCGAGCGGTCGAGCGGGATGACCGCCCGGTCGGCGAGCTTGCCCACCGGCGTCGCGTCGGGCGGCGGGGCCAGTTCGACGAACTTCTCGCCGAGGATGCTGGCCTGCCGCAGCCGCGCCACGGCGTTGGCGGGCAGGTCGACGTCGCCGTTGACCACGAGGTCCGCGATCGCGCTGCGCCCGTCCGGGGCGAGTTCGAGCCTGGCGACCCGGCCGACCGGCACGTCGTTCACCTTGACCCCGGACTGCGGCACCAGGTCCAGCGCGTCGGCGAAGCTCGCGGTGAGGTGCATGGGGTGGTCGCCGAGCGCGGCGCCGCCGGGCAGCGGCAGGTCGTAGACGCTCACCCCGGTCCCGCAGCCGGTGGTGACCAGCGTCAGGGTCAGCACCGCGGCGGCTTTCGCCAGGGATTTCATTTCGTCTCCGGGAATTCGAGGAGGTTGCCGCGGCCGTCGATGACGCCCGCGTCCGCGTCGTAGGCCCCCAGCAGGTTGGTCAGCGCGTTCGGGGCCGCGCTCAGCGCCTCGGCGAGCGAATCCTTTTGGTCCGCCAGGACTTTCGTGACACCGGCCAGCTTGTCCACATCGGACCGGACCTTGCCGCGGTTGTCCTTGACGAACCCCTGCACGACGCCCAGCGCCTTCGTCAGTTCGGTCAGCGCGCCGGAGAACTGGTCGCGCTGGTCGGCGAGGACCTCGCTGAGCGAGGCGATCTGGGCGATGGCCTGCTTCACCTGCCCGTCGTTGGCGGCGAGCATCGCGGTGAACTTGCTGATGTTGTCCACGGAGCCGAAGAGGTCGTCCTTCGAATCGCTGGCGGCGCGGGCGAATTCGCCGAGGTTCTTGATCGCCTGCCCGATCGTCTGGCCGTTGCCGCTGAGGTAGGCGGCCGACTTCGTCAGGACGTCGCTGACCGCGCCGTCCTTGTTCGCTCCCTGCGGGCCGAGCGCCGACATCAGCTGGTTGAGGCTGCGCAGCAGGTCGTCGACCTCGACCGGCGTCGCGGTGCGCTCGCGCGGGATCGACGCGCCGTCGGCCAGTTCGGGTCCGCCGGTGTAGACCGGGGTGAGCTGCACGTACCGGTCGGCGACCAGGCTCGGCGTGATGACGACCGCGCCGGCACCGGCGGGCAGCTGCACGTCCGGCTTGAGCTTCATGGTCACTTTGACGTCGGTGCCGTCCGGCTGGACTTCGGTCACCGAGCCGACCGCGACGCCGAGGACGCGGACGTCCGAATTCGGGTAGATGCCGACCGCAGCGGTGAAGTACGCGGTCGCAGTCCGGTCGTGCGGCGCCGTCGCCAGCTGCCACCCCGCCGTGAGCAGCAGCGCGCACACCACGCCGAGGGCCAGGGCGCGCAGCCTGGCCCGCTGGCGCGCGCGGGCGCCCAGGTCGATGAGGTGGTGCGCCATCAGCGTCCCCCGTTCTTCGGTGGCAGGCAGCTGCCCGGCGCGGTGCCGGCCGGGACGAGCCCGCAGAGGTAGGTGTCGATCCAGCGGCCGTTGCCGACGGCGTTGCCCAGCAGCCGGTAGAACGGGCCGGCCAGGCGGAGGCTGTCCTCGAGATGTCCTTGGTTGCGCTGGAGCACCGTCGCCACGCGGTCGAGCTGGTCGAGCGCCGGCCCCAGGGTTTTCTGGTTCTCCGCGACCAGCCCGCGCAGCTGGACCGACAGGTTCTTGACGCCGCTGAACAGTTTCGCGATCGCGTCCTTGCGGTTGTTCAGCTCGGTGAGCAGCGTGGTGCCGTCGCGGATCAATGCTTGGATCTGGCCGGAGCGCTCGCCGAGGGTCTTCGACACCTTGTTGGTGTTCTGGAACAGCTTGACCAGCTCGTCGTCGCGGGACGCGAGCGTCCGGGACAGCGCGGCGATCCCGGTGAACGCGGCCCGGACGTCGCTGGGCGCCGACGCGCCGAGCGTGTCCGACAGCGTGCGGAACGCCTGCGCGAGCTGGTTCGTGTCGATCGCGCCGACGGTCCCGGCGAGGTCGTTGAACACCGCGGTGACGTCGTAGGGCGAGCTCGTCCGCTCGACCGGGATCGGCCGGCCCGGGTCCAGCTCGCCGTCGCCGACCGGGTCGAGCACGAGGTTCTTCTGGCCGAGCAGCGTTTTGATCTTGATCGCCGCGGCCGTCCGGTTGCCCACCCAGGCGTCCTTGACGCGGAAGGACACCTCGACGTGCCCGCCGGCCAGCCCGACGCCGGTGACCTCGCCGACCTTCACCCCGGCGATCCGGACCTCGTCGTTCGGCTTGAGCCCGGCGGCCTCGCGGAACTCCGCTTTGTACGTCGTGCCGCCGCCGAGGAGGGGCAGGTCGTCGGAGAAGAAGGTCGCGGTGCCGACCAGTGCCATCATCAGCGCGGTCACCGCACCGACGGCGATCGGGTTGCGCAGGCGGAACGGCTTGATCCGGGGCGGTTTCACCGGCACCTCGCAGCGGTCACCGCGATGCCCGGCAGCGGCCCGCCGGGCGCGGGCTTCGCGTCGGTCCGCACGGAGCAGAGGTAGATGTTCGCCCAGGAGCCGTAGGAGAAGAGCGTGCCGATGCGGTCGAGTTTCTTCGGCAGGTTCGCGATGAACTGTTCGAACACCGGGGTGTTGTCGGCCAGGTTTTTGGACAGGTCGCCGAGCGCGGCGATGCTGTCCTTGAGCGGCTGGCGGCCGTCCTGCAGCAGCGCGGCGGTGGACGTGGTCAGCTCGCCGAGCCCGCCGATGGCCTGCCCGATCGGTTTCGCGTCCGCGGCGAGGCCGGTGACCAGTTGCGCCGTCGTGTCCACGAGTGCGTCGAACTGGTCGCCCTGCGCGTTCACGGTGTCGAGGAGCGTGTTGAGGTTGCCGATCACCTTTCCGATGACGGCGTCCTTGCCCGCCAAAGTGGACGTCAGCGACGCGGTGTGCTGAAGCAGGCTTTCGATTGTGCTGCCTTCGCCTTGCAGGACTTGGATGATCTCGAAGGACAGTTGGTTGACGTCTTTCGGGGACAGGGCTTGGAAAAGCGGCTTGAAGCCGTTGAACAAGGTGGTCAGGTCGAGCGCCGGTTTCGTCTTGTCCGGCGGGATCAGCGCGCCGTCGGCGAGCGTCGGCGACGCGCCGGAGGGGCCGGGGTCGACCGACAGGTAGCGCTGCCCGACCAGATTGCGGTAGCGGATGACGACCGACGCCGCATCAGTGAGCCGGCGGGTGCGGTCGACGGAGAACGTGACGTCGGCGAGCCGGTGCTCCACGACGCGCACCTCGTCGACCTGGCCGATCCGCACGCCCGCCATGCGGACCTCGTCGCCGGGGTTGACCGACGTCGCGTCGGTGAAGCGGGCGGTGTAGCCGACCGTCGTGCCGACCTGGGAGTTGGCGATCGTGATCGCCAGCACCGCTGTCGCGCACACGGTGACGGCAAAGAAGATCAGGCCCTTGAACGCGGGGCCCGCGACACTCCTCATCGGACAGTCACCTCCGTTCCGCGCAGTGCCGGTCCGATGAGGACACTGCTCCAGTCGGGCACGTCGCCCAGGGTGGGTTTCAGGAGTTCGGCGACGAGCCGCCGCTCCCCCGGCGAGTTCGCCGGACCGAGATCTCCCTCGGCGGCGCCCGGGGCCGCGCCGCCGCCGTAGCACTTCGGTCCGCCGTCGGCGTCGTAGCGCGGGCTGTCGCGGCCGGGCACGTACTTGTCGCGCGGGTCCTGGACAGTCAGCGTCACGTGCAGGCCCGGTTCGTTCGTTCCCTTGCCGAACGCCTTCTCCATCAGCGGCTTGAGCCGGTTGACCGCGTCGAACAGGCACGGGAATTCGGGCGAGTACCGCGACAGCAGCTCCAGCGACGACCGGCTCGCGGCGGAGACTCCGATGATGTTGCCCGCGTTCTTCCGCAGGAAGTCGTTCAGGTTCCCGGCGGCTCCGGTGACGCTCGCGTAGAGCTTGCCGAGGTCCCCGCGAGTGTCCACAATGGTCTTCGCGGTGGTCGACAGATCGCTCAGCGCCCGCAGGATGTCCGGAGCCGCCCCGGTGTAGACGTCGGCCGCGTCGGCGAGCCCGGTGATGTCCGCCTTGAACCGCGGCAGCAACGGATTCAGCTGGGCCAGCAAATCCTGCAGCTTCACAATGCTGTCGCCGAGCGGTTTCCCGCGGTTGTCCAGCGCCAGCGAGATCGCGCCGAGCGAACTGTTCAGCTTCTCCGGCTGGACCGCTCGCAGCAGCGGCAGCAAGTCGCCGAGCACGCGCTCCAGCTCGATCGCGTTGCTCGAACGGTCCTGCGCGATGACGTCGCCCGCGCGCAACGCGCCGACCGGACGGGCGGGCAGCACAAGGTTGACATACCGCTCTCCGAACACCGTCTTCGGCAGCAGCCGCGCGGAAACATTGCCGGGCAGCTGCCCGATCTTCGCCGGGTCGAGCGCCAGGTCGATCTCGGCTCCGCCCGGCGTGGCGCGCACCGCCCGGACCTCGCCGAAGGGCACCCCCTTGACCTTCACCTCGGCCGTCGGCGCGAGCTGGCTGCCGACCCGGTCGGCCTCCAGCGTCACGAGCGCCGAATCGTCGAAGTCCTTGTCGTAGACCGCCACCGCGAGATAGCCGAGCAGGGCGAGCACGCCGAGGAACGCGACCCCGGCGAGCTGCGTGGCCGCCCGGTTCACCCGGACACCTTGACCGTGGTCGTCGCGCCCCAGATCGCCAGCGAGAGGAACAGGTCGAGCACGCTGATCAGCACGATGGACGTCCGCACGGCCCGGCCCACCGCGACGCCGACGCCGGCCGGGCCGCCGCTCGCGCGGTAGCCGTAGAAACAGTGCGTGAGGATCACGCCGACGCTGAAGACGAGCACCTTCCCGAACGACCACAGCACGTCGCCGGGCGGAAGGAACAGCGTGAAGTAGTGGTCGTAGGTGCCGCCGGACTGCCCGAAGAACACGACCGTGGTCAGCCGCGAGCCGAGATAGGAGATCAGCAGCCCGACGACGTACAACGGGATGATCGCGATGAACCCGGCGACGATCCGGGTCGTCACCAGGTACGGCATGCTCCGCACCGCCATCACCTCGAGCGCGTCGATCTCCTCGGAGATCCGCATCGCGCCGAGCTGGGCGGTGAACCCGCTGCCCACAGTGGACGAAAGCGCGAGCCCGGCGACGAGCGGCGCGATCTCCCGGGTGTTGAAGTACGCGGTCAGGAAGCCCGTCATCGCCGAGATGTTGATCTGGTTGAGCGCGCTGAACCCCTGCAGCCCCACGGTGACGCCGGTGAACACGCACAATCCGACCATCACGCCGATCGTGCCGCCGATCACCGCGAGCGCGCCGCTGCCGAACGTCACTTCGGCCAGCAGCCGCACGACTTCGCGGAAGTAGCGGGTGACGGCGAGCGGAACGGCCGCGAGGGCACGGACGTAGAAGACCAGCTGGTCGCCGAGGTCGAACAGCTTGTCGCCGGGTTTGCTGAGGTTGGCCACTCAGGTCCCCTTCGCCGGAACGAGTTGCAGGTACAGGGCGGTGAGCACGGTGTTGACGAAGAACAGCAACAGGAACGTGATGACGACCGACTGGTTGACCACGTCGCCGACGCCCTTCGGGCCGCCCTTCGGATTCAGGCCCCGGTAGGACGCCACGACTCCGGCGAGGAAGCCGAAGATGACCGCTTTCACCGAGCTGGCCACGAGATCGGACAGCTGCGCGAGAGCGTTGAAACTGGCCAGGTAGGCGCCGGGCGTGCCGCCCTGGACGATGACGTTGAAGAAATAGCCGCCGAGCACGCCGACCACGCTGACCAGGCCGTTGAGCAGCACGCTGGCCAGCACCGCCGCTTGCACGCGCGGCACGACCAGGCGCTGGATCACCGAGACGCCGAGCACCTCCATCGCGTCGATCTCCTCGCGGATGGTGCGCGCGCCGAGGTCGGCGCAGATCGCGCTGCCGCCCGCGCCGGAGATGATCAGCGTCGTCACGATCGGGCTGGCCTGCTGCACGACGGCCAGCACGCTCGCCGCGCCGTTGAACTGCTGGGCGCCGATCTGGCTGGTGAGCGAGCCGAGCTGCAGCGAGATCACCGCGCCGAACGGGATGGAGACGAGGATCGCCGGCGAGATGGACACGCTGGCGATGAACCAGAACTGCTGGACGAACTCCCGCACCTGGTACGGCCGCCGGAACATGGCGAGGATGATGTCGAGCCCCATCGCGCACATGCGGCCGAACTCGCGCAGGCCGCTGACGGCCTTCCGCGGGATCTGGGCGAACAGGGTCGTCACGACGCGGTCCCGCATCCGTTCGGGCCGGAACTGCCGACGCAGCGGAGCACCAGATCGGTCGTCAAAGTGTTGCCCGGCCCGGAAACCAGCCCGGTGAACAGGCGGCTCAGGTCCTCGTGGCCGAGGCAGCCGGCGAACGGCGGTGTCGCGAAGGTGGTGGTCGCCTTCGCCGGCGGGGCGGGAAAAGCGAGCGGCAGCAAGGCTTTCAGCGTCACCTCGGCCGGCTGGGCGGTGCGGCAGTCCGGGCCTACGTCAAGCGGCCTGCCGTCCACTTTCACGTTCGACAGCTTGACGAAGACCTTCGCGGTGACCTCGGAGTCGGCGCAGAGGTTGGTCTGCGTTTGCTTGCAGTTGGTGTCCTTCCCGGTCAGCACCTGGGTGCTGCCGGTGACGTCGCCGTCCGGGACGAGTTCGACGGTTCCGGTGGCCGGCATGAACCGGAACGCGACGAA
The DNA here is from genome assembly GCF_055633755.1 of Amycolatopsis sp. NPDC114484. Classification (NCBI taxonomy): domain Bacteria; kingdom Bacillati; phylum Actinomycetota; class Actinomycetes; order Pseudonocardiales; family Pseudonocardiaceae; genus Amycolatopsis; species Amycolatopsis sp. NPDC114484. The sequence continues at coordinate 327,296 of NZ_JBVKDQ010000007.1, read as the reverse complement.
ATAGCTGCTGGTCACCGGAATGCTGAGCTTGCCGGTCAGCGGCACGCGGCCGCTGAGCCCGAGCAGGGCGCCGTCGAACCGGCCCTGCGGGAAACTGATGTCCGAACCGAGCTTCGCGACTCGGCTCGTGGTCGGCTGCTGGGCGTCGCCGACGTAAAACCCGACCGGGAAATTGACGGCGGCTGGTGCCGGCGCCGGTGCGTTTCCGGCGGGCGCGGCTTGCGCGGCACCCGCCGAAAACGCGACCAGCACCAGTACCAGCGGCAGGGAGAACCGGGTCAGCGCAGACATTCGGACTTCCTCATCGAAGACGTTCCTTCCGAAGCTACTGACGATTCTCGTTGCGTCACAAGGATTTCCGCGTTCTTGTCACGCGGGTCGGCGTTTTCCCGGCGCGAATTCACTTCTTGGTGAGCGTCACGTCCAGCTTGTTGCCGGGGCCGGAGGCGAGATCGGTGATCAGTCCGGTCAGGAAACCGCAGCCGGTGAACGGCGGGATCGTGTAGGTCGCGGTCAGCGTGCCGCCCTTGGCCGGGTCGAATCCGGGCGCCGAAGCGAGCGGCACCTCGGCCGGCCTCTCCGTGCGGCACGAGTGCGACGTCATGATCAGGAAGCCGAGCAGCCGCACTCTGGCGAGCCGCACGTCCACCTTGGCGTTCGCCTTGACCGCACCGCCGGAGAACGTGCCGCCGAGCGCGCCGTCCTGGCCGAGCTTGACGGTCGCGGACGCCGGGAGGAAGCCGAACAACCGGAAGTGGATCTCCGATGGGGGCAGCGCGAACCGGGCGTCGAACTTGCCCGCCGCGGCGTCGAGCTTCGCTTCCAGGCGGCCGGGACCGAGCGGCAGGGCGGCGTGCAGGCGCTTGATCGTCGTCTTGCCGCGGACGGAGTACGCGAGTCCGGTGTTGTCTGGCGGGGTGGTGGTCGGCTGGGTGGACGGGGTGGTCGGTTCGGTGGATTGGGTTGGGGACGTCGGCTGGGTCGGCGAGGTTGGCTGGGTTGAGGAGGTGGGCTGGGTTGAGGAGGTGGGCTGCGTCGGTTGCGTCGGGGACGTGGGCTGCGTCGGCTCGGTTGACGAGGTGGGTGAAGTGGGCGAAGTGGGTTGTGTCGGGGAGGTTGGCTCGGTCGGCGAGGTCGGTTGGGTCGGCTCGGTGGACGAAGTCGGCTGCGTCGGCTCCGTAGAAGAAGTCGGCTGGGTCGGCGAGGTGGGTTCAGTCGGCGAGGTGGGCTGGGTCGGCGAAGTCGGTTCCGTCGGCGAAGTGGGTTGCGTCGGGGAGGTCGGCTCCGTCGGAGAGGTGGGCTGCGTCGGCTCAGTCGAAGAAGTCGGCGAGGTCGGCGTCGTGGGCGAAGTCGAAGTCGGTGTCGTTGGCGTCGTGGGGGTGGTGGGGGTCGTGCTGGTGCCGCCGCCCGGTTTGATCTCGAAGGTGCCCAGCAGCTGGTTCTGGCCGGGGACCACGACGCAGTCCGAGGTGAACGTGCCGAGGTCGGTCGGCTGGCCGGACGCGGTGCGCGGCGTCATCGTCGTGCTGAAGTTCCCGACGGTCACCGACGCGGTGCCCGCGCTGGGGAACGTCACCGCCGGGGCCTGGCCGCTGGTCTTGACGTGGAACGCGCCGGAGGCCGGCACCGGCGTCGGCGGGATGGCCAGCGGCAGGCCGAGGTTCAGCGTCTTGTCGACGGGATATTTGAGCTGGGCCGCCGCTTTGGCCGAACCGTCCAGCGTCGTCGCGCCGACCAGGGCGAGGCCTTCCGTCGCCGTCTCCGGCACGGTGACGTCCACGTTGAAGGCGATCGGGGTGGACGCCGAACCCGCCACGGCGTTGTCCGGCAGGTTGGTGTCGATCTTCACCGCGAGCACCTGGTCGCCGATGAGCGGGAACGGGCAGGTGTAGTTCAGGGTCAGGCTGGCGGGCGCCGCCTGCGTCGGCCCGGCTCCGGCCACCGCGAGCGTCGCCGCGACCCCGGCGACGGTCGCGGCGGCCAGCGCGCCGGCCGGTTTTCTGGACTTCCACGGAAACTTCACGGCTCGTCACCTCGGGGAATCGGGATAATGTGTGCGAAAAATACCTCCGCGATTCCCGTCCGAACAACTTCCGTCGATTTCTTTGTCATGCCGAAGGGAGCACCGCGAAGGAAAACGAGCACCTGGGTCAGGATTTGTCACCCGCGTGCTATCCGGCGCCCGGGAAACTGTCACGCCGGGGACAGCGCCCGGCGGGATTCTTGCTTTCCCCGTCCGCGGCTCGTTACCTTTCCGGAAAAGGGAAGGAGCGGCTATGCGCCCGCCGGTCATCGCCGTGACGGACCTGGTGAAGAAGTACGGCGAAATCACCGCGCTCGCGGGGATCAGCCTCGCCGTCGCGCCCGGGACGGTGCTCGCCGTCCTCGGGCACAACGGCGCCGGGAAAACCACCCTGATCGACATTCTGAGCACGCGCGTGCGGCCGAGCGCCGGCGCGGTCCGGGTCTGCGGGCACGACGTCGTGCGGCGCGGCCGCGCGATCCGCCGGAGGATCGGGGTGACCGGGCAGTTCGCCGCGGTCGACGACGCGCTGTCCGGACGCGGGAATCTGGTGCTGATCGCGCGGCTGCTGGGCGCGCGGCCCGCGCAGGCCCGGGCGCGGGCCGCCGAGCTGATCGCGGCGTTCGGGCTCGAAGATCCGGCGGACCGGCCGGCCGGCACGTACTCCGGCGGCCTGCGGCGGCGCCTGGACCTGGCCGCGGGACTGGTCGGCGCGCCGGAAGTGCTGTTCCTCGACGAGCCGACCACCGGACTCGACCCGGTCAGCCGGTCGAGCCTGTGGAGCGTCGTCGAAGGACTCGCCGCGCGCGGCACCACGGTCGTGCTGACCACCCAGTACCTCGAAGAGGCCGACCGGCTGGCCGACCACGTCGTCGTCCTCGGCCTCGGGCACATCACGGTTTCCGGGACGCCCGCCCAGCTGAAAGCGCGGCTCGGCAGCCGCACGGCGACGCTGACCCTCGGCAGCGAGCTCACGTTGCGGCGCGCGGCGGACGCGGTCTCCCGCCTCGGCCTCGCGGCCGGCCGCGCCGGGCTCACGCTGAGCGTCCCGCTGCGCGGCCCCGCCGACATCACGGTGCTGGTGCGCGCGCTCGACGCGGCCGAGGCTCCGCTGCGGGACCTGACGGTGACCGAGCCGACCCTCGACGACGTCTACCTTTCCTTGCACCGGACGGCGGCTGGCTCGTGACACGGTCCCGCCACCGTCCGGCAACTGCCGCGCGCTCCCCGTTCAGCGACTGGCACCGGACGTTCTTCGAGCTACCCCGGCCCCGCGAACCGCTGCGAACACTCGACGATGTCTACCGCTTCCCGCACCGAACGGCGGCCACCACGTGACACAGTCCCGCCCCCGTCCGGCAGCCGTCGCACTGGCAGACCCGGCGACGTGGCCCGAAGCCAGCTTCTGGACCCAGGTCCGCGTGCTCGCCGCGAGGTCCCTGCGCACCGCGTTCGGCGACTGGCGGCTCGTGTTTTTCGGTCTGCTGCAACCGGTTGTGCTGCTGTTGTTGTTCAGCCAGGTATTCAGCGGCGTCGGGGCGCTGCCGAGCGTCGCGGCGTACCAGGGATATGTGAACTTCCTCGTGCCCGCGACGCTGGTCACCATCTCGATGACGACCGCCATGGGTTCGGGCGCGGGCCTGCTCGCGGAGATCTACGGCGGTTTCACCGGACGGCTGCGTTGCCTGCCGATCTCGCTGTTCTCGGTGCTGGTGGCCCGCACCCTCGCCGACTCCGCGCGGCTCGGCGTGCAACTGGTCGTGACGTCGGCCGCGAGCGTGCTGTTCCTCGGCTTCCGCCCGGCGGGCGGGATGCTCGGGCTGAGCCTGGCCTTGGCGCTGACGCTGGTGGTGGGCTGGTGCCTGAGCTGGGTTTTCGTCGCGATCACGACGTGGCTGCGCAAGGCCGAGACGCTCCAGGCCGCGTCGTTCGTGGTGATGTTCCCGCTGATGTTCTCCTCGAGCGCGTACATGCCGCTGGACTCGATGCCGAAATGGGTCCGCGCGGTGTCGGCGGTCAACCCGCTGACGTACGCGATCGACGCGACCCGGGCGCTGGCCCTCGCCCGCCCGGTCGGCTGGTCGGTCGCGGCGGCGCTGACCATCGCGGCCGCGGCCGCGGCGGCGGGCAGCGCGCTGGCCGCCCGGACGTTTCGCAATCGCGAGTAACCGCCAGAGATTCCGAGGCGAGGCGAGCGTTCGTCCTCACCCCCGGCCCCGCGCTCAAACAGCCCAGAACCGTTTCGCCACAACGCCCGAGCAGACGACAACGTCGGCCTGACGCTCCCAGCCGGTACGAAACGCCCGCCTAGACCAACGCCTCCAGCCGCGCCGCCGCCTCCGCCGCGCCCCCGGCCGCGGCGAACGAGTCGCGGATGCGGACGGCCCCCGCGCGATATCCCGGAACCGCCGCGATCGCCTCGCGGATCTCCGGGGCCTTGGCGCGGTCGAAGCGCAGCCGGATCCCGGCCTGGGCGGCGACCACCTGATGGGCCAGGATCGACTGGTCGTCGCGGATCGGGGCGACCACCAGCGGGAGCCCGGCCGCCAGCGCTTCGCACACCGTGTTGTGCCCGCCGTGGCAGACCACCGCCGACGCCCGCGCGAACACCTCGACCTGCGGGATCCGCCGGGCCAGCTCGACCTCGCCGCCGACCAGGCGGCCGCCCGGATCGACGACCAGCCCCCGCACGTGCGGCATCCCGGACAGCGCGGCGACGCTCTCGGCGAGGAACCGCTCGCCCGCCGGCGCGTTGGCAGTGCCGAGGGTCACGACCACCAGCGGCCGTGAGTCCACAATGGACCGGACAGACCCGCCGGAGGGCGCGGGAAGCACCGGGCCGACGTAACAGACCGGCGCCGCGACCCTGGCCTGCCCGGCCAGTGCGCGGGTGGTGAACGCCACCACCAGGTGCGGCGAGAAACGCAGATCGGTGCGGAGGACTCCGTATCGCGCGCACAGTCGCGTTTGCAGCCCGGTCACCCAGGACGCGATCCTCGGCATCGACGCGAGGGGATCGGCCAGTTCGGCGGACGTCGAAGCCGACGTCGCCCACCGCAGCCCGCACCGCGCGGCGATCAGCGCGCCGGCCAGCGCCTGCTGATCGGCTACGACGACGTCGGGGCGAAAATCCTGGACCGCCCGCTGCACACCCGGCGCCATCGCTTCCGCGAGCGGGACCAGATAGGACTCCCAGAGGTATTTCAACGCGGCGAATCCGCGCAGTTCCGGCGGCCGGAGCGCCACCGCGAACGGCCGGGAGTCGCCCGCCTCGAACACCTGCCCGGCGACCAGCGCGGGCACCTCCGGCGCGGGCCCGCACCACGCCACCTCGTGGCCGCGCGAGGAAAGGGCTTCGGCCACCCCGCGCAACGGCGCGAGGTGCCCGGCGAGCGGCGGGACCACCAGCAGGAACCTCATCCCGAGTGCCGTCCGATCCACTCCAGCACCAGTTCGCGCACCTCGCGATGCCGCTCCACCAGCACCGAATGCCCCTGTCCCTCGAATACGTGCAGTTCGCCGCGCGGCAGCAGGGAAGTCAGCGCTTCGAGGTCGTCGGACTGGTAGCCGTGGCTGCCCAGGACGGACAGCACCGGGCAGCCGATCGCCGCCACCTCCGCCCAGGTGAGCAACGGGCCGAGCGGCACCTCCTCGGCCATCTTCGTCGACATGATCCTCTCGGCCGCCAGCCGCGCCAGCCGCCGGTGGTGCGCGCTGAAGTTCGCCTCGATCCAGGCGAAACTCTCCTCCGCCTGAAGAAATCGCACGGTGTGCGCGAGGATTTCGCTCATTTTCCCGGCCCACACCTCGGTCGCCGGCTCCGATTCGATGCACACGATGCTGCGCACCCGCGACGGATTGGCCACCGCGTAGCTGTAGGCGAGCGTGCCGCCGAAGCTGTTGCCCACGAGGTGCACCGGCCGCTCGACGCCGAGCTGGCGCAGCAGGTCGTCCAGGTCGGCGACGAAGTCGGCCAAGGTGTAGCCGCGGACCGGGCGCTCGGTCTTGCCGTGGCCGCGCAGGTCGTAGCTGATCACGTCGATGCCGGCGGCCGCGACCGGGGGCGCGAGTGTCAGGTGGAAGCTCGCGAGGCTGTCGGTGCCCATGCCGTGCAAGAACACCACGGTCTCGGTGCCGCCGGCGGGCACGAGCTGCACGTTGGTGCGCAGCCCGTTCACGGTCATCGTGGGCACGTGCGCTCCCCCACGAACCGGGCGATGTCGCCGACGGTCAGTCCGATGACGTCGTCGAGATCTTTCTCCGCGAGGTATTCGGCGAGGTTGACGTCGGCGCCGAAATACTCGGCGAGGATGCTCGCGAAGGTCACCAGGTCGATGCTCTCCAGCTGCAGGTCCTCGTGGAACGTCGTGTCGGGCGTGATCTCGACGCCGAGCACGTCGGCGTCGCCGACGAGTTCGCCGAGAAGCTCCGCGACGACGTCGAAAACGGCTGAGGCGTGGTCGATGGTCATGTCGTGCTCCTGAGTCGTGCGGTTGCGGTGTCACCGTTGAGTTCGACGTCGACAGCGAGGCGGGGCAGCACACGGCCTCGGCCGGACACCCGGCCGTCGTCGTGCACCCGGATCTCGGCCGGATAGACCGGTTCGGACAGCTCCGCGCGGACGGCGTCCTTGGCCGCGATGCGGGTCAGCAGCCAGCCGCGCTGCCGACGCGGCGGCAGCGCGGCGAATTCCGCCCGTTCCTCGGCGGCGAGGTAAACCCCGGCGTAGATTTCGCGCGCCGCGACGGTCGGCCAGCGGTCGGTGACGCAGACGCTCCCGTCGGCCAAGCGCTCCGAGAGCAGATGCCGGTCCGGGAAGGCATAAACCCGATGGGCCGCGCGGTCGCACGGGAACCGGACGTCTCGCCAGCCCTCGACGGTCGCGAGCACCCGGCCGTCGCGCACCAGTTCGGCGTCCATCTCCAGGACGTCCGGTCTCGGCAGCCGGGTCCGCACCAGGCACTCGACCCTCGATCCGGGCGGGGGTTCGGCCTCGTGCCAGGTGATCCGGCCGATCGACCGGGGGAAGGCGAGCAGGTCGTCGGACCGGGTCGCCATCAGCCAGCAGCCGAGCAGCTGGCCCACGTTGTCGAGCAGTCCGCCGGGCGCGGACGGCACCACCAGCTCGCCTCGGATGTGCTGTTCGCCGAGACCGGTCAGCCGGGCCAGGCCCTGGTACGCCGGGCCGTGGAACATCTCGCGCCGCGCGTAGATCTCGGCCGCGCTCAACGGTGGCGGGGTCTCGGAGGCGGGTGTTCCGGTGCGCTCCGGCGGGGGCGCGAACTCCCCCACTTCGACGGTCAGCAGCGCGTACGGTCCGATCTCGACGGTCACGTGGTCGCCCTGGCGGCTGAGCGACAGCGGCACCTGCTGGGCCGGCGCGGCGATCAGCCACCGCGAGAACACGGCGTCGCGGACCGTGACCGCCGTCGTGCCCGGCCAGGTCCGTTCGACCGCCCGGCAGGCGAGATCCGCCAATGTCGTGGCGGGCACCACCGGCCGGAAGTCGGTTTCGTCCGGCCAGTCGTCGCGTTGCCGGAAGAAGCGATGGTCGCGCAGGTACGGCATCGCGGCCAGCGAAACGTCCACAATGGACTCAACGCGGCGCTGCGCGGCGGCCGCGACGACGTCCGCCGCCGTCTGGCGGGTCTGGTCGAGCAGTGCGGCGAACTCCGCGGCGACCGCACCGGGCACCCCTGCGGGAAGCTCCGGCAGGCTCCGGTCGTCGACCAGGCCCCGGGCCCGATTTCCCAGCGACAGCAGGGGACTTCCGGTGTTGAGCCGGATCCGCACCGGTTCCGCGGCGGCGAAGTCGGGGTCACCGCCTTCGACCCACACTGCAGTCGCGGCACGGCGGAGCTGAGCGAGCCCGGAGCGCGCGGTGGACCCGGCTGCCACGACCAGATGCCGCCGGTCGCCGAGCGTGTCGGCGACGAACGAGCCCAGCTGACCGGCGCCGACCTGGACGAAAACGCGGAACCCGGCGCTGTGCAAGGCCTCGGTCAGCTCGCGGAAGCGAACCGGGCGCACGAGATGGTCCAGGTACAGCTCGCGAATCGCGTCCGGCTCGGCGGGGTAGGGCCGCGCGGTGGTGGCCGACCACACCGGCCCCTCGGGTTCCCGCAGGTCCAGTTCCGCGGCGAGCCGGGCGAACGGCGCCAGGCGCGGCCGCATCAGCGGAGTGTGGAAGCCGGACCGGAACGGCAGCGTCCTGGCGACGATCCCGTTGCCGCGGCACGTTTTGGCGAACGCCGCCACCGCGTCGGGCGGCCCGCACACGATCGTCTGCCGCGCGGCGTTCTCGTGGGAGATCACGAGGTCGCCGGGGAGCAGCCCGGCCACCTGCCCGGCCGGGCTGCCCAGCACCAGGTAGTCCGCCGCGGGCAGCTCGAATCCTTCGGGCCAGTACCGGTCGAGCAGGTCCGGTTCGGGCCGGTACATCCCGGCGGCCTGCATCGCGGTCCACTCGCCCACGCTGTGCCCGGCGAACGCGTCCGGACGGATCGCCAGCCGCCGCAGCGCCTCGTCGAGCAGGAGCCCGGCGGCCGACACGCTCGCCGCGCGGGCGGGCACGCTCGCGGTCGACCAGCGCGGGCAGTCGAGCCGGAAGTGCCGGGCGACGTCGGCCAGCCGCGGTTCGGCGTCCGCTTCCAGCCCCGGATACAGGAACGCGGTCTTCCCGGCCGGCAGCAACGGATCGGCGGTGCACCAGAGGTCGCCGCTGTGCCACGCCCGGCCGGTCGCCGCGACCTTGCCGAGCACCTTGCGGGCGGCGGCCAGCTTGCGCTCGTCCGGACCGGCGATCCCGATCCGGCACCGCCCGTGCCCCGGCTCCCCCGGCCGGTCGAGCCGGTCCAGCAGCTCCGCCGGGGAGTCCGCGGCCAATCGCAGCACGCGTTCCGGCTCGTCGACGCGCACCCGGCGTTTCGGCGCGCGGTCCCCGGCCTCCACGACGACGTGCGCGTTCACCCCGCCGAACCCGAACGCGCTGACCGCGGCCACGCGCGGCAGCGCGCCCCACGGCTCGGCCTCGGCCAGCACCCGGAACCGCGTCTTGTCGAGCAACGGGTTCGGGTCGGCGCAGTGCAGCGTCGGCGGGAGCACCTCGTGGTGCAGCGCGAGGGCCACCTTGACCAGCCCGGCGACCCCGGCCGTGGGCAGCGTGTGCCCGATCATCGATTTGACCGAGCCGATCACCGCCCGCCGCCCGGAGGTCCGGCCGAAGACCTCGGCGACGGTCGTCAGCTCGGCCGCGTCCCCGGCGGGCGTGGCCGTGCCGTGCGCCTCCAGCAGCCCGATTTCCGCCGGGTCGTACCCGTCCCAGGCTCGGCGCAGCGCCAGGGTCTGCCCGGCGACGGACGGGCTGAGCAGGCTCGCGCCCCGCCCGTCGCTCGACGTGCCGCTGGCCCGGAGCACGGCGTACACGCGGTCGCCGTCGCGCCGGGCGTCGGCCAGCCGTTTGAGCACGACGACCGCCGTGCCCTCCCCGATCAGCATGCCGTCGGCGGCGCGCGAGAGCGGGCTGATCCGCTGGCTCGGCGAAAGCGCGCCGAGCTGGGTGAACAGCGACCAGAGCGTGTCGTCGTGCGTCTGGTGCGTTCCGCCGGCCAGCACCGCGTCGCAGCGGTGCCGGGCCAGTTCCCCGATCGCCTGGTCGACCGCGACCAGCGACGACGCGCACGCTGCGTCGACGGTGTAGGCCGGGCCGCCGAGGTCGAGCCGGTTGGCCACGCGGGCCGCGGCGAGGTTGGGCACCAGCCCGGCGGCGGTCTCCGGCCGGAACTCGCCCAGGGTTTCGCGCAACGCCGCGCGCAGCCGGTCGAGCACGTCCGGCGCGGTTCCCGGCATCAGTTCGCTGACCGTGCGGGTGATCTGCCGGACCGTGCGGACGCGCTGGTCGAAACCCCGCAACCCCGGGGAAAGGTAGCCGCCGCGGCCGAGCACGACGCCGATCCGTTCGGGGTCGCCGAGACGGCCGAGACCGCCGGCGTCCTCGACCGCGGCCACCGCGACCGCCAGCGCGGTCAGCTGGTCCGGCTCGATCCCGGCCAGGGACGCCGGGGGCACGCCGTGGGCGGCCGGGTCGAATTCGAGGGTGTCCGGAGCGAAGCCGCCGCGCCGTCCGTGGGTCCGGTCCGGACCGGTGCCGTCGCGGCCGTGAAACGCCGGATCGCTGCGGTCCGGCGGGATCTCGGTGACCGCGTCGGCGCCCTCGACGAGGTTCCGCCAGTACTGGTCCACAGTGGACGCTCCGGGGAGGAACACGCCCATCCCGACGAGCGCGACCGGCTCCTGCTTCACCACAGCGACGCCGTGTACAGCACTGCGCGATCAGTTCCGTAGGCGAGTTCGCGCAGCAGCGCCGCGACGCCCTCGTCGGCGTCGAGCAGATCGACGCCCCGGCGTTCGTACTCGCGGGCCAGCTCCGGCGAGACCATTCCGCCGTGCGCCCCGCCGGGGGCCCACGGTCCCCAGTGGACGGTCACGGCGCGGCCGGGCCAGGCCGTGCTCAGCGCTTCCAGCCCGTCGTTCGCCGCGGCGTAGTCGGTCTGCCCGCGGTTGCCGAGCACTGCGGCGATGCTGCCGAAGAAGGTGACGAACCCGGGCTCGGCGCCGAACTCCGTCAACGCGGAAAGCAACGCACGGGCACCGTCCACTTTGGTGCTAAAGACGGTGCGGAACGACTGCTCGTCCTTGTCCGCCATGAGTTTGTCGTCAATGACACCGGCGGCGAACACGACGCCGTCGATCCGGCCGTGGCGCGCCATGAGGTCTTTGACCAGCTGGTGCACGGCGTTCGCGTCGCGCACGTCGAGCGACTCGTACGCCGGGTCGCCGCCCGCGGCCCGGACCTCGTCGAGAGTCCGGCCGATTTCGCGTTGCGCCAGAAGGGTCCGCACCTGGCGTTCGATGTCGGCCACCGATCCTCCGCGCCCGGCGAGCACGGCCCGCATGGCAGCGGGATCGGCGGGAAGGTCGTCCGCTTCGCCGGGCCACGGGGTGCGTCCGGCGAGTTCGACGTGACAGCCGGACGCGGCGAACGCGACCGCCGCGCGGGCGGTGATCCCGCGGGCCCCGCCGACGAGCAGGACCACGGACTCCGGACCGAGGTTCAGTGCAGCGAGTTCGCCTCCGCCCGGGCCAGCACCGGAGTAGGCGATCGAGCCGAGGTCCTGGGGATGCGGCTCGATCGTGAAGCGACCGCCGTGGTCGTGCGCGACGACTGACGGGCCGTCGCTGCATGCCTCGTCGACCATCACCTTCGCGACGTCCTGAACGACTTCGACAAGCCGCGTCGCACCATCGCGTTCCAGCCCGGCCGAGCGGACCAGGCCGCGCAGCCCGGCGACGCCCGGCTCGGCCGCGATCAGGACGGTTCCGTTCAGTTTCTTGAGCCGTCCGAACAGCTCCGGTGCCGTGGTGCCTTCGGCCAGCAGCACCGTGACGTCGGCGTCTCCGGGGACGATTTTCGCTCCCGCGCAAGCGAAAGCGTCCCGTACGGACTCGTCGCCGCCCAGTACCGCCACGGACTTCCCTTGCAGCCGCGCGGGATCCGGGTCGAGCGGGACCGGCACTCTGGCGAGCCGGTACCGGCGCGGCGCGGCAGCCGCCGGAGCGGGCGACAACCAGCCCTCCAGGTGCGCGGCGAGGGCGTGGGCGGTCCGGTCGCGGCTGAGCTGGTCGGTGCGGTCGTCGGCGGGCAATCCCAGCCTGCCCAGCAGGGTTCCGGCGATCTCGGTCCGTTTGATCGAGTCGATCGACAGGTCGGCCTCCAGGTCGAGGTCGCCGTCGATCATCTCCGCCGGGTAGCCGGTGCGTTCGCTGATCACGCCGATCACCGTTGGCAGCACTGCCAGCACGTCAGCGGGGGCGATCTCGGCTACTGCCGGTTCCGGTTCTGCCGCCGGTGCTTCGAGCACTACCGGTGCCGGTGGTGCTACAGCGGGGGCGGGGGCCGAGACAGGCGCGGCGCCGAGGTAGCCGAGCATCACCTCGCGCTGTGCGGCGACCAGTTCCCGGGCGGTGCGCAGGAAATCGACGACCGCCTGGTCGCGGCTGGGGGCGGGTTCGGTCATCGCGGTGCTCCGTATCCGTCGGGCCGGGGGAAGGGCGGGAACTTCGGAACCGGGCGCGCGGACGGACCGCCCGTCGACCGCCCACGCGGTGGCGGCCGGTCCGGGGCGCGCCGGCCGGGTCAGCCGCTCGGTGCGCACCGCGACGCCCGCTCGCGCGAGGCGGGACAACGCGGTCAGGAAAGCCTTGAGATCGGGTCCGCACGCGACGACGGTGTGCGGGCGGTCGCCGAGGATTTCCGCCACCAGCCGGGTCAGCACCCGGCCGGGGCCGACCTCGACGAACGTCCGCGCACCGGCCGCGTACATCGCTTCGATCTGGTCCAGGAACCGCACCGGTGCGCAGATCTGCGCCGCGAGTTCGCCGCGGACGTCGTCTTCGTACGGCCGGGCCGTCCGGTTCGACCACACCGGCGACCGGGGCTCCGTGATGGTCTCCTCGGCCAGCCGCGCGGCGAAGGCGTCGCCAGCTCCGGCGACCAGCGGGCTGTGGAACGCGCACGCGACCGGGATCCGGTTCGCCGCGATGCCGGTCTCTCGCAGCCGCCGGATCGCGCGCTCCACCGCCGGGACCGGTCCGGAAAGGACGGTCTGCTCGGGCGCGTTGTGGTTGGCCACCATGACATCCGGACCGATCAGGGTCGAGGTGAGGACGTCCCGCGACGCCTTGACCGCGGCCATCGTGCCCGGCACGGCGACGTCGGCGATGGCGTTCGCCCGGGCCCGGCTGAGCCGCACCAGAGTTTCGGTGTCGAACGCGCCCGCGACCGAAAGCGCGACCAGTTCGCCGTAGCTGTGCCCGGCGAGGAAGTCCGGCCGGACGCCTGCTTGGTCCAGAAGCCGGGCGACCGCCGTTTCGACCAGCCCCAGCGCGGGCTGCGCGACGCGGGTGTCGGTCAGCGCGTCCTCTTGGGACTGAACGATCTCGGGGTCGAAGGCGTTGGGAGGGAAGGCCGTCGCCGCGACCTCGGGAGCGAGCCGCAGGACGTCGGCCAGTTCGGGGAAGTACACGAACAGCTCGGCGAGCATGCCGGTCCGCTGGCTGCCCTGGCCGGGGAAGAGGAAGGCGATCTTGCCCGGATCGGCTGCGGTCCCGGTGATTCCGGTGATTCCGGCCAGGATTCCCTCGGCTTCGGCGGGCCAGTCGCGGAGCCCGCGCCGCCGGTCCGGAGCGACCGGGCCCGCGCCGAGCACGGCGTGGAAATTGGTGCCGCCGAAGCCGAACGCGCTCACGCCGGCCAGCCGGGCCGGGTCCGCCCACGGCCGCGCCGCCGTCGTGAACGTGAACGGGCTGGCGGCCGCGTCCCAGGCGGCGTTGGGCTTGGCCAGGTGCAGCGTCGGCGGCACGACCTCGTGCCACAGCGCGAGCGCGGCCTTGATCAGCCCGGCCAGCCCGGCCGCGCATTTCGTGTGGCCGATCTGGCTCTTCACAGAGCCGAGCGCGCACGAGCCGGGCCCGGCCCCCGCCTCGGTGAAGAAGTTCGTCAAAGCGCGCAGCTCGGTCGCGTCGCCGACGACCGTGCCGGTGCCGTGCGCCTCCACCAGTCCGACGTCCGCCGGGGACACCCCGGCGGCGCGGTAGGCCCGGTCCAGCGCCCGATGCTGCCCTTCCGGGCGCGGCGCGGTGAGGCCGAGCGCTTTGCCGTCGCTGGCCGCGCCCACGCCTTTGACCACGGCGTAGATCCGGTCGCCGTCGCGCTGAGCGTCGCCGAGCCGCTTGAGCACCAGGCAGGCGACGCCTTCCCCGAGCGCGATGCCGTCGGCCGAGGTGTCGAACGGACGGCACCGCCCGGTCGGCGAGAGCGCGCCCGCGGCGGTGAACATCAGGTAGTCGTGGATGCCGTTGTGCAGGTCGACCGCGCCGCAGAGGACGAGCGAGCTGGTCCCGGCGCGCAGCTCCTTCACCGCGAGATCCAGTGCGGCCAGGGAAGATCCGCAGGCGGCGTCCACGGTGTAGTTCGCGCCGCCGAGGTCGAGCCGGTTGGCGATCCGGCCGGAGATGACGTTCGCGAGCGTGCCGGGGAAGGTGTCCTCGGTCGGTTCGGGCAGCTGCTCCCGGAGCCCGGGCGGGAGCTCTTCGAAGTAGCCGTCGAGCAGCGAGCGCAGCGTGCCCGCGTTGGCGAGGTCACCGCCTGCCTCCGCGCCGAAGACGACGCTCGTGCGCTCCCGGTCGAAGTCCCGGTGCGCGTACCCGGCGTCCGCGAGCGCCCGGCGCGCGGTCTCCAGCGAGACGAGCTGGGCCGGGTCGATGCTGCCCATCGCCGACGGCGGGATGCCGTAGTCCAGCGGGTCCACCGGAAGCGGCGGGAGGAATCCGCCCCACTTCGACGTCGACTGTCCGAAGTAGACCTCCGGATCCCAGCGCTCGCGCGGCACCTCGGTGACGGAGTCCTCGCCGCGCAGGATGTTCGACCAGAACGCCTCGACGTCGGGCGCGCCCGGGAAGGTGCACGCCATGCCGACGACGGCGATGTCGCGGCCCGAGGTCTCCGCCGGTCCGGTCTCGCGGGCGAACGTCCGGCCCGAGGAGACCTCCGCGTGCAGCTCGGCGACAGTCGTCCGGCGATCGCGCAGCACCGCGACCTCCCCCGCCAGGTACATCCCCTCGGCGAGCTGGACTTCCGCGCTCAGCCGGGCGCCGTCCCGGCGAACACCCTTGCTGGCGATGCGAAGGCGTCCGGTGTTCAGCTCTTCGAGCCGTTGCCAGGCTTCCTGCGCGGGCACGTCCCGCAGGCTCGCCTTGAGCTGTTCAAACTCCGTCGCGTACGGGCTGAGCAAGCACCGGGTGCGGTGGCCCGGCGCGGTTTCGAGGGTGACGGTGGTGTCGGCGGCGAGGGCGCATTCCTGGAACAGGCGAGTGATCGCGCCGTGCTTCACCGCCTCTTCGGTGAACAGGTAGGCGGTGCCCATCAAGATGCCGAACGCGTCCAGGGGAGCCGCCATCGCGGCGACCATCGCGGCCGAACGGGCGTCGTGGATCCCGCCCGCGAACAACACCTCGACGTCCTTCTCCCCTTCGAGGACGGCCAGCTGCTCTTCCCACAGCTCGAAACTCGACCGCGGGCCGACGTGCCCGCCGCATTCCGCCCCTTCGAAGACGAACCGGCGCACTCCGGCGTCGAGGTACTGCCGGAGCAGAATCGGCGAGGGCACGTGCAGGAAGGCCGCGATGCCCTCGGCTTCCAAAGCCTTGGCCTGCCCCGGTTTCCCGCCCGCGATCAGCACGCACCTCGGGCGGACCGCCCGGATCGCGGCGAGCTGCTCGGCTCGCAGGCCGTCGGGCACGAAGCCGAGAATGCCCGCGCCCCAGGACCGCTCGCCCAGCCGCTCGGCGGTCCGGGTCAGCAGCTCAGCGGTGCGCGCGCCGTTCGCGGTGGCGACCGCGACGAACGGGAAACCGCCCGCGTCCGCGACCGCCGCCGCGAACCCCGGCTGGTCGCTGACGCGCGTCATCGGGCCCTGGACGACCGGCAGCGCGGTGCCCAGCGTCCGGCACAACCCGCCGGGCAGCGTCGCGGCGGGCAGTTCCGCCCCGATGATCCGGCGGACGCTTTCCTCCGTCGCGGACGGGAGGACTACGCCCGCCGCACCGCCGGCGAGCGCGCCCACCGCCGTCCGCGGCCCGGCGGCGCGACCCCACACCGGGACGTCGAAGCTGTTCAGAAGCTGTTGCAGCAAAACGAAATCACTCAGCTCGCCTTCGCGGGCGACGAGCCCCAGCGCACCGCCGCGGACCGCTTCGGCAGCCGTCTCCCCGTCCGCGACCTCGGCGAGCGCGCCCGCCCACGGCGCTTTCGTCCGGATCGCGAAGGCCGCGCCCGCGGGCACCGGCCCGTCCGTGCGCACGCCGTACGGCACGCGGACCCGCGCCGCGACCAGCCGCAGTTCCGCCGGATCGGTGCCGTCCAGCACCCCCAGTCCCCCGCCGCGCGCGACGGCTGTCACCGCGTCGGGGCCGCCGACGCCCAGGCACCGCAGCCGTCGAACGTGCGACGGCGGGACGAGCTCGACCATCGGCGGACCTCCTGTAGACGGGATCGGCGGTCTCCGGCGGATGATCGCCGCGGAACCGGTCCTAGGAATAACGCACCGGCCGCGAAAAATGCAATACCGGACGCGGTTAATTATCGCCGGACGTACCGCCGGGGCCACCCGCCTGCTAATGTCGGAAACCGAGGAACAATGCCACCACAACCCTCTGACCAGCACTTTTATCACGCAGCTCACAGTCCGGAAATACACTTTGCTCACCCCGGTGACAATGCCGCGAACAATAATGGAGACCACGTGGAACTGAGCGGACGGGTAGTCGTGCTCACCGGCGCGGCGCGCGGGATCGGCGCGGCCATGGCCCGCCGGTTCGCCGCCGAGGGCGCGACCGGGGTCGTCGTGTCCGACGTCGACGAGGCCGGCGCCGAGCGCGTGGCGGAGGAGATCCGGGACGCGGGCGGGCGGGCCGTCGCGGCGGCGACCGACGCGACGTCCAAAAAGGACTTGAAGGCGCTGGTCGCGGGGGCGCGAGCCGAGTTCGGGCCGGTGGATCTGTTCTGCGCCAACGCCGGGGCCGCGTTCGGCACCGGGGTGCACGCGGCGGACGACCAGTGGACGAGGTCGTGGGAGATCAACGTCATGCAGCACGTCCACGCCGCCCAGGCGGTGCTGCCCTCGATGCTCGCCCGGGGCGAGGGCTACCTGCTGCTCACCGCGTCCGCCGCGGGCCTGCTCGGCACGCCGGGCGACGCGCCGTACTCGGTCACCAAGCACGCGGCCGTCGGGCTGGCCGAATGGCTGGCGATCACCTACCGCCCCCGCGGGGTGCGGGTCAGCGCGCTGTGCCCGCTCGGCGTCCGCACCGCGCTGCTGGAACCGGGCATCGCGGCCGGCCACCCGGCCGCGCTGGCCATCGCGGCCGCCGCGCCGCTGCTCGAACCCGAGGACGTCGCCGACGCGGTCGTGCGCGGGCTCGCCGGGGAGGAATTCCTGATCCTGCCGCACGAATCGGTGCGGGAAACGTTCGCGCGCAAGGCCCGCGCGGTCGACGCGTGGATCGCCGAGACGGCCGTCCGGGGAGGTTGAAAGTGGAGTACCGCAGGCTCGGCACGAGCGGACTCGCGGTGAGCGAGATCGCCTACGGCAACTGGCTCACCCACGAAGCGCCCGGCTGCGTCGCCGCCGCCCTGGACGCGGGCATCAATACCTTCCACACGTCGGCAGCCTGGGACGGCGGCGCGGCGGAAGCGGCCCTCGGCGCGGCGTTCGCCGGCACCCGTCGCGAGGACCTGGTGCTGTGCAACGGCGTGTTCTGGCCGGAAGGCCCCGGGCCCAACGACTCGGGCCTGAGCCGCAAGCACGTGATCGCGTCGCTGGAAGGCTCGCTGCGGCGTCTGCGAACCGACTACGTCGACGTCTTCCAGCTGCTGCGCTTCGACTACAAGACCCCGGTCGCGGAAACGTTCCTGGCCCTGTCCGACCTGGTGCGCCAAGGCAAAGTGCGGTACGTCGGCACCGCGGAGTGGACCGCGGAACAGCTGACACAGGGCGCGGAAGCGGCGGCGCGGTACGACGTGCCGCTGATCGCCAACCAGCCGCACTACTCGATGCTGTGGCGAGTCGCCGAAGCGCAGGTAATGCCGGTGTCGGAGCGGCTCGGCATCGGCCAGTTCGCGTCGGTCCCGCTGGCCCAAGGCGTCCTGACCGGAAAGTACCGCGACGGCGTCGTCCCGCCAGGCTCGCGCGCGACCGGCCCGGCCCATGCCCGCCCGGTGCTGTACCCGGAACTGCTGGACCGGGTAGAACTGCTGCGAGGCGTCGCGGACGACGCCGGTTTGACGATGGCCCAGCTCGCCCTCGCCTGGACGCTGCAGAACGAGACAGTGGCCGCGACAGTCATGGGAGCGAGCAGGCCGGAGCAGGTGACCGAGAACGCGAAGGCAGCGGGGGTCCGGTTAGATCTGAACGTGCTGATGCGGGTGGACCAGCTGCTGGGCAGCTTCGTACAGACCGATCCGCGGCTGGTGTGGTCTCCTCCGGCTCAGTTGCGGTAGCTGATCCCCCCCGCCCGAACAACCTGGAAAGCCACTTCAAACGCGCGACTTCGGCCGCTGCCGCGGGGAGTCCGCGATCGTCTTCTGCAACGGGAACACCCGGGTGCGCGAGGTGCTGAGATTCGACGGAACATCCGAGTCCAGCGACATCTCCTGCCGCGTTCACCTGTCTTCTGCCAAAGCCGCGTAAACGACTGGGTTGTTCGCCGCCGATGCCGAGCTGTTCTTGTGAGCACGACTCCATTCAGGACATTCGCCCAGAAGCCGCCCCGCTCGGAGGGTCGCCCCATGCTGCTGCGAGTGGGACTTGGACAGTGCGTTTCCCAGTACCTAGTTCTGGGTCGGAGCAGCGGAACCGCCCGTTCCCGACACACCGGACCGCAGCGCCGACTCGCCTTCGGACGACGCGCTCGTCCTTATCGCAGATCCCAAGGCAGAAGCCCACCGGCAGTCACCCGGACCAGCTCAAGCCGTTCCTGATTCTCTTCGATGAGAGAAAGCGTCTCGTACGCGTACGCCGCGGCATCCACCCGCCGTCCCGAGAAGATCTCCGCATACAGCAACCAGATCCCCGGTTTCGCCGCTGCCACACACTCGGCGGCAAGATCCCGCCCTTCGCGTTCGGCTCGCTCCGACTGGCCGTCATCTCCGACCGGGGACAGGAGCAACTCCAGGAACTTGGCCCGCGCGTAGTCAGAGACATCGTCCGCCAATGCCGCCAACGCCACGGACACGACGGGAACGACCGGTTCGTGGACGAACGAAGACACGAACACGTGTCCCTCGAAGATCTCGGCGCCGAAGCCGCTCGACTCGTCAGCCCGGGCGAGCCGCATCAAGTCGTCTGCGACATGTGCCGCTGATCGGCCACAGGCGCAGTGCTTCCGCGACCAATCATGACGCGTGATTTCGAGGTCCAGAAGCAGCACGAAAGCACCCTACTCTCAGTCACCCCGGGCACCGCCCGCTGCGCCGACTGCGACAAGCGGGATGTGGTTCACCACCAGGGTTCCTGAGCGCGATCAGCAACCGAAACCATGTTCTGCTTTCGCCAGATCGGTTGTCGGCGGGCGACCGTCGAGCCAGAAGCGAATCAGCGCCTCGTGCACGGGCGTGCCGTCGAGAGGACCAGTGCCTCCCGACGGCACCCGAGGGTCAGGACTGGGGCAACGTCACGCCGTACCTCTTGGCCGACAGCGTGGCCGGGAAGAAGCACGAGGTCTGGGTGTCTCCGCCGGAGAGGGTGCCGAGACCCTTGCCCCCGTCGTAGGCCGGACCGCCGGAGTCGCCGTGGTCGGAGTGCGCGGTCGTGCAGAACTCGTGGTAGACCGTGTAGCCCTCCGCTTCGAAGGTGTAGTCGACCTTGGTGACCTCGCCCGACGTCACGCCGGAGGTGATCCCGGCGCGCTTGATCTGCTCGCCCACCGTCGCGTCGGCGAACTCGGTGATCTTGGTGCCGTCGTTGATCTCGCTCGGCCCCTCGCCCGAAGCGTTCTCCACGAGCATGTTGTCTTCGTCGGGGAAGACCGCGTCGACGGTCTTGCCGTCGTTCCACGGACCGCCGCCGCCGAGTTTCTCGCAGTGGCCGGCGGAGAGGAGCAGCTTCTTGCCGTCCTTCTCCACGTTGAACCCGTTGGAACAGGACGCTTGGCCGTTGCTGATCTTGTCGCCGCCCTTGATGAACAACGACATGGCGCCGGGATGGTGTTCGACTCGGACCATGTCGCCGTACTGCCGGGCGGTGTCGAGCAGCATGGTCTGCTGCGCCTTCGGGGTGGCGTCGTAAACGTCGACGACGACCTGGTTGCGGGCGAGGTCGAGGCCCCAGCCGGCGCTGGGCACGCCGCCGGTGGAGTCCAGGTGCTGTTTCACCGCGCCGAGTTGGCCCAGGCTGTACCGCACCACCTTCGCTTTCAGGCCGGAAGCGCGCACCTTGGCGGCGTCGGTGTCGTTCAGCACCGTGACGACCGAGGCACCGCTGTCGTCGAGGTAGTGCCCGCCGGTGGCGGAACCGAGGCTGTTCATGACTGCGGCCGGGGTCGCCGCCGCGGACGCGGCGGGAACGGCGGTCATGGCGAGAGCCAGCGTGCCGAACGAGCCGACGGCGAGGACGCTCAGCCTGAAACGTGTCGATCGCATGTGTTTCCTCCTGCGCGGAACGGGGGAAAGGACGTGCACCGGGTGGGGAGTCCGCATCCGGACCTCCGGATTCGGTGCCGAGCTCGGCTAGGTGCGGAGGCGCCTCCTCCTTGGGACGTCGGATAACCGGACCGGGACCATGGACCTCCAGTTCGGGCCGACTCGTCGTTGAAACTGCACTTGATCAATCTCAGGTTTGTGATTCTCGAACAGCTTCGGGCAATCGCGACACCGACGAAGGTAGGTTCACGTTTGTCGCAGTCCCGCGCCCGAACGGCGCAGCGGCGGTGACGGGCGCGGCTCGCTCAGTCCGAATCGATGCCGCGGTGCTCAGCCGACGGGGCGTGACCGCGTCGTGCGCGAGTGTCCACTTGAGACGATCGCTTCCGCGTCCGGCGGGGGTGCCGCCGATAAGACGAAATGCTCGGCCCGGCGGCGTAGTCGCGTTGACAATCACCAGACGTCGGCCTCGACGTCGCCGCTACGACCGCCTGTGGACCCTCCACGGCAAGCATCCGCCCCGGGTGGCGACCCAACAGATCTCCGCCCACTGGCGCCCTCACGCGGATCGAGCACGACTTCGGCTACGCCGTTGCGCATGCCTACGCCGGACACAACGGCCAGAACCGCACCCGCTCGCCACGTAGTCCGTCGCCTCGGCAGTGGCGAACGCAACGTTCCCGACACCGATTGTTCCGGGCTCACGAACCAGAACCGACTCGGCATTGATGCCGGGCCGGTTCCATTCGGGTCCTCGAAATCCGTGGCACTGCTGGAGCGCGAGGTGAATAAATGGAGATCATGGATCATGGCACCACGCAAGGGTGGCTCTCACAGTACCTGTATCGCCAGGGTCTCCTGGACGTCTAAAACGCCTGTCAACCTGGTTGAGCAGACACCCTGACCGACAACGACATAAAAGACGGAGACTAATGACAGACAACCAATTCACCACCCACACAGAACTTTTCGATCTGAGCGGGAAACGCGCACTTGTCACCGGCGGCACCAGGGGTATCGGAATGATGATCGCGCGCGGCCTTCTCCAGGCAGGCACCCGCGTTATCATCAGCTCACGCAACGCAGACGCATGCGCCGAGGCACAGCATCTGCTGTCCGAATTCGGCGACGTGCAAGCAATCCCCGCCGACCTTTCCAGGCACGACGAATGCCAGCGACTCGCCGAACTCGTCCAAGCCGACTCGGACCGCCTGGACATCCTCGTCAACAACGCGGGCGCGATGTGGCGCGAGCCGCTGGAGACGTTCCCGGACGAGGCCTGGGACACGGTGCTCGACCTCAACCTCAAGTCGCCGTTCTGGCTGGTGCAGGCGCTGCTGCCCGCACTTCGCAGGGCGGGCGCCGCCGATGGTCCCGCGCGGGTCATCAATATCGGCAGTATCGCCGCCATCCACGTCGCCCAGTCGCCCAACTATTCGTACGCCAGCAGCAAAGCGGCACTCCATCAACTCACCAGAGTGCTCGCCAGGGAACTGGGCCCACAGCACATCACGGTGAACGCGGTGGCCCCGGGAGTGTTCCCGTCGCAGATGATGGCGTCCACGCTCGACGCCGTCGGCGACACGATCGCGGCGGCGACCCCTCTGCGCCGGCTCGGTCGCGCCGACGACATGGCGGGTATCGCCGTGTTTCTCTCCAGCCGGGCGGGGTCCTACCTCACGGGCACCGTCATCGCGGTGGACGGCGGCATCGCGACGACGGCATCGGGGACTCCCTAGGCGTCGGCGCTAGGTTTTGCCAGCGGCCGACCGGGATGGAGACTCCGTATTCGAGCGCGGGCGGGATTTGCAGATCCTCTGCGACGTCGCGGTCAGCATCGGCGAACTCGAGGACGTGCAGTGCTGGGCTGATCTTGCACTGAATAGCCGGACGAAATCCCGGAGCCGGTCGGGGTCGGGCGCCAGCACTCACTGCGGGCTGCGACGGCTCCGGTAGGCCGCGACGCTGGCCCGGTGCGCGCAGTTTCGGGTGCAGTACTGCTTCGAGCCGTTGCGCGACAGGTCCACGAAAGTGGCTCGACAGTTCAGCCCGGCACATACGCCGAGGCGGGCGGGACCGAACGTGGCGATCACGGAGGCCAGTGCGCTGAGCGTGGTCGCGGCGAGGTGCGCCGAGCAGCGGTCGGTGTCGGAGGCCACCTCGGTCCACCAGCGGTCGTCCTCGTTGCGCAGTACCGGGGTGGCGCGGCTGCGACGCAGACCGTCGTTGATCAGCGCCGCAGCTTCGACCGCGTCCGTGTTCGCGCGTTCGAGCACCTCGCGCACTGTCTCGCGCAACGCGCGGACTTCCGTCAGGTCGGCCCGGGTGAGATGCCGCGGACCGGCCCCTTGGGTCGCGGCCGAACTCGGAGGCTCAGCCCCGGGATGGGCGGCAAGGAAGTCCCGGAGCTGCTCCACGGTCTCGAGCGCGTCCTCTCCCTTGATCGGCATCAAGGTGTTGGCCAGGTCGACGGCCGTCTGGACCGCCGCCGGCCTGTGATACGCATCCTGCATTTGACGTGTCTCCCTTCTGCTCCGTATGGTGACACTCAAAGGAGCTTTAGCATGTCACAACCTACCCGGCAGGAGACGCTCCCGCCTGCCGTCGCCCCGGACGGGCGTCGGCTGGGGCTGACTTTGGGGATGCTGGTGCTGCCGATGTACGTGGCACTGGGAGCGCCGTCGGTGGCCCTGCCGGCCATCGGCCGCGCACTCGAGGTGCCGTTCGGGGCCACCGCATGGATTCTCGCCGCGTGGTCGCTGACCTCCGCGCTCGCGATGCCGGTCGCGGGCCGGCTGCTGGTCCGCTGGAGCCCCTTCCAGGTCCTCGTCGCCGGGGTCGTGGCGCTCGCCGCGGGCTCCGTGCTCGCCGGAGCCGGGCCGACGCTGTCCGTCGTGATCGTCGGCCGGCTGATCGGCGGAGCCGGGGCGGGCGCGACCGTGATCGCTGTCTTCGCCGCGGCCAGCGTTCTTCCCGGGCGGCAACGGATCCGCGCGCTGGGAATCATCGCGGCCGCCAGCGCGATGGCCTCGGGGTGCGGGACGTTGTTGGGCGGGGCGGTGACCGCCTGGCTCGGATGGCGTGCCGTGCTCGCGATCCCGGTCCTCGCGCTGCCTCTCCTGCTGACAGCCTTGCCTAGCAGGCACGCACTGATGCGGAGCGGTGAGCGAAACGGCTCGACCGGGCGACTCGATATCGTCGGCGCGGCCGTGCTGTCGATACTCGCCGGTTCCTTGATTACGTTGCTGCAAGCACATTCGGTCGGCCTGCCCGCTCCGGTCACGCTCGTCGTGGCTGCCGCTGGGGCACTTTCCGCCGTCGGCCTGTGGCGGCGTGTGCGAAGCAAGCCCGACGGATTCGTGCCCCGACGGGTGATCGCATCCCGCGGCTTCCTGGCGGCCGGGCTCATCGGCGGGACCGTCTTCGCCGGCTACTACGGGGTGCTGTTCCGCGCCCCGTCCCTGATTGAGCAGGCCACGGGCGGCGGCCCCCTGGAAGCCGGTGTGCTCTTGGTCCCGGCGGCCGCCTGCTCGGTGCTGGCCGGGCGACTAGTCGGGACTTTGACCGACCGGTTCACCGGCTGGCAGGTGTCGGCCGGACTCGCGGCGCTCACCGTCGTCGGCGTACTCGTGGTCGCGATCTTCACCGGGCCGATCCCCGTTGTCGTCGGCACCGCGTTGACCGTGTGCGGATTCGCTGGCGCCCAAGCCGTACTGGTGGGCCTCGCGCCGGACCTGGTCGCCGCGGACGACCGCGACACCGCACAGGGCCTGCTCAACTTCATGAACGCCCTGGGCGGCGGGATCGGTCCGGCCGCCGTCGCGGGTCTGTCCGGCATCGTGGCGGCACCGGTCGCCCTCGCCGTACTCGCGGCACTCCCCCTGGCCGGACTAATTCTCAGCCTGACCCGACGCCCCGAACCAGACGCCGCGCGCGGGAGCCCGCGATGACTGACCACTCGCCTCTGCCCCGAGAACGCCTTAAGGAGCCTTGCCATGTCCGCCGAACCATTCGAGGTCAGCATCACCGAAGCCGAGATCGCGGACCTGCGTGAACGATTGCGGCGGACCCGGTGGCCCGAGCGCGAGCCGGTGGACGACTGGTCGCAGGGTTTGCCGCTGGCGTACGCGCAGGAGCTTTGCCGCAGCTGGGCCGAGGACTACGACTTCGGGTTCGCCGAGCGGCTGAACGCGTTCCCGCAGTACCGCGACACGATCGACGGGCTGGGCATCCACTTCCTGCACGTCCGCTCGCCGGAGCCGGACGCGTTCCCGCTCGTGCTCACGCACGGGTGGCCGGGTTCGGTGCTCGAGTTCCTGGACGTCCTAGGCCCGCTGACCGACCCGCGCGCGCACGGCGGCGACCCGGCGGACGCGTTCCACGTCGTCGCGCCGTCGTTGCCCGGGTACGGCTGGAGTGACAAGCCGCCGACGACCGGGTGGGGCGTCACTCGCACCGCGCGCGCCTGGGACACGTTGATGGTCTCGCTGGGTTACGAGCGGTACGGCGCACAGGGCGGCGACTGGGGCTCGGCGGTGTCCGGCGCGCTGGGCGAGGTGGAGCCCGAGCGGGTCGTCGGCGTGCACCTGAACCTGGGATCCGTTGCGGCAGGCGCATTCGACGACCCGACACCCGCGGAGCTGGCGAATCTCAAGGCCGAGAAGGAAATGCAGCGCACCGGCCGGGGTTACTCGGCGATCCAGGCGACCCGGCCGCAGACGCTCGGCTACGGCCTCACCGACTCCCCGGCGGGGCAGGCCGCCTGGATCGCCGAGAAGTTCTGGGCGTGGACGGACAACAACGGCCATCCCGAGAATGCGTTGTCGCGGCAGGCAATCCTCGACGAGATCTCGGTCTATTGGTTCACCGCGTCGGCCACGTCGTCAGCGCGCCTGTACTGGGAGAGCTTCGCCAACTTCCGGGACAAGGTGACCGCGCCGTCCGGGCTGTCGGTCTACCCGCGCGACATCACCCGCCCGTCGAGGCGGGAGGCGGAGCGGCGGTTCACCGACCTGCGCTGGTTCGAGGAGCTGCCACGTGGTGGTCACTTCGCCGCACTGGAGCAGCCGGAGTCGTTAGTCGCGCAGGTGCGCGGGTTCTTCCGCCTGTTCCGCTGACCGTCTAAGCCGCCCCGCATATGTCACAGAAGATGTGCGTAGCGATTTCCGGCGTGCTCACTGAGGAGCGGTACCGCCTCGGGGCTCCGCATCCAGGAGTGCGAGGAGCCCGGGAAACCGCTTCTCGATGTCCGCGCGGCGCAGCCGGACGCCCTTGCGGTTGCCGTAGTCGATCTCGTCAATGAGGCCCGCCTCGCGAAGCACCCGGAAATGGTGGGTCTGGGTCTGCTTCGAGATCGGAAGATTGAACGAGTTGCAGCCCCGTTCGCTGTCGCTGCGATCCGCGGCCAGCTCCGTCATCACCGAACGACGGTGCTCGTCGGCGAGGGCGCGAAAAACCGCGCCCAGCTCCAGCGCATCGGCCTCCGGCCCGACCTGGTTCATCGCGACACCTCCTTCAGGTACGACTTGCATCGTACCTCAACGAGGTGCTTTACTCAGGTACGAATTTGATCGTACCTTCTCCTGGTCGCGCCGCGCTGTGCCGCCGCTCGCCGGGGATCTGGTCATCGACACTCCGAGAGGTCACCGTCATGAAGAAGCGCGAGGTGCTGATAGTCGGCGCCGGAATCGCAGGGCCCGCACTCGCCTACTGGCTCTCCCAGCACGGATACCGGCCGACGGTCGTCGAACAGGCCCGGCAGCTGCGCTCCGGCGGCAGCGCGATCGTCGTGAAGGGGCCCGCGATCCCGGTCGCCGAGCGCATGGGCATCCTCCCGCAGCTCCGCGGGCTCGCCACGCGCAATCGGTCGCTGACCCTGCTCGACCCCGCCGGCAGGCGAATCCTGCAGCTCCCCCTCGTCTCGGGCGACGCCCCGACGGTCGAGGTGACCCGAGCCGACCTGTCCGAAGTGCTCCACCAGTCGGCGCAGCCCGAGGCCGAGTTCTTGTTCGACGACACGGTCACCGCTCTCGACCAGGACGGAGGCGGGGTCGATGTCACCTTTCGACGGTCCGCGCCGCGGCGCTTCGATTTGGTAGTCGGCGCGGACGGGATGCACTCCACAGTGCGGCGTCTGGTCTTCGGACCCGAGCAGCAATTCGTGAGCGATCTGGGGATGTATGGCGCGACCGTCCCGTTGGAACCCGACGCCATCGAGGACCCGGCCGAGATGACGATGCTGACCGTGCCGAATCGAATGCTGGTCATCCACCCCTCGCGGACCACCCCGCTCGCGATCTTCACCTTCCGGGCCGCGCAGCTGGAACCCCACGGCCGCAAGAACATCGCTCTTCACAAACAGACGGTGGCCGACGCCTACGCCGACATGCGGTGGCGGGTGCCGGAACTCGTGGCGGCGTACCTCGACCACCCGGCTCCGTTCTTCGACCGCCTCACCACCGTCCGGATGCCCTCGTGGTCGCGCGGACGGGTCGTGCTGCTCGGCGACGCGGCGGGAGCGACAGCCCTGCTGGGCGACGGGTCCAGTCTGGCGATGGCGGGCGCGTACGCACTCGCGGAAGAGCTGGCCGCCCATCCAGGCGAGCACGCTCGTGCCTTCGCTGCCTACGAATCGCGACTCCGCCGTGAACTAGCCCCGCGGCAGCGACGCGTCGGCCTGGTCTCGCGGCTCATGGTTCCCCGTACCCGGCCGGGCCTCGCGGTGCGCAACACGGTGGCCCGCGCGGTCAATCGCACGAGCCGGATCTCCGCTCGCGAAGCCGTGAATCGGTAGGCCAGAGCTGTACCGACCCGGTCGGCGGGCAGCTCCGCCGTAGCCCCTCAGCCGGGTCGGTGCCACCATGTCCGACGAACCCGGCTCGGCGACAAGACGATCTCGAACTCCGTCCGGCCGTTCGGCTGTACCCGGAATCCGAACGACTGCCACACGGGCAGTACTGCTTGACTTTCTATCTGAGTTTGGCGCTGCAGTTGCCGAAGACTGGCCCTCTGCCGCAGTTTCGCGCGCGGCCGGACGCACGCGAGCATTGTTCGCGGAAGCAGACCGTACCCACACGCTAAAGCCGATCGGCGGCACGAGAACCCGACTTCCCCGGACGAGCCGTACCGCGAAAATCCGGCAGTCCAGCAGCGCGAGTCGTCGGGCTGGAGGCTACGGACTCGAGGCCCACGCGAGGACGAGGGATCGTCGGCGAAAGAGCGCACCAGAGACCGCGAGTCAGGCTCGCGCTGGCGGTGGCTCCGATCGTGTTCAGCAGTACGTCGTCGGTGGCGCTGACCCGGCCGGCGTCCAGCAGGTACTGCACGGCTTCGATGCCGATCGAGACGAGCGCCGCGGCCGCTGCTACCCGGGTGAGTGACCGCAGCCAGCGCACCCGGAACGGGACTAGCGCCGCGAGCGGTGCCAGCAGCACCAGGTTTCCCGCGATCTGCCAGCCCGCGTCTTCGCCCAGGCCGGCGACGTCCTGGCCCGGAATCAGATGCAGGGTGCTGCCTTCGCCGTCCCCGGCGGGTGCCGTGACCAGGACGACGACCAGCCCGCTGAAGAGCAGAATCGCTGTGTCGATCGCGGCGGTGAACGTCGCGATCGAGGCCGGCGAGCGCCGGCTCCGGCGCACCGCCAGCACTACCCACAGGATCTGCGACACCGGCAACGCAACGACCGTCACCGGAATGATCCGTTCGATCACTGTGTCCATCCCGCGCCTCTCCGCTGAACACCCTTCGCAAGATCACCTTCGCATCGGTCCGGGAGAGTGTCGTGTCGTCATGATCACCCGACCTGGTGGAGGCCGCGCACCGGCCGGATCGCCGAATGCCGGGTCTTGCAGTGGGTTCGAGCAGACACGTTCACTCGACGGCCGGGGGACGCAGTTACGCCGGTCGTGTAGCTGCGAGGACTCGGTGCTGGATGCGCTGGCCGCGTGGTGTCGGCTCGGGGCGAGTTCGTCGAGACGATAGTGGAAGCATGCGTGGGCGTGTTTGTTCGCGGACAGCATGGATGTCGTGAGCGAGTCGGAGAGCTTGCCGGTGTCGTGCGAGGCGCTTGGCACCGACGAAGCAATCGACGGCACAACGGTTGACTACAAAACGGTCCGCGACATCAACCTCATGCTCGGCCCCTCGGCGGTCGATCAGTCCCGCTTCGCCAACTCCCGAAACCCGCCGATCGCGCACATCATGGCGAACCCGAAAGCCGCCGCCTCGTAGGTCATCGCGTGCCATAAGGCGTCGCCCGCGGTCGCGGCCGGTGCGGTGTAAGCGATGCCCGCGAATGTGACACCCAGTGTTCCGCCCAGTTGTTGTGCCGCGGGAAGCAGGCCGGAGACCGAGGCCGCTGCCTCGGGGCGGACCCTGGCGATGATCTGGGTGAATGCCGACGCGGTGAACACCCCGAAGGCGACTCCGCCGGCACACAGCGCGAGCCAGTACAGCCAGAGCAGGTCGTCGCTGTCGATGAGCACCGGGACGGCGATGGACACCAGTCCCATCGCGAGCGAGGAAGCGGCGAGCGCGCGGGGGCCGAACCGTCTGCCCACTCTGTTCGCGATCCGGCTCCCGGCCAGCGCTCCGACGGCGTACGGGGTGAGGCTCAGGCCTGTCTGAAGTGGACTCCAGCCCTTGGCGCCCTGCAGGTGCGTCGACAGCAGCAGGGTGAAGGACGGGACGCCCGCGTTGAAGACCAGCACGACGACCAGGCCCCATCTCGTCACCGGTTCGGCCAATGTGGACGGTTGGATGAGCGGTTCCGCCACCTTGCGCTGGGAGACCACGAAACCGGTCAGCGAAACAGCGGCCAGGGCCAGGCTTGCCCAGGTCCACGGCGGCCAGTCGGCCTCGCGTCCCATGGTCAGCGGGAACACCAGCAGTGCGAAGCCCAGCAGGCTCAGCGCCGCACCGATCGGATCGACGCGCTGGGGCTTGCGTTCGTCCCGGACGGACGGCAGTGCGGGCGAGAGCGCGAGGGCGGCGATCCCAACGGGAACGACCAGCAGCATCGCCGCTCGCCAGCCCAGGCCCAGCGGGTTGAGCTGGGTCAGCACGCCGCCGAGCACCGGACCGGCGAGCGAGGCCGCCGCCATCGTCCCGCCGAAGGCGCTCAGCGCGGCGGGACGGCGGTTCGCGGGCACCGCCGACTGGATGATCGACAGGATCTGGGGCGCCATCAGGCCGCTGCCGAAACCTTGCAGGGCGCGTCCGGCGATCAGCACCCACGCCTCCGGTGCGGCGGCGGCCCCGATCGAGGCGGCGGTGAACAACGCCATCCCGGTGACGAACATCGCGCGGTAGCCGTACTTGTCCCCCAGCCGCGCGGAGACGATCAGCGAGCAGGCGTAGGTGAGGGTGTAGGCGGCGAGGACCAGCTGGGTCTCCGCGGCCCCGGCGCCCAGGTCCCGCTGGACGTCGACCACGCCCACCTGCATGACCGTGACGCTGAACAGCTGGACGAAGGTGCCGGACAGGACGATCGGCAGCAGAAGTCGTTGAGCGGGCGGCGAAAGACGCACCGAGCTCATTGGTCGGACCGGTGCAGGGCGACGGCGGTGAGCGTCGTCGCGAGCTCGTCCGGCCGGGTCACGAACGGGGAATGGCCGCCCGGCAGGGAGTGCACGCGGAACGGGTTCTCCGGCGTCAGCCGGTCCGCCTCGGCGATGATCAGGTCCTGGGTCGCGGGCGGCAGGGCGAGGTCGCCGGCCAGCCGCACGTAGGAGCGGGGGATCCGGCCCCAGCGCGCCGCGGAGACCGGGACCGGCGTGGTGAAGTTCGCGAACGGGAGGTCCGGGTGCAGGAACTGCCGCCACGATTCCGGGCTGTCCGAAGGGAGATCGTCGAGGAACGCCCGGCGGATGACGTCGGTGACGGCCAGGTCGGGGGAAAGCGGGTTAATGCGGATCGCGCCGAGTTCGGCCGGATCGCCGACCGGCGGGATCTGGACCGCGCCCGCGTTCTCCTTCGCTTCGATGTACTCGGCGAACCGGGGCCGGCCCGCGGGCACGAACGCGGACAGGTAGACGAGCCGGTCGACGAGTTCCGGCGCCTGCTCGGCGGCGGCGGACGCGGCCGCGCCTCCGGCGCTGTGCGAGACCAGGACGACGTTGCGGTACCGGGTGCGGGCGCTGATCAGCGCGTCGAGCACGACGTCGGTGCTGTCCTGCACGGTGACGTCGCGCAGGGCCGACCGTTCGCTGGCGAAACCGGGTTGGCCAGGCAGGAAGTACCCGCTGGGGACAGGCGCGTCGAGCCCGCTCCCCGGCAGGTCCACGGCGACGCTGGCGAGGCCGTGCCGCGCGAGCGCGCGCTGCGTCGACGTCCAGTGCAGGGCGGAATGCCAGGCACCGTGCACGAGCAGGAGGACGGTCTCGGACGAGGAGGGTCGGGTCACTTCGGGTCCTTCGGGAAGGTCGATCACGGACCTTCCCAGAGCACACCCGCAGCGCCGCGTTATCCATCGCAATATCTTACGAATGCCGTCACGATACTTTTTACGTATCATGACGGCCGTGGAAGCTCGTCACCTCCGGTACGCCTTGGCGCTCGCTGAGCACCAGCACTTCGGCCGCGCCGCCGCGTCGCTGGGCATCGCGCAGCCGCCGTTGTCGACGCAGATCGCCGCGCTGGAGCGGGAGGTTGGCGAGCGGCTTTTCGACCGCACCGCGCGCGGCGTTCTGCCCACTGCCGCCGGGGAGGCGTTTCTCGCCCGGGCGCGCGGCGCGCTTGCCGAGATGAGCCTCGCGCTCGTCGACGCGGGCCGCGCGGCACGCGGGGAGACCGGGCGGCTGCGGCTCGGATTCATCGGGTCCGCGCTGCTCGACCCGCTGCCGGGGGTGATCGGCCGGTTCCGGAGGAGTCATCCGGAGGTGCGGATGACTCTGCAGGAGCTGGACAGTTCCGCCGGTTCCGCCGCGTTGCTCGCGGGCGAGCTGGATGTGGCGGTGGGGCGCGGCAATCCCCGGGGCGCGGGCGCGGAGCAACTGGTCACTGTGCCGATCGGTGCCGACCATTTGGTGGCCGCGGTCTCGGTAGGACATCCCTTCGCCGGGAGCCGGTCCGTCGACGTCGAGCAGCTCGCTCGCGAGCCGCTCGTGGTCAGCGCGGACGCGGCGGGCTCCTATCTCAGGTCGCTGTTCGAGCCCACCGTCCTCGACGGTGCCACGCTGGCACGCGACATCCACACCATCGCCGGGCTCGCCGCCTGCTCCGCGGGGGTCGGTCTCGGTCCGGAACGGATGCGGCTGATCGCGCGCAAGGACATCTGGTTCTGCGCCGTCGAGCCGAAGTTCCGGCTGCCGGATCTGCAAATGTCCTTCAGGGTGACCGATTCCTCGCCGGTGCTGGCCGCTTTCCTTTCGGTGGTCCGGCAAAACTGCGCCGACGTCGGCGGCCGGCTCGACGAACTGCTCGCCCGGCATCCGGCCGCCACCGGGCTGCAGTCGGCACTTGGCGTCTCGTGACAGGTGTCAACACTCGATGATTACAAGGGAGAAGCATGCTTCGGGACGCGCTCGAGTCCGTGCGTTTGGACGACGTCGAGCTGGCCTACCGCGTCGTCGGTGACGGGCCGGAACTGGTCGTGCTGCTGCACGGATGGCCGCAGACGCACGCGTGCTGGCGCCGGGTCGTCGAGCCGCTCAGCCATGGCCGCACCGTCGTCGCCCCGGACCTGCGCGGTTACGGCGCCTCGGGACTGGCCCGCTCGGGCGGCTACGACAAACGCGCCACCGCCGCTGATCTGAGTGGTCTGGTCCACCATCTGGGGTTCGAGTCGGCGGTGGTGCTCGGCCACGACCGCGGTGCCCGCGTCGCGCACCGCTGGGCCCTCGACCGCCCCGCGGACGTGAAAGCGCTGGCGCTGCTGGACATCCTGCCGACCAGGGTGGTGATGAACTCGTTCGACCGCGATTCCGCGAGCGCGATGTGGCACTGGTTCTTTCACCGGAACTCGGAGCTGGCGGCGAAGCTCGTCTCCGGGAATGTCGAGGCGTACCTTGGCCATTTCCTCGCCAGGGTTCGCGAAACCGGCGCGGTCGACGAGGAAACCTTCCAGCAGTATGTCAAAGCGTTCGACGACCCGGCGCGGCTGCACGCGTCCTTTGAGGACTATCGCACCGGCTTCTCGGTCGATCTCGCTCGCGACGAGGCGCACCACGCCGCCGGGGCGCGGGTGCAGGCGCCGTTGCTGCTCCTGTGGGGTGCCGAAGGGGGCCTCGGCGGGCACGACGTGGTGAGTGTCTGGCAAGAACACCACGCCGATCCGTCCGCGGTGCGCGGGCATGCGGTCCCCGGCGGGCACTACGTTCCGGAAGAAGCACCGGGGGCGGTCGTGGAGGCCGTCGAGGCGTTCCTCGCGTAATGGCGGAACGGGGCGTCACCTAGACGAAGTGTCTCGAGCACGCTGCTGGCTGCTCGGCTGACGGCTCATCGGCGAACTCGTGGCTCACCGGTTCAGCCGACGAACTCGTAAGTGGGATCGTCACGGTAGCTCTTGGCGGTTGCCCGCAGGCAGCCAAGCAACACGTCGGCGTGCTTCAGGTCGTTCCCAGCCCAGGCGGCCCACGTCCGCATCCAGTGCTCGGGACGCTCCGCGTGCAACGGAATCCAGTGCCATGCGGGGAACCACTTCCGGGCGGACGTCGCGCCGATGAGCACGGTGTCGACCTGTGAGCTGGTGGCGATCAGTTCGCTGTGTTCGGAGAACGCGCGGAACAGCCAGTCGACTTCGGTGCCGCTCGCGGTCGCCGCCGCGCGCAGGCTGACCTCTTCGCCCTTGGCGGAATGGGCCATGACGCGCAACCCGTCGAGATCGGTGACGTCGAGCTGCTTCCGGTCGCGGGGCCCGGTGCCTTCGCGGAAAACGCAGCCGAGTCGTTGCCGGAAAAGGAGTTCCTTGTGGAGCTCCGGCGGCTGGGTGTGCACGAGGCTCAGGTCCAGCAACCCGTTGAGCAGCAGCCGGCGCTGTTCCTCGCTGGTGGCTTCGACGATCGCGAAATGGATCTCCGGCGCGGCCTCGCGCACCGCGGTCAGGTAGGCCTCGATCCAGCCCGCCGGGATCCCCGACGGGACTCCCAAGTGGACTAGGCGGCGGGCGCCGGCAGCGGCCTGGAGGACCTCGGGGACCCGGTCGACCAGCTCGAAAATGGACAACAGGTGATCGCGCAGGCCCTCGCCGACCGCGGTCAGCTCGGTGCCGGCCGCGGTGCGCCGCAGGAGCTGATGCCCGAGCGACTTCTCCAGCTGGGCGATCTGCCTGCTCAGCGTCGGCTGGGTGATGTGCAGGGCCGCCGCGGCGCGAGAGATGGAGCCGTACTCGGCGACAGCGCGGAAATAGTCGAGTTGGCGCAGCTCCAGCATGAACCGATCATATGCCTGCCAGGCATGGTGGGGTCGAATGATAGGCATTTGATCTATAACTGCTGGTCAAGCAGGATCGGCACAGCGAACAGGACGAGCGGGAAGGAAGCGATGACCGTGCTCATCGAGCTGGCTTTCGAGCGGCTGCCAGGGCCGGAGCGGGCTCCGTTCACGTTCGTGCTCGTCCACGGCTGGGCGCGCTCGCGTTCGGACTGGCATCCCGTTCTGCCTGGACTGCAGCGGATCGCTCCGGTCGTGCTCGTGGACCTGCGCGGGCACGGCGAGTCCGAGCCGGGGCCGGACCTGCGGCTGCCGCAGGTGGCGGCCGACGTGCGCGCGCTGGTGGACCGGCTCGGTCTCGGCCGCGTGGTGCTGGTCGCCCATTCCGCGGGCAGCGAGGCGGCCGCCTACCTCGCCCGGCAGGAGCCGGAGCACATAGCCGGGCTGGTCGCGATCGACCCGGCGTTCGGCCTCCCTGACGAGGACCGGGCCCGAATCGAGGGGGTCGCTGAGCGGCTCCGGCGCGAGGATCCCGTCGCGGTCGCCCGCGAACACTTCGCCAGCCACGGGCCGAGCCCGGTGCTCCCCCGCACCGGCGACCTGGTCGACGCCACGCCGACGACCGTCCGGGAGCTGTTCATCGAGTTCGCTTTCGGCCCGGAGGCGCTGCATTTCCAGTCCCAGGCGAAGGAGTTCTTCGCCGGTTTTCCCGTCCCGCTGCTCACGATCTACCGGAACGGCGAACGCGCCCGCCTGGCCCGCGAGTTCCTCGCGGACGCCACGATCAAGGTCTTGCCAGGCGGGCATTGGACCCACCACGAACATCCGGGCGACGTGGTGGCCGCGATCGCCGAGTTCCTGTCCCCCGCGGAAAAGAAGGAAACACACCATGACTGAACCCCACCGTGTCGCCATTGTCACCGGAGCCGCGGGAAAACTGGGCACTGCCATCGCCGAACGCCTGCTCGAAGACGGCGTCGCGGTCGTGGTGGCCGACGTCAAGGCGGACGCGGCGGAGGCGACCGCCGCCGAGCTGCGCGCCAGGTTCGCCCCGCCCGCGGTCGGCATCGCCGCCGACCTCGGGTCCGTCGAGTCGATCGAGGAGCTGATCGCGGACGTGGGCAGGCGCTTCGGCCGGATCGACGTCATCGTCAACAACGCGGCCGTGAACCGCCGCTCCACGCTCTCCGAGCTGTCTCCGGACGACTGGAACCTCATGAGCGAAGTGAACCTGCGCGGCCCGGCGTTCCTTGTCAGCAGGGCACTGGAATTCTTCAAGGCGCAACGCAGCGGCGCGGTGGTCAACATCGCCTCGCGCAACTGGGTTTCCGGCGGGCCGGTCGCCTACACCGCCATGAAAGCCGGGATCGTCGGTTTGACCCGCTCCTTCGCCACCGAACTCGCGAAGTACAACGTCACCTCGAACGCGGTCGCGCCCAGCTTCATCCTGACCGACTTCACCGCGTACGACCGCGACGAAGAGCAGATCCGGCGTCTCACCGCGGAATACCAGGCCATCACTCCGATGCCGCGGATGGCGGAACCCCGTGACGTCGCCGAGGCCGTCGCTTTCCTGGCCTCGCCCGCGGCGTCGTTCATCACCGGCGAGGTCCTGCACGTATGCGGCGGCGCGCAGCTCGCCCCGCTCCCGCAGACCCCGCTCGCCGCCGAACACCCGGCCCAGCCGTGAAATTCGGCGTCGGGACGATTTGTCTGCCCACAGTGGACATCCCCGAATGCATCGCCCAGGTTCGCGCCGCGGGGTTCGGCGGGATCGAATGGCGGGTCGAGCCGCGCCCCGGCAGCGTCCGCGACCCCAAGCCCGCGCACCCGTACCTGGTCGACCACCGCGCCACTCTCCCGCTGGACGTGACAACGACGGAGGCGGTCGCACGCGACACGCGCGCGGCGGGACTCGACGTGATCGGCCTGGCGCCCTACATCGAGGTCGGCGACACCGAGACGCTCCGGCTCGCGTGCGACCTGGCAACGGCCGCCGGCGCTCCGCAAATTCGGCTGCAGGCACCGAGAATCTCGCGAACGGGAAAGTCCTATTCGGACTTGTTCGAGCAAACCGTCGCGTTCTTCGGGGAGATCGAGACCGCCGCGAGAGCGGCCGGCATCCGCGCGCTGCTGGAGATCCACCACAACACCATTTGCCCCAGCGCCTCGCTCGCGCACCGCGTGGTCTCGCGCTTCGACCCCGCGTACGTCGGGGTCATTTACGACCTCGGCAATCTCGTCTTCGAAGGCTATGAGGCGCACGAGATCGCACTCGACCTGCTCGGCGACTATCTCGGGCACGTGCACTTGAAAAACGCCGCGCACTTCCGCTCGCCGGGCGGCGGCTGGCAGGCCGGCTGGACTCCGCTCGAGGACGGTGAAGTCGATGTCCCCCAAGTGCTTCGGCTCATCGACCAGCGCGGCTACCCCGGCTGGGTCTCGGTCGAGGACATGAGCCTGGACCGCCCGCCCGTCGCGACCCTGCACCACAACGCGGCCCAGCTCCGCGAGTGGGACCTGCTGCACTGAGCTTCCCGTTACTGGACAAGGAGGTCCACAATGGACGCGACAAAGTCGCCGTCGGACACGGCGGTGCCCCTGGCCGCGAGAGCGTCCCGCTACCGATGGGTGATCCTCGCCGTCTGCTGGCTCGCTTACACCCTCATCTACATCAACCGCACCGCCTGGTCGGTGGTCGCGGTCGACGCTTCGCATTCCATCGGGCTGCCGGTGGCCCAGCTGGGCATCTTCGCCACCGCGATGTCCATCGGGTACGTGGTCACCAACATCCCCGGCGGAATCGTCGCGGACCTGATCGGCGGCCGCCTCGCCGTGGGGATTTCCCTTGTCCTGGCCGGAATACTGACGTTCGCCTTCGGCACGGTGCACAACCTCGGCGTGGGGATCGCGATCCAGATCCTCATCGGGCTGGTCAGCGGCGCCGACGTCGCGTCCTTCACGAAACTGCTCAGCCGCTGGTTCCCGGCGCGCGAGCGGCGCCACCGCGTTCGGGCTGTACATCACCGCGACCGCGTTCGGCAGCGTGATCGCCAACGCCTCCATCCCGGCGCTGATGGAGGGCCTGGACTGGAACGGGGTCTACTACCTGTTCGGCGTGCTCACCGTCGTGGCGGGCATAGTCTGCTGGGTCCTGCTGCGCAACGACCCGCCTGTAGAGGTCGAGCCCGTCGAAAGG
This sequence comes from Amycolatopsis sp. NPDC114484, assembly GCF_055633755.1. Classification (NCBI taxonomy): domain Bacteria; kingdom Bacillati; phylum Actinomycetota; class Actinomycetes; order Pseudonocardiales; family Pseudonocardiaceae; genus Amycolatopsis; species Amycolatopsis sp. NPDC114484. The sequence goes on along the minus strand of NZ_JBVKDQ010000007.1, from coordinate 290,450 downwards.
ACGGAAGCTGGCGGACGCCTCGGCTTCAAGGCGATGCTGAGGAACCGCAATCTCCTGTCGCTCGCGGCAGCCGGACTCGGCATGCAGTGGGCCACCCTGGGATTCCTGGCCTGGGGCAACTCCCTGATGGTCAAATCGCTCGGGCTCTCGGCGGGGAAGGCCGCGCTGGTCATGGTCATCGTCAGCACCACCGCGATCGGCGTCAAACCTCTGGTCGGCTTCCTGTCCGACCGCCTGCGCGGCACCCGCAAAGCACACCTGACGATCCTCAGCGGATACTTCGTGGTCATCCTGATCGTCTTCGGTCTGGTGCGCGACTACACCGTCCTGCTGATCCTCGCTCCTTTTCTCGGTTTGGGCGTGTACGGCTACACGGTGCTGACCAACTCGACCGTCCCGCAATACGCCGACCCACGCTTCGTCGGCGGTGCCTTCGGCCTCGCCAACACGGCCTGGCAACTAGGCGGCGTGTTCGCACCGATCGCCGTCGGTGCCGTGTTCAGCGCGACCGGCTCGCTGTTCCTGTCTTTCGGCGTACTGGCTATCGGCCCGTTGCTAGGTGTCTTGCTGCTTCTGCCGATTCGCGAACAGGCAGCGCGAACGGCGGCTGGGGTGCACGGCACCGGTCATCCGCACTGAGTCATCGCACGGACAGGGCATCGGCGAGCCGCTCCTGCAGCCGGGCGTGCCGGAATTGGTACACCGCCCCAACCTGCCGCAGCACGCCGCGGCGGTGTGCGTCGTCGAGGAAAGCCAGGAAGTCGAACGGGAGGTCGCCGCGAGCGGCCAGCCACAAGCGCGTGCAGCTGTAGGCGCCCCAGGCCCGGGACAGGCAGACGCTGAGCCCGACGGCCAGTCCGAACAGACCGCCAGCCACCGCCGCGTCGGCGAGGCTGGGGGTCTCCTGGATCACCTGGCCTCCGATCAGCGCCCCGGCGATGCCGTACGCGATGCTGCCGGGCTTCGACGCGAAGTACCGGCCGAGCAGTGCGGCGGCGATGCCTCCGGCGAGGCTCAGCACCACATCGAAGCTGCCGTCCAGGAGCTGGATGGTCGGCTCGTCCTGGGTGAGGCGCAGCGCGAGGCCGTAGAAAAGGCTCAGTGACACCGTGAACGCCAACGTGAACGACAAGGCCGCGGACCGGTCCTGGCGCAATACCGCGCCGGGGCTGGACACTCGGGTGGCATCCAGCGGAGTGCCGAGCCAGACGTGCACGCCGACGGCCAGGCCGAACACCACCGAAACGAGGCCGATCACCCCGGCCGGCAGCGACCAGCCGAAGCCGAGGCAAGCTCCCGCCACCGCGCCGACCGCGAACCGGCGCGCGAAGCGGCCGGCGATCCCGGTGAACCTCGCTTCGACCCGCTGCGGGCCGGGACGGCGCCCGGTGCTGTGCGTGAAAACGCCGGCGGCACCGAAGGAAACGCCGTAGATCGCCGCAGTGACCGGGTTCGCGGCCAGCAAACCGGTGAGTGCGAACAACAACGCGGGCGGCAGGCCGAGGCAAAGGCCCACGGCGAAACGCGGCAGCGCCCTGTCCAGCCGCCACCAGGCAAGATCGCGGGTGCGTTCGCTTTCGAGCCGCCGGGCGAGGAAGGACAACCAGCGTTCGGCGCGCTCCGGGTCGTAATCGCGCGACCGGCCGAGCCGGTACGCATAAGCGGACGGCAGGTAAGCGTCGAGCAGGTGCCGTTCGATCGCCGCGCGATCCGGAAACCGGGCTGTGTCGCAGAGTTCGCCCGGATCGGCGGCCGGGCCGGCGTAGGCGCTCCGGGCCAGGTCGACCATCAACGGCGTGCGCAGCGCCTGGGCCAGCACCCCGGCCGGCTCCCGCCTGAGCCGCTCGGCCAGCGGCCGCCACCGGGTCTCCCCCGGGCCTCGGCACCCGGTCAGGAACTCGACGGCGTCTTCGATCTCCACCGGTTCGAGCTCCACCACCGCGGCCCTGGCCAGGAACGAGCCCGCGGCCCGCACCGCGAGTTCGTACTCGGCCCCGCGACAGGTCACCACCAGCGGCCGGCCCGCGCCGACGGCCTGGTCGAGGGCGTCGATCGCGGCGGTGAGCGAACCGGGCGGCATCTCGTCCAGGCCGTCCAGCACCGGCACGACCCGGCCTTCCAGCACCAGGCGCAGCGCGGCGTCCGGACCGTAGGCGGCGGTGTTCGCCAGGCCCGGATACTCCTCGACCAGTCGCCGGGCCAGCCAGGCGTCCAGGTGTTCGCGACGCGGGTTCCACGACGCCAGCGTCAGCAGCACCGGTACCGGCTCGCCCGGCGGCGGGTCCGCGAGCAGCCCGAGAACGAGGAGGATGGCCAGCACCGACTTGCCGGAGCCGGGCTCGCCCAGCACCACCAGCTGCCGCGACGGGACCCGCCGGTACTTGGCCACCACGTCGGTCAGGTCGCCGCTGAGCGCCAGCCGTTCCGGGTCGCCGCCGCGACGGTCGCCCAGCACCGCCGACGCCGCCGCGGCCACCTCGCGTTCGGTGCTCGACCAGCGCAGCGGCACCGGCTTCGGTCGATGCAGCGCCCGCATCTCGGCCTCGGCCGTCCACTGCCGGGCGATCGCCGCCGCGAGTTCCCCGGCCGCGCGGTCCAGGTCGCCGGCCGGGACCGGTTGCGATCGGTTCTCGCCGCGGAGGATGCGTTCGTGCAGCTCGCAAACGGGCGCGCCGGGATCGATGCCCAGCTCCTCGGCCAGTCCGGTGCGCAGCTTCCGGAACACCTCGAGCGCGTCGGCCTGCCGCCCGGCACGGTCGAGCGCGAGCATGAGCTGGGCGTGCGGCCGTTCCCGCAGCGGATTCTCGGCCACGACCTCCGCGAGTTCGTCGATGACCTCGCGATGCTGCCCCAGCGCGAGCTGCCATTCCACGCACGATTCGAACGCGTCCAGGCGCTGCTGGTCCAGCCGCGCCACGCGCCCGGCCAGCGCGCCGGTGCCGAGCTCGTCGAGGGCCGGGCCGCGCCACAACTTCAGCGCCGCCCGGATCTCGCGCACTCCGTCGCGCAGTGCGCCCTTGGCCGCCTGCCCTCGCCCCTCGGCGACGTGCTTCGCGAACCGCAGCAGGTCGAGCTGCTCGTCAGTGACGACGATCCGGTAGCCCGAACCGTCGGTGACGATCAGCCGCCGCTCGGTGTCGCCCAGCCGGTCCCGCAGCGCCGACACGCAATTCCGCACCTGTTTGGCCGCGGTCGCCGGCGGTTCGCCGTCCCACGCCGATTCGATCAGCCGGGCCATCGAGACGACCGAGCCCGGCGTCAGCAGCAGCGTCGCCAGCACCCGCCGATGCCGGGCGGCCGGCAGCGCCAGCCGACCCCGAGCCGTCCAGATCTCCAGTGGCCCCAGCACGCGGAAGTCCATCGGCCCCCTCCTCGCAGCCGCGATCTTAACCCGGCCGACCTGCGAGAGGACCGCACCGTGACCGGGCGAGGACGGGTCCCGGCAGCGTGGTGCCCGTTCGGTCGCCCATTCCGGCGGCGGCCGGATCGGAGGGAGAACTTCACATGTCCAGGATCCGCTCCGCGGTGGCTCTCGCGGCTGTCGCGACCGGTCTCGCCACCAGCGTCGTGCTCGCGCCGGCGGCCAGCGCGGCCAACCCGACCTGGGCGGTAACCGCCCTCAAATCGGGCGCCCCGCTCGCCAAGGCCAACGGCGACTTCGCGAACAACGGAGGCGTGTACGCGACGGTCGGCATCAACTACGTCGATATGGCCAACAACGGAAAGGGCGTCTACGTCGAAGTAGAGTTCTGGTTCTACCGGATCTACGGCCCGGGTCTTCCTTCGGTGTGGGAGAAGGTGGCCACGAAGCAGACCCCGCGCACTCAGCGCATGAAGTACGTGCCGACGAATCTGTCCAACCGCCTGCCCGGCAACGGGCACAGCGCCCGGGCGAAGATCAAGGTGTGCGAGGACGTGCCTGGCCGGGGAGACGTGTGCTCCCCGCAGGCGCAGGTGTCCTTCGACTACTGACAGCGGTTCATGGCTCCACACCCGCCTCGGCAGAGGCGGTGGGCACCGGCCGATCCTGGTCGGTGCCCACCGTCGTGAAAACTGAACGGCCCGCCCGGGCCGGGTCAGCGAACGGCCTCCGCCATCCCCGCGCCGTCGATCGCGGAGGCAGCGAGTGCGCGCATGCGGCGGAGCAGGCGGGACGTCACCGGGCGAACCAGCGGATGGACGCCGCCGTTCGCGTCGGCGGCTTGCTGCCACTTCTCGGTCCGAGCCTGGCGGACGGCGGGATCGGCCAATTCGGCGCATTCGAGGGTGTCGGTGTTCAGGTCGACGGTGATCGTGTCGCCGTCCTCGACGAGGGCGATCGGCCCGCCGAGCGCGGCCTCCGGGCCGACGTGCCCGATCACCAGCCCGACCGATCCCCCGGAGAACCGCGCGTCGGTCATCAGCGCGACGGAGATGCCCTTCTTCCGGCACAGCGCGGTGATGCGGGAAGTCGGGTCGAGCATCTCGGGCATGCCGGGAGCGCCCCTCGGGCCTTCGTAGCGGATGACGACCATGTCCCGGTCCGCGAACTCGTCGGGCGTGTCGATGAGCGCCCGCAGCAGGGCCTGCTCGCTGTCGAAGACACGCGCCCGTCCCTCGAACCGGCCGTCGACGACGCCGGACTCGACTCCGGCCAGCTTGATCACCGCGCCGCCGTCGGGGGCGAGGTTGCCCGACAGCAGCCGCAAGCCGCCCGTGGGCTTGAACGGTTCGGCGACCGGGAAGATCACCCGCCGGTCCGGGGCGGGCGGGTCGAGCCGTTCGACTTGCTCGCTGAGGGTCTCGCCCGTGCAGGTCAGGGCGGAGCCGTCGAGCAGGTCGTGCCGGAGCAGTTCCCGGACCACCGCCTGCAGGCCGCCGGCCGCGTCGATGTCCACCATGCTGTACCGCCCGAACGGCCGGGCGTCGACGAGCACCGGGACGGTCCGGGAGAGCCGGTTGAACTCCTGCTGGGTCATGACCTCGGTCCAGAAGTCGAGACCGGCCGCGCGGGCGATCTCCGGCGCGTGCAGGACCACGTTCGTCGAGCCGCCCAGCGCGATCGCCACGACGGCGGCGTTGCGGAACGCGAGCGGAGTGGCCAGCTGGCGCGGCGTTATCCCGCGCTGCGTCATGATTTCCAGGCAGTCCACGATCTGTTCGGGGAACTCCTCGACCCGCCGCGGGTCCTCGGACGCCGGCGACACCATGTGCAGCGGCTCCAGCCCCAGCACGGCGATGAAGGACTGCATCGTGTTGTAGGTGAAGATCCCGCCGCAGCTGCCGTGCCCGGGACACGCGTTGCGCGCCCACCGCTCGCGTTTGGCCTCGTCCGGGTCCCCGGCGACCTGGAAGCAGCTGACCAGATCGATCGTCTCCCCGGTTTCGGGATCGGTGCCCGGACGGATGGAACCGTCGGAAACCACCACCGCGGGCACGTTCCGCTCCAGGATCGCCGCCGTGGCCCCGACCGGAGGCTTGTCGCACGCCACCACGGCGACGACCCCCTGGATTTCGCTGCCCTCGAAATGCAGCGACAACCCGTCGTTCGTCGTCTCGCGGCCGATCAGCGAGTACCGCATCTGCGGCGTGCCGTTGCGCTGGCCGTCCGAGATCCCGCCCGAGTAGTTCGGAGCCAGCAGCCGGACGGGCAGGTCGCGCTCGCGGATCCGGCGCGCCAGTGCCTCGTGGATCGCCGCGGCTTTGTCCGTGACGCCGACGTAGCAGACGCTGTCTCCCAAGGTGCCCACGACGCCCCACGCGTCCCCGTGGATCTTGTCCACGTCCTGCCCCAGCGACCGGGCCGTGGCCACCGCCTGGCAGTCCTGGCCCGGTCGCCACACCGCACGGCGGCTCGACTCGTCCATCAGCTCTCCTGTCGTCGACACGATCGTCACCATGGTCGCAGATCCGGCGCGGCGCGCAGCTCGGGCGAGGCGAGCCCGCACAGCTGCCAGCCGAGCCGGTCGGCTGTGGGTCGCCAGCCGTGATCGCGGCCTGGTCGGGGGTTGCCCGGGGGAAGATCGACGCGTCGACCACGCGCAGGCTGTCGACGCCGAGCGCCCGGCGCGGGATCGGCCAGGGTGTCGCGCTTCCCGGGTGCCTGTCCGGCCCGTGCTGGTCGCCGTCGCGTCATCGTCCACAAAGGATTCGGAGCCATCGGTCGCGGATTCCCACGGCTCAGCACGGCGGCTTGCGGCGTCGGCCTGGGCACCGGCGCGCGCGAAGTGACTAGCCTTGGGATCGAATCGACCGCCGACGATGGGGCGCACGTTGGACCAAGACCCGGGGTGGCCACCCGAACGCCCCGCCGAACGTGTGACTCGGCGGCCGCCGCCGGAGCGCTCGACGACGCCTGACCAGCAGACCCGCCGTGTCCCACCGGCGGCGAACCGGCCTCGCAGGCAACTGCCCCCGGGCGGGCACCAGCCCCCGGGCGGGCACGAGCCGCCGCCACGGACCCCGCTGCCCGGCCAGCGGCGGCCGCTGGTTCGGCCGTGGCAGCAGGAGCGCCAGCAGGACAGCATGCCGTTCGGCGCGCCGCCGCTGGCGCCGAACGATCCCGACGCGACGGTATTCATCCCGCGCATCGGCGGGGTGCCGGCGAGTGCGAAGTGGCCGGTAGCCGACCCGGACGCGCTGCGCCCGTACGACTCGCTCGCCACCCGGATGTTGCCGCGGCCGCCCAGCAGCGCGCCGGCCGCCGAGGGTCCGGGGCTCGACGCGACCGTCTACGTGCCGCGCGTCGAGCCGAAAGCGGCGCCGCCGTCGATCGCGAAGTCCAGCGGGCGGATGGCCATCGCCTCGCTGGTCAGCCGGATCACCGGATTCCTGTGGAAGATCATGCTCGTGTGGGCGATCGGCACCGGCGTCGAGAACGACTCGTTCAACATCGCCAACACACTGCCCAACGTCGTGTTCGAGCTACTGCTCGGCGGAGTGCTCAGCAGTGTCGTGGTGCCGCTGATGGTGCGGTCGCAGGACGATCCCGACGGCGGCGCGGCGTATACGCAGCGAATGCTCACGGTGGGCCTGACAGTCCTGGCCGTGGGCACCGTCCTCGCGGCGGCCGCGGCACCAGCGCTGACCTCGCTGTACACGGAGCAGGGCGGACAAGCCAACTCCGCGCTGACCAACGCGTTCGCCCGCCTGCTGCTGCCCGAGATCTTCTTCTACGGCGTGTTCGCGCTGCTGTCGGCGATCCTCAACGCCAAGCACATCTTCGGCCCGACGGCATGGGCTCCGGTGATGAACAACGTCGTCGTCATCGCGACCCTCGCGCTGTTCATGCTCATGCCGGGCAAGATCTCGACCGATCCCGTGCGCATGAGCGACCCGAAGCTGCTGGTGCTCGGCATCGGCGTCACGGTGGGCATCGTCGTGCAAGCCGCGCTGCTGGTTCCGCCGCTGCTGCGGACGGGGTTCCGCTTCAAGTGGCGCTGGGGCATCGACAAGCGCATGAAGGAGTTCGGCGGTCTCGCTCTGTGGATCCTCGGCTACGTCGCGGTCAGCCATATCGGCTTCACCGTCAACACCCGGGTGCTGACCAGCGGCGACCCGGGCGGGGTGACCATCTACTCCAACGCCTGGCTGCTGTTCCAGTTGCCCTACGGCGTGATCGGGGTGTCCCTGCTGACCGCGATCATGCCGCGGCTGTCCCGCAACGCCGCGGACGGCGATGTCCGCAAGGTCGTGGCCGACCTTTCCTACGGGTCGCGCATCTCCACCGTGATGCTGGTGCCGATCGCCGCCGTGATGACGGTGGTGGGCGGGCCGATCGGGGTCGCCCTGTTCAGCGGCGGCGCGAACTCCGCGGCGGAGGCGGGCCGGCTCGGCGAGGCGCTGGCGATCTCGTCGTTCGGGCTGCTGCCGTACGCGCTGGTCATGCTGCAGCTGCGGGTGTTCTACGCGATGAAGGACGCGCGCACCCCGACGCTGATCATGGTCGTGATGACCGCGGTGAAGGTTCCGCTGCTGTATCTGTGCCCGGCGTTGCTGGACGCGCGCGACATCGTGCTGGGCACGATGCTGGTGAACTCCCTGACGTTCGTGGTCGGCGCGATCATGGGCCAGGTCTGGTTGTGGGCGAGCCTCGGCAACCTGCGCAGCAAGCGGGTGCTCGGGGTCATCCTGTTCACGGTCGTCGCGAGCGGGCTCGGCGTCGCCGCGGCTGTCGTCGCCGGCTGGCTCGTGCCCGACGCTGGAGTCCAGGCGACCGCGTGGCTCAAGCTGATCCTGCAGGGCCTCGTCGGACTCGCGGTGTCGTTCGGCGTGCTCGCGGCGCTGAGAGTCGAGGAGCTCGCGCCCGCGACGAAGAGGTTCCATCGGTTGGTGAAGCGCGGGTGACAGCCCTCCCCGCCGTCTTACTGTCCACAGTGGACAATTGAGTCCCACGTCCTGCTAGTGCAACCGCGACGGGCCTGCTGCTGTCAGTCCCGGACACCCGCCAGCCGTTCCAGTTCCGGCACTCTCCGGGCGGGCGCGGGGGTTTCCAGCACCTGCGCCCGCACCTTCTCCGCAGACGTGGCGAACGACGGCTCATCAAGCAGCCGCGACAACTGCGCGCGCAATTGGCCAGCGGTGACCTGCTCGTGTTCCAGCACCAGACCGGCTCCCTGCCCGGCCAGGAGGTCGGCCGAGCCCGCCTTGTCCCACATGTTGCCCGGGATCACCAGTTGCGGCACCCCGTGCACCACGGCGTTCCCGATCGTGCCCGCGCCGCCGTGGTGGATCGCGACCACCTCGACATCGAGGCCTGCCACCGCGTCGAAGAGGTCGCCGACTGAGAACCGGTCGTCGCCCCACAGGTCGCGCCGGGACATGCCCAGGGTGACGCAAACCCGGCGGCGCGAGGGCGGCTCGGACAGCCACGACGGCACCGTCGGCGGGCCGCTGCAGGGCACGCCGCACCGGGAGGTAGTCCACGCCGACCGGGTCCACGGCGGCAGCGGGTCGAGCGTGCGCTGCCCGAGGACGAGTTCCTCGTCGAACGCACAGCTGTACCGTTCCAGCTTGCCCGACCGCCGCTCCGCCATCGGGTCGGCTCCCTTTTCTCCGCCCAGTTCGGCGAAAAGGCCGCGCATGCGGGCCCAGTGATCGAGACCGAAGACCATCCGGACGTGCGCCGCGCGGCTGGCTCGCGCGGCGATCGGGCCACGCCGCGGACGTAGTACAGGTGAGCCGGTCTTCCCGGGTCGCGGTGATGTCGAACTCCCAGTCGAAGACAGTCTTGCCGACGGGCCGTTCCTGGTCCTTGCCGTTCCGCCCGCCCAGATCCAGCACCGGCCCGACCGCGATCGCGGGCAGCCCGGTGCGGACGATCGCGTCGGCGAGATCCGGCTGAGCGGCGCCCCGGACGTCGTGACCAGAACCTTCATCGAGTTCTCCCAACCCATTCTTCGATCGGGCGCCCCGGAAACGCATCCCCATGTCCGACTCCGGGCGGTGTGGTCCGAAATCCGGGAAAACATACCAATCAGTACGGTTTGAATGCTGCCCCTAGATGTCTCGCCAGGGGCGGTGCTTGATCGACGCCCGCGGCCGGTTCGCGCGCGTCGACGGGTGGGGCGGATACCCCCTGCCGCGGTCGAGACGCCCTCGGCGACCAGCAGGGGCGATCGTCCGAGGAAACGACCCCTTAGTCAGCTCAGCCCGGTCGCTGACAATCGTCGCCGGACGGCGCACCGGAGTGTCCTCGCGAGAGTTGCCCTGCTCGGCCATCAACTTGCCGAGATTCGCCAGCGCCTGCAGCTTTCCGGCACGAAAAAACCGCATCGCGTTACCAATCATCCAGGCCAGCCGGGGCCGGACCAGGAGACCACGGAAGCAAGGGGTGAGCACGCCGCCGTAATCCTTCGCCGTGACCGCGGACACCGGGATGCCACCAGGAATCGGAGACAGCTCCGGGGGAGCTGCCGTCCACAGGGCACCCGCTGCCAACGAAAAATATTTGTGCCATCGACAGCTGCCGAGACCTTGCGTCTCTCGGCGAACCAGTACGAGGACGCCGACAAGCGGCCCGCGGAAGCACTGCGCGAGTTCCATTGGGACGCGAAGTGACGTCAGCACACCCCCGCGGATGCAGTGCGCCCTCCCCGAAACAGACCCGACGACAGCGGCGGCACTGGCAGCCCTTTCCGGGGAGAGCCACCAGAAGCGACGACGCGGCGGACAATCTCTGATCGGTGAGAACCGCCCAGGACCTGGACCGCCGGACAGCTGTGCCCGGGCACGGCGAGCACCCGGGCACGGCAGAACCGCGTCAATGCGCGGCGTTGACGAACTTATCGGTGTAAGTCTTCCCGAGGTCGATCTGCTTGCCCTTCACGTCCGGGTTGAACGCCTGCAGGACCGTGAGATTGGTCTTCGGGCCGTCCGGCGGCATGATCCCGGTCGGGTTGTAGATGCCCTTCTCGTTGTCGAACGCCTTGGCGTAGGCGTCTTTCCCGGAACCGGCGTAGTAGTCGGCCGGCATCACGCCTGCCAGTTGCGCGCCGTTGTGGCCCTGGATCCATTTGAGGGCCTCGACATACGCGTTCACGAGCTTCTGCACCACGTCCGGGTGGCTGTCCACGTACTTCGTGGTCATGTACAGCGACGTCGCTGGGTACTCGCCTCCCAGCTGCTGTTTGGTGCCGGCCGCCGTGCGCATGTCCAGCAGGACGAAGGCGGCGCCCTGGGCCAGGGCAGTCGAGACCGTCGGCTCGGTCGTCATCGCGCAGTCGACGTTGCCGTGCTGCAGGGCGCCGATCAGCGTGGCCCCGGCCTGCACGCCTACCCGGTGGATTTTCGTCGGGTCGACGCCGTTCTTCCGCGCCAGGTACTGGGTCAGGAAGTCAGTGGAGGAACCGAGGTCGGTCACTCCGAGGTTGCGCCCGGACCAGTCGGCGGGCGAATGGATCTGGCCGCGCACCTCGTTGCGGCACAGTTCGACCTCGCCCGGCGTGGTCAGCATCGACACCACCGATTCCATCGACTGGCCGAGCCCTTGCATGGCGATGGTGTGGTCGTAGAACCCGCCCACGCCGTCGACCTTGCCCGCGACCATGTTCGTCGTCGCGTCGACCCCGGCTCCCTCGTCCTGCAGGGTGACGTTCAGGCCCTGCTTCTGGTAGAAGCCGAGCCGCTGGGCGAGCATGAACGGCAGGTAGATCTGCTTGTTCAAGCCGCCGACCATGATGCTCACCGGGGTGCCGGTCCCGCCGGTGGAGCTGGTGCCGGCGTTCTGGCTCGCGGTCGAGGCGCAACCGGCCACGGCGAGCAGCGCCGCCGCGAGCACGGCTGCCAATTTCTTCGCGGACACGGGGATCTCCTTTGTTCGAGCGGACAATCGGGGGGTCACAGGTCCGGGCCGGACAGCTGGGCGGGCCGCCAGCGCAGCAGCCGGCGTTCGAGGCGGGTGATCAGCCATTCGGCGATGAGCGCGACGACGCCCATGATCACCATCGCCGCCCAGACGCCGCTCGCGTCGAAGGTGCCCTGCGCGTTCTTGATCAGCACGCCGAGACCCGCGTAGCCGCCGAGGAATTCGCCGACGATCGCACCGATCAGCGCGAAGCCGAAGCTCACGTGCAGGCTCGCGATGATCCAGGTGAACGCCGAGGGCAGCACGACCTGCCGGGTCACCTGCCACCGTGACGCGCCGAGGATGCTCGCGTTGGCGATGAAGGTCCGGTCGACCTCGCGGGTGCCCTGGAAGGCGTTGAAGAACACCCCGAAGAACACCAGCACGATCACCAGCAGGATCTTGGATTCGAGCCCGAGGCCGAACGCCAGGACGAAGACCGAGCCGAGAACGATCCGCGGGATCGCGTTGAGCACCTTGATGAACGGGCCGAACACCTCCGACAGGAACCGGATCCGGCCGAGCGCGATGCCGCAGACGATGCCCAGCACCGTGCCGATGGCGAAGCCGATCAGCGCCTCCTCGATCGTCGTCCAGATCTGGCTGCCGAGCGAGCCGAGCGCGGTGCCCTCGGTCACCCACGACCGCAACCGGTCGAAGATGCCCGACGGGAGCCCGTACAGCACGATCGCGTGCTGGTCCCCTTGCACGAGCAGCTGCCAGCCGCCCAGGAGCACGACCAGCACCGCCGCCTGGACGGTGTGTACAAGGACTGTGCGTGTCCGGCGGCGCGAACGGCGGGCGGCCGCGGCTTCCGCTCCCGCGACGGGGTTCGCGGGCGATTCCGCTTCGGTCGTCATGCTCCCGCCTCCCCGCTGATCCGGGTGGTCTGCGCGTACGCCAGGTCGACCTCCGCGCGCAGGGCGTCCCAGATCCGCTGGTACAGGTCGACGAACCGGCGCTCGAAACGGATTTCCTGCACCACCCGCGGGCGCGGCAGATCGATGGCGAACCGGGCCTTGACCGTCGCCGCCGGGCCCGCGGTCAGCACGACCACCGTGTCCGCGAGCGCGATCGCCTCTTCGAGGTCGTGGGTCACGAACACCACCGCGGGCCGGGTCAATTCCCACAGCGACAGCAGTTCGTCGGACATCTTCGCCCGGGTCTGCACGTCCAGCGCGCTGAACGGTTCGTCCATGAGCAGGATCCGCGGCTCGTTGATGAGGTTCTGCGCGAGCGCGACCCGCTTGCGCATCCCGCCCGACAGCTGGTGCGGGTACCGGTCCTCGAATCCGCTCAGCCCGACCCGGCGGATCCAGTCCCGCGCACCGGAAACCGCCGCGCGCTTGGCCGCGCCGCGGAACCTCGGCCCCGCGGAAACGTTGTCCAGCACCGTTTTCCACGGCAGGATCGCGTCCGTCTGGAACATGAACCCCACCCCGGGCGTGATGCCCGAGACGGCCGCGCCGTGCACCCGGACCGAGCCGGTCGAGGGCTGTTCCAGGCCCGCGACGAGGGTCAGGGTCGTGGACTTGCCGCAGCCGGTGGGACCGACGACCGCGCAGAATTCGCCGGGTGCCACCTCGAGGTCCAGGTCGCGCAGCGCGGTGTAGGGCGTCGGCCCCTCGGTGGCGAACTGCTTGGTGACGTCCCGCATGGCGATGGCGGCCGGCGCGTCGCCGCCCGGCGGTCCGGATCTGGGTGCGTGCACGGTGGCGTCCTCTCGATCGGGGCCGATTCCGTTCGAGGAGGCTAAGAAGCGCCGCGGCGCGGCGGAACGTTGCGTGCGATACCAGCGATCAGTGCGCTTTTCTCGGGTTCTGCTCATTAAGTGCGCGCCGGACCGGACGATCCGGGCGTACCGGCCGCGGTTTCTTGGCATCCGCGCGGTCTCGTGGTGTCATGCGGGACGCCCCTACGACAAGTGGCAGAGCGGAGCGGTCATGTGGCGGTCACGTCCTCTCGCCTCGCAGCTCCTCGTCGCCGTGCTCGGGATCCTGCTCGCCACCGTCTCGGCCGGAGCCCTGCTCTACGTGAAGCTCGCCGGCCAGACCCTCGACACGCAATACGGACAGCGGGCGCTCGGGATCGCGAACACCGTCGCGCAGATGCCGTCCGTCCGCGACGCCCTCGTGCGGCGCGATCCCGGCCACGCCGTCCAGGCTGCCGCCGAGCAGGTCCGGCTCGCCACGGGTGCGTCGTACGTCGTCGTCACCGACCGGTCCGGGCTTCGCTACTCCCATCCCAACACCGCGCTCGTCGGCCAGCGCATCGAGGAACCGGTGGCGGCCCTCGACGGGCAGGGCCACCTCGGCATCGACAACGGCAGCCTCGGCCGGTCCGCCAACGGCAAGGCGCCGATCTCCGGCCCCGGCGGCGGGATCGCGGGCCAGGTTTCGGTGGGGATCCTCGAAGAACAGGTCACGAGCGAGCTGGTGAGCGACATCCCCTGGGTGCTGCTCTACTCCGGGCTGGCGCTGGCCATCGGGATGGCGGCGTCCCTGCTGCTCGCGCACCGGATCAAGCGCGCGACCTTCGGCTTGGAAGTCTCCGAGATCGCTTCCCTGCTCCAGGAACGGGAAGCGATGCTGCACGGCATCCGCGAGGGCATGGTCGGCCTCGACCGGCACGGCCGCGTCGAGGTGATCAACGACGAGGCCCGCCGGCTGCTCGCGATCCCCTCCGCCGCCCGCGGCCGCGACCTCAGCGAACTCGTCCCGCCCGGCCGTCTCCGCGATCTGCTCACCGCGCCCGCCGCCGACGACGAGGTCGTCCTCACCGACGAATTCCTGTTGGTGGTCAACAAAATGCCGGTGGTCCTCTCCGGACAGGACGCCGGTTCGGTGCTCACCTTGCGCGACCGCACCGAGATGGAGGGCCTGGTGCGCGAACTCCACGCCGTCACGGGCCTCACGACCGCTCTGCGCGCGCAGGAACACGAGTTCGCCAACCGGCTGCACGTCCTGTCGGGGCTCCTGGGCCTGGGCGAAACGGAGGAAGCCGGCCGCTACCTCACCGAAATCGCGCACGGCCCGGCCGCGCAGGCGACCGGTCTTCGCGCCCGGTTCTCCCCGCCCGAACTCGCGGCGCTGCTTTCGGCCAAGGTCGCCATCGCCGCCGAGCGCGACGTGCGCCTCGAGGTCGACCCCGGTTCCGGGCTCGACCTCAGCACCGCCGACCCCGGCGCGCTCGTCACCGTTCTCGGCAACCTCATCGACAACGCCGTCGACGCCGTGGCCGGGCAGCCGGGAGAACGCCGGGTGCGCGTTCTCGTCGACACCCTCGGCCCGGACGTCCGCATCGTCGTCTCCGACACCGGTCCCGGCATTCCGGAGGAAGCGCTGCGCGAGATCTTCGTCGACGGCTACTCCACGAAAACCCCGCGCCCGGGCACGCGGCGCGGCCTCGGTCTCGCCCTCGTCTACCGGCTGGTGCGCCGGTCCGGCGGATCGATCGCCGTGGACGGCTCGGCCGGGGCGCGATTCGACGTGCTGCTCCCGAATTCCCGTTCCCGCGCCGCGCTCGAACCCGCGGAGCACGCATGACGATCCGGACCCTCGTCGTCGACGACGACTACCGCGTAGCCGCGATCCACGCCGCCAGCATCGACCGCGTGCCCGGCTTCGCCTCCGTCGGACGGGCCCACACCGCGGCGGAAGCCCGCGCCCGAGTCGAGGAACTCCGGCCGGACCTGCTGCTGCTCGACGTCTACCTGCCCGACGAGGACGGCCTCTCCCTGCTGCGCGACCTGCGTTCGGGAGGCGCCCCGCCCGGGTGCATCGTGATCACCGCTTCCCGGGACCTCGGCACGGTCCGTTCCGCCATCCGTCTCGGCGCCGCCTACTACCTGGTCAAGCCCTTCGGTTTCGAGCAGCTGCGCGAGCAGTTGACGGCGTACCGGAGCTGGTGTGAACGCGCCTCCGGAAGCGGCGACGTCGATCAGGCCACGGTGGACAGTCTGTACTCCATTCTCCGCGGCTCCGCACCGCGTACGGACCCGCTTCCCCCGACCATGCGC
Organism: Amycolatopsis sp. NPDC114484; assembly: GCF_055633755.1. Lineage (NCBI taxonomy): Bacteria > Bacillati > Actinomycetota > Actinomycetes > Pseudonocardiales > Pseudonocardiaceae > Amycolatopsis > Amycolatopsis sp. NPDC114484. The sequence goes on along the minus strand of NZ_JBVKDQ010000007.1, from coordinate 275,109 downwards.
AAAGTCCTCGACACGCTTCGCCGGGCCGGGCAGCCGCTCGGTGCCGAAGCACTCGCGAGCACGCTGGGCATCAGCCGTCCCACGGCGCAACGCCATCTGAGCGAGTTGCACCGCCGAGGTTTCCTCAGCCTCGAACTGGAATACGGAAGCGCGGGCCGCCCGACACACCGCTACGCGGTCACCGCCGAGCACTGACCCGGACGCCCGGCGCGAACCCGGCGAACAGCCCCTTCCGCGCAATCGGCGATATCCCGGGCAGGGCAAGGGAATCCGGTTGCTCCCATCGGGTTTCCCGGTGGCCGGGGCACCCGCGGCGGGCGATCATTCAGCGGAACCGGCGCGACCGGAGCGTCCGGCCGCGCGGCCCGCCCGCCGGAGCACCGAAGGGATCGCCATGGCCGCCACCGGCCCGATCGACCACGTCGTCGTCCTGGTCCAGGAGAACCACACCACCGACAACTACTTCCGTTCGATGGCCGCGTTCGGCGCGAACGTCGCGACCGGCTGGCCGGTCTCCCCCAACCCGCCGAAGTCCGACCAGCCGCACGACCGCAAGGCCTACTACCGCTGGCTCACGAAGAAGAGCACCGGGGCCCGCGTCCAGTTCGACACGGTCGCCGATCTGCCGTTCTACGCCTGGCTCGCCGCGAGCGGCGCGTTCGTCGAGAACCACTGCGCCGGCTACGGCACCAACTCGACGCCGAACCACCTGCTCATCGTCGGCGGCCAGACGCCGACGCTGCGCAATCCGCCTCGCAGCCAGGCCGACCCGGTGTGGGACATGCCGTCCCTGCCCGGCCTCGCCGCCGACCACGGCGTGAGCTGGAAGGCATACACCGGCAGCAGCGGATATCCCGTCGAGTTCTACCAGCAGCTCAAGGGGTCGCCCGAGATCGTGCGCTCCGCCCAGATCATCGCCGACGCGCAGGCCGGCGCACTGCCCGCGTTGTCGATGGTCTGGCACGATTCACCGTACGACGAGCACCCGCCCGCGGACGTCGGCAAGGGCGAGGACACCGTGTGGCAGGTCGTCGACGCGATCGTGAAGGCCGGGCTGTGGGACTCGACGGTCTTCTTGCTGACCTGGGACGACTGGGGCGGGTTCGACGACCACGTGGCCACGCCGAACGTCGAGATCACCCCGGACGGCGTCCAGCTCGCCCACGGCCCGCGGGTGCCGCTGCTGATGTTCGGCGGACGGGTCAAACCCGGCATCGACCACCGCTGGTCCTGGCATCCGAGCATCCCGAAGACCGTCATCGACCTGCTGGGGCTGCCGAAGCTCGGCGTCCCGCGCGTCGATGGCGACCGCGGGCTCGCCGACCTCGTCGACCTCTCCCCCGGCGCGAAACCGAACCCGCCGCCCCCGGCGCACGGGACCGCGATCACCCAGCCCACGCCGCCGAAGCCCACCCCGGCCCCGGCCCCGGTGCCGCCGCCTCCCGTCGCCAAACCGGTGCCGGTCGGGCCGGTCCTGCTGCGCGGCGGGGGCACGCTGCCGCCGCCGAACGACGTGCCGTTGACCGTCCGCTGAGGACTGTGGAGACCAGGAACGCCTTTCGGCACTGGAAACTCGACCGAGCGGCGCGGTTTTCCGGGCAGGCACGGCGGTTGCCAGGTCACGGCGACGACGGCGGCACCGGACCGTTCGCCTGGTTCGCGCCGCCGATCGTCTGCCATAGCCGCAGCGCCCTCTCGTGGTGTCGGAGCGCCAGATCGGCGGCACCAGCAGCGGCGTCGAGGTCGCCGATCAGGTGCCAGCACGCGGCCTCGTCCTGGCGGTCGCCGTGCCGGTGGAACACTTCCGCGGCGCGCTCCAGCGCCGGGCCCGCCCGGTCCCGGTCGTGCTGGCCGGCGTACACGCGGCCGACTTCCAACAGCGTGTACGCGGCGCACCGCTCGTCGGACAGTTCCTCGAAAGCGGACAGCGCCTGCCACAGACAGCGCAGAGCCTCGTCCGGATCGCCGCGCTGATCGTGCAGCCGGCTGCACCGGCGCAGCACGACAGCGACCCGGTGCCCGTCGCCGAGCGCCCTGGCCTGCCGCAGCGCCGCGTCGAACCAGAACTGCGCCTCGTCGAGTTCGCCCCGCACGAGCCGCAACACGCCAATCGAACAGGACAGCTGCGCTTCGAGGTGCGGGTCGCCCTCGGCGACCACGATGGCCAGCGCCTGCTCGACCCGGTCGAGCGCTTCGGCGTAGTGGCCCTGGACCCGGCTGACGGTGCCCAGCATCGTCATCGACAACGCCTCGCCGCGCTTGTCCCCGCGCTCTTGGCACAGCCCGGCCGAGGATTCCAGGGCACGCGTCGCCGCGTCGAACTCGTCGCGGTAGATGTGCAGCTGGGCCAACCCGCGCAGCAGCACCGCCTCGCCCCGGACGTTGCCCGCGGCCAGTACCGCGTCCAGCGCCAGCCGGTGCCCGTGCTCCCAATCCTGATACAGGCACCGGTGGTCGTAGTAGGTGACCGCGGCGGCCGCCAGTTCCCAGGCCAGCTCGTCCATTCGCCAGTCCGCGGCGAGCTTCACCGCGGCGAGCAGGGTGTCGCGTTCCGCGTCGAACCAGCAGGCCGGATCGGCCAGCAGCCGGTCCGCGACCGCGCCGGGCAACGGACGGCGCGGCGCCGGACCGGGCACCGGGACCAGGAGCCCGGCGGGCAGCCGGGCCGCGCCGCGCCCGGCCAGATCCAGCCAGGACGCCAGCACCCGGACGATCGCGTCCCGCTTTTCCTCCGCGGGCAGCCCGGCGGCGAGCTCGACGGCGCAGGTCCGGATCAGGTCGTGCAGACGGTAACGCGGCTGGCCGGCCGCGTCGGTGGCGGTCAGCCGCACCAGGCTGGCGTCCACCAGGGTGTCCAGCACCTCGTCCGCGTCCGCGCGGTCCAGCAGCGGGCCGAGCACCCAGCCGGGCAGGGTGCAGGCGCCGAGCAGACCCAGCAGGCTCAGCGCTCGCACCGCGTCGGGAGGCAGCAGCCGCAAGCTCAGCCCGACGCTGGCGCGCACGCTCAGATCCCCGATCTTCAGCTCGGCCAGCCGCCGGGACTCGTCCTCGAGCCGTTCCCGCAGCACCCGCAGCGACCAGGCCGGACGGGCGGCGAGCTTGGCGCCCGCGATCCGGATCGCCAGCGGCAGGTTGCCGCAGCAACCGAGGATCGCGTCGGCCTCCCCGGGTTCGCCTTCGACCCGCCGCTGCCCGACGATGCCGGTGAACAGCTCCCGCGCCTCCGGCGGGCTCAGCGTGTCCAGGTCGAAGCGCCGGGCGCCGGGCAGATGCGTCACCAGGGTGCGGCTGGTGATCACCACGGCGCAGCCGCCCGCCCCGGGCAGCAACGGCAGCACCTGGTCGGCGTGGCCGGCGTCGTCGAGCACCACCAGCATCCGGCGGCCGGCCAGCGATGACCGGTACAGCGCGGCGCGTTCGGCCAGCCCGTCCGGGATCCCGCTGCCGGTGATCGAGAGCGCGCGCAGTGCCTCGGCCAGCATCAGGGCCGGGTCCCGCGGCTCGTCCGAGGTCGCGGCGAGGTCGAGGTAGAGCTGGCCGTCGGGGAAAGCGCCGCCGGCCAGGCGCGCGGCGTGGGTCGCCAGACAGGATTTCCCGACCCCGGGACCGCCCACGATAACGGCTACCGGGACCCGGTTCGGTTCCGACGTCTCGAGCAGCCGGGCGAGTTCGGCGAGGGTTTCGGCCCGGCCGACGAAATCGGGGACGTCCAGCGGCAGTTGACGCACCGGCAGCGCCATCACCGGTTCGGGGTTTTCCGTTGGCATGGCGGCGGATCCGCTCGCCGGAACCTCCAGTGCGGGATCGGCGGTCAGGATGCGCTGGCGCAGCGCCTGGATCGGCGGGGTGGGGTCGACGCCGAGTTCGCCGCTCAGAGTCCGGCGCAGCCGCTCGTAGGCCTGCAGCGCCTCGCCCTGGCGACGGCACCGGTAGAGGGCGACCATCAAGTGTTCGGCGACCTGCTCGTCATACGGGTGCTCGCGGGCCAGGACCCGCAGCTCCTCGACGACTTCGCGATGACGCCCCGCCTCCAGTTCGATGCCCAGGCAAAGCGCGTGCGCGGCCACGCGCTGGTCGTTCAGCCGGGCCGCCTCCGACTCCAGGACCCGGCTGGAGAGGTCGGACAAGGCGTTGCCGCGCCAGCAGTCCAGCGCGCGCCGCAGCGCGGCGGCGGTCTCGGACGGGACCGTGCTCCGTTCGGCGAGGCGCCGCTCGCGGTCGAACTCCAGCAGGTCGAGCTGGTCGGCGGCGAGGCGGATCTGGTAGCCGCCGCGCCGCGTGCCGATCAAGGAGGCGGGCGCCCCGCATCCGGCGAGGTTGCGGCGCAGCCCGGACACCGCGTCCTGGACCTGGCGCACCGCGGTGGCGGGTTCTTTCCCGTCCCACATCACGGCGACGAGCCTGCCCATGGCGACGAGGCGGTTGGCGTCGAGCAGCAGCGCGGCCAGCATCTTGGCCTGCCGCGGCCCGTCGAAGCGGACCTCGCGCCCGGCGATCCGGGCGTGCAGCGGCCCCAAAACGCCGAATCGCATGTTCCCCCCAGAACACGGAGCGACGAGCGCCGCTCCGGGCAGATCTCACGCTAGGACAAATCTAGGACGGCCGGCGGGAGCGTGTCCATAGCGTCCCGCTCGCCGGCGCCGAAGACCGGCAGGCGGGCAGCGCGCGGCCTTCGGCCGCGCTGTGCGCCTTTTGACGACGATCGACGGTTTTGGGGGAAACAACCATGCTTTCCGCGCACAACCGCCTCAGATCCCGGCTTCTGGCCGGGCTGATCGGGGCCGTTCTCGGCGGGGCCGCACTGGCGAGTGTCGGCACGCCCGCCGCGTCGGCTGCCACCGGCAGCCAGATCGTGAGCATCGCCAACGCGAACCTCGGCAAGGGGTACTGCGGCACGAACAGCGCCGGCGGCACCGGCTTCGACAACAGCTGCACCGGCGGAGGCGAGTTCTGGTGCGGCGACTTCGTTTCCTGGGTGTGGCAGCGGGCGGGCGTCCCCGTTCCCGCCAGCGCTCCCGCCTCGGTCCCCAGCTGGATGAACGTCTCCGCCTACCATTCGCTCGGCAGCGGATACGTCCCCCAGCCCGGTGACGCCGTCATCTTCGGCGACGACCGCTACCCGACCGACGGTTCCCACATCGCCATCGTCACCGACTACAGCAACGGGCTTTTGTCCGATGTCGGCGGTGACGAAGGCGGCAGCGGGAGCGGCAGCGCTTTCTGGTCCAGCAGCAAGGTCCAGGCCGACGAGGGCAACGGCGGCCCCTGGAATCCGCACGACAAGCTGTTCCCCGGCAAGAGTTACGAGATGTGGGTGCTCGGCTACGTCAGCAGCGGCACGTCCACGCCTCCGCCTCCGCCGCCGAGCACGCTGCCGCAGGGCGGCTCCGGGATCGCGGCCGACACCAACGGCGGCTTCGCCGTCGCCTGGCGGGGCCGCGACGCCAACAACAGCCTCTGGGTCGGCACCGGCGCCAGCACCTCTCTGCCGGCCCACGGCGACCCCTACGCGCTCGGCGTCGCCGAGAACACCAAACCCTCGATCGCCACGTTCGCGGACGGCAGCTGGGTCACCGCTTGGCAAGGCCGCGATGCCAACAACAGCCTGTGGATCGCCACCGGCAAGGGCAACACCATCACCGCCAAGGGCGCACCATGGTCCCTCGGCGTCGCCCCGAATACCAGCCCCTCCATCGTCCCGCTCCCGAACAACCAGTGGGAGGTGGCGTGGCAGGGCCGCGACGCCAACAACAGCCTCTGGCTGGCGACCGGCCAGGGCACGTCCATCACCGCGAAGGGCGCCCCGTGGTCTCTCGGCGTCGCACCGGGCACCAGTCCCTCGCTGGCACCGCTGTCCAACGGCGGTTTCCAGGTGGCGTGGCAAGGCCGCGACAGCAACAACAGCCTCTGGGTCGGCACCGGCACCGGCGTCGCTTTGTCCTCCTACGGCGATCCCTGGGCATTAGGCGTCGCCGCCAACAGCAGCCCGTCGATCGTCACGCTGCCCAACGGAAACTTCCAGGTGGCGTGGCAGGGCCGCGACGCCAACAACAGCCTCTGGCTGGCGACCGGCCAGGGCACGTCCATCACCGCGAAGGGCGCCCCGTGGTCTCTCGGCGTCGCACCGGGCACCAGTCCCTCGCTGGCACCGCTGTCCAACGGCGGCTGGGAAGTCGCTTGGCAGGGCCGCGACAGCAACAACAGCCTGTGGCTCGGCACCGGTGCCGGAACCTACTTCTCCTCCTACGGCGATCCGTGGGCCCTGGGCGTTGCGGCGAATGCCAGCCCCTCGATCGTCACGCTGTCCAACGGCGGGTTCGAAGTGGCGTGGAAGGGCCGGGACGCCAACAACAGCCTGTGGCTGGCGACCGGCCGGGGTTCGTCCATCTCCGCGAAGGGCGACCCTTGGGCGCTCGGCGTCGGCTGACTTTTTCAGCTCCACGCACGTCCTCGTGTCCTGCGGGTCCGCCCCGCAGGACACGAGGCGTTCCTGCCTCTCGCCGCTACCGGATCGAGCGGGTGACCAGTTCGTCGAAATCCCGGTCGGGCAGGGTTCGGTTGAGCTTCAACAGTTCCTCGGCGTGCAAGCCGACGGCGTAGCGGGTCTCCGGCGGATCAGCTTCCACAGCCCGCCGGACGGTTTCGGCGACGACAGCGGGATCGGTGCCGTCCGCGAGGCCGGTTTCGGATCGGCTCGCCATCGCCTCGGCCATCCCCCGGTACGGGCCGTTGCCCGAGTATTCCCTGAGCTGCGAGGCGGTCTGGTCTTCGAATTCGGTCTTGATGATGCCGGGCTGGATGACCACGACCTCGATGCCGAAGGGCCGGACCTCCATGCGCAGCGTGTCCGAGTAAGCCTCGAGCGCGTGCTTGGACGCGTAGTACCAGGCACCGAGCGGCAGACTGATCTCCCCGCCGATCGACGACACGTTGACGATGCGGCCCGACCCTTGCGCGCGCATGGCGGGCAGCACCAGCTGGACGAGCCTCGCCGGCGCGAAAACGTTGACCTGGAACAGATCGCGGGCCGCGTCCAGCGGGACGTCTTCGGCGGCCCCGTGCCGCACCGTCCCGGCGTTGTTGATCAGGACATCGATCCGTCCCTGTTCGTCCAGGACGGTGCGGACGGCACGGTCGAGATCGGCCTCGCTCCGGGTGTCCATGGCGAGCGGATGCCCTCCGGCGGCCCGGATTTCGTCCATTTTGGACAGACGGCGCGCGGCCCCGTAGACGAGGTGCCCCGCCTTCAGCAGTTCCACAGCGGTGGCGCGGCCGATTCCCGCCGATGCCCCGGTGAGCAAACAGACTTTCGGCACGGGGTCAGGCCTCCCAGGCGACGGGCAGCTGGTGGACGCCGTAGATGAGCATGTCGGTGCGCAGGGCGATGTTTCCGGCGGGAACGGCGAGGCGCAGCGACGGGAACCTGGTCAGCAAGGCCGGAAGGGCGACCCGCATCTGGACGCGGGCGAGCTGCTGGCCGAGGCATTGGTGGATGCCGTGGCCGAAGGCGACGTGCCCGCTTGTTTTGCGGCGCAGGTCGAGTTCTGCCGGCACCGGAAAGTGCGCGGGATCGTGGTTGGCCGCGGGCACCGAGATCGTGACCGCCTCGCCGGCGCGCACCTGTTCGCCGCCGAGTTCGAGGTCTTCCAGCGCGGTGCGCACGGTGAACGGGATGATGCTCAGGTAACGCAGCAGTTCTTCGACCGCGTTGTCGGCCAGCTCGGGGTCGTCGCGCAGGAGCGCGAGCTGGCCGGGGTGTTCGAGCAGCGCGAAGACGCCCAGCGCGAGCATGTTCGTGGTGGTGTCCAGGCCCGCGGCCAGCAACGAGAACCCGACGTTGACCAGCTCGGTGTCGGTGAGATCGCTGCCGGTCAGGTCGCTGAGCAGGTCGTCGGCGGGGGCTTTGCGTTTGGCAGCGGCCAATTCGCCGATGACGCCGAGCACCGCGCCGTAGGCTTCGCCGGTTTCCCCGGGCGTGTTGTCCAGCCGGAAGAGGGCGAGCGCGTGCTGCTGGAATCGGTCCCGCGCGGCGTAGGGAACCCCGAGCAGTTCGCAGATCGTCTGCGCCGGCAGCGGTCGCGCCAGGTCGGTGACCACGTCGGCCGGACTGCCGCGCTCGGCCATGGCGTTCAGGCAGTCGTCCGCGACGGCCTGGATCCGCTCGGTCAGCCGGCGCATCCTGCGGACGGTGAACTGGCCGGCGAGCAGCCGCCGGTAGCGAGTGTGCTCGGGCGCGTCCATGCTGCCGAACATTCCCGGCGGCGCCGGCTCGTCGCTGGCGGCGGCGCCGGGGATCGGCATGTGCCGCAGTTCCGCTCGCGCGCTGAACCGGCGGTCGGCCAGCACCTCGCGGGCCAGGGCGTGACCGGTCACCAGCCATCCGGCGTGCCCGTCCGGGTAGTCCAGCCGGCTGAGCGGACTCTTCTCGCGCAGTTCGGCCAGCCCTCGCGGCGGGTCGAACGGCAGGCCGGCCGATCGCTCGGTCGGCAGTGTGCTGGTCATCGCCAGCTCCCTTCCCGTGAACCTCTTGCGGGAAACGGTAGGGCGATGTTTCATGGAATCGCAAACGACAGATCCGCATTTATGCAGGCAGCGGCCAGGTTATCGATGCAATAGCCTGCAGATGAACGCATCGGCGGCGGTCCGGGACGAGTTCGAAGGCGGAGACGAGCAGATGCCAGCGGGCAGGTTGAGCTACCCGGAACGACAGCGCGTCGCGGCCGGGCTGGCGGACGGGCTGAGCTACGCGGAGATCGGCCGCCGGCTGGGCAGGCCGAGGTCGACGGTGATCCGCGAGGTCGCCCGCAACGGCGGGGCACACGACTACCGGGCCGACCGCGCCGAACAGGCCGCCCGTCACCGAGCGCGCCGCCGGGCCCCCGTTACGCCGCCCGCTCCACCGCTTCGGGCGGCGGCCGATCCGCGGACCCGAAGCGACTTCGAGACGCGGTTCGCGCGGATGGCCACCCAGACCGGAATGCCGTCGATGGCGGCGCGGGTCCTGATCTGCCTGTTCACCGCCGAGTCGGGGAGCCGCACCGCGAGCGAGCTCGCCGCCCGGCTGCGCGTCAGCCCCGCCTCGGTCTCCAAAGCGGTGGCCTGGCTGGAAGAACGGGGGCTGCTGCGGCGCGAGCGTGAGGGCAGGCGCGAGCGCTACCTGATCGACGATCACGTGTGGCAGCGGGCCTGGCTGGCCAGCATGGACGGCATCGCCCAGTGGGCCGAGTTCACCCGGCAAGGCGCGGAGCTGTTCGGCGGGGACACGCTCGTCGGCACCAGGCTCCTCGAGACCAGCCACTGGCTCCGGCACATCCGGCAGGACATGATCGACGCCGCCGGGCAGTGGCGGCAGGGTTCGCGCACCCGAGGTCTTGACCTCTAGCAAACTGGAGGTACCAGGGTGCTCGCATGACCATCTGGATTTGCGGGACCTGCGGCGTCGAGCATCCCGACACCGCGGAGCCGCCCGCCGGGACCTGCCGGATCTGCGCGGACGAACGACAGTACGTCCGCGCCTCCGGACAGGGTTGGACCACAATGGACGAACTGGCCGCCGCCCCGCACGAGCTGGTCTGCGAAGAACCGGAGCCGGGGATCCATCGCCTGCACCGCGAGCCGGAGTTCGGCATCGGCCAGTGGACCTACCTGGTCCGGACCGACGCGGGCAACCTGCTGTGGGATCCGCCCAACGCCCTTGACCGGCCGCTGCTCGACAAGATCGCCGAACTCGGCGGAGCCGCGGCGATCGTGGCCAGCCATCCGCACATGTACGGCTCGCAGGTAAGCCTGAGCCACAGTCTCGGAAACGTCCCGGTGCTGGTGCATTCCGCGGACCGGCGATGGGTGCGCCGGGAAGACCCGGTCATCCGGGAATGGCATGGCACCAAACGGATTCTGCCCGGGATCACGCTGGTCGAAGCGGGCGGGCACTTCCCGGGCGCCGCGGTCGCGCACATCGCGACGGAGAAGGGCGCGCTGCTGGCCGGCGACACCGTCCTGCCGGTCGCCGCGCCGGGCTGGGTGACGTTCATGCGCAGCTACCCCAACCAGATCCCGCTTTCCGCCGGACTCGTCCAGCGGCTCGCGGACCGGCTGGAGCCTTACGAGTTCGACCGGCTCTACGCGCTGACCGGGGCCACTCTGCAGGCTGATGCGAAAGCCGCGGTGCGCCGCTCCGCGCAGCGGTACATCGCCTGGGTCGACGGCACGAACGACCATCTGGGCTGACTCGGGAACGCGATGTCGGTTACGCCGCCAGCTGGGCGATCCGGGACGGGGAGGAGGATTCCTGCCCGATCGCCGTCGTGAGGCTCAGCGATCTCGTCCGCCGCGTCAGCCTGGGCGAGTTCGGCGTGCACTACCGGAACCAGCACGCGCGCGGCGATCTGCTGCACGAACTCCCGGACGTGCCAACGCCGCTCGCCCTCGACACGAGTGGCGTTCCCGAGCACGTGGCCGCCGAGTGCGCGACCTGGTTCGAGGCGATTCTCCGCAGGCCGGTCAGCCACCAGCAATTGCTCAACCACGGGAAGCTTTACGCCGAAGCCTGGAAGTTCAGCGACCTCGAGGACCCGCCCTCGCGCGAACGCCCCGTGCGCTGACAAAGGATTCCCCAGCGCACTCGCACGCGGCCGAACTGGACGCCGACTGAATATCGGCTGGACCCGCCGCCGCGGCGTCTTGCGGCCCCCGCACGGAGCGAACACATTGGGAGGACACGGAAACGAGGGGGTTGTCATGCTCCGAGCCAGCGCACTCACAGCCGTCACGGCGGGGTTGCTCGCCGCCGTCCCGTTCGTCACGGGGGCGACGACGCACGGGAACGGGTGCTGGACCACCGCCCCGATCGAGCTGACCAACGAAGGGGTGTGGACGTACTACAACCGGATCTCGTGGTGTGTGCGGGAAGCGAAGATCACGTCGGTGGACCTGACGGTCACGCACCAGGTGCTCAACCCGGCTTGCCGGTGGGTGGGCCTCGTCGCGGAGTCGGACACGGCCGCGAAGGACGGCACCGGCCGGACGATCTACGACCGGGGCGAGTTCTCGTGCCCGGGCACTATCGGCTCCGACGGCGTGAACCCGTGGCTGGCCGTCACCGTCGAGCCGGACGGCACCTACACGGTGGACAGGAGCGGCATTCGCTGGTGACGCCCCGCGGAATCACCGTCCTTCGCCGGGGCCCAGCCGGGAAAGGAGAGCGAGCGTCCGCGCCTCCCCCGTCCCCTGCCCGGTCTCCCGGTGCACGGCGAGCGCGTTCCGGGCGTGCTCGGCGGCGGCCCCGGTCTCGCCGCGCGCGAGGAGCGCTCCGGCCAGCGCCGTCAAAGCCTGGCCCCGCAGCGCCCGGTATCCCGCCCGCTCGGCGAGCGCTAGGGCCTGCCGGGCGGGTTCCGGGTCCGCGGTGACCGTCGCCAGGCCGATCAGCGCGTCGGCTTCCGGGTAACGGTCGCCGGTCTCGCGGATGAGGCCGAGCGCCTGCTCGTACCGGCGGATCGCCTCCGGCCGGTCGCCGAAGCGGGCGAGCACGGCCGCCAGGGCGGCCAGTGCCTCCGCCTCGGTCCGCGGGTCCCCCGCCTCGAGGGCGAGCGCGAGCCCCGTGCCGGCGCATTCGAGCGCCATGGCCCGGTGGCCGCGATCGCTGTGCGCCAGGGCCAGCCGGCTGCGGGTTTCCGCTTCGCCACCCCGGTTTCCCGCCTCGCACTGCAGGTCGAGGGACTGGCAGAGCAGTTCCACCGCCTCGGCGGTCCGGCCGCGGGCGTGCTGGGTCTGCCCGAGGTTGGCGAGGCTGATCGCTTCGCCGTACCGGGACCCGATCCGGCGGTAGCGGCGCAGCGCCTGGGTGTAGTGCTCGGCGGCTTCGGCGAGCCTGCCCATTTCCCAGTGGACGAGCCCGAGATTGCCGAACGCGACCGCCTCCCCGGCCGGCTGGCCGATCCGCCTGCTGAGGTCCAGCCCGCGGCCGAACCGGGACGCGGCGTCGGCGAGCCGCCCGGACTGCCAGTAGACGCACCCCAGGTTGCCCAGCACCGCCGCCTGCGCCTCGACCCAGCCCGCCTGCCGCGCCAGCAGCAACGACGCCGTGTACTGCCGGACCGCCTGCTGGTAGCGGCCCTGGCGGAAGTACAGGTCCGCGAGGCTGAGCCGGGCGGCGGCCCGCGCGCGGGGTTCGCCGTCCGCGTCGGCCGCGGCCAGGCCGGCTTCGGCGACCGCGAGCCATTCGACCCGGCGCATGCACATCCAGAAGTACCCGCGCATCGCGTCGGCGAGCCGCCACGCCATGGGCCGCGGGCCGCTGTCGGCCGCGAACCGCGCGGCGGCGACCAGGTTGCCGCGTTCGGCGTCCAGCCACGCCGACGCCTCGCCCAGCCCGGCGAACGCGGCCGGGACGCCGGACACGGGCAGCCGCAGCATGTGCGGGTACAGAAGGCGGGCGGCGCCGTCCACCCCCGCCAGGTACCAGTCGTACAGGCGGCGCAGCGCCCGCTCGCGGTCCGCGGCGGACTCCAGCCGTCCGGCTTGCTCGGCGGCGTACCGGCGAAGCAGGTCGTGGAAGCGGTACCGGCCCGGCGGGTGTTCGACCAGGTGCGCGGAGGCGAGCCGGTCCAGCACCGCGACCGCCCGCGTGGTCTCGACGCCCGTCAGCGCGGCCGCTGCCTCGGCGGCGAAGTCCGCGCCGGGAATCAGGCTCAGCAACCGGAACAGCCGCTGGGTGTCAGCGGACAGGGCGGCGTGGGACAGGTCGAAGGCGACCCGCACCGCCGTCTGCTCGTCGCCCGGCACCGCGAGGGCGGCGAGGAGGTTGCCCTCGCGCAGTTCCGCGACGTAGTCCTCGATGCCGGAGCCGGGCCGGTCGGCGAGGTTGGCCGCGGCGATCCGCAACGCGAGCGGGAGGTGGACGCACAGTTTGGCGAATTCGGCGGCCGCCTCCGGCTCGGCGCGGACGCGCCCGTCGCCCAGGACGCCCGCGAGCAGTTCGACGGCTTCGTCGGGGCTGAGCACGTCGATCGTGAGCCGGCGCGCGCCGTTCACGGCGACGAGACCTGTCAGGCGGTCCCGCCCGGTCACCACCGTCAGGCACCCGGGTCCGGCGGGCAGCAGCGGCCGGACCTGATCGGGGTTGACCGCGTTGTCCAGCAGGACCAGGATCCGCCGGTCGGTCGTCAGGGTCCGGTACAGCGCCGTCGCGGTCTCCGCGTCGGGAGGGACGCGGCTGGGCGAAATCCCCAGCGCGGCAAGGAATTGCGCGAGGATTTCGGGCGGCGCGGCCGGGGTGCCCGGTGCGTGGCCGCGCAGGTTCGCATACAGCTGCCCGCCCGGAAAGCGGGCCCGGACGCGGTGCGCCCAGTGCACGGCCAGCGCCGTCTTTCCGACGCCCGCCGTGCCGGAGACCACGGCGATGCCGCCGGTGGCCAGACTGTCCAAAAGGGACAGTTCCGCCGTCCGTCCGGTGAACCCGCGCGGTTGCGCGGGCAGCTGTTTCGGGACCCGGTGCGCCGGCCGGGGTTCGGCGGGAACCGCGGCGACGGGGTCGCGCAGCACGGCGGCGTGCGCGGCCTGAAGTTCGGGTCCGGGGTCGATCCCGAGTTCGTCGGCGAGCCGCGTCCGCACCTGCCCGTAGAGCCGGAACGCCTCGCCCCGCTGCCCGAGGGCGTGGCGGGCGCGGATCAGGAGGGCCTGCGCGGCTTCGTCGAGAGGCTGTTCCGCGGCGGCTTCGGCGATGGCGGGCAGGACCTCCGCGGCGGCGCCGGTGTCGATCATCGCCCCGGCGTACCGGCAGAACGTTTCCCGGCGTTCGGCGATCAGCGAAACGACCTTCGGGTGACCGGCGAGCGGCGGCAGGTCGGCCAGCGGCCTGCCGTGCCACAGCCGGAGTGCCTCGCCGAGCGAAGCCGCGACGCGGGCGGTGTTGGCGTCGCGGTGCGCGTCGTTCGCCTCGCCGATGAGTTCGCGGAACCGCCACAGGTCGACTTCGACAGCGCCCTGGCGCACGGCATAGCCCCCGCCGACGTGCGGCAGCACCCCGCTGCCCGCCCGCGGCGCACGGCCGGGTTCCAGCAACCGCCGCAGGTGCTTCACGTGCGTCTGGACGACATTCACCGCACTCGGCGGCGGCCGGTCGCCCCACAGCGCGTCCACGAGGTCCCGCAACGCCACGGCATTCCCTCCGGCGAGCGAGAGCAGCCCGAGAACCGCGCGCCTGCCGGGCGGGCCGAGATCGAGTTCGGCGCCGTCGTGCCAAGCCCGCAGCGATCCCAGCACCTGGATGCGTACCGAATTCGTCGCCACCGCGGCCCCCAGCTATCGGCTGGGAACCAAACGTAATGGGCCTGACGGCCGATGCACAAGAAAGTGGCTCCGCCCGGCCTAAAATGCCGACGACAGCCGGGTGCACGCCAGGGCCGTCCGCCGGGACGACCGGTTCTTTCCCGCTCCCGGCCGGTCCTTTGTGGATTCATTTCGCGGCGACGGTGCGTTTCGCCGGATCTCGTCGCGAATCCCCCGCCCCCGACGGTAATTCGCGGTCCAATCGCCGTCCAGTCGCCGTCCAGTGCCCCCTGATGAGGTATTCGGAGGCGGCGCGAGCCGCCGAATACCCAATTCCAGAAACGTGCCCCATACCGGACAGGAACAGAAAAGAGGCGGACATGGAAAATCGTGCCTGGAAGGCATGCGCCCGGGCGGCGGTGGCGATCGCTGTCGGCGTCCTGGCCTTGACCACGGGGGTGACGGCGGCTTCCGCCGCGCCGCGTGCGTCCGTGATCGACGTGACCCACGGGCCGTTCAACCTCGTCGTCGGGGATACCGGGGCCAGATCCGCCGCACTGGCCGACGACCCGATCACCGCGTTCCACGGCTTCAGCACCTTCCAGAAACTCGTGATCCAGTCGCAGGGCTTCGATCTCGAAGGCGAGATCCACGGCAGGCTCCGCAGCTACAACTTCAAGGCCCTCTACCAGGTCTACAACCTCCCGTCGTCGGACAGCTGGAAGGTGTGGGTCTTCAGCTTCAAGCACGACAGCAGCCGGAGCGTGCTGAAGGAGACCTACCGCAACGAGCAGCTGATCGACGTCAACATCGACCTCAAGTTCCACGTCGCGGCCGCCAACCTGCGGGGCGTGTCGTCCCTGCGGATCGGCTTCGAGACGCTGCGGCTTGAATTCAACGGCACGACCAAGGACTTCACCGTCGTCAACGGCGCGTCCGGCGGCGCCAAGGACCAGAACAACAACGACGTCCCGGTGGACTTCCAGCAGGTGTGACCGGCAGTTCACGGCCGAGCCGTGACGCGCCGGCGACGGCGGCGACTGGTGCGGCGCCTCCCCGGCACCAGTCGCCGCCGGGTTCTCGCTTTCTCTCCGCTCGAACACCGGACAAGGAGTCGGCATGCATTTCAAGGAAACTCGCGCGCTGCTCGCCAGGCGTAGACCAGGTGCTCCGGGCGACCGCGGAGCCGCTTGGCGGAAGGCGGCGAAATTCGCCGTGGCCGCCGCGACGACCGCGGCGTTCCTGGCCGCCGGCTCCAACGCCGCGCAGGCGGCCGAGGCGCGCTTCGTGCCGGAGGCCACCGTCGTCGGATGGGACGGAACCGTCGCCACCGTCACCTTCCGAGAGGTGAATGTGGCGGTGGGAGGCCGCAAGACCACGATTTCCACCAAGTTGACGGCCGAGGTGACGGCCTTCTGCACGAACGGCGAGTCGACTCTCGACGTCCACGCGTCCGCGACCGGCTTGACCACGGCGGACTACCCGATCAAGGACGGCACCGTCGCCGGGACCGCCAAGTTTCCCGTCCAGGTGAAGATCGAGCACGATCCCGGCTATGCGTGCGTGATCAGCCACAAGGCGATCACCGCGGTCCTCGACGACTTCCGGACCGGCGCGACCCTGGTCCACCACCAGTCCTGACCCCTCGGCCGCGGAGGGCGTTCGGGAGGCTCCCCCGCTGGTTCGGATCGTTTCGCGTCGCGCCCTGTTCGCAGTCCCCGGCACGCCCCCTGCCGGGGACTGCGAACTCCCGCCGGAGAATTCGGCGAACTTGAGCGAACGATCGGGAAATTGCCGCTGCCGCTCTCCCGCCGTCCAGGTCCCGGCCGAGCGCCGCCGGAATCCGAACAAAACGCGTAAACAGCAGATTCCGCCCCCGGCCGCGCAGAACAGTCGCGACGCGGGCCCGAAACAGATGTTCGGCCATTCGCAGCAATACCCGCCCCGCTCCCGCTTCCGTTCCGTAATCGCGCGACCGCACTAATAGTACATTTTTTGATCATTCCCGGAGAACCGCCTCCCGGTATTGCAACCATTAGGCGACACGTCCCCCGATCAGGTAGCATCCCTCTGCGGAAAATCGAATACCGTGCGGGGGGCGACGACTCGGGGGGACCAATGGGGGCGGAATCACGACCGTCGGCACTGTCGCGGACGGTGCTGGAAACTGTCCAACCGCGACCGGACCTCCGCCACGTCGGCGACGTCCTGCACGATCTCGTCGGGCACCATCTGGTCCTGATGACCGCGCAGACCCGGCTGTGGAGCGAAAAAGGCCGCGGCTGCAGCCAGGCCGATCTGGCGCTGCTCGCCGGGATGGCCGAGTCGGCGCTGCGGGATCTGCGTCGGGTGTCGGGCCTGTTGCGCACCGGCGACGCCGAAAAGCCCTCGCCGCGCGGGGTCGTGGACTGGGTCCGGGAAATTCCTTCCCGCATTCCGCGCGACGTGGCCGACGTGTCGGCGACGGTGCGCGGGCCGGATTTCCCGAACATTTCCCCCGCCCAGGAACTTCTTCTCGAGCGCGTCGTCACGGAGGGCATTTCCAACGCGGCGAAACACCGGGCGGGCGGCCGGGTGTCGATTCACGTCGAATTCGGGGACGAAATCGTGGTGACGATCGTGAGCGGCGGAGCGCCCGAACGGCCCGCGCACCGCGAACTCGACCGCGGGCACGGCCTGCGCGGCCTGGAGCTGGCGGTGACCCGCTGCGGCGGCCGGGTCACCACGCGCCGAAGATCCGCCGGCCGGTTCGTCCTCGAAGTTTCCCTCCCCCGCTGAACCGCCCGTCATGATCCGGGTGCTGCTCGTGGACGACCTGCCGCTGGTCCGGATCGGCTTGCGCAGCGTGCTGTGCGAACGCGCCGGGATGAGCGTCGTCGGCGAGGCAGGCGACGGCGGCCACGCGGTGGAACTGTGCCGCCGGCTCAAGCCGGACGTGGTGCTGATGGACATCCGGATGCCCGGGATGAACGGGCTGGACGCGCTCTCGCACATCACCGGCCCCGGCGGCTGCGACGGCGTGAAGGTCGTGATGTTCACGATGTTCGACCACGACGAGTACCTGTTCACCGCGCTGCGCCGGGGCGCGGTCGGCTTCATCGTCAAGGATTCGCCGCCGGACAAGATCATCGCCGCGCTGCGGGCCGCGCATTCCGGCGAGGCGCTGCTGTCCCCCAGTTCCACGGTGCGGCTGATCTCCGCGTTCGTCTCCCAGCCGCCGCCCGGCGAGACCGCCGAGATGCCGGGCGGCCTCACCGAACGCGAGGGGGAGGTCCTGCAACTGGTCGTCTCCGGACTGCGCAACGAGGAAATCGCTGAACGCCTGATGATCAGCTACACGACCGTGAAGAGCCACATCCGCCATCTGCACGAAAAACTCTGCTGCCGGGACCGGGTGCAGCTAGTGATCTACGGATTCGAACACGGAATCCGGCACTGGTGAGCGAAAAGCTCAGTCAGCCAGCCCCGCAACTCCGCTTCCCACACCGGCCGGTGATTGAAACACATGTGATCACCGTCCGGATAAACCACGCTGCGCACCCGCTCCCCCAACGCCGCCCGCACCGGCTCGCTCTGGGCGACCGGGACCGTGCCGTCGCTCCCGCCGTGCACCTGCAGCACCGGGCATTCGATGTCGCCGAGCATCGGCACGACGTCGAAGGCGCGCAGGCGTTCGCGCGCCGCCTCGTCGGAGTCCGCGGCCAGGTTGTACCTCATGGTGCGGGGAATCGGCTCCGGCGCGGACTCGTAGACGTCCAAAAGCCGCACCGGGGCGGAAATGACCGCGCAGCCGGCGATCCGGTGGTCGGCGGCCGCGACCCGCAGCGCGAAATAGCCGCCCGCGCTGCCGCCGACCACCACGATCCGGTTCGGGTCGATCTCCGGCATTTTGACCAGGTCGTCGATCACCTCGGACACCACGGTCTCCGCGTCCGCCCGCCAGGGCACCCCGTCGAACCGCCGCAGCTCTCCCTGGCCCGGCAGGTCGAGGGCCACCCCGGCCCAGCCACGGGCGGCATAAGCGGCGAGCAGGGCGAAGAACTCCTCTTTCACCCCGTCCACCCCGCCCAGGGTCAGCACGCAGGGCGCGGGTTCCCCGGTCGGCGGCAGGCTCAGGAAAACCGGGACCGGCTCCTCCCGGCGCACCACGCGCGGCGTGCTGTGGTCGGCGACCAATCCGGCCACCGACACCAGGCGCGTCCACAACCGGCGCCGTGCTTGCTCGTCGGCTTCGAGGTATTCGGCGACCCGCAGGCAGGCCACGGCGCGAGTCCAGCTTTCCACCGCGCCTACCGGGTCGCCGCGCTCGATGGCGCGTTGCCCCAGCTCTTCGTGCCGGTCTCCGAGAGCGGTCCACTCCCGCACCCATCCGGGCACCGATCTGATGCGCCGCAAGGCATCCACCGCCTCGCCGGGGTCCGCGCCCATGAACAGCAGGCGCGGCAGGAGCGGTTCGCCCGGCCGCAGGCCCAGTACCTTCATCGCGCCGAGGACCCGCAGCGCCAGCCGGAAGGGCAACGGGTAGTCGCTCACAGCGCGCCCGCGACCTCGCCGGCGTAGCGGCGCATGGACCGCTCCACCACCTCCTGCGGCTGGCCGAAGTCGAAGGTGGCCGCGACGGAGGTGCAGTGCAACTGGTCAGCGAGGTCGCGGAGAATGCGCCGGCAGGTCTCGGGCGAGCCGGCCGCCACCGCGCCGCGCTCGACGGCGCCGCGGACCGTGAAGTCGAACCAGCGTTTGCCCAGCGCCGGATAGTGCGCGAAGTCGGCGGGCACCCCGTCGCGGTGGAAGGTGGCGATCGCCGAGGCGCCGGCCGCGCGGGTTTCGTCGACATACCGGCGCAGGTGCGGCTCGGCCTCCGCCAGCGCCTGCTCGTCGTCCTCCGCCACGTGCACATGCACGTTGACCACGATCTGCGGCTGTTCCGCTTTGGTCCACGCGTTCAGGTACAGCCCCACTTTCTCGCCCAGCGACGGCAGATCCGGCGACAGCAGCGGCGCGACCATCAGGCGGAAACCGTTGCGCCCGGCCCATTCGAACGTCTCGGGCGTGGTCGCGGCGGCCACCCAGACCGGCGGCGGGTCCTGCACGCACGCCGGCTCCACGTGCAGTTCGGGGAAGTCGAAGAACCGGCCGGAATGCGCGAATTCCTTGCCGGTCAGCGCGGTCAGGACGATTTCGACGCCCTCGGCGAACCGGGCGCGGCTCTCGGTCATCGGAATGCCGAAACCGTCGTACTCGCATTTGAGGAACGCCCGCCCGAGCCCGAGTTCGACCCGGCCGCCGGTGACCTGGTCGAGGGTCGCGACCCGTTCCGCGACCGACAGCGGGTGGTGATACGGCACCTGCACGACGCCGAGCCCGAACCGGATCCGCGGCGCGCGGCCGGCCAGCGCGGCGATCAGCACGTCCGGCGCGGACAGGATGCCGCCGTGCGGCTGGAAATGGTGCTCGGCGAACCACGCGCGGCCGAAGCCCAGCTGGTCGGCGAGCACGGTCAGCTCGCTGATCCGCCGGAACATCGCGGTCGGCGGCCCGTCCACGGACCCGGCGAAGGTGGGGAGCGAGAACACGTCGGAACTGATGGCCACGGGCTCATCCTTTCGTCACTGCGAGAAGCCGCTTCGTCTGCTCGGCGCGCGTGGTCGCCAGATGGCGGCAGGCGCGGGTGATCACCCAGGCGGCCCCGGGATCCCCGGCCCATTCGCCGAGCGAGGCCAGGGTCAGGTCCGGATGGGTCTTGCTGATGTCGGACAGCGAATTGCCCACCGACTTGCGCACGTAGTCGCTGGGGTCGGCGCGCAGCCGGCCCAGCAGTTCCAGCGCGTGGTCCGGGTGCTCGGCGAAGTACGGGCGTTTCGTCCACACGCGCGGTCCCTCGGCGGCGGCCCGGCGCACGTTGTGGTGATCGTGACCCAGCCATTGCTCGATCACCGGCAGGGACTTCTCCCAGCCCCGCACGGCGCAGAACCAGTCGAAACCCTTGGCCAGCGACTCCTGCACGCGCCAGTCGCCGTCCTCCGGCACGGTGCCGAGCAGGAATTCCATCGCCCCGGCGACGGTGTCCGCGGCCGGGCCGAGCGTCATCGCGACGCCCATCCGCAGGTTGGTGTCGGCGGCACCGGTCCACAGTCCGATCAGCGCGGTCGTCACGGTCTCGGGGTCGTCTTGGTGCCGTTTCCAGAACGCGGCCGTGTTCTTGCGCAGTTGCGGCACCGACACGTCCGCGGTGGTCTCTTTGAATTCTTTTCGCAGCGACGCCGAACTCGTGCTCACGCAGCCACCGCCTTCGCCGGCACACCGCGCAACGCCAGCGCCAGCACCACCGCGACCAGACCCGCACCGGCCAGCACCCAGAACCGGGCGTCGACGCCGGCCCCCTGCACCAGCAGGCCGCCGAACACCGGGCCGAGGATCGGGCCGATGCCCTGGATCAGGCGGTTGGCGCCGAGCGCGGACCCGACCCGGCGCGGGTCCAGCTTCAGCACCTCGTCGGTGACCATGGTGGTGGTCATCGAGATCGCCGGGCCTTCGGCCAAGCCGACGAACGCGTAGATGATCGCGACGCTGACCACCGACACCCCGGCCAGCGGCAGCAGCGCCAGCGCCACCACGACCAGCGCGATGCACCCGATCAGCACCGGCTTGCGGCCGATTCTGTCCGAAATCGCGCCTGCCACCGCGGTGCCGACCGAGGCCACCACCTCGTACGGGATGAACACGAACGCGATCAGCCAGGCGGACGCGTTGAGCGCGGTCAAGCTGAACGGCACCAGGAAGGTAGCGGCCACTCCGACCGCGAACGCGACGCCGGCGACCAAACCGGACACCACCACGGTCCGGTTGGCGAACCAGGTGAACGTCTGCGCGAACGCCTTCGGCAATGTGCTGGGCAGTTTCTCCTTCAAGCTTTCCGGCAGCAATGCGGCCGCCACCGTGGCGACGGCCAGCAGCGCGCCGTCCACCCAGAGCACCAGCTGCCAATTGCCGCCCGCGGAGAGCAATCCGCCGAGCACGTACCCGATCACCGAACCGGCTCCGATGCCGCCGGCGAGCACGCCGATCGCCTTTCCGCGCTGCTGGAACGAGAACAGGTCGGCGGGCACGGTGAACGTCGGCGAAAGGAACAGGCCGCGCCCGACGCCGAACACCAGCCACCCGGCGACCAGCAGAGCGGGCCCGGACGACGACAGCGCGGCGAGGAAGATGCCGACCGCGCTGACGCCGAGCCCGATCGTGATCGGCGGCTTGCGGCCGTACCGGTCGGCGAGCACGCCTGCCGGCACGTTCAGCACCGTCATCACCAGCGACGACACCGCGAGCAGCGCGCCGAGGCTCGAGGATTCGAGCCGCAGTTCGGCGGCGATGTGCGGCAGCGCCGGGAAGACCGACATCATCACCGCCCACACCAGCACCACGCAGCCCGTCAGCACCGCGAGGGTGCCGCGGTGCGGCGACTGCCGCACGCTGTCGGGACGGACCTCGCCGGCTCTTCGCTCGGCCATGCTTTTCTCCTTTGCCACGAAGGCTTTTCCCGGCGGGGCCTTCGTGCGGAAGCGTTATCCGCCCGACGGGCGCGACACGAAGTCCCGGATCGCCGAGGCGACCTCGACCGGGTGTTCCAGAAACATGAAATGACCAGCGTCGGAGACCACGTGCAGCCGCGCATCGGGGATGCGCTCCGCGAGAAGTTCGGCGCTGCTGACCGGGGTGCTCCGGTCCTGGTCGCCGGCGACCACCAGAGTGGGAGCGGTGATGCCGGCGACGCGTTCCCGCAAATCGGGGTGCTGCAGCCGGATCAGGTTGCGGTGCACGGAGAACGGCACCCACGACCAGCTCGCGATGACTCTTTTCGCGACCTCGGGGTACTGCGGCAGGAAGAAGAACGGGCCCGCCCGTTCGTTGGATTCCGCGATGACATCCCGGTAGGTCTCCTCGGTGACCGGCGGACGCTTCCACTTCATCTCGTAGTGCGCGGCCGCCCCCATCAGCACCAGCGAGCTGACCCGTTCCGGACGGTCCAGCGCGAAAACCATGGCGGTCACCGAACCGAGCGAGTGTCCCACCACGACGGCCTGGCGCCAACCCAGCTCGTCCAGCACGGTCGCCAGGTCGTCGGCGCACTGCCGGGCGGACAGCGGAACATCCTCTTTGGAGGACAGCCCGTGCCCGCGCAGGTCCACGCTGGCGCACGGGCGCTCGCCCGAAAGCTGGGCCGCCAATTCGGCGAAATGCGTGTGATTGTCCCGGTTTCCGTGCAGGAAAACCATCGGCGTCGCCCGCGGGTCGCCGTGGTCCACGCGGACGAAGAGCTGGGCTCCGTCCGGAAGGGTGACGACTTTGCCCTGCGCGGGGCGCGCGGTCAGCTCTCGCGTCATGTCGGTTCTCCCATCCCGATCTCCACCGGCACCGGGCCCTGGCCGGCGGTGTCGCGGCTCGCCGCCAGCACCTCGGTGACGGCGTCGCGCGTGGTGTGCGTGCCGGAGATCTGCCGGATCAGGCGGCCGAGGCGGTCCACCACGATCAGGTGCGGCTCCACGTTCGCCGACAGGCCGAGTTCGCCGCTGAACTTCCGGTCCCAGTCCAGCAGCACCGGCACCTGGTGGCGCTGGTCGGCGATCTTGTCCTTGACGAAGTCGCGGGTGATGAAGTGCGGCAGCTGGTCCACCACCGCCACCAGCCGGACGTCCAGCTCCGGGGCCAGCTTGCGGATCCGCTCGACGCGCTGCAGCGCCTCCTCGCTCTTGGCCTGCCCGGCGACCACCAGCACGGCGAGGTCGCCCGGACCGTCGGAGACGTCGGCCGGGCGGTCGGCCAGATCCGTGAGCAGCGTCAACTGCTCGCTGACGTCCCGGCCGTCGCTGCGGCCCAGCCGCGGCGACGAGCCGTTGACGTTGAACGTGGAGAACCCGATCGCGTCCGCGACCCGGCGGCCGATCTGCCTGCTGATCTCGATGGCGTACTCGGCGTTCTCCACGCCCTGGCCCCACGGTTTGGTGCGGATGCCCGGCTGCTCGTCGAACTCGATCAGGCTCAGCCCGACGCTGGCGATCACCGACAGTTTCACGTTGGTCCACAGCGGCATCAGGCTCGCCATCGCCCATTCCTGCCCGATGCCGGCGGAGGTGACGATCTGGGCGGCCACCTTGCCCTGGAACGCGGTGCCCTTGACGTCCGCGGCGACCTCGTAGTTGTAGTACTGGTACTGGAGCTCGTCCGCGTTGGCCGGCTCGCACCGGTCCAGCCACTGCTTCCAGGTGAAGGGCAGCCCGAGCGCGTAGACCGGGGAGGCGAACACGAACGCGTCGGCCCATTTGATGTGCTTGTACAGCTGGATGTAGCGGTCCTCGGGCCGCTTGAACAAGTGACACGGCGTGCGGTTCATGCAGTCGCCGCATCCGTCGCAGTCGACGATCGGATAGTCGACCAGCCGGATCACGCGGGTGGCGGCCCCGGTCTCCTCGGCGCCGCGCATCGCCTGCCGGCACAGGAATTCGCTGGCGCTGGGCCCGCTGGTCTTGGGCGAGCCGCAGATGCCGAGCACGTTTTTCGTCCGCATGTCAGCGGTCCAGCCGTTTCGGCATCTTCTGGCCGTCCTTGAGCAGCCGCCCGCGGGCGAGCACCTCGCGCGGGATCGCCTCGACCTGGGCGAAGCGCTCGGAGAAGAACTCGCGGCACACGTTGTTGCCCCAGAACACGCCCTCCTCGGTGAGCGAGATCGCCTCGTCGGTGACGACGAGCAGGCCCTGTGCGGTCAGCCGGGCGATCTGCTCGGCGAACACCTCCACCGCGTCGCGGCCGAACAGCTCGCGGAACAGGCGGCGGTCGACGCTGAACAGGCGCAGCCCCTTGGCCATCTGCCCGCACATTTCCTCGCCGCGGTCGGCCTTCGAGCCGATCAGCACCGGCAGGTCGCCGCCGTCCACGCAGCCCTCGTACTCCGCCAGCGGGCCCTTGTTGACGTACATGTACTGGCCCAGGTAGCCGAAGGCGGCCGCGCCGACGCCCAGCAGGTCGCGCTGCTCGGAGAAATACAGCACCGCGTGCTTGTTGATCTTGCCGGGGAGGGCGAAGTCGTACACCGAGTACTGCTCGTAACCGGCGTCGCGCAGCATCTGCGAGGCGAGCCGGTACAGCGTCACCTCGTGCTCGTGGTCGCCGGGGCGGGCCAGCTTGTCCTTGTCGATCAGCGAGTGCAGGCGGGTGAACGGCGGGATGATCAGCGAGAACAGGGTGACGTGGTCGTAGCGCCAGTCGATCGCCTCCTGCACGTCGGCCCGCCACTGTTCGACGGTCTGGCCGGGCAGGTTGTAGATCAGGTCGATGCCCACGTTGTCGTAGCCGGCCCGGCGGGCCAGCCGGGTCGCCTCCCGGGAGGTCTCCGGCTCCTGCGGGATCTCCAGCGTGGCGGCGAACGCGTCGTTGAACGTCTGCACGCCGAAGCTGATCCGGTTGCAGCCGGCCGCCCGCGCGGCCACGAGCTTGTCGTAGGTGAAGTTGGACGGGTTGCCCTCGATGCTGAACTCCGCGTCGTCGGCGAAGCGCAGCCGGTCCTGGCAGTGCTCGAGGAAACCGGCCATCTGCCCGGCGGTCATGCAGCTGGGCGTGCCGCCGCCGATCGCCAGGGACCCGAACGTCATCGACGACACCCGCCGGGTCTCGGCGTAGGAGGAGACCTCCGCGTTCAGCCGCAGCAGATAGGCGTCCATCTTCGCCTCGTCCATCAGCTGCTTGTTGAACGGGCAGAAGTTGCAGATCTTGTCGCAGAACGGAATGTGCACGTACATCGCGTTCTGGCCGGGCCGCGGGTTCGGCTGGTCGAGTTCCATCAGCGCGGCCAGCTCGGCGGGACGGGGCGGGGCCTCCGGCAGCGGGTAGTGCGAGACGCAGATCCGCTCGCGGCTGGCGTAGGGAATGGTCGGCGTGCTCACGCGGCACCTCCAGGGGCCTTGATTTCCAGGTCGAGCACATCCCGCTTGCGGGCGAGCGATTCGGCGAGTTTCTGCCCGACGGCCTTGATCTCGTCGGAGTAGAAGGCCTTGGCCACGTCGTAGCCGAACAACGTGCCGGTCGGCGTGAGCCGCACGCCGTCGTCGTCGACGGCGATCAGCTCCCGGTCCGCCAGCTCTTCCAGCAACGGGCCGAACAGGTCCTCGGGCCGCGCGCCGTGCCTCGCGACGAACGTGGCGCGCTTGACCTCGAGCATGCGCAGGCCCATGGCCATGGTGGCGCGGGGCTTTTCCGGTTCGGGCGTCCGCTGTCCGGCGTTGATCGGCGGCAGACCGCTCTCGGTGAGCTCGCGATAGCGTTTGAGCTCGGCGACGTTGACGTAGGTGTACTCGTTGACCGTCCCCATCGCGCCGGCTCCCAGCCCGAGCAGGTCCTCGAACTGCTCGAAGTGGATGCGCGCGTGCCGGTAGGTGACCTCCGGCAGCGAGAAGTCCGGCACGGAGGTCTGCACCAGCCCGTGGTCGCCGAGGTGGTCGGTGGCGGCCCGGGCCAGCTCCAGCTCGTGGCCGAGTTCGCCGACACTGGCGATCTTGCGCTCGTGGACGTCCCGGAACAGCTTGGTGTGCGGCATCACCGAGAGCGGGAACATGGTGACCTGCTTGACTCCAGCGGCCAGCGCGCTGTCGATGTCGGACCGGACGTGCGCCGCGGTCTGGCCGGGCAGGTTGTAGATCAGGTCGATGCTGACGTGGTCGATGCCCGCGGACTGGGCCCAGCCGATCACCCGGCGCGAGGTGTCGCCGTCCTGGGCGACGTCGCTGGCCCGGCCGATCTCTTCGTCGAAGGTCTGCACGCCGAAGCTGACCCGGTTGATCCCGGCCGCCGCGACCTGCCGGAGCTTGTCCTCCGTCACCGTGATCGGGCTGCATTCCAGCGTGAACTCCGCGTCGCCGACGAAGGAGAACCGCCGCCGCGCGTGCCCGACCAGGTCGGCCAGCTGCTCGGGCTCGAGGATGCTGGCGGTGCCGCCGCCCATGTACAGCGAGCCGAACGAAGCGCCGTCGAAGTACGCCGCGGCGGCGTAGTTGTCCATCTCCCGCTTGAGGTCGACCACGTACTGCCGGATGCGCTCCGGGTCCTGCTTGTACTTGACGAACGGGCAGAACCCGCACAGGTACTGGCAGAACGGGATGTGCATGTACATCGCCTTCGGTCCGGGCGTCGGCGCCGGCGCGGCCAGGCCCATCTGCCCGGCGATCGCGGAGTGGTCCGGCGGCGCCCACGGCATCGGGTAGCACATGATCGGGTAGCGGTCCCGTGCCGCGAACGGCAGCGCGGGTTCCCGGGTTGCTGTCATCGACTCACCCCTGTGTCTTGGAAACGCGCAGCGAACTGGCGGCCACCTCGGCCGCGAGCTTGTTCTGGTCGAAGTTCATCCGCACCATCACCTCCGGGTGCCCGTCGATGAAGGTGTCGATGAGACGGAGGATCTGCGCGCACTCGTCCCCGCCGAGTGCTTCGTCCACATAGAACAACGGCATCAGCATGTTCACGCTGCCTTCGGCCTTGCCCAGCGCGTGCCACAGCGGGGTCTGCGGGTAGAGCCGGATGCCGAAGGCGATGGTGAGCACGTGCGGACGACATTCGGCCATCGTGTCCAAAGTGGACTTCACGGTCTCGACCGTCTCCCCCGGCCCGCCCAGCAGCAGCGAGTGCACGATGCGCAGCCCGGAACGGTGCGCGCAGGCGGTGGCGTTGACGATGTCCGCGCGGCTGAAGTCCTTTTGCAGGCTGGCGAGCATCTCGTCGCAGCCGGCGTCGAGGCCGAAGTTCAGCGTCTCGCAGCCGGCCAGTTCGAACAGGTCGGTCAGCTCGTCGTCGTACTGCAACGGGTTGGTGTAGGCCATCCAGCCGACGCCGAGATCCGCTTCGATCAGCTCGCGGCAGACCGCGATCGCGTGCCGCCGGGGAAGGTTGAAGATGCTGTCGGTGATGAAGAACCGCCGCACCCCGGCCAGATCCCGGACGTGGCGCATCTCGTCCACGATCTCCTTCGGCGAGCGCAAGCGGAATCGTTTGCCCTCGATCGACGGCACCGGGCAGTAGGAACAGCGGAAGGTGCAGCCGCGTTTGGTCTGGATGCCGTAGGTCGGCTGCGGGCCGACCACTTTCGTGCTGAAGTAGCGCGGATCCGGCACGAAGGTGCGCGGGGCCCGGATGCTCGCCGGATCGGCGACCCGCGCCGGTTCGGCCGCGACCAGTTCGCCGTCGACCAGCCGGATCAGGCCGGGCGCGCTGTCGATCGGCTCGCCCTTGCCGAGCGCGTCGGCCAGCGCCACGATCGCCGGTTCGCCCTCGCCCACCACGCCGAGGTCGACGCCCAGCACCTTCATGATTTCGGTGGGCATCAGCGAAAAAGCCGAGCCGCCCAGCACGACCGGCGCGGCCGAACTGTCGCGGCAGGCCTCGATCACGACGCGGACGTCGCCGAGATTTCCCCGGTAGCGCAGGTAAGTCTCGTTGTCCACGTTGCGGATGGACACCCCGATCAGCGCCGGATCGAACTCCCGGACGGTGGCGGCGACCAATGGCCCGAGCCGCTCGTCCGGTTCGAAGCACAGATCGAGGATCCGCGCCTCGTGCCCGGCTTCGAGCAGGGCGTTCTGGAGGTAGGCCACGCCGGCGGGCACCGCGTAGGACGGGCGGGACTCCCGGTTGGTGGCGATCAGCAGGACGCGCATGTCACCCCTCACTGTTCCCGGCGGGCACGAGCGCGACCGGCCGCGCCCAGCCGGCACCGGCGTCTCGGACGTTGATCGGCAGGCAGCACACGGTGAAGCCGGTCGGCCGCGGCAGCCGGCCGAGGCGGCCCATCCGTTCGATCTGGAGGTATTCGCGGCGGCGGCCGAACAGGTGGCACGGCCACAGATGCTCGCGGTCGCCGGTGCGGTAGTAGCGTTCGATCATGACCCCGGCGGGCAGGTCGAAACCCGCCGCGTCGGTGCCGATGACCTTGATCCCGCGGTCCAGCAGGAATTCGAGGGCGGGCACGGTCATGCCCGGATGGCCGCCGAAGTAGGCGGGGGTCGGCCACAGCCGGTCGGATCCGGTGCGCAGCAGCACGATCTCGCCGGGCGAGAGCTCGTGGCCGATGCGGTCCAGCTCGGCGGCGAGGTCGTCCGCGGTGATCGACTCGCCCGCCTCGCGGTGGGTGAGCGTCAGCACCACGCCGGGGCCGACGCACCAGTCGAGCGGGATCTCGTGGATCCGCTTGGCGGCGCTGCCCTCGCACGTCGGTCCATAGTGGAACGGCGCGTCCATGTGGGTGCCCGCGTGCACCGACAGCGTCAGGAATTCGTTGCCGAGGAACAATCCGTCCGGGAAGCTGCGCTCGTCGATCCGCCTGCGGCCGGTGAGATAGCCCGCCGCGCGCCGCATCCGGGTCGCGAGCGGCAGCTGCCGGGAGAAGGCCGCCTTGCGCCCGATCCGGCGCGGGCCGTCGGCGTGCGTCCACGGTTTGATCCGGACCACGCCCGGGTCGAACGGAAGGTCGGCGACCGGCATGCTGAGGTCGATGATCGTGGTGGCACTGTCCACTGTGGTCATGCCCGGCCCCCGATCGACTTGAGCACGGCCGCGGCGTTGAACCCGCCCGCTCCCCGGGCGATGACGAGCGCGGTGTTCAGTCCCGCGGCGAAGCACGGCTCGCCCGCCACCGCCAGCGGCCCGTCGCCGCCGCCCAGCGCGGGCGGTGCGATGTCGTAGGCCAAAGCCTGTGCGGCCCAGCACAAATCCAGCAGGGCTCCGGCGGAGTTGAGGCGGCCGGTCATGGTTTTCGGCACCGCGACCGGCACGTCGGCGAACCCGTCGCCGAAGCAGGCACGCAGGGCGGCCAGTTCCAGGCTGTCCCAGTCGGAGGCGCCGTTGCCGTCGGCGAACACCACGTCGACCTCGTCCGGAGTGACGTCGGCCCGGCGCAGCGCGCGGGTGATCGCGGCGACCAGAGCGCCGGGAGCGCGCGGAGGAAGGGTCTGGTCGTGGGCGTCGTGAGTGCTGACGACGGCGGCGATTTCGCAGTAGCGGCCGGGTGCGTTCCGCGCGGTCGCCGATTCCAGGGTCTCGACGAGCAGAGCGGCACCGCCCTCGCCGAGCACTCCGCCGGTGGCGGGAGTGCGGAACGGATGGTACTCCCCCGACCGGCTCAGGTCGGCCCGCCGCTGGTGGCACACCATCGAGTAAGGCGAGAACGGCGCTTCGCCGCCGGCCACGAGGATCCGCTGGCCCGGGTCGGTGCGGAGCATCCGCAGGGCCGCGCCCGCCGCGGCGAGCCCTCCCGCGCCGTCCGCCGCGGTCACCGCGCAACGCCCCCGCAAACCGTGCCGGATGGACAGCTGGCCGGCGCTGGCGGCGTAGAACCAGGCGATGGACTGGTAGGCGGTGACCGCCCGCGGCCCCCGGGACCAGAGCGACTGCAGCTCCCGCTGCCCGAAGACGTTGCCGCCGGTGGAACTCGGCGTGACGACCGAAAGGCCGTAGGGATCGGCGAGACCGAGGTCGAGTTCGGCATCGGCGAAACAGAGCTGGGCGGCGGCCAGGCAGAACCAGGTCCACCGATCGGTCTGAACCCGTTGCTGGGCAAGGACGAACTGGTCCGGGTCGAAGTCGGGCACCTGGCCGCCGAAGCACAGCCCGGACCCGCCATGCACCTCGGGCGGCAACGGGGCGATGCCGCTCTGCTTGGCCAGCGTGGCCTTCCACTGCTGCTGGGTGCCGACGCCGTTCGGCGCGACGACGCCGAGGCCGGTGATCACGATGGGATTCCCGGTGGTATTAGCGGTAGGAGTCACGAGTTCCCGCCCGACAGTTCCGAGAGCACCATCGCCGACTGGAAACCGCCGAATCCGCTGCCGACCGACAACGCGTGCCGGACCCGGTGCTCCCGCGCGACCAGCGGCACGTAGTCGAGATCGCATTCGGGGGACGGAGTGCGCAGGTTCGCGGTCGGCGGGACCACGCCGTCGCGGATCGCCAGCGCGCAGGCGGCCGTTTCGATGGCCCCGATGGCGCCGAGCGAATGCCCGACCACGGCTTTGATCGAGCTGATCGGCGTGCGGCGGGCGTGGTCGCCGAGGGCCAGTTTGAACGCGGCGGTCTCGTGCCGGTCGTTCTGTTTCGTGCCGGAGCCGTGCGCGCTGAGGTAGTCGATCCGCTCCGGCGCGAGCCGGGCTTGCCGCAGCGCGATCCGGATCGCTTCGGCCATCTCGCACCCGTCCGCCTTGAGGCCGGTCATGTGGAACGAGTTGGCGCGGCCCGCGTAACCGGACAGTTCGCAGTAGACGCGCGCGCCCCGCCGCCGCGCCGCCGACAGCTCTTCCAGCACCAGCACGGCCGCGCCTTCGCCCAGCACGAACCCCGCCCGCGTGGCGTCGAACGGACGGGAAGCGCGCACCGGGTCGTCGTTGAGCGGGCTGGTGGCGCGGATGGCGTCGAACGAGGCCGCGGTGATCGGGGTGACCGGCGCGTCGGACGCGCCGGCGAGCACGACGTCGGCCTCGCCGTCCAGGATCATCTCGTGGGCCAAGCCGATGGCGTCGATGCCCGAGGTGCAGCCGGTGGACACCGTCACGACCGGTCCGCAGGCGTGCAGCCGGATCGCCGTCTCGGCCGCCAGGCTGGACGGCACCAGCGCCGGATACAGGTCGCCGGTCACCCGCGAGCCGTCGACTGTCCACATGCGACCGTTGCCGCTCGCCAGCGCGTACTGCTCCTCCAGCCGGACCGAGGCGCCGACGGCGGTGCCCATGCTCACCCCGACCGAGAACGGGTCCAGCGCGGACAGGTCGATCGCCGCGTCGGCGACCGCCTCGTCCGCGGCCGCCAGCGCCATCGCGACGTAGCGGTCCTCGTGCAGGTCCGGCACGTCGTCGCATTCGGCGGCGATCCGGGACCGAAAGGGGGACGGGTCGAAGGCGGTGATCGTGCGGATCGCCGGGCGGCCGGACAGCACCCGCTGCCAGAACGCCTCCCGGTCCGGACCGCCGGGCGCGAAGACGCCGACCCCGGTCACCGCGGTGCGACGGGGCATCACCGCGCTCCGGACTCGGTGTCCACGTGCCCGAGTTCGGGGCTGGGGGCCAGCGGGCTCAGCGCGAACACCGCCGTCAGCGGGCCGTCGCCGGCGTTGCGCAGCCGGTGCCGGACGTCGCGCGGCACCAGCAGCCCCTCGCGGGGTCCCAGCGGGACCGGCGTGCCGTCGAGGTCGATCTCGGCCCGTCCGGACACCACCAGCAGGTGCTCCTCGGAGTAGGGATGCCGGTGTTCGGCGATCCGCTCGCCGGGGGCCAGTTCGACGAATCCGCTGATGCCGTAGGCGGATCCGCAGGCCGCCGGGCCGATCAGGGTGCGCATGTCGCCGCCGCGCCCGCGCACCGAAGGCGTGTCCTCCCAGGTCCGCCTGCGGCCCCGGCACTGTTCGATCCGGCGGGCGATGACCTCCATCTGGGCCGCGGAGTTCGTGTCGAGCCGGCGGGCCATCGCGGCGTCGTCCAGCGGCGCGGACGGCTTCATCCGGAACTCCTGCGCCCACGTCATGCGGGTGCGGTCCTTCTCCAGCGGTTCGAAAGTCCAGCGCAGCCGCATGAACTCGAAGTTGCCTCGCTCGATCCGCCAGGCGCGGACCGTCCAGTTGTCCCGGTTCCAGCGGCGGCGCGAGACCCAGGACCAGCTGACGCCGTTCGCGTCCGGGCGCAAGGTGAGCCGGAAGGTCACCCAGTTCTCGCCCTCGGCCAGCACTTCCACCGCGGCGTACTCAGTGAACAGTTCCGTCCAGCGGCGAACGTCGTTGACCGCGTTCCACACGTAGCCGATCGGAGCGGCGATCTCCACCTGGTTCTCGACACGGGCCGGCGTCCGCGGCGCGGCGAGGCCGCCGATGATCTCTCCCAGCGCGACCGGGGTCGTCTCCGCGGTCAGCAGGTCCTCGATGTCGCTGCCGTAGCGGTCCTGCACTCGTTTCGAGATTTCCAGCCGGGCCAGCGAATCCACGCCGAGATCGCCGAAACAGGTGTGCCCGTCCCGCGCCAGGACCTTCGTGCCCACCGCACCGAGCAGATCCTCGACCTCGCCCGTCACCGCACTGCCGTCTTCGGTCGCCGCCACAGCCGATCCCCTTCCCGCCAGGGCTCGCCGCCCCACCGGGAAGAGATTCGCAGCCGGCGGGTCCGGCTGGCATCGCCCGCTGGTCGGCCAGCAGCGCGACCGCCGGGAGGAGATCGGGCGGGAGGGCGTCCTCCGCCGGGAGGAGGTCAGTCCACAGTGGACGGACGGCGGCCGAGGAAGCCGGCGAGGCGGTCCAGCGGCGGCGCGTCGCCGGGCACGGGCGCCGGGGCCGCGAACATGTAGGGCTGGCGCAGATCCTGCTCGCTGTGCCCGCGCGCGATGCCGTCCACGGCCTGGACAAGCTCGTCGCCGAAGGGATTCTTCTGCCCGGTGGCGGTGGCGAGATCCCAGCCGTGCACCACGTGTTCCAGCACCAGATAACCGAGCAGGGCGCGGCCGGGCATCGGCCCCCACGGCATCGGATGCTCGGCGGCGAGCACTTCTTCGCGCGACCACACGCCGACCGCCCGGACGGCCGCGGCCCGGTAAGCGGCGAACACGTCGGCCCCGGCGAGTCCGACGGTCAGCTCGGAGTCGAATCGCTTGGCGTCCACCAGATCGGCGTACTGGATCAGGCTTTCGACCACGTGCTCCACGACGCCCAGCGCGGTGAAGTCCGGGCACGGCGTCGGCAGCCGCCACTGGTCCGGCGCCACCGCGCGAACGAGGCCGCCGAATCCCTCGGCGGCCTCGTCCAGCATCCCTGCCAGCTCTGTCATCGCGCCACTGAACCACCCGGCGGCGGCGAGGTCAAACCTCCTGCGCGGCCACGGATTCGATCACCTGCAGCCCGTGCAGGACCGGCGTGGCAGCGGTGCCGCGCAGCCCGGCCCGGCTGAGCAGGGCGCGGAACTCGTCGCCGGTCCGCTCCCGGCCGCCGGTGCCGACGAGCATGGTCAGATCCGACAGCGCGGACGCCAGATCCGGCTCGCCGGCAACCACCCGTTCGAGTAACAGAACCTTGCCGTCCGGCTTCATCGCGCGGCGGCAGCGGGCGAGAATGTCCACTGTGCGCTCGTCGTCCCAATCGTGCACCACCCGGGACAGCAGATACGTGTCGTACCCGGCGGGAACCTCGCCGAAAAGATCGCCGCCGACGATCTCGCACCGATCCCGCACCGGCGCGAGCGCCTCGGCGCCGGCCACCGTCCGCGGCAGGTCGAACAGCACGCCCCGGATGCCCGGGAACGCCTGGAGGATCGACGCCAGCATCCGCCCGTGCCCGCCGCCGACGTCGACGACCGTGCCGGCCGAGGAGAAGTCGTACGCCCGGACCAACGCGGCCGAGCTCATCGCCGTCAATTCGGACATGATGTTGTTGAACAGCGCCGCGGTCTCCGGATGCTGTTCCCGGTACTGCCACACGTCCGTGCCGAACACGTGCGGGTAAGCCGGTTCTCCCGTCCGGACGCAGTGCAGCAGGGACCCCCACACGCTCCAGGTCGCGTGATCGCCGAAGAACAAGGCCCGGTTGCGCGCCGAACCAGGCACGCCCGCGCGCAGCAACTGCCCGGCAGCGGTCAGCACGAACCGGCCGCCGGGCTCGGTCGCGAGCAGATCGGCGGCCGCCAGGGCCAGCAGCAACCGGTGCAGCGCGGCCGGATCCGCGCCAGTCGCCTCCGCCAGCGCAGCCCCGGTCGACGGCCCGTCGGCCAGGAGATCGGCAACACCCAGCCGGGCGGCGGCGTACACCGTCTGAGTGAGCTGGAAGCCCTGGATACAGCGCTGCACCACCGCTTGCGGTGGCAACTCGACACCTGGCATGGCCGTTCTTCCTCTCGCCGCGGTACCTGCGCCCACAGTGAGTCACCAGGCCTGCCGCGGCGGCATCGCCCGGGCTGAGGAAAGTGCCTTGTCTCTCGGGAGGATGCGCGGGGCTGTCGGCTCGTCTTCGGGGAGGAGAGGGGCGGTCACTGGCCGAAGGACGGACGCCCGCCCTCCTGCGGCAATTGCGTGCGCGACGCTTGGTGGCGCGACCTGGATCGCCGGGCACCGGCGGCGACCCTAGGTTCCTGGCCTGGCCTCGCCGATCCGGTCATCGGCCACGCCGTGCGCGCGCCGCAGGACTGGGCGTATGCCTGGTGCCCGAAATGGCCGCACTGTCCATCCCGGCCGGGGTGACCACCATCGACGTCGACGGCCCGGGCTGGCTCGACCGGACGACCGTGGCCGTCACCTCGCCGGAACCGGCGCGCAAACCCGGACAAGAATCCGGTGAGCCGCGGCCCCGATTCGGCAGCACCGCTACGGGATCGGCTCAGCGCCGGTCGCCAGAGAGCTTGTGCTCGTCGAACAGATGGCCCATCCGCCGCTGCTTGGCAGCCAGATAGCGAAGATTCGCGGGCGTCGCACCAACGCTGAGCGAAAGCCTGCGCACGACAGAAACCCCGCCCTCCTCCAAACCCCGGACCTTGCCGGGATTGTTGGTGAGAACCCGCGCCCGAACGATGCCGAGATCGCCCAGGATCGCCGCGGCGGCGCCGTATTCGCGGGCGTCAGCCGGTTCTCCCAGGCGGAGATTGGCGTCCACTGTGTCCAGTCCCCGGTCCTGAAGTTCGTACGCCGCCAGCTTTTTCGCCAGCCCGATCGCCCGGCCCTCGTGTCCGCGCAGGTACACCAGCACCCCGCCGTCGCGGCCGATTCTTGCGAGCGCGGCGTGCAGTTGCGGGCCGCAGTCGCAGCGGGCCGAGCCGAGGGATTCGCCGGTGAGGCATTCGGAGTGCACGCGTACGGTCGCCTCGTCCCGGAGCTCGCCCCGGACGAGCGCGAGGTGCTCGGCACCGGTGCGCAGGTCCAGGTAGCCCAGCGCGCGGAAGCGGCCGTACCGGGTCGGAAGTTCGGTTTCGGCGGTCCGCACCACGCGTGGCTCTTCGCCGGCGGGCAGCGGATTCCGGCGGCGATAGGAGATCAGGTCCGCGATGCTCAGCGCGGGCAGGCCGAACCGGCGCGCCAGGTCGTCGACGCCGGGGCCGCGGAGCATCGATCCGTCGTCGGCCACCAGTTCGGCGATCGCCGCGACCGGCGGAACGCCCGCGAGCCGGCACAGCTCGACCGCCGCTTCCGTATGCCCCGGCCGTTCCAGGACCCCGCCCGCTCGCGCGCGCAGCGGCAGGACGTGCCCAGGACGGACGAAATCCGATCCGGCGGCCGCCGGATCGGCGAGCAGCCGCAGGGTGCGGGCCCGGTCCGCGGCGCTGATCCCGGTGGTCACCCCGGTTTTCGCGTCCACAGTCACGGTATAAGCGGTGCCGCGGGGGTC
Source organism: Amycolatopsis sp. NPDC114484 (assembly GCF_055633755.1). Taxonomy (NCBI): domain Bacteria; kingdom Bacillati; phylum Actinomycetota; class Actinomycetes; order Pseudonocardiales; family Pseudonocardiaceae; genus Amycolatopsis; species Amycolatopsis sp. NPDC114484. The sequence continues at coordinate 239,477 of NZ_JBVKDQ010000007.1, read as the reverse complement.
CTCGTTGCGCGACACCATCGGCGGCAGCCGGAGCCCCGCCGCGCGGTGCGGAGTCATGGGCGCGCACAGCAATCCGGAGGTGTGCCGCACAGTCCACGCGACCCAGTGCTCCGTCGCGGCGTGCGCGGCCAGCACCACGTCGCCCTCGTTCTCGCGGTCGGCGGCGTCGGTGACGAGCACCGGCCCGCCCTCGCGCAGCGCTTCCAGCGCCATGGTCATTCGGTCCATGGCACCAGTATAAGCATGCTTACATCAAGGCAGCCTGCTTACTCTTCGCCGCGATCCATCTCCCGGAGTTCGCCCTCGACGACGACCGCCGCCTGGCGCAGCTGACGGTCGGCGGCGACGATCTCGTCGCGGCCGAGCACCGCGCCCAGGGTGTCGCTGATCCTGAGCACCTCCGTGCCCATCTCCTCGAGCGCGGCGAGACCGGCCGCCGTGACCTCCAGCGACAGAGCCCGCTCGCTTTCGGGATGCGCGCCGCGGGCGACGAACCCGCGCTTCTCCATCTGGGTCACGATGCGCGTCATCGTCTGCGGGCGCGCATAACAGCGCCGGGACAGCTGAGCCAGCGTCAGATGTGGCTGGTTGGCCAGGATCCGGAGCGCGGTGTAGCTGGACAGCGTCATGTTCCAGGGCCGCAGCCGCGCGTTCCCGATCCGCGAGACCGCGCGCTCGAACCGGAACACGGCGTCGATCAGGGAGGACGCCTCGTCCATGCCGGTCGCCGCGCGCGCGGGCGAACGGCCGTCGTCGAACGGATCTACGTAAGGCAAGGGATCGGTCACCCCCGCAGCGTAGAGCGCCCGGGGCGGCCGTGCATAAGCATGCTTGCATTTGCGTCCGCACGCTTATATGGTCTAAGCATGCTTACATCAACTCGGTTCCGCTCCGCGCTGGGGCATTTCCCCAGCGGCGTCGTGGCGATCACCGGGCGGGACACCGGCGGCCGCCCGGCGGGCATGGCCGTTTCGTCGTTCACGTCGGTCTCGCTCGACCCGCCGCTGGTCGCGTTCCTGCCCGGCAAGACGTCCTCGACGTTCCCGGCGCTGGCCCGGCGCGGCACGTTCTGCGCCAACGTCCTGGCCGCCGGGCAGGAGGACGTCTGCCGCGCGCTTTCGGTCTCCGGCGGGGACAAATTCGCCGGCGTGCGCTGGCGTGCGGGGCCGCACGGCGATCCGGTGCTCGACGGCGCGGTGGCCTGGATCGCCTGCACGATCGAGGCCGTGCACGACGCGGGCGACCACCGCCTCGTCCTCGGCCGCGTCGACGATCTGGCCGCCGACACCGCGGCCGAGCCGCTGCTGTTCTTCCGCAGCCAGTACCACCGCCTCGCGGCCTGATCACCCCGACCTCAACGGAGAGGCGCCTCATGACCACCTCGGCAGAAGCAAGACGCACGACGCTCGCGGCCTCGATCGGCAACACGGTGGAGACCTACGACTACGCCGTCTACGGATTCCTCTCCGCCGTGCTGGCCAAGGTCTTCTTCCCGGCCGCGAGCACCGGGGCCGGACTGCTGTCGTCGTTCGCGGTGTTCGGCTCGGCGTTCCTGGCGCGTCCCGCCGGGGCACTGGTGTTCGGCCCGATCGCGGACCGGCTGGGCCGGCGTCCCGCGCTCGTGGCGTCGCTGCTGCTGATGGCCGGCGGGAGCACGCTGATCGGCCTGCTGCCCTCGACCGGGTCGATCGGCGTCGCCGCGCCGATCCTGCTGGTGCTGTTGCGGTTCACGCAGGGACTGGCCGGCGGCGGCGAGTTCACCACGGCGATCATCTACGTCGCCGAGTTCGCCCCGCCCGATCGTCGCGGCGCGCTGTCCAGCCGCGTACAGGCCGGCAGCCTCGCCGGGTTCCTGCTGGGCGCGGTCGTCGTGCTGGCGCTGAACGCCGCGCTGACCCCGGCGCAAATGCTCGCTTGGGGATGGCGGGTGCCGTTCCTGCTGGCGCTGCCCATCGGCGGCATCGGTCTCTACCTGCGCAGCCGGTTCGGCGAGACCCCGGAGTTCCTCGACGCCCGCAACCGGCCGTCCGCGTCGGACCCGGCGGCGGACCGGCAATGGTCGTCTGTGCTCCTGCTCGTCGGCGTGTCCGTGCTGCACATCGTCGGCGTCTACATGGTCTACACCTATGTGCAGAGCTACCTCATCCAGTCGCGCTTGTCCGCGGTCGCCGCGACCGCCGTGATCGCGTTCGCGCTGCTGGCCGGTGTCTTTCTCGTGCTCGCCGGCGGCCGGGCCGCAGACGGGAAAGGGCGTCCGAAAGTCCTGCTGGCGTCCTCGCTCGCCGTGCTCGTGGTGACCTACCCGTTGTTCGCCGCGCTGGCCAGCACCCCTCCCCTGTGGCTGGTCATCGTGTGCACCGTGGCGCTGTCGGCCGGCCCGGCGTTCTACTCGGGCGTCGCACCGATCACCTACGTCCAGCTCATTCCCGTGCGCAGGCGCGGCAGCCTCGTCGGACTCTCCTACAACGTCACCGTCGGCATCCTCGGCGGTTCGGCGGTCTTCATCTGCCAGGCGCTGGTCGAGCTGACCGGCGACCGCCGCTCCCCCGCGTACCTGCTGGTGGCCGCTGCCGCCGCCAGCGCGCTCGCCGCGCTCGCGCTCGTCCGGCGCGCGGCTAGAACCCCCGCGCCCTCCCCGTCCGCCCTTCCCCTGACCGCGGAGTCCGGCTCATGACCACCTTGCCCCTGACCGACGCGCACGGCCTCGCCCTGGCCGCCATGACCAAAGCCGGCCACACACCGGAAGAGGCGGGCGTCATCGCCGATCACCTGCTCGACTGCGAACTGCGCGGCCTGACGTTCGGCGGGCTCGCCCGCGCACTGTCCATTGTGGAGCGGATCCGCGCCGCGACCGAGGCGCCGCGACCGATCCGGATCATCGCCGAGACCCCGGTGTCGGCGACCCTCGACGGCGGCGACCAGGTGGGCTACCTGGTCGGCATGCGCGCGCTGGACCTGGCGGCGGAGAAGGCCCGCACGCACGGGATGACCGTCGTCGGCGCCCGCAACACCTGGTACACCGGCATGTTCTCCTACTACCTGGAGAAAGCGGCCGCGGCCGGGCTCGCCGGGATGATCGCGGGCAGCGGACCCGCGGTCGTCGCCCCGCAGGGCGGCACCGAGGGAAGGTTCGGCACGAACCCGATCGCGTTCGGCTTCCCCGCCGCGCCGGCCCCGGTCATCTGGGACATCGGCACCTCCGCCGTGATGTACGGCGACGTGGTGCTGAAAGCGCGGCTCGGCGAGGAACTCGAGGCGGGCCAAGCCTTCGACGCCGCCGGGGCTCCCACGCTCGACCCCGCGGCCGCGCTGGGCGGCGCCTTCGCCGGGTGGGGCGGGCACAAGGGTTCCGGGCTGGCCATGACGGTGCAGTTGCTCGGCATGATGAGCGGCGCGGCCGCGGCCCCGCCGGGAATCTCGGACTGCGGGTTCTTCGTGCTGCTGATCGATCCGGCCGCCCTCACCGACGCGGACGACTACCGCCGGCGCGTCAGCGAGTACGCCGCGTCGATCCGCGCGACCCGGCCCGTCGAAGGGGGTCCCGCCGTCCGGGTCCCGTTCGACCGCTCCGTCGCCTGCCGCGAGGAAGCGTTGCGGCGTGGCTCGGTCGAGGTGCCGGAAGCGGTCGTCGCGGCCCTGCGGAAGATCGCGGACGAGTGACCGCGCGGACGACTTCCGGATCGGCCCGTCGCCGTCGGGACGGCTGCTGTGCGGCGGCTGCGCCCCGGACGACCGCTGCCGTCTTGGCGTCGGGGCGGCGCGCGCGGACGAGGGCGAGATGACGTTCGACGTCGTCTGCCCACCGCACTGGCACGGCGGGCCCGGGGTCGCGCACGGCGGCTGGACCGCGGCGGTGTTCGACGACGTGCTGAACATCGTCGCTCTGCACCGCGAGGCCCGCCTGGTCACGAAATCGCTGCGCGTTTCCTACCACCGCCCCGTTCCCGTCGAACGGCCGCTGCGGGTGACAGCGCGGATCGACAGCCACGCGGACCGGCGCTGGGAGGTCTCCGCGGAGATGACTCTCCCCGGCAGTGCGCTGCCGCTAGCCGCCGCCGATGCGGAACTGCGCACCCCGGCGGCCCGACCACTTCGCCAGGCACCAGGCCTGGCCGGCACACCACTGAGGAGGACCTGATGGTCGAATTCTTCACCGGGCTGCAGCCCCTCGAACCGGGCGAGACCGGCCCGGACGCCATGCTCGCGCGGGTGCGGGAACTGGACCGCTCGGAGGTGATCGACCGCGTCCTGGTCGGGTATTCCTCGACCTGGCCGCACAACCACGCGACCGCGCCGTTCGCCCTCGCGCTCACCGAGAAGTTCTCGCCGATCGTCGCGCACCGCCCCGGCGTCATGCCGCCGGCGGCCGCGGCGCGCTATTTCGCCACGCTCGACGTGCTGGCCCGCGGACGGCTCGCCGTCAACGTGGTCGTCGGCGGTTCGGACAGGGATCTGCGCCGCGAATCCGACGACCTGCCCAAGGCCGAGCGCTACCGGCGCGCGGTCGAATACCTCGACGTGGTCCGGCGCGCCTGGACCTCGCCCGAGCCGTTCGACCACCGCGGCGAGTACTACACCGCCGACGCGGTGAAGATCCTGGCCAAGCCCGTGCAGGGCCAGGTGCCGATCTTCATGGGCGGCGAGAGCGACGACGCGGTCGACTTCGGCGCCCGCCACGCCGACCTCTACATGCTGTGGGGCGAGCCGTTCGCGGGCACGAAGGAACGCATCGACCGGGTCCGCGCCGCCGCCGAGCGGTATGGCCGGAAGATGCGGTTTTCCTTGAGCCTGCGCCTGTTCCTCGGCGACACCGACGACGAAGCCTGGGCTCGGGCTCGCACGGCGGAGCGGCAGATCGCCGAGGCTTCCGGGAAGTTCCTGCGTTCGTCGTCCGGCGACACCTCCGTCGGCAGGCAGCGGGCGCTCGCGCTGACCGACGAGGAGCTGCACGACGACTGCTTCTGGACCGGGTTGACGAAGCTGCTGGGCGGTTTCGCCAACTCGCAGGCGCTGGTAGGCACCGAAGAGCGCGTCCTGAACACCTTGGGCGCCTATCGTGATCTCGGCGTCGACGCGTTCCTGGTGACCACCGGCGCCGAGGCGGCCTGGGACCCCGCGCTGGAAGGGTTCCTGGCCCGGGCGAAGAAGGAGCTGGCATGACCGGAACCGTCTCGCGATCCGAAGACCTCGCGGCGGAGACCGTCAGCGAGCTGATCGCCGCGCGGGCACGGCGGCACCCGGACAAACCCGCGCTCGTGGCCGACGGCGCCGAGCTGACGTACGGCCAGCTGGACCTGGCGGTGTCGGAGGTCGCGCGCGGTCTGCTCGCGACCGGTGCCGCGCCGGGCGACTCCGTCGGCATCCTCCTGCCCAACCGCGTCGAATACCTGCTCGCCTGGTTCGGCGCCGCCCGCGCCGGGCTCGTCGAGGTCCCGGTCAACACTGCCTACAAAGGACAGTTCCTCGACCACGCGCTGCGCAGTACCGGCGTGCGGATCCTCGTCACCGAGCCCGCGTTGCTCGGCCTCGTCGCGGACCTCCCCGAACCGCCGCGAGCGCTGAGCACCGTCGTCGTGCTCGACGACGCCGCGCCCGGCCGCGTTCCGCCGGGGGTCCGGATGCTGGGCTGGCCCGAACTGCTCGCCTCCGGCGACCCGGCCCGCGAGCTCCCGGCGGTCGGCCCGGCCGATCCGGTGGCCGTCATGCTCACCTCCGGCACCACCGGCCGCAGCAAGGGAGTCGTGTACCCGAACCGGATGCAGGTCGTCGCGGCCAAGGAATGCGCGCGGCAGATGGGCACCACCGCCGACGAGCGGCTGTACACGTGCCTGCCGCTGTTCCACGGCGCGGCCCAGGTCAACATCACCCTGCACGGCCTGTTCGCGGGAGCCACCGTGGTGCTCGGCCGCCGGTTCTCCGCCAGCCGGTTCTGGGACGAGATCCGCGCCCGCGGGGTCACCCAGTTCAACGCGCTGGGCTCGATCCTCCCTGTCCTGCTGGCCCGGCCGCCGTCCGGACGCGACCGCGACCACCGGGTCGAGCGCGTGTTCGCCGCGCCCGCGCCGCCCCAGGTGCTGGAACCGTTCGAGGACCGGTTCGGGATCCACGTCGTGGAGGGCTACGGGCTCACCGAAATCAAGAACGTCCTCTACAACCCCTTGGCCGCGCGCAAAATCGGCTCGATCGGCCTGCCCACGGAGTCGTCGATCGTCGAGGTCCACGACGAGGACGGGAACCGCGCGGCGCCCGGCCGGGCCGGGGAGATCGTGTACCGGCCGCGCGAGCCGGACATCATGTTCTCCGGCTACCGCGGCGATCCGGAAGCCACGCTCGCGACCATGAAGGATCTCTGGTGGCACACCGGGGATCTCGGCTACACCGACGAGGACGGGTACTTCTACTTCATCGACCGCAAGAAGGACGCGCTGCGCCGGCGCGGCGAGAACATCTCCTCGCACGAGGTCGAGTCGGTCCTGCTCGCCTACTCCGGCGTGGTCGCGGCGGCAGCGGTCGCCACCCCGTCCGAGCTGGGCGAGGACGAGGTCCTCGCCGTGGTGCAGCTGGAATCCGGGCGGCGCGCGGACTTCGCGGGCCTGTTCGCGCACTGTGACCGTTCCCTGCCGCACTTCATGGTCCCCCGCTACTACCGCGTGCTCGACCAATTGCCCGTCACCCCGACCGGCAAGGTCCGCAAGACCGACCTGCGCGGCCAGGGCCGCGGCGAGGCCTGGGACGCACAGGCCGCCGGATTCACCCCGACCCGCCATGTCTGAGCGCGAGGCGGTGCGCATCCGCGAAATCGCGCCGCGCCTGACGTTCCAGGACCACGTCGTGCCCACCGAGGTCAAGGTCGAACTCGTTCGCCGGCTCGTCGACGCCGGGGTCCGCGCGTTCGAGCTGTCCTCGTTCGTGCGGCCCGACCTGATCCAAGGACTCGCCGACGCCGAGGAAGTGTTCGCGGCGGTCCCCCGCGCTCCGGGCCTGGAGTTCGGCTGCTGTGTCGGCAACCTGCGCGGCCTGGTCCGCGCGATCGACGCGGGCGCGGACAGCGCGTCGTTCCTCCTGTCGGCGGACGAGGACTTCGCCCGCGCCAACATCGGACGCTCCACAGCGGACTCATTGGCCGAGCTCGAACGCATGGCCGCCTACGCCGCCGACCACGACCTCCGGCTCGGCACCTACGTGATCTTCGCCTGGGGCGGCCCGACCGGCCCCGCACGCGGCGCCGAGGCGCTGGAACCGCTGGCCCGCAAGCTTCTCGGCATCGGCGTGGACCGCTGGATCCTCGCCGACTCGTCCGGCTACGCGGCGCCGCCGCAGATCCGTGCACTCGCCGCCGCCGCGCTCGCCCACATTCCGGCGGACCACCTCACCGTGCAGATCCACGACGCCCGCGGCATGGGTCTCGCCGCCCTGCTCCCCCTGCTCGACCTCGGCGTCCGGAACATCGACACCGCGCTCGCCGGCAGCGGCGGCCATCCGGCCATGCCGGGCGCCCAGGGCGGCGGGATCTGCACCGAGGACGCCGTCCAGCTGCTCGAACTGTCCGATGTGGACACCGGAATCGACCTGCCGCGGCTGATCGCCGCCGCCCATTGGCTGACGGCCGAACTCGGCGTGCCCGGCAAGGGTTTCGTCCGGCACACCGGGCCGGTGCCGGATCGCGCCGGGCCGCCGCTCGCCTTCCAGTGGTGAACCGCGCGGGCAGTTCGCCACGACCTGATCATCCACCCGGCCCAGGAGGACCAGTGCCGAATATCGTCGTCGCCGGAGCGGGCCTGACGGGGCTCGCCGCCGCGATCTCCGCCCGCGAAGCCGGAGCGGACGTCGTCCTGCTGGAAAAGGGCAGCCGCGCGGACGTCGGCGGGAACGCCGCGTTTTCCGGCGGGTTGTTCCTGTTCTGCTACGACGGGCCGGACGACCTCACCTCGCTCACCCAGGACTTCGAACCCGGCATGCACGCCGCGGAAATCGTCGCACCGCCTTACACTCGCGAAGCCTACGCAGCCGAGTTGACGGCGATGAGCGACGGCCGGGCCGACCCGAAACTGGTGGCAGCGTTCGCGGAACGCTCACTGGACACCGTGCGATGGCTCACCGCGAAAGGCGTGCGCTTCACGTTCAACCGGACGCTCGGGGCACGCGTGCGCGACGGCGTGCTGCACATCCCGCCCGGACAGATCCTGACCAGCGTGGGCGAAGGGATGTCGCGCGGGTTCGAGGTGATCAAGCCGCTGCTGCGATACGCCGAGCGGATCGGCGTCGAACTCCGCTGGTCCACCCCGCTCGTCGACGTCGTCCGCGAAGGCGAGCGGGTCACCGGCGCGCGGACCGGCGACGGCGTGCTTCGGGCCGACGCGGTGGTGCTCGCCAGCGGCGGCTTCCAGGCCAGTCGCGAGCTGCGGGTCCGGCATCTGGGCTCGCAGTGGGAGAACGTGAAACTGCGCGGCACCCGCCAGGCGACCGGCGACGGCCTGACGGCGGCGCTGCGAGCCGGGGCGGCCGCGGCAGGGACTTGGTCGAGCTGCCATTCCGCCGCCGTGGATCCGACCATGCCCGCGCCGGAGCGCAGCGAGGCGCCGCCGCCGTTCCCGCTGCACGGGTTCTGGCTCGGGGTGCTCGTCAACCGGGACGGCGAGCGGTTCGTCGACGAGGGTCCCGGCCCGTGGGTGAAGAACTACTCGAAGATGGGCAAGGCGATCATGGGCCAGCCCGGGCGCGAGGCGTACGAGATCTTCGACCAGCACACCGCGGCGCGCGTGGCCGACGAGTTCGCCGGGGCTGCGGTCCCGGTCACCGCGCCGACCTTGCGCTCGCTCGCCGAGCGCATCGGAGTGCCAGCCGATGCGCTGGTGCGCACCGTAGAGGAATTCAACCGCGCCTGCCAGGACGACGGGAGCACGAGCGGCCTCGCCCCGGCCAAGTCGCAGTGGGCCGTCCCGCTGGACCGGCCGCCGTTCGTCGCCTACCACGCGGTGGCCGGACTGACGTTCACGTTCGGCGGCGTGCGAATCGACCCCGAGGGACGCGCCTTGGCTTCCGACGGCACGCCGGTGCCCGGCTTGTACGCGGCGGGCGAGGCCACCGGCGGCCTGTTCTACGGCGACTATCCCGGCGGTGCCGCCCTCATGCGAGCAGCAGTGTTCGGACGCTCGGCCGGCCATACCGCTGCGACCGAGGCCTTTCCGCGCGGCTGAAGACCGGGTCTTTCCCCACCATCACCATGTTTACGGAGGTTCCGCGATGCTGTACGAACTCGCCCATCTGGCCCTGAAGCTCTACACCGTGCCCCGGGCCCTGCCCGCCCTGCAGGACTACACCACGAACCCGGCGGCGCGCGGCAGGCTGCTCGGCTGCTGGGAAACCGAACACGGAGAGATCGTCGGCCGCGTGCTGCTGCTCCGGGAATTCGAGGACGCGGGCGCGCTCGCCGAGGAGCGGCGGCGGATCCTCGCCAGTTCCGATCCGTTCGGGGTCGGGGAGCAGCTGGATTCCTTCACCGTCAGCAGCTACGCGCCGTTCCCCTTCGTCCCGCCCGTCCAGACCGGGCACTTCGGCGACGTCTACGAATTCCGCACGTACGAACTCAAGGTCGGCGGCCTGCTGCCCACCATGGCGGGCTGGGAAGCCGCGCTCCCCGAACGCACCGAGCTCTTTCCGCTCACCACCGCGATGTACGGACTGGACGGGACTCCGCGCATCACGCACATCTGGCCGTTCCCCAGTCTCGACGAACGCCTCGCCATCCGCCGGGAGTCCTACGAGCGGGGAATCTGGCCGCCGGAGAACGGCCCGGAGAACATCGCCCGCGCGACTTCCAGCATCGCCATTCCGACCGCCTTCTCTCCGCTGCACTGATCCTCGAGCTGATCGGACGGTTCGCCAGCCTGCCCCGCTGGATCAGCCGGTGATTCCGTTGTGGCCCAAGCATCGCGGCCACCCTAGAGAAGGCGAACATCTCGCTGCCGAGGTCGCTCTACCGTCCTCACCGCAGGCGGCTGGAGAAGAACGACACGATCTCACGGACGGCGTCGCCCCGCTGCTGCCCTGGCGTCAGTTTGCCGACGCAGCCCGCGGGCGCGTCGTCCTCGCCGCCGATCTTGCCGGGCGACCATTCGGTGTTGAAGAAGTTGTGGTTCGCCCCGGTGAGCGTCACCGAGCTGGCGTCGGGGTTCTTTCCAGCGGCGTCCTTGACGTACTGCAGGCCCACGGTGCCGACCGCGCCGTCGCAGCTGCTGACGACCACCTTGAACGGCACCCGCGTGACCAGCACGTCGCTGTTGTCGTCCTCGGTGGAGTTGAAGTAGACCGGCGCGAGCGGGACGACCGCGCGGATCCGGACGCCGGCGGGCCATTCGGGCGTGTGCTTGTCGGAAGCCTGCCACATCACACCCTTGCCGCCTCGGGAGTGGCCCATCGTTCCGGCACGGGAGAGGTCGACATGTCCGCGGAACCGTCCGAGGGCGCCCGCCAGCGGGCCTTCGCCACGAGCGAGGTCGCGCCACAGCTCCAGGTGCTTGTTGACCAGGTGGGCGCGGGCGTAGTAGCCCTCGTCGCCGAGGACGTGCGCGTTGATGGCGTTGGCGCTGATCGACACGACGACGAAACCCCGTTCGGCCAGTTTCTCGCCGAGGTAGTCGTAGCCGCGGTAGCTCGGCAGCGTCCGCTGGCCCGGCGGACAGGGCCAGTCGCCGCCCGGGGTCTTCGCGACCGGGTCCACGCAGCTCCACCAGCTGCCGTGCTCCTGCACGATCAGCGGATGCGGACGGCCGCCGAGGTCGCGCGGATAGTGCACGACCGCGGCCAGCTCCATCGGCACCGACACGGTGGGATCGCGGAAAGCCTGATCGCCGAGGTTGTACTCGACGACGCCGACGCCCGGCGCGGCTGACGCCTGCGGTGCCACGACGGTCGCCAAGGCCAGCGCCAGCGCGGCGACGGCCATGCGCAGGAAGGTCATGCCGCACAGGGTGCCGAAGAAGTGTCAAGGACTCATGAGCGTCGGCCGCCAGACGGAGACCCGTCGTCTTCTGCCAAGGTGGAAGCATCGAGGAGGCGGACATGACGCGGAATTGGCGAAGATGGCTGGCGGTGGCGGTGCCGGGACTGTGCCTCGCCGCCTGCACTAGTGCCCCCAGCCAGCCGGAAGCCACCCCTGCGGCCCCGACGACGCGGGTTTCCTCCCCCGCGCCCGGCGGGAACCAGGACACGGCGCGGTTCGCCCCGACGGCCCGGACCCGGGCGCAGGAGGCGGGGGTGTCGCCGCGGCTGGTCATGGCGATCCTCTTCAACGAGTCGTACAAACCGCACGACCCGGGTCTCGAACGCGCCTGGCAGCGGCTCAAACCGGGAGCCGCGTTCGGGGTCGCGAACATGCACGAGGCGACCTTCGACGCGACGAAGAAGGGCAGGACGTTCGCCGGGCGCCCCTGGGACCAGCTGCCGGACGATCCGGACCTGGCGATCCAGGCCGAAGCCTGGTACCTGCACGACCTGGCCGCGCAACTGCCCCCGCACCGGTCCGGCTCGATCCCCTCCGACGAGCTGCTCGCGCTCGGCTACAACGCGGGGCCCGGCGCGATGAAGACCTTCGCGCGCGGGACGAAACCCGGGCCGCAGGCACAGTCCTATTTGGACACTCTGCGCGGGAACTGGGCCAAGGCCGGGCAGGCGCTCGGCGAGTCCTGAACACGAACGCCGGTTCAGCAGGCGCGGATCACCGGGCCTGGTCCATCGCCTCGATCAACGAACTCGGCCGCGGATCCGTCCACGCAGCCTCGACGTAGTCCTAGCAGTCCGGCGCTGGCGACAACGAATACTGCCCCACATCGTTCACCAGCACCAGAAACACGCCGTCTTCCCGATCGAACGGCCTGCTCACCACCGGCGCACTCCTCGCGATTCCGCCCTTCCTAGCGGATCACCGCGGACAGCCTCCAGCGTTCACTGCGCGGTCTCCAGACCGGCCGGGCACTCGTCCTCCAGCAAGGCCGCCAAATCCGACCACGCCGCGGCGTACATCCGGGCGAAGTTCGCTACCGGCGAAGCACTGTGACTCGGCACCGACCGGGCGTGCTGCGCCCACTCCCCCATGCCCCCGGCGTGCCGGTCGAGCCAGCGCAGCAGGCCGCGGCCGGTTTCGCTGAATCGCAGGGCCGGGTCCCGTTTCATCTGTTCCAGCGACTGCCGCAGTTCCGCCGCCGATACCTGCCAGGCCTGGCTTTCGGCGGCCGGACGCTCGCGGCCGCGGCGCTGCGCGGGCACCGGGTCGTCCCCGGCTTCCAATCGCCGCCGGACGTCCTGCACAGTCGCGGGTGACACTCCGGCCCGCCGCGCGATCGAGCGCAGCGACGCCTCCGGGTCCTCCGCGAGGAGTTTCCCGGCCAGGCGGCGGCCCGCCGCGGCGTTGAGCGGCCTGCGGCGGCCGTCCCGGCCCTCCCGCTTGTTCGACTGCTGGTCTCCGGCAGTCGAACGCAGTGCCGCTACGGTTCCCGCGGCCAGCCCGGCCGCCGCCGCGATCCGCCGGTTCGACCAGTGGGCGTGCGAGGCGAGGATCCGCTGCGCCGCCGCCCGCCGGTCGGCCCGCGTGAGCGGCAGGCCGTGCGCGGTGTTGAGGCACACCGACAGCACGAACGCGTCCGCCTCGCTGCCCTGGTAACAGCGTGCCTCGATCTGGGTCTTACCGCGCACCAGGGCCGCGCGCACCCGGTGCGCTCCGTCGATCACCCGCATCGACGGGCTGTGCACCAGGATCGGCGGCAGTTCGCCCTCCGCCTCGGCCAGAGACTCGACGTGCGCTTCGTCCTCGCCCGCGCGCCGCGGCGAGCCCGCCACCGACAGCCCCGCGACCGCCACCGGCCGCACCGGGCAATCCTCCAGCTCGGCCCGGACCCAGTCCGCGCAGGCCCCGGACGCTCCGCCGCCATCCGCCCGCACCATCAGCACCCCACAGGAATAATCGGTTCCCGGAAAGAGAAGGAAAAAGCTCGCGGTTCGGGGAAACCGGCGGACGCGATCCCGGCACGCGACCGGCGAACCGCCCCCAGGCCCCCGAAAACCCCGCCATGTCCCCTCGAGCCCCCAGGCCCCGCCATGTCAAGGCATGCTCACAATTCGAGATTAGCAACGGAAATCTCGTTCTCGCAACAACCGGAAAATCGTCAACGCAGCGTCGCCGGAACCGGGAACGACTGGTCTGTCCGAGTGATTCGCCTTCCGGCGAAACGACAATCGCCCGTGCGGTCAGTCCACCCTGGACACGAGGCCCGGGCTCGGCTAGGAACGGGAGCCGGATGATCGACGGGCGCGAGGAGGATCCGCTGTGACCGCACCGCCCGGCCCGCTGGCCGGACTCCGCGTCCTCGAACTGGCCGGGCTCGGGCCCGCGCCGCACGCGGCGATGCTGCTGGCCGATCTCGGAGCCGACGTGGTCCGGGCGGACCGGCCCGGCGGCGGTTTCGACCTCACCGGCGGCAGGCCGGACCATCTGCTGCGCGGCAGGCGGGCGCTGGTCGCGGACCTGAAGTCGGCGGAAGGGCTCGACCTGGTGCGCCGCCTCGCCGGGCGCGCGGACGTGCTGCTCGAAGGATTCCGGCCGGGCGTGGCCGAACGCCTCGGCGTCGGCCCGGAGGACTGCCTCGCCCGCAATCCCCGGCTCGTCTACGGCCGGATCACCGGCTGGGGCCGCACCGGCCCGCTCGCCGACCGCGCCGGCCACGACATCAACTACCTCGCGCTGACCGGCGCGCTGCACGCGATCGGCACCGGCGGCCGTCCCGCGCCCCCGCTCAACCTGATCGGCGATTTCGGCGGCGGCTCGCTGTTCCTGGTGGCCGGGGTGCTCGCGGCGCTGTGGGAGCGGGAGCGCTCCGGGCTCGGCCAGGTGGTCGACGCGGCGATGATCGACGGCACGGGGCTGCTCATGCAGATGATCTGGATGCTGCGGGGTTACGGCTCCTGGCACGACGAACGCGCGGCCAACCTGCTCGACGGCGGCGCGCCCTTCTACGACACCTACACCTGCCGGGACGGCCGCTGGGTCGCCGTCGGCGCCATCGAACCGCAGTTCTACCGCGCACTGCTCGAAGGGCTCGGCCTGGCCGGCGAAGACCTGCCCGGCCAACAGGACCGCGACGGCTGGCCGGTGCTGCGCGCGCGGTTCGCCGGCGCGTTCGCCGCGCACCCGCGCGATCACTGGGCCGAGGTCTTCGAAGACACCGACGCCTGCGTCAGCCCGGTGCTCTCGCTCGACGAGGTCGCCGCGCACCCGCACCACCGCGCCAGGGGCCGGTTCTTCACCCGCGACGGGATCCGGCAGCCCGCCCCGGCTCCGGAGTTCTCCCGCACCCGCACCGCCACTCCCGCCGCGCCCCCGCCGCCCGGCGCGCACCACGAAGCCGTGCTGCGCGACTGGGCTGTCTGAAAGAGGAATACCATGCCCGCACTGGGGAACTACAGCGCCGCCGACGTCCGCGCGGCGGTCGGCATGCCCGCCGCCGTGGACGCGGTGCGCGAGGCGTTCGCCGGATTGGCCGCCGGGCATTTCTCCCAGCCGCCCCGGCTCGTCCTCGGAACCGACGACCAGGCCGTCCTGGTGATGACCGCCCACCACGCGCCCAGCGGCGCGGCGGTGGTGAAGACCGCGGGCGTGGTGCTCGGCCGCGACCCGGCCATTCTCGCGACTCTCGTGTGGACGGACGGGGGCGGGCAGCTCACCGCCGAAGCAGGCGAGGTCACCGCCCTGCGCACCGGTGCCGCCGCGGGGGTCGCGACCGATCTGCTCGCCGCGCCGGACGCGACCGGGCTCGCTCTGCTCGGGGCCGGCGCGCAGGCCGCCGACCAGGTTCGCGCGGTGCTGGCGGTGCGGAAGATCAACGAGCTGAGCGTATGGAACCGGAGTGCGCACCGGGTAGACCCGCTGCTGGACACCCTGGCCGGTGAATTCCCCGGGCTGCGCGTGCACGTCGCCAGCAGCGCCGCCGAGGCTGTGGCCACCGCCGACGTGGTGTGCTGCGCGACCTCGGCCGAGGAGCCGCTGTTCGAACTGTCCGCGTTGCCCGACCGCGTGCACGTCAACGCGATCGGCTCGTTCCGCCCGTCCATGCGGGAGCTGCCCGCAGAGCTGCTAGGCACCGCTTCGGCAGTGCTGGTCGACCAGTTCGCCGCGGCCTCCGAGTCCGGGGAAATCCGGCACGCGCTGGACCACGGGCTGCTGGACCGCGCGGCCGTGCTCGAACTCGGAGACGCGCTGGCGGCACCGCCGGAGGCGACCGGCCGCACGGTGTTCAAATCAGTCGGTGTGGCCGCCCAGGACTGGGCCGTCGCGCGTTTGCTCGCACAGCACGCGCGCCGCTGAGCAAAAGCCCCCGATTCGCATTCTTATCAGTATTCCGCGTCTCATTTGGCGTTCAATCGACGCCGTTTTCCGGACGCATTTCCCTCGCTAGTTTGACGGTTGCCGGTACCGCACGAGCGAGGGGTTTCCGTGGCCAGTCCCAACCTGTCCCGCGTCGCCGCCGAACAGCGCGCGGCGCTGCTGGCCGTCGAGTCCTACCGGATCGCGCTCGACCTCACCGGCGCCGAGACCTTCTCCTCGGTCACCACGGTCCGGTTTTCCAGTGCCCGGCGCGAACCGGGCTGGATCGACCTGATCGCCGACCGGGTGCGTTCGGCCACGCTCAACGGCGTCCCGCTCGACGTGTCCGGCTACCGCGAAGAGGACGGCATCGCGCTGCCCGAACTCGCCGAAACCAACGAACTCGTGGTGCACGCCGAATGCCGGTACACGAACACCGGCGAGGGCCTGCACCGGTTCGTCGACCCGGTCGACGGCAGCGGCTACCTCTACACGCAATTCGAGACCGCCAACGCCAAGCGCGTGTTCGCCTGCTTCGACCAGCCCGATCTGAAGGCGAGTTTCACCCTCGAAACGACCGCGCCCGCCGAATGGTCGGTAGTCGGCAACACCAGGCCCGCGACCACCCGGGAGACCGGGAACGGCACGGTCACCACGGTGTTCACCCCCAGCAGCCGGCTCCCGACCTATCTCGTCGCGCTCGTCGCCGGTCCGTTCGCCTCATGGCACGACAGCTACCGCGACGAGCACGGCGAAATCCCGCTCGGCCTCTACTGCCGCGCGTCGCTCGCCGAACACCTCGACGCCGAGCGGCTGTTCGCCGAGACCAAGCAGGGTTTCGCCTTCTACCACGAGAAATTCGGCATTCCGTACCCGTTCTCCAAGTACGACCAGCTGTTCGTGCCGGAGTTCAACGCGGGTGCCATGGAGAACGCCGGCGCGGTCACCTTCCTGGAAGACTTCGTTTTCCGGTCGCGAGTCACGCATTACGCCTACGAACGCCGCGCCGAGACGCTGCTGCACGAGATGGCGCACATGTGGTTCGGCGACCTGGTGACCATGCGCTGGTGGGACGACCTGTGGCTGAACGAGTCGTTCGCGACCTTCGCGAGCGTGCTCGCCCTGACCGAAGCGACGGAGTACCGGAACGCCTGGACCAGCTTCGCCAATGTCGAGAAGGCTTGGGCGTACCAGCAAGACCAGCTCCCGTCGACGCACCCGATCGCCGCGGACATCGAGGATCTGCGCGCGGTCGAGGTGAACTTCGACGGCATCACCTACGCCAAGGGCGCGAGTGTCCTCAAGCAGCTGGTCGCCTATGTCGGCCAGGACAACTTCCTCGCCGGTCTTCGGCGGTACTTCGGCAAGCACGCGTGGGGCAACGCCACGCTCGCCGACCTGCTGGCGGCGCTGGAGGAAGCGTCCGGCCGCGACCTGTCGTGGTGGAGCGCGGAATGGCTGGAGACCACCGGCCTGAACACTCTGCGACCGCAGTACGAGGTGGACGACGAGGGCCGGTTCACCAGCTTCGCGGTCGAGCAGAGCGGTGCCGAGCCCGGAGCTGGCGAACACCGGACGCACCGGATCGCCATCGGCGTCTACCGCTCCGACGAGACCGGGAAACTGATGCGGGCCAACCGGATCGAGCTGGATGTCAGCGGCGAGCGCACCGAGGTGCCGGGCCTGGCCGGACAAGCCGCGGGTGAACTGGTGCTGGTCAACGACGACGACCTGACCTACTGCGGCCTGCGGCTGGATCCGCGGTCGCTGACGACGCTGATCGACCGCATCGCCGACATCACCGACCCGCTCCCCCGCAGCCTCTGCTGGTCGGCGGCCTGGGAAATGACGCGCGCCGCCGAGTTCCGCGCCCGGGACTACGTCAAGCTGGTCGCCGGGGGCATCGCCGCCGAAACCGAGCTGAGCGTGGTGGAAACCCTCCTCTCCCAGGCGCGGACCGCACTCGACTCCTACGCCGATCCGGAATGGGCGCAGCGGCAGGGCTGGCCCGATTTCGCCCAGGTACTCCGGAAACTGGCCGCCGACGCCGAGCCTGGCTCGGACCGTCAGCTCACCTTCGTCAATGCGCTGGCCGCCGCTCCGCTGGAGGACGAGCTCCTCGACCACCTCTCCGGCTGGCTCGACGGGACTGCGCCGCTGGCCGGGCTCACGGTGGACACCGATCTGCGCTGGCGGCTGCTGCAGGCACTGGTCGCCCACGGCCGCCGCGGTGCCGAGGAGATCAGCAAGACGCTCGAACTCGACGACACCGCCGCAGGCCGCCGCCAGGCCGAGAAAGCCCGTGCCCTGATCCCCACCCCGGAGGCGAAAGCCGAGGCGTGGCAACGGGCCCTGACCGACGACGAACTTCCCAATGCGGTCAGCGACGCGATCGTCAGCGGCTTCCGCCACCCCGCGCAGCGCGAGCTGCTGGCCGGGTACGGAGCCCGCTACTTCGCCGAGATCGGCGCGGTCTGGGCGCGGCGCTCCAGCGAGCGCGCGCTGCCCGCGGTGGTCCATCTCTTCCCCGGCTGGGAACTGACTCCGGAGAACCTGGCCGCGGCGGACGGCTGGCTCGCCGGAGAGCGTCCGGCCGCGCTGCACCGGCTGATCGTCGAGCTGAGCACGGAAATGCTGGTGCGGCCGCTGGCCGCCCGCGAACGCGACCGGAAAGCCGCGTAACCCCCTGTTACCCGGAAACCTGCGGACGAGAGGGCATCCTTCGGTGGACTTCAGCATCACTGCCGAGCAAACGGCGCTGCGCCGGTCGGTCATCCGGTTCGCCAGGAGCGAGCTGAACGACGCGGCGGCCGAGAGCGACCGGCAGGCCCGGCTGGACCGGGATTCGTGGAAGAAGTGCGCGGGCTTCGGCATCACCGGCTGGCCGATCCCCGCCCGCTACGGCGGATCCGGGCTCGACCCGGTCACCATCGCCGTCGGCCTGGAGGCGCTCGGGTACGGCTGCCGGGACAACGGCCTGGTGTTCGCGCTGAACAACCACCTCTGGGCGTGCGCGGTCTACCTGGTCGAGCACGGCACGGAGGAGCAGAAAAACCGCTTCCTGCCCGGACTGGCCGACGGTTCGCTGATCGGGGCGCACGCGCTGACCGAACCCGGATCGGGCTCGGACGTGCTGGGCATGCGCGCCACTGCGGTCCGCGACGGCGACACATACGTTTTGCAGGGCACCAAAACCTTCATCTCGAACGCACCGGTCGCCGATGTGTTCCTGACCTTCGCCCGCACCGGCGGCCCGGACGCCCCTGCCGCCGGCGCCCTGACGGCGTTCGTGGTGCCCAAGGACCTGCCCGGGGTCTCGGTGAGCCGCAGCTGGGAAAAGGCCGGGCTGCGCTCGACCGAGATGGGCCAGGTGGAATTCGACGGCTGCCGGGTGCCCGCGGCCTGCCTGCTCGGCGCCGAGGGCAACGGGTTCAACCTGTTCACCAGTTCTATCGACTGGGAGCGCAGCCTGCTGTTCGCCAGCCAGATCGGCGTGATGGACCGGGTGCTCGACGACTGCGTGGCGCACGCCCGCGACCGCGTGCAGTTCGGCAGGCCGATCGGGGTCAACCAGGCGGTCCGGCACCGGCTCGCGGACATGAAGGTCCGCCTGGAACTGGCGAGGCTGGCGCTGTACAAGGTCGCCTGGCGCAAGCGCGAGGGCCACCTGGCGCCGCTCGACTCCGCGATCGCCAAGCTGGCGATCAGCGAGAGCCACCTCAGCTCCATGCTCGACGCGGTCCAAGTGCACGGCGCCCGCGGGTACCTGACCGAATTCGGCGTCGAACGCGAACTTCGCGACGCGCTCGGCGGCACGATCTACGGCGGCACGTCGGAAATCCAGCGCGACATCGTCGCCAGCCTGCTCGGCGTGCCCAGCTGAGCGCAACCGCCGAGGAGGCACCCATGGCCGAACACCGCATCCCGCTCGCCGAACCGCTCCCCGCCGAACTGGCCGGGGAACTGGCCCAGCGCGTCTACTTCCTCTCCGAGTCCATTGTGGACTTCAAACTCCCCGATGACGGCGAGGACCTCACCGAGGTAGTGCTCAGCACCGACGGACCCGCCGACCCCGCCGACCTCGCGGCCAAGCTCAACCGCATGACCGACGAGGAAGTCCGGCCGCAACGCGCCGGACCGCCGCGGATCGTCTGGACCTCGCCCCACGACGGCGAGGTGCACGACGTCGCCGAAGAACTGCTCGCCTCGGGCGAACTCGTCCATCTGGGACCCGGGCAGTTCGCCCTCGGCCCGGCCGTCACCTCGCTGCTGGAGTACTTCGACCGGCGGCTGACCGCGATGGTCGCCGCCGAGTTCGGGGCGCGGCAGTACCGGTACCCGACGCTCATCGCGACCGAGACGATGCGCCGGTGCGGGTACTTCACGTCGTTCCCGCACTTCCTGATGCTGGTCACCCGGCTGCACGCGGACGCGGACAACTACCGCGGCTTCCTCTCCGACGTCGAGGCTTCGGACGGCGAACTGCCCGGTCTGCTGGACTACTGCGGGGACACCTCGCACTGCCTGCCGCCGACCATGTGCTACCACACCTACCGGCACCTGCAGGACCAGCCGCTGCCCTCGCCCGGCCTCGTGATCACCGCGCGCGGCAAGTCCTTCCGGCACGAATCGCGGTACTGGCGCTCGCTGGAACGCCTGTGGGACTTCACCATCCGCGAGATCGTCTTCCTCGGCGGCCGGGAGGAAGTGCTCGACCAGCGCCGCCGCATGCTGGAGCTGACCACCGCGTTCGCCGCGGAACTGGGGCTGGGCGGGCACTGCGAGGTCGGCAACGACCCGTTCTTCGGCAGCGTCGAGTCCCCGCAGCGGGCGTGGTCGCAGCGGCTGCTGGAACTCAAGTACGAACTGCGGCTGCCGATCGGGCCGGACAAGACGCTCGCCGCGGCCTCGTTCAACTTCCACGACGACTTCTTCGGCCGGTCGTTCGGCATCCGGCCGCACGACGGCGGGCCCGGCCCGGTGATCACCGGCTGCGCGGGCGTCGGCCTGGAGCGGTTCACCTACGCGTTCCTGTGCCGCCACGGCGCGGATCCGGCCGGGTGGCCCGACGCAGTGCGCTCCGAGACGGAACCGAAGGTGAGGCTGTGATGAAGGAAAACATCGGCGTCGTGGGCGCGGGCACGATGGGCACCGGCGTGGCGCACCTGTTCGCCGCGGCCGGGCACGAGGTGGTGCTGGTCGACACCGCCGAGGCCGCGCTGACCCGGTCCCGCGAGCTGATCGAACGCAACGTGGCGTTCTACCCACTGGTCGACGCGTCCCTGCCTCGGCTGGACCCGGCGGAGGTGACCGGCCGCATCGTGTTCTCCTCCGATCCCGGCGACCTGAAGAACAGCGATTTCGTGGTGGAGAACGTCACCGAGAAGCGCGAAATCAAGGAGGAGCTGTACCCGCGGCTGGACGAGATCTGCCCGCCGCACTGCGTGCTCGGCGTGAACACCTCGGCCGTCTCGATCACCCGGCTGGCCGGGCGCACCGGGCGGGCCGACCGGGTGATCGGCACGCACGTCATGAACCCCGCGCCGCTCAAGCCGCTCGTCGAGGTGATCCGCGGGACGCACACCTCGGCCGAGACCGTCGAGCGCACGCGGGCGCTGTTCCGCTCCGCGGGCCGCGACAGCGTCGTCGTCAACGACGCGCCGGGCTTCGTGACCAACCGGGTGATGATGCTGACCGTCAACGAGGCGATCTTCCTGCTGCACGAGGGAGTCGCCGATTCGGCCGCCGACATCGACCGGCTGTTCAAGGACTGCTTCGGGCACCGGATGGGGCCCCTGGCCACCGCCGACCTGATCGGCCTCGACACCGTCCTGCTGTCGCTGGAGGTGATCCACGACAGCCTCCGCGACAGCAAGTACCGGCCGTGCCCGCTGCTGACCCGGCTGGTCGACGCCGGCCGGCACGGGGTCAAGACCGGCCGCGGTTTCTACGCATACGACTGAGCGAAAGGTTGCCACCCATGGAAAACCACCTGGCGACGGTGCGCGAGTACATCGCCTCGCACCTCGGCGGCAAGACCGTGCCCGACGACGAGGACCTCTTCGCGGGCGGGCACCTGAACTCGCTGTTCGCGGTCCAGATCGTGGTCTGGCTGGAGAAAGAGTTCGGCATCGCCGTCCGCGGGGGCGATCTGACGCTGGACAATTTCCGGTCTGTCGGGGCTATCGCGGCTTTCGTGGACGCGCATAGCGCGCCTGTCGGCTGAGCTGGTTCCGCCGAGAGCCCCTCGTTTCCTTCGGGAGCGGGGGGCTTCTCCGTTGGGCCGCAACGCCTTCGCACGCTCGGAACCGGGAGCGGCCTCGTCCTGGACAGCTTCCGGTCCACCGGGCCATCGCCGCGTTCATCGGCACACCAACGCACCTATCGGCTAAACCCGGTCCGCCGAGAGCCCCTCGCTTCCTTCGGAGCGGGGGGCTTCTCCGTTGGGCCGCAACGCGTTCGTACGCTCGGAACAGCCCGATCCCAACCTCCGACTCGAGCGACCTCACTCTGGACTTGCGCTCCGCCGAAGCCCTCTCACACACCGAAAAGCCCCGGTCCCAAACTCGGAACCGGGGCCTTCTCGGGAAAAACCTCAGCTGTCCTCGCGGTCGCTGTACAGCTTGGCCGACGACAGCTTGTCGATCTTCGCGTTCAGATCGTCGAGCGACGCCTTCAGCTCAGTCAGCTCGTTGATGTGCGCCGTGTTGTCCCCGCCGCTGACCGGGGCCTTGATCGAACCCCAGATGTCGTTCTCCGCGTGCTCGACCTCGCGCAGCACCCGGTCGATCACGCCCTCGGTGCTGCGCACGATGCTGGCCAGGTACAGGAAAATCGTGTTCTTGTCCCGCTCGACCAGCGTCTTGGTGCTGTCGAGGATGTCGTTGATGTAGTTCTTGATGAAGTTGCCCTCCGCGGGCTTCTTCTCTTCGGTTTCGGCCATTGTTCTTCCTCTCCTTGAGTGTCAGGGCCGCCTTCGCGCCCCGGTCAAGCCCGGCGCACCGCCACCGGGATCCGCCGCGGCGCCCACATTCCCTGTTCGTAGAAGGGCAGCGGGGCGTCGCTTTCGATGCGGAGGTCGGCGAAGCGGTCGAAAAGCAGGTTCGCCGAGACCGCCGCCTCCATCCGGGACAGCGGGGCTCCCACGCAGAAGTGGATGCCGTGCCCGAAACTGATGTGCCCGTTGGGCGTGCGGCCGATGTCGAACTCGTCCGGCCGGGAGAACCGCCGTTCGTCCCGGTTCGCCGAGGAGAACCACAGCATCACCAGCGACCGCGCCGGGATCGCGGTGCCGGCCACCTCGGTGTCCTGGCTCGTCACCCGCATGAAGCGGGTCCCGGACGGCCGGTAGCGCAGCACTTCCTCGACCGCGGCGGGGATCAGGCTCCGGTCGGCGCGCAGCCGGGCCGCGACCTCGGGGTGCTCGTCCAGGCAGAGCAGCAGGTTGCCGATCAGCCCGTTGGTGCTGAAGTGCCCCACGAACAGCAGCGCCAGGCAGATGTTGACGACCTCGTCCTCGTCCAGCCTGCTGCCGTCGTCCTCGGCCGCGGCGAGTTTGCTGATCAGGTCGTCGGCGGGGCGCGCGAGCCGGCTCCGGTACTGGTCGGTCAGGTAGCCGCGGATCTCGCCGGTGACCCGGCCCATCCGGCCGCCGTACCCTTCCTCGTCGTCGGTCGGATCGCCGACCTGCAGCGACGCGAGCTTGTCCGCGTAGCTCAGGAACAGCTGCCGGTCCGACACCGGCACCCCGAGCAGTTCGGCTATCAGCATCGCGGGCAGCGGCCAGACGAACTTCTCCACCAGGTCGAACCGGTCCTGCCCGGCGACCTCGTCGAGCAGCGCGTTCCCGAGTTCGTAGGTGCGCCGCTCGTATTCGCGCACATTGGTCCGGGTGAACGCCTGGCCGACCAGCGCGCGCAGCCTGCGGTGCTCGGGCGGGTCGGTCCACGCCGGGTTGCCGCGGGTGATGTCCTCCGCGCCGAGCACGTCGCGGTTGAGCCCGGACGAGAACACCCCGGGGTCGCTCGCCACCCGCCGCACGTCGTCGTACCGGAAGACGTGGAACACGCCGTGCTCGTCGCGGTGCACCGGTTCCTCGGCCCGCATCCGCCGCAGCCATTCCAGTTGCGCCGCGCCGCCGTCGGTCAGCGGCGGCGGTGGCCCCGGACGGGTGGCGGACGCTGTCGTTTCGGTCATCTCAGCTCTCTTTCCCCTGGCTCGCGCTCAGCCGCTCCAGGCGCTGGTGCAGTTCGTCCACATAGGTCTCGGACTCGGGTTTCATCAGCACGCTGCGCAGGATCCGGGTGGACTTCGCGTCCGGCCGCACCGCCGGGTGCAGCTGCGCGAAGGCCTCGCGCTCGATCCGCATCAGGCTGAGGAACACCGGGTCGGCGCCGTCGTGCATGCCCTCCTCCAGCATCGCCGCGCACGCGCGGTCGATCCCGGACAGCGAGGCCCCCTCCCGGCGCGGGAAGTAGGTCACGATGTCCAGATCCGGTTCCTGGTGCAGCTGCAGCCGGTCCGAATCCGCCATCAGCCCGGCGAGGCGCAGCGCGGCGCGGCGGTTGGCGGCGAGCACCTCGCCGAGGCCGTCCGCGGTGGGCGCCAGCAGCTGGAAGGTGAACCACAGCGCGGCGGCCGTGGCCCCGGCCCGCGAGCATTCCAGGCTGATCTCGCCCAGGTGCAGATCCGCCGGGGTGAAGTAGGTGTAGGGCGAATCGTGCACGTAGAACTTCGCCACCGAAGGGTCGGCGAAGAGCACCGAGCCGCAGCCGTAGGGCTGCAGGCCCTGTTTGTGCGGGTCCACCACCACCGAGTCGCAGCCGCGGACCGCCGCCCACGGCGCCGGGTCCAGCCCGAGCGTTCCGGCGAGCACCGAGTAGAACCCGCCGTACGCGGCGTCGACGTGGAACCGGACGCCGTAGCGCTCGCGCAGTTCCATCGCCTCGGCCAGCGGGTCGAGCGCGCCGACGCCGGTGGTGCCGAGGGTGAACACGACCGTGCCGATCTTCCCCGTGCGCAGCAGGGCTTCCAGCGCGTCCAGGTCCATCCGGCCGTACCGGTCGGCGGGCACCGCGCGGGAGTCCATGCCCAGCAGCCGGGTCATCCGCTCGTGCGTGTAGTGGCTGGCCGAGCTGTAGGCCACGCCGCGGTCCGGGTGCAGGCAGCGGGCGACGTAGAGCGCCTCCAGGTTCGCCATCGTGCCGCTCGAGGTGAGGTGCCCGAGGTGGCTCTCGAAGCCGAACATGCCGGCGAGCTGGTCGATCACCTCCCGCTCCATCCGGTCGGTGACCGGGCCGCCGTCGGAGGAATGGTTGTTGGGGTTGATCAGCATCGCGCTGAGGTAGGCGACCACGGCGGCCTCGTGCGGCGGCTTGAGCATCTGCCCGATGTAGCGCGGGTGGAAGAAGGGGTAGTTGCCGTGCAGCAGCTTCTCGTAGTTCTCGAAGACCGTGGCGAAGCGGTCGTCGCCGATCTCCAGCGAGGGGTGCCGCTCGTACGGTGCGAAGGTCGACGTCCACTGCCCGTGCCCTTCGACCGCACGCCCGATCCAGTAGGGAAGATCCACCGTGTCCAGCCTTTCGAGAAGCTTCACCTGGTGACGGTCACCGGCAGCGTCTTGATCCCGTTCACGAAGTTGGACCGCAGCCGGGTCACCGGGCCCGCGAGCCGGATCTGCTCCGCTCTGGCCAGCAGTTCCTCGAACAGGATCCGCAGTTCGAGGCGGGCCAGCGCGGCCCCGAGGCAGAAGTGCGGGCCGCCGAGCCCGAAGGTCAAGTGGTCGTTGGGTTTTCTCCCCACGTCGAACTCGTAGGGCTTCTCGAAGACGGCCTCGTCGCGGTTGCCGGAGGCGAACCACAGCACCACCTTGTCGCCCGCGCGCACGCGCTGGCCGCTGATCTCGGTGTCCCGCGTGGCGGTGCGGCGGAAGTGGTAGACCGGCGACGCCCAGCGCAGGAACTCCTCCACCGCGGTGTCGATCAGCGCCGGGTTTTCCTTGAGCCGCCACCATTGCGCCGGGTTCTGCGCGAGTGCGTGCACCGCGGCCGAGATGGCGTGCCGGGTGGTTTCGTTGCCCGCGACGACCAGCAGCAGGAAGTAGTTGTCGAAGTCCGTCGGGGTGAGCGGGATCCCGTCGCGGGGCACGGTGTTCACCAGCTTGCTGACCAAATCGGTTCCGGTGCCGCCGCGGCGTTTCTCCGCCAGTTCGCGGCCGTACTCGAAGATCTCCAGCGCGGCCGGGCTGCGGAACGGGACGTGCTTGTAGCGCTCGCTGTCCTCGCTCTCCAGCAGCACGTCCGCGCAGTCGGGGTCGTTGTTGCCGATGATCCGGTTGCCCCAGGCGATCAGCTTGCCGGTGTCGGAGGCGGGCACGTCCAGCATCAGCCGGGCCAGCACCATGATCGGCAGTTCGGCGGCGATCCCGGCGACCAGGTCGAACGAGTCCCCGGCCAGCGCTGTGTCCAAAGTGGACGCGGTCAGCCCGCGCAGGAACACCGCGTACCGCGAGACCAGCTTCGGGCTGAACTCGCGGCTGAGCAGCAGCCGCATCGCCCGGTGGCGTTCGCCGTCGGTCTCCATCAGCGAACGCCGCCGGTCCCGCAGCTCCGGATCGGCGACCTCCTCCAGGTTGGTGAACTGCTCGGAGGTGAAAGTCTCCGGATCCCGGTTGACCGCGACCAGGTCGCGGTGGCGGGTGACGGCCCAGAATCCGCTGTTGGGCGCGGCCTCGGGCTGCCAGTGCACCGGGCTTCGCTCGCGCAGGACGTCGAACATCCGCCACGGGGTCTCGGGGTCCAGGAACCGGTCCACGTCGGACAGGTCCACTTCGTCCAGGCGCATCGGGAATCCTCGTTCGGCTCGGTCTCGGGAGTGCGTCACAGGTGCGGCAGGTACTCGCGCAGCTCCCAGTCGGTCACCCAGCGCCGGAAGCGGGCCGTCTCGTCGCGCTTGACCCGGTCGAAGGCGGCCACCAGGTCTTTGCCCGCCGCGTCGGCGAACTCGTCGTCGGCGGCCAGCGCGTCGAGCGCCGCGTCGAGCGTTTCGGGCAGCACCGGGGCGCGGGCGCCGTCGTAGCCGTAGCCGCTGGTGGGATCGGGCGGCTCCACCCGGCCCTCGATGCCCAGCGCCACCGCGGCCAGCACCCCGGTCACGGCCAGGTACGGGCTCGCCGCGGCGTCGCCGACGCGCACCTCCAGCCGGGTGGCCGCGCCGCGTTCGGGCGGCACCCGCACCATGGTGGAGCGGTTGTCCAGGCCCCAGTCGGCCAGCGCGGGCGCCAGCGTGTCCGGGCCGAGCCTGCGGTAGGCGTTCACCGTCGGGGCCAGCAGCGCGCACAGCGCCGGGGCGTGGCGGAGGATGCCGCCGACGGCGTGCCGCGCGGTGGCCGAAAGTCCGGCGGGCGCGCCGTCGGCGGCGAACTGGTTGCGGCCGTCCTCGTCGAGCAGGGACAGGTGCAGGTGGAAGCCCGACCCGGCCTCCTCGTTGAACGGCTTGCCGACGAAGGTCGCGGTCAGCCCGCGCTGGGCGGCGAACTCGCGCACCGCGTGCTTGAACCGGAACGCGCGGTCGGCGGCGTCGAGGGCGTCCGAGTGGCCGAGATTGACCTCGAACTGCCCGGCGGCGAACTCGTGATTGACCGCGGTGACGCCCAGTTCGGCCGAGCGCAGCATGGTCAGCAGTGCCGGGGCGAGCCCGTCCGGATCGCCGCGGCGCCCGACGCGGTAGACGTTGCCGGAAGAATCCCCGTAGCGGGTCCAGGCCCCTTCCCGGCCGGACAGCAGGAAGAACTCCAGCTCCGGCCCGACCACCGCGCGGCTGCCGAGCGCGGCCAGCCGCTGGGCCGCCGCTTTCGCCGCGCCGCGCGGGCATTCCCCGATCGCCAGCCCGGTCGCCGGGTCGAGCATGTCGCCGAGGCAGGACTGGTATCCGGGTTCCCACGGCATCGGGGCCAGCGTCGAGCGGTCCGGCCGGAACAGCACGTCCGGCAGGCCGTCGGACAGCGAATGCTCGCCGTCGAGCGTTTCGCCCTGGGTGGTGGTGTAGTAGACCGCGCGGCAGAAGTGCACTCCGCCGGAAAGGGAATCGAATATCTCCGACGGCAGATCGCGGCCGCGTTCGGTGCCGATCAGGTCGGGATACTGGATCCGCACCGTTCCGGCGTTCTCCACGATGAACCATCGCCTTTCCGGGAAAATGGCGGGACAGAAACAAAAGAGCCGCGATCTTGTTCCAGCGTAGCGAGCCGGAAGACGCCTAGCCACGGGAAAACTGTCTCGCTTGGCAGCCGGGTGTCTCGAATGGCGGCCGTGCGGGCGCGCTTTATTGCCGTGTCCGCGCCGCCCCGGTTACCGTCGCGATCGTCCATGCGGAATTCTTTCGAGGGAGTTACATGCCGGTCGCGACAGTTTCCGGGACCCCGGTCGACACCGGGCATTGGATCGGCGGGAAACGAGTCGAATCCGCCGCGCGCTTCACCTCGTTCTCGCCGATCGACGGGCGCGCGCTCGGCGAGTTCTCCCGCGGCGGCGCGGCCGAAGCGGACAGCGCGGTGCGGGCCGCGGCCACGGCGTTCGAACGGTGGCGGCGCACCAGTCCGGAGCAGCGGGCCGAGGTGCTGCACCGGATCGCCGACGAGGTGGAGCGCCGGACCCCGGAGCTCGCGGCGGTCGAAACCGAGGACAACGGCGCACTGCTGCGCTCGCACCTGCGCGGCGTGATTCCTCGGGTGGCGCACAATTTCCGGTTCTTCGCCGACTGGCTCACCGGAGAACTGGCCCGTCCCGGGTTCGACACCCGGGGCCACCGCAACCGCGTGTCCTGGGATCCCGCCGGGGTCTGCGCGCTGATCACCCCGTGGAACGCGCCGCTGATGCTGGCGTCGTGGAAGATCGCCCCGGCGCTCGCCGCGGGCGACACCGTGGTGCTGAAGCCGGCCGAGTGGTCACCGATGACCGCGTCCCTCCTGGCGGACATCACCGCCGGGGCCGGATTGCCGGACGGCGTGTTCAACGTGGTGCAGGGGCTCGGTCCCGAGGCGGGCGCGCCGCTGTGCGCGCATCCGGACGTCCGGCGGATCAGCTTCACCGGCTCCGAGACGACCGCCCGGCGCATCTCGGGCGCCGCGGCCGGAAATCTCACGCCGGTGTCGATGGAACTGGGCGGGAAGTCGCCGCTGCTGGTTTTCGCCGACGCCGACCTCGACCTCGCCGTCGAACTCGCCGTCGAGCAGTTCGACAACGCGGGCCAGGTTTGCCTTGCCGCCGCCCGGATCCTGGTCCACTCCCCCGTCGCCGCGGAGTTCACCGAACGACTGCGGGCTGCCATCCGAGGCCTGCGCCAAGGCGATCCCCGGCTGCCGGAAACCGACCTCGGCCCGAACATCCACCCGGACCACGTCTCGCGCGTGGACGGTTTCGTCCGGCGGGCAGTGGCAGAGGGCGCCCAGGTTCTCGAAGGTGGCGGGCCGAACACCGATCTCGGCGGCAACTACTACCGGCCAACGCTGTTCGCCGAAGTGCCCGCAGGAGCGGAGATCCTGCGCGAGGAGGTGTTCGGGCCGGTGCTCACGCTGGAGGAATTCGACACCGAGGAAGAGGGCGTCGCGCTCGCCGGGAACACGCGCTTCGGCTTGGCCGCGACCGTGGTCACCGGCGACCCGGTCAGGGCGGAACGGGTCTCCGCCGCGCTCACCGCGGGCACGGTCTGGGTGAACTGCTTCTTCGTGCGAGACCTGCGCGCGCCTTTCGGCGGCTCCCGCCGCTCCGGCATCGGCCGGGAGGGCGGTACCTGGAGCTTCGACTTCTTCTGCGACGTCAAGAACACCGTGACCAGCCCGAAGGGATGGATGTAAATGGGCGAGATAGCCGGCGGCGGGCTGCTGTCCCACGTGCCGACGATCATGCTGCCGGAAGCGACGCGGCGGGAGCTGAACCACGGCGAAGAGTCCACTTTGGTCACTGGGTTGCGCAGGCTGCGCGAGGAGGTGTTCGACACCGCCGATTACGACACGGTGGTCGTCTTCGACTCGCACTGGGCGACCACCGTCGAGTTCGTGGTCGCCTCGCACGCCTGCCGCGCCGGACTGTTCACCTCGGACGAACTCCCGCGCGGGATGAGCCGCATCCCCTACGACTTCCCCGGCGACCCGGAACTGGCGCACGCGCTGGCCGCCCGCGCCGAGGAGCACGGCACGTGGATCACCCCGATCGACGACCCGTGCCTGCCGGTTTCGTACGCCACCGTGAACCTGTGGGCGTATCTGGGAGTGCCCGGCAAACGCTGGCTCAGCGTCAGTGTCTGCCAGACCGGCGACGCCGAGGACCACCTCCGGCTGGGCCGCGCACTGGCCGCGGCGGTCGCGGCGACCGACCGCCGGGTGCTGCTGATCGCCTCCGGCGCGCTCAGCCACCGGTTCCACTCGCTGCGCGAACTGCGCGCCCACGAATCGGCGGGCGCCGAACACATCTTCAGCCCCGGCGCGGTGACAGCCGACGCCGAGCGCATCGGCTGGCTCGAATCCGGCGATCACGCGAAGGTGCTGGCCACGATGCCGGACTTCCTCCAGTTCAAGCCGGAAGCCGGGTTCGCGCACTACCTGATGCTGGCCGGCGCGCTCGGCGAACACGATTGTGCCGCCCCCGCGCGGCGCTGCAGCGAATACGAGAACGCGATCGGCACCGGGCAGATCCACCTGTGGTTCGACCGGCCGGCCGGCGGATGGACGGGAGCGAACCGATGACCACCGAATACCGCAGGATCCTGCTCGACGGGACCGCCGTCGAGGTCCGCCGCGACGGGGACGCCCTGATCGCCCCGGACGGCCGGACGATCCCGGCGGCCGACGCCGTGCACCTGCCGCCCGCCGCGCCGAGCAAGATCATCGCCGTGCACCTCAACCACCGGAGCAGGTTCGAGGAGTTCCGCGCGAAACCGCGTTCGGCCCCGACGTATTTCCACAAACCGGTGTCCACTTTGACCGGCCACAATGGACACGTCGTGCGGCCGGAAGGGTGCAAGTGGCTGAACTACGAGGGCGAGATCGCCGTCGTCATCGGCCGCACCGCGCGCAACATCAGCGTCGGCGAGGCCCCGGCGCACATCCGGGGCTACACGCTGGCCAACGACCTCGGCCTGCACGACTTCCGCGACACCGACGAAGGTTCGATGCTGCGGGTCAAGGGCGCGGACACCCTCTGCCCGCTCGGCCCCGGCCTGGTCGAAGGCTGGGACCCGCGCGGACGCGTGCTGCGGACGCGGGTGAACGGCGAGGTGGTCCAGGAGGGCAGCACCGACGAGATGACCTGGGATATGAACTACCTGGTGGCGGACATCGCGCGCCTGATCACGCTGTGTCCGGGGGACGTCCTGCTGACCGGCACCCCGGCGAACTCCCGCCCGATCCGGCCGGGCGACACGGTGGAGGTTTCGGCGGACGGGCTGGGCACGCTGCGCAACACGGTCGTCGCGGGCCCGACGCCGGTCACCGGCCCGATCGGGGCCCAGCCCACTGAGTCGGAGCAGGTTCTTTCGACCGCGCTGGGCGGGGATTGGGAGTTTCGGGGGATCCGGCCGCCGCGCCCTGCCTGACCGCACGGGGGATGCGGCTTTCGGGACGGGGTCTCGGGAGCCGCATTCTCCGTTTTCGGAGCCAGATCTGCCTGGGCTGCCTCGCGATGCACCGCGAAGACCACGAATGCGGCTCCGGAACGCCTGACGTCCCGACAACCACGCTCGCCGCATCCGCAGCCAGCCTGCTCAGCCCGG
Organism: Amycolatopsis sp. NPDC114484; assembly: GCF_055633755.1. Lineage (NCBI taxonomy): Bacteria > Bacillati > Actinomycetota > Actinomycetes > Pseudonocardiales > Pseudonocardiaceae > Amycolatopsis > Amycolatopsis sp. NPDC114484. Next base: position 208,357 of record NZ_JBVKDQ010000007.1, on the reverse strand, counting down.
CTGACCCACTCCACCGCCAACACCACGAATGCGGCCTCCGGAACACCCGACATCCCGACAGCCGCACTCGCCGCACCCGCAGCCAACCCAGCCCAGCCCGGCCGACCCCACCGCCAACACCACGAATGCGGCCCCGGAACACCCGATGTCCCGACAGCCGCACTCGCCGCACCCAGCCCTCTCACCCCGTCTGCACAGCCACCCAGTCCCCGCCCAGGATCGGCACGTTCTCGTCGTACCGGCCCCGCGCCGCCGCCCCGGTCAGATACAGCCAGGCGGGCGACTCGGCCCACTCGCCGTTCTCGGCCAGGTAGGCGACCCGCCGCCGCACCCGGGTGTAGAGGCAGTCGCCGGGGCGGTCCGGGTGGTATTTCTCCAGCCGGTCCAGGTCGGCCATCGCCGCCTCGTACTGCGTTTCGGCCAGCACCATCAGCTCGCCGATCACCTGCTGTCCCGGGCGGGCCAGCGCGAACGGGATCCGGTCGCCGAACAGGCCGAGCCCGCCGGCTCTGGCCGGGAACCGCTGCGCCACCCGCTCGGCGATCAGCCCGTGGTTGCGCTGCCCGCTGCGCAGGGTCCCGTACACGAACACCGGAAGCTGTTCCATCCCGGTCACCGCCCTTCTCTCCGTCCCGGTCAGTACCAGCGCAGCACGGCCGCGCCCGCGGTCATCCCGGACCCGATCGCCGCCATCAGCACCGTGTCGCCGCGCCGGGCCTTCAGGCCGCTCAGCACGAGCGGGATCGACGCCGAGCCGGTGTTGCCGCTGTAGACGCCGGGGACCGGGCACTTCGCCGGGTCGAGCCCCATGGTCTCGACGCAGTCGGCCAGCATCTGCGGATTGGCCTGGTGGAAAACGAAATGGTCGATCTGGTCCAGCGAGACGCCGGCCCGCTCGGCCACCTCGTGCACCAGTTTCGGCACCACGTCCTCGAAGTACTCCCGCACCGGGCGCCCGTTCATCACCATGTACCGCTCGCGCGAGTCCACCGTCTCCGCGTCGAGCGGGCGGCGGCTGCCGCCGGCGGGCTGGCCGACGAAATCGGCGTGGCAGCCGTCGGTGATCAGGGAGTGCGCGAGCAGGCCGTAGCCCTCGGGGACGCGGCCGACCCGGGTGGCCGCGGCGCCGTCGCCGAACACCGTGACCGTCTTGCGGTCGGGCTTGTAGAGCACTTTCGAGATGGTGTCCGATCCGATGACCAGCACCTCGTCGAGGTTCGGATCGGCGCTGAGCAGGGAATGCGCCATCACGAACGAGAAGACGTACCCGGAGCAGGCGGCGCTCAGGTCGAACGCGAACGCCCGCCCCAGCCCCATCCGGCCCTGCACGATCGCCGCGGTGGACGGGAAATTGTGGTCCGGCGTGCTGGTGCCGAGGATGACCGCGCCGACGCTGGCGCGCTTTTCCGGGCAGTGCTCGTACAGTTTCTCCACCGCGATGCACGCCATGTCCGAAGTGGACACGTCGGCGGCCGCGTAATGCCGTTCGACGACGCCGGTGCGTTCGAGGATCCAGTCCGGCTCCTGCCCGACCCAGGCCCCCACCTGGTCGTTGCCGACCACGCGGGGCGGCAGGTAACCGGCGGCGCCGAGAATTCCTGTGGACATGGCAAAGCTCCTTCTGGCAGGGCGGGCGGGGAAAAGGCCGATTCACCGGAAAATTACCAGTCCGGCGGCGAGCCGTTCAAGGAAATGCGCGCAGGGCGACAAGAACCGGGTGTTTCAAATGGCGACTCCGCCGCCGCAGGTCAGCACCTCCCCGGTGACATAATCGGAATCGGGGCCGCAGAAAAGGTAGATCGATCCCGCCGCCTCGGCCACCGTGCCGAACCGGCCTAGCGGGACCGTCGCGCGGATCCGTTCGAGGACCTCTTCGTTGATGCCGATGGGGATTTCCCGGGAGCCGACGGTGATCGTCTCGTTGCTGCCGACCGCGCGGATGAGCCGGGTGTCGATCAGCCCGAACGCCACCGAGTTCACGTTGACGCGATAGCGTCCCCATTCCTTGGCGAGAGTTTTGGTCAGCCCGAAGATGCCCGCTTTCGCCGAGGCGTACCCGGCCTGCCCGACATTGCCGAAAACCCCGGCGATCGAGGAGACGTTCACGACTTTCCGGTGCGCCCGGATCCCTTTTTCGTCGTCCTCGCGGGCCTGCTTCCGCAGCACCGGCTGGGCGGCGCGCAGAATGCGGAACGGCGCTTTCAGATGCGTGTCGAGCACCGTGTCCCACTGCTCGTCGGTGGTTTTCTGGATCACGTTGTCCCACGGGAACCCGGCGTTGTTCACGACGATGTCGAGGCTGCCGAACTCGCGGACGGCGGTCTGCACGAAATGCTCGGCGAACCCGTCCGCGGTCACGTCGCCGACGCACGCCGCCGCCGCGCCGCCGGCCGCCGAGATCGCTTCCACGGTGTCGTCCACCGCGCGTTTGTCCATGCCGTTGACCACGACCGCGGCGCCCTCGGCCGCCAGCCGTTCGGCGACCCCGCGCCCGATGCCCCGGCCGGACCCCGAAACGATCGCGGTCCTGCCCGCCAGTGGTGTGTTCACTGCTGTCCTCCGGTGTTCGTCGTTCGCCCGGCCGCGACGGCCGGTTCGGTCCGGGGAAGGAACCAGGCCACCGCTCCGCAGAGCAGGACCAGCCCGGCCCCGGTGAGCTGTGCCGCCGAGATCGCCCCTGCGAAGGCCGAGCGCGCGTGCTCCGCCTGGCCGCCGGACTTCGCGCGGGCGAGCGCCTCGGCCAGCGATCCCGCCTCGAGACCGCCGGGCAGGCGCGCGGTGAACAGCGCCGCGCTCACCGCGCCGAGCACCGCCACCCCGAGCGACGCCCCGGTTTCGTGCAGCATCCCCTGGGTCCCGGACGCCGCCCCGGTCTGATCCGGCGGCACCGAGCCGAGCAGCGCGTTCGCCACGAGCGGCCCGGCGATGCCCAGCCCGCATCCGGCGGCGACCAGCCCGGGAGCCAGCGCCGGATACCCCGCGGACAACGGCGCCAGCGCGATGGCGGCCAGTCCGGCGGCGGCGAGCGCCATTCCGGCGGTGATCCCGCGCGCGGCCCCGAGCCGGACGCCGACGCGGGCGCTGACCAGGCTGCCGCAGACCAGCAGTCCGGCGGCCATCGGCAGCGTGCGCACCCCCGCGTCCAGCGGCGAGTAGCCGAAGTCGAACTGCAGGTGCTGGGTGAGCAGGAAGATCGACCCGGCCAGGCCGAAGGCCGCGAGCAGGCTGGTGACCACCGACAGCCGGAACGCCGGCACCCGGAACAGCGCCATGTCCAGCATCGGGTCCCGGGCGCGTTTTTCCTGGCGGACGAAGGCGGCCAGCAGCGCCGCCCCGAGCACCAGCGAGGCCAGCACCTCCGGCGCCGTCCAGCCCCGTCCGGGCGCGGCGATGATCGCCCAGCCGATGCCGACCATCGCCGAGGCCGAGAGCAACGCGCCCGCCACGTCCGGCCGCCGGCCGCCCGGACCGCGGAACTCGGGCACCCAGGTACGGGCGAAAATCAGGCACAGCACGGCGATCGGGATGTTCAGCGCGAACACCGCCTGCCACGGGAACCGCGCGAGCAACGCGCCGCCGAGCAGCGGCCCGAGCGCCTGCCCGCCCGCCGCGACCGCGGTCCAGATCCCGATCGCGCGCGGCCGGTCCTGCGCGGAGAACACCCGGGTGAGCACAGCGAGCGTGGCCGGGATGACGCACGCGCCGCCGACGCCCATGCCCGCCCTGGCCACGATCAGCTGCGCCGGGGCGTCAGCGGTGACCGCCAGTACGGAGAACCCGGCGAAGAGCGCCAGCCCGAGCAGCCACATCGCCCGGTAGCCGACCCGGTCGCCGATCCCGCCCGCGGCCACGGCCAGCGAGCCGACCGCGACGGTGTAGGCGTTGACCATCCACTGGATGTCCGCGGTGGTCGCGCCGAGCTGCTCGACGATCGACGGGACCGCGACGTTGACCACCGTGTTGTCCAGCACGGTCATGAACAGCGTCAGGCAGAGGGCGAAGAGCACCCACCAGCGCCGGGGCTCGGCGGGGTTCATGGTCGGCTCCCTCGCCGCGGCAGGCGGGCACCGGTCGCCGCAGGGGTGCTCAGGTCGGCGGCCGTCTGCCCGGGTTCGGGCTCCTGACCGACCGCCGCGCTGAGTCTGCTCCGCGGCTTCACCGAATGCCCGCCGAGATCGAAGAAATCCTCGCGCACGCCCACACGCTCGCCCCGGCTGATGCCCGGCTCCGCCGCCGCGCGCGAGCCCAGGTCAGCCGCCGACCGCCCGGGCTCGGGGTCGTGCCCCGCCGCCGCGACGGCGCGCGCGGTGACGGTGGTGCGCCGGAACAGATCCACCACACCCAACCGGAAACCAGTCGCCGCGCTCGGCCTGCTCTGCAGCTTCAGCAACGCCCCGCCAAGCCGGACACCCGTCGCCCCGCTCGGCCTGCTCTGCAGCACCGCCGAATGCCCGCCGAGGTCAACGAAATCCTCCCGCGCACCCACGCGCACGCCCCGGCTCATGCCCGGCTCCGCCGCCGCGCCAGCCGGGCCCGTCCCGCCGCCGCGCGGGCGCTCAGGTCGGTCGCCGTCGGCCCGGACTCGGCGGGCTCGGCGGACTCACCCGCCGCCGCGATCGCACGTGCCTGCGCGGTGACCGTGGTGTGCCGGAACAGGTCCACCACACCCAGCCGGACACCAGTCGCCGCGCTCAGCCTGCTCTGCAGCTTCAGCAACACCACCGAATGACCGCCCAGGTCAAAGAAATTGTCCCGCACCCCCACGCGTTCGATGCCGAGCAGTTCGCCCCACACCTCGCTGACGGTCCGCTCCAGCCGGTCGCTCGGTGCGACGTACCCGCTGTCTCCGCCGGGACGGGCGCGGTCGGGCACCGGCAGCGCGCGGCGGTCGAGTTTTCCGCTCGGGGTGCGCGGCAGGCCCGGCACCTCGGTCAGCACCGCGGGCACCATGTACTCCGGCAAGCGTTCAGCAAGGAAGGCCCGGACCGCGGGAAGGTCGATCTTTTCGTTGCGCGGCAACACAAAACCGGCCAATCGGCTCCCGCCCTCGTCGGTGTGCACGGTGACCGCCGCTTCGCCGACGTCGGGGTGCGCGCTCAGCGCGGCCTGGATTTCGCCCAGCTCCACCCGGAACCCGCGAATCTTGACCTGGTCGTCGATCCGGTCGAGGTATTCGAGGAAACCGTCCGCGGTCCAGCGCACCAGGTCGCCGCTGCGGTACATCCGGGAGCCGGGCGGGCCGAACGGGTCGGGCACGAATCGGTCGCCGGTCAGCGACGGCCTGCCGAAGTACCCGCGCGCGACTTGCGGTCCGGCGATGAACAGTTCGCCGGGCACGCCGGGCGGGGTCAGCCGCAGGCCCGCGTCGAGCACGTACATGCGCATGTTGCCCAGTCCCCGGCCGATCGGCACGCGGTGCGGCCAGCTTCCGGGCGCGGGGTCGAGCAGGTGCGCGGTGGCGGCGTGCGTTTCGGTGGGGCCGTAGAAGTTGTACGCCCGGCGGTCGGGGCGGGCGAGGAAGAACTCCCGGATCGCCTCGGTGACCATGAACGCCTCGCCGCCCTGGAGCACGTCGGTCAGCGAATCCAGCGCGCTGCCCTGCGCGGTCGCGGCCTCGATCATCGCCTCGATCGCCAGCCGGGGCGCGAAGAGCTCGTTCACCCGGTGCCGGTCGATCCAGCGGACCAGTTCGTCCGGGTCCCGGCGCACCTGCTCGCCCGGAATCGCCAGCGCCTTGCCCATCAGCAGCGTGACCAGGGTTTCCTGGACCGAGAAGTCGAAGCTGATCGCGGTGAACTGCGCGGTCCGCCAGCCGGGGCCGCCGCGCAGGGTCGCGCGGTGCCAGTCCAGCACGTTCACGATGCCCGAGGTCGGCATGACCACGCCTTTGGGCCGGCCGGTCGATCCCGAGGTGTAGATGACGTAGGCGGGATTGCCCGGCAGCGCCGGCCGCACGCGGTCCGCGTCGGTCGGCACACTGTCCATTGTGGACAGATTGGTCAGCGTTTCCGGGCCGGTGACCACCAAGCGCGGGGCGCCGTCCGGCACCAGATGTTCCAGTCCGGGCGCGGTCAGCACCAGGCGGGGCGTGCTGTCGGCGATCATGTAGCGGACGCGGTCGGCCGGGTACTCCGGATCGATGGGCAGGTAAGCCGCGCCCGCCTTGAGCACCCCGAGAATCCCGGCGACCAGTTCGAAGGACCGCGGCAGCAGCAGCGCGACCACCTCTTCGGTGCCGATGTCTTGCGCGATCAGGTGGTGCGCGAACCGGTTCGCGGTCCGTTCGAGTTCGGCGAACGTCATCGACGCGTCGTCCTGGATCAGCGCTGTGGCCTCGGGCGACGCGGCTGCCCGTTCCTCGAACAGTTCGGCCACACTCGCGGTCGTCACGTCACGGCCTACGTCGTTGAACTCGACGAGCAGGCGGTGCCGCTCGTCCTCGGACAACACGTCCGGGGCACCGATCCGCTGCGCCGGATCGGTGGCCAGCGCACGCAGCAACCGCTGCCAGCGCCGGATCAGCAGGGCGATGTCGCCCGCGTCGAACAGGTCGGTGCTGAACTCGATGTCGCCGTCGAGCCCGCCCGTGCCCGGTCGTTCGGTCAGGCTGAACACCAGGTCGAACCGCGAGGTTCCGGTGGCCACGGTGACCGGTTCGCTGTCCACATCGGACAGTGACAGCGCCGCGCTGCCCGCGTTCTGCAGCACGAACATGATCTGGAACAACGGGTGGTGCCCGGTCGAGCGCACCGGGTTCAGTTCTTCGACCAGCCGCTCGAACGGGACCCGCTGGTGTTCGTATGCGGCCAGGTCGGTTTCGCGGACGCGGTCGAGCAGTTCGGCGAAGGTGGGGTCGCCCGCGGTGTCGGTGCGCAGCACGAGCGTGTTGACGAAGAACCCGATCAGTTCGTCGAGCACCTCGTCGGTCCGGCCGGCGATCGGGCTGCCCAGCGGCAGGTCCGTGCCCGCGCCGAGCCGGGTCAGCAGGGCGGCGAGACCGGCGTGCAGCACCATGAACAGGGTGCACCGATGCCGCCGCGCCACTTCCGCCAGCGCGGCGTGCAGTTCTGCGTCCAAAGCGAACTCGACGGTCTGCCCGCGCTGGCTCGCTCGTTCCGGCCGCGGCCGGGCCATCGGCAGGGTCAGCTGGTCGGGAGCGCCTGCCAGCCTTTCGCGCCAGTAGGCGATTTCGGCGTCCGCCGAAGCCTCGCGCTCGAGCCGTTCGGTCTGCCAGAGCGTGTAATCGGCGTACTGCACCGGGAGCGGTTCCCAGTCCGGTGCCTGCCCGCCGCGCCGCGCGCGGTAGGCGGTGGCCAAACCGCGGCACAGCGGTGCGAGCGACCAGCCGTCCCCGGCGATGTGGTGCAGCGACAGCAACAACGCGTGCTCGTCGGGCGCGGTGGTGAACAGGTAGGCGCGCAACGGCGGTTCGGCCGCCAGGTCGAAACCCTCGCGGGCGGCGGTTTCCAGGGCCGTGGTCAGCTCGGCGGGGTCGATCTCGGCTGTGCGCAAGCAAGGCCGAGCATCGGCGAGTACGAGTTGTTCCGGTTCTCCGTCGGTTTCCGGGAAGACGGTGCGCAGGCTTTCGTGCCGCTCGGCGAGATCGGCCAGTGCCTGCTCCAGCGCGCCAGCGTCCAGTTTGCCGCGAAGGCGGAAGGCGAGCGGCATGTGATAGGCCGCGCTCGGCCCGGATGCGTGGTGCAGGAACCACAACCGGCGCTGTGCGGACGAAAGCGGCACGCGTTCCGGGCGCGGCCGAGCGGTCAACCCGGCCTCTTCGGTGCGGTATTCGGCGATGCGCGGGGCGAGCGCGGCGACTGTCGGCGCTTCGAACAGCGCGCGGACCGGCACGTCCGCGCCGAGCACCGGCCGGATCCGGCTGACCAGTTTGGTGGCCAGCAAGGAATGGCCGCCCAGTGCGAAAAAGTCGTCGTGCACGCCCACCTCGGGCACGCCGAGCACGCTGGCGAAAATGCCGCACAGGGTCTCCTGGAGCGGGGTCGTCGCGCCCGTCGCGGCAGTCGGCTCCGGCGGCTGGGGGTCCGGCAGGGCCGAGACGTCGAGCTTGCCGTTCGCCGTGACCGGGACGGTTTCCACCGCCGTCCAGGTCGAGGGCACCAGCTGTTCCGGCAGTCGCGAACGCGCGAACGCACGCAGTCCGTCTGGGATCGAGGGCACCACGTAGGCGTCCAAGCGCAGGGAGCCTTGGCTGTCGTCGCGGGCGAGCACCACGGCCTGGCGCACCGACGGGTGAGCCCGCAGCACCGCCTCGATCTCGCCGGGCTCGACGCGCAGGCCGCGGATCTTCACCTGCCGGTCGCCGCGTCCGGTGTAGGCGAGGCTGCCGTCGGCGCGCCAGCGGCAGCGGTCGCCGGTGCGGTACATCCGGGCTCCCTCCGGCCCGAAGGGATCCGGCGCGAACCGCTCGGCGGTCAGGTCCGGACGTCCGGCGTAGCCGCGGGCGACCTGCACCCCGCCGATCCACAGTTCGCCGTCGACGCCCGGCGGGAGCAACCGGCCCGCAGCGTCGGTGACGTAGAGCAGGGTGTTGGGCGCGGCGAAGCCGATCGGCACTTCGGCTTCGCGCTCGCGGTCGCACGGCCACCAGGTCACGTCGACCGAGGCTTCGGTCGGCCCGTACAGGTTGTGCAGGCGTGCCCCCGGCAGCACCTCGGCCACCCGGTCCCGCAGCGAACCCGGCAGGACCTCGCCGCTGCACACGATGTCGCGCACGCTCGCGCAATCCGCCGCCGACGGTTCCTCGGCGAAGACGCCCAGCATCGAGGGCACGAAGTGCAGCACCGAAACGCCTTCGGCCCGGATCAGCCCGGCCAGGTAGCGAGGATCGCGGTGCCCGCCGGGTTCGGCCAGCACCAGCCGCGCACCGGTGATCAAGGGCCAGAACAGCTCCCACGCCGACACGTCGAAACCGATCGGCGTCTTCTGCAGCACGACGTCGTCCGCGGTCAGCTCGAACGCGCGCTGCATCCAGTCGAGGCGGTTGAGGATCCCGGGTTCCTCGACGACCACGCCCTTCGGCCGTCCCGTGGAACCGGAGGTGAACATGACGTACAGCGCCCGATCCCGGCGTCCGCGCACGGCGGCCGCGGCTTCGGGCAGGTTGTCGACCGCGAGCCAGCCGTCGCCGGGCAGGCCCTCGCGGAGGTTCGCGAGGGCCAGCCCGGTCTTCGCTCCGGCATCGGCCAGCATGGCGGCGATCCGCGAGGCCGGGAGCTCGGGATCCACCGGCAGATAGGCGAAACCCGCCTTCAGCACGCCCCAGAGCGCGACCATCAGCTCCGCCGACCGCGGCAGCGCCACCGCGACCACCGAGCCGCTGGCGCGGGCGGACAGCACGCTCGCCACGCGATCTGAGCGCCGGTCCAGTTCGGCGTAGGTGAGCAGTTCTTCACCGAAGACGACCGCGACGGCGTCGGGCTGGCGGCGCACCACGTCGGCGAAACGCTCGACGAGCGACGCAGTGCCCGGATCAGTCTGCTCGCCGGTCCCCCAGCCGAGGACCCGCTCGGCTTCGGCGGCGTCGAGCACCGGTACTGCCGACAGCTTGCCGCCGGGATTCGCCGTCACCGCGTCGAGCAGCCTGCCGAAGTGCGCGGCGAAGGCACGGACGGTTTCCTCGTCGTAGAGATCGGTGTCGTACTCGAGTTCTCCGGCCAGTTCACCGTCCTTTTCGGACAGATAGAGGGTCAGGTCGAGTTTGGCGGTGCCGTTCGGCACGAACGAGACCTCGGTCTCGGCCCCGGGCAACGCCAGCCCCGCGTCCTCGCCCCGGACCACGAGCATGGTGCGGAAGAACGGGTTCGCCCCGAGCGCGCGATCCGGCCGGAGCCGGTCGACCAGCTTCTCGAACGGCACGTCCTGGTGCCGGTAGGCGCCGAAGCAGGCTTCGCGGACGCGTCCGAGCAGGGTGGCGAAATCCGGATCGCCCGCCAGGGAAACCCGGATCGGCAGGGTGTTCAGGAAGTAGCCCGCGACCCGTTCGAAGTCCGGATCGGCGCGGGCGGCCATCGGGGTGCCGGTCACCACGTCGTCGGCGCCGGTACGCGCGCCCAGTGCTGCCTGGAACGCGGCCAGCAGCACGATGAACGGGGTGCACCGGTGGGCGCGGGCCAGGTCCTTCACCCGCCCGGCCGCGTCGCCGGGGACAGTGAACCGCAGTTGCGCGCCGCGGAAGGACGGCGCTCCGGTGCGGCGCCGGTCCGGCCGGAGCCCGGTGTCCGCCGGCGAGCCCGCCAGGTTCGCCGCCCAGTACTCCAGCTGCTGCGCGAACCCGTCGTCTTCCCGTTGCCTGGCCGCGAAATCCGTGTATCCGACGGCTGGGGGCGGCGGCAGCTCCTCGCCGCGGTAGCCGCGGGCCCAGTCCTCGAACAGCAGGGACAGCGAGTGCGCGTCGCACACGAGGTGGTGCAGCACGACGCCGATCAAGTGGTCCCGCTCCCCCAGCCGCCACACGGTAACCCGCACCAGCGGCTCCGCGGCCAGGTCGAACCGGTGCTCCGCCTCGGCGCGCAGTTCCTCCTCGGCCCGCGCCGGGTCGCCGGTCCGGACCGCGGCGACCTCCGCCGCGTCCAGCAGCTCGGGACGCGGGTCGCCGTGCTCGGCGCGCACGACCGTGCGCAGCACCTCGTGCCGCGCCACCACCCCGGCCCACGCCTTGGCCAGCGCCGCGACGTCCAGTTCGCCGCAGACCCGCACCGCCACCGGCACGTTCTGCGCGTGCCCGGTGGCGTCGAGCTGGTGGGTGAACCACAGGCGCTCCTGGCCGAAGGACAGGTTCATCGCAAGGGACTCCTCACTCGGGTTTCTCAGTAGTGCCGCGCGATATCGCGGGGGCGCGCTGCCGAGAGAACGTCGCTCGGGAAAACCGGGCAGCTAGGCCGCGCCGTCCATCTGGCGGCGGACGCTCAGCGGGCGCATGTCGGTCCAGACGCTCTCGATGTGGGCGAGGCATTCGGCCTTGGGCCCGTGGAAACCCGCGTCGCGCCAGCCCGCGGGCAGGGCACGTTCGCGCGGCCAGATCGAGTACTGCTCCTCGTCGTTGACCACGACGGTGTAGACGGTGGTGGTGTCGTCGTCCTCGAAAGCCATGTCCTTCTCTCCTTGGGGTGGGCCGCTCAGCGCACGGCGGCGAGCGGGGTGGCGGGCCGTTGTTCGACCGCCTCGATCAGGGTCAGCACCGATTTCGCCAGCCCGGCGAAGTCCCGGACCGTCTCGCGCGGCGGCCCGAGGTGCTCGGTCACCGCGAGGTGGAACGCCGGGGTCGCGATGTCGATCGCCACTACGGCGGCGGTGCCGGGCGCGGGATCGAGCCGGGCGCCGGAACTGGTGATCGACACCGCGACTGGCATCGGCCGATTTGCCAGGCCGTGCAACGGATAGCGCGCGGGCAGGTCGCGAAGGTAGCTGCCCCGCAGTCCGGCCAGTTCCCGGGCGACCGCGGCGGTCGCCCCGGCGAAGCCGAGTTCCGGCGGCAGCTCGACCGGGAGCGGCACGTCCCTGGTGACCAGCGCCTCCAGCCCGGCCACTGACGCACGCCGGTCGTCGTCGCTGTACCGGATGGTCCCGTACCGGGAGCCGAGGCAGACCAGCCAGGCAGTCAGCAGTTCGGTCGCCGGGTCGCGCAGCCGGTCGACCAGCGCTCGCGGGACCAGCGTGGTCCCGCGAGCCACCAGCGAAGAAGTCCACAATGGACGCACCAGCGGGCCGGGGGCGGCGGTGCAGGCGGCGAGCCGGTCGAGCCAAAAGCCTTCCCGGTGCGCCCATTCCTCGAACCAGCCGGTGAAGGCCAGTGCGCCCAGGCGGTCGCCCGCCCTCAGCACCGCGTCCGGCGAAACCGGTTCACCATCCACTGTGGACAATGCGGTCAGCTCGACGGAACCGTCCACGGTGCCCACGCGCACCTCCGGCCCGGCCAGCACCGTGCCCGGCTCGGCCTCGACCGGCCCCGGCCGCGGGTTCAGGCCCGTCACCAGGAAAGCCTCGCCGCCGACGACCAGCCGGGGCCGGCCGAACCGGTTGTCGAACCGGCCGAACTCGCCCGCCCGGCACCAGCGGTCCAGCTCCGCCGCCGTCTGCTGCCCGGTGACCAGGCCGCCGTCCGGGAACAGCCGCCGGGCAGGGAAATACGTGCGTTCGCCCGCGTTCTGGGCGATCGGGGCGAGTGCGTCCGCCTCCAGGTCGTCCAGCAGTTCCTTCAGCGACAGCAAGGCGTGCTCGTGGCAGCGCACGTCCAGCGCGAGCGTGGTGTCGCCAGACCCGACCGGGAACCTCGCCTGTTTGAGCACGCGGCCCGCGTCGATCTCGGCGACCATCTCGTGCCAGGTCACGCCGTGCTCGGTCTCGCCATGCAGCAGCGCCCACGTCGTCTGGTGCACGCCCGCGTACTGGGGCAGCAGCGAGCTGTGCAGGTTGATCGCCATCCGCCGGGGTCGGGCCAGATCCGCTGCCTTCAGCAATACGGCGTTGGTGATGCTGAACAGGTAGTCCGGGCGGCCGGGCAGCTCGCCGAGCCGGGCCGCGGTCGGCACGCCGTGTTCGCGCGCCCAGTCGAGCGCGGGCGGATACCGGGTGACCACGCCGGTCACCCGGTGCCCGCGGGCGGTGAGCAGCTCGGCGCTTTCGACCAGCAGCGCGCCCCAGCCGATCAGCTGGCAGTCGTAGGCCGTCACGGTTCGACCAGCGATCCGGACAGCACCTTGGCGACTGTGGCGACGTGCGGTTCGCGCAGCATCGTCTCGTGGCCGCCGGGCACCTGGTGCCGTTCGATCGTGCTCGCGAAGGACCGCCAGCCGTAGCAATCCGTGCCGTCCGCGCCGCTTTCCTCAGCCTGGAGGAAGACCACGCGCCCGGAGTAGGGCTCGGGCCGGTACGACTGCCAAGCGGTCAGATTGCGGTGCGCGGCCACGAACAACCGCACCAGCCGGTCGGTGTCCGGGCCGGGTTTCACCAGCCCGCGTTCGCCTGCCCAGTCCGCGTAGGCGCGCATCCGCTCGGCCACCGGGCCGGGGCCCGGCTCGGGCAGCTCGGACGCCTCGACGTCGCGGGCGTCGAGCAGCGCCAGCACGATCTCGGCCTCGGTGGTGCGCACCGGCTGGTCCGGGTCCGGCGGCTCGACGTCCATGATCACCACCTCGGCCACCCGCTGCCCGGCGGCGGCGAGCTGCCGGGCCATCTCGTAGGCGATCGCCCCGCCGAGCGACCAGCCGCCGAGGTGGTACGGGCCCTCCGGCTGCTCGGCGCGCAGATCCGAGACGTACCGGGCGGCCAGTTCGGGCACGGTCGCCGGACCGTCCCCGCCGGACACCGACGGCGACTGCAGCCCGTACAGCGACCAGCCGGGAGCCAGCTGCGCGGCCAGCGCGTGGTAGCAGAGGACCGTGCCGCCGAGCGGGTGCACCAGGAACAGCTTCGGGGCGCCCGCGGTGGTGTGCACCGGGACCACGCACGAGGCGTCCCCGCCGGAGGAGGTGCCCGCGACCGCTCCGGCCAGCAGTTCCACCGTGGTCGCCTTGAGCACGGTGGCCAGCGAAACCGTCGTGTCGCCGAACTCCGCCTGCAGCGCGCTCACCAGCCGGACCGCGAGCAGGGAATGCCCGCCCAGCTCGAAGAAATTGTCCCGGACGCCCACCCGGTCGATGCCGAGCAGGCCCTGCCAGAGCCCGGCGATCCGGCGCTCGGTTTCGTCGCGCGGGGCCAGGTACTCGGTCGCGAGGTCCGGCCGGGGATAGACGGTCTCGCCGGTTTCCTGAGCCGCACCACCGGTTTCCGGGCCGCCCGCGGCCTCCGCGATCCGGGCGGGCAGGTTCCCGGTGGACACCGCCAGCTGCGGCAGCGGGTCCGCGGTCAGCACCCGGCGCAGCACCTCCCGCGCCTCGCCGCCGTCCAAGCCGAGCTTTCCGGACGCGCGCCAGCTGTCCCAGGCGACCGCGATCCACGGCGTCTCCCCGGCGATCGACTGGCGCGCGGCGAACAGTTCGGCGTAGACCGCCGCGGCGGAGTAGGCGCCGAATCCCGCGCCGCCGAGCACCGAGGAAATCGACGAGCACAGGAAAACGAAGTCCAGCTCCCGCCCGGCGAACACCTTGGCCAGCACGGCGGCGCCGTCGGCCTTGGCGGCGAGATGGGCGCGGGCGGACGCGGCGGTCGCGGCGGCCACCGGGACGAGCCGGTCGCCGGAAACCACTCCGGCGGCGTGGAAAACGCCGTCGAACCGGCCGAGCCGCTCCTCCAGCCCGGCGACCGCTTCGCCGAACGCGGCCTCGTCGGCGACGTCCGCGGCGATCGCGGCCACCTCCGAACCGGCGGACTCCAGTTCCTGGACCACCCGGATCTCGTCGGCGGTCCGGTCGCCCGCCGCCGCTTCGGCGAGGCGGGCGGCCCACTGGTCGCGCGGCGGCAGCGCCGAGCGCCGGATCAGGCCGATCCGGGCCCCGACGAGCACCCGCGCGATCTCCGTGCCCATCCGGCCCAGCCCGCCGACGATCAGGTAGCAGCCGTCGGGCCGCAGCACCGAGGATCCGGCTTCCGGCAGGGGAACCGCCGCGTATTCCGGCACCCAGCGGTGCTCGCCGCGGTAGGCGGCGCACGGCTCCTCGCCGGCGAACAGTTCGGCGGCGAGCCTGCCCAGCAGCCGCGAACGCCGCTTGCCGGACTCCACCGGGGCCGCGTCGACGAACCGGCAGCGCACGCCCGGCGCCTCCTGCGCGACCACGCGCAGCAGACCGGAGATCATGCCGCGTTCGGGCACCACGCGCGGCTCGTCGGCGAGGGCGAGCCCGGAAACCGTGAGCACGGAAAGGTTCGCGCCGGCGACCCCGGCCTTGGCGAGCGCCCTGGCGTGGAACAGCACGGCGAGGAACGAGTCGTAACCGCCGGGAGCGGTCTCCTCGTCCAGCGCCCCCGAGCCGTGCACGAGGTGGTCGGGCGCCTCGCCCGCGTCGTGCAGCGCTTGGACCAGTTTTTCCCAGTCCGCGGGCGATTCCGGGTCCACCAGGTAGCCGTCCTCGCCGAGATCGGCGAACGACCGTCCCCAGTGGACCGGGATCACCCGGTCGGCGCCGAGTTCGGCGACCTCCCCGGCGATCGTGTCCGTCCCGGCGACCAGCCAGGTGCCTCCGGAACCGGTCGCGACCGGGCGGGCGGCGCGCTTCCACGAGGGCGCGTAGAACCAGTCCGCCGGATCGGCGGCCCGCTCCCCCGCAGGGACCGCCATCGCCGACGGTTTCGCGTCGGCGGGCGGCTCCAGCCAGTACCGGCTCCGCTCGAATGGATAGGTCGGCAGCCGCAGGCGCGTGCGCCGCTGCCCGTCGAACAACGACTTCCAGTGCACTGTCGCGCCGGAGAGCCACAGCCTGCCCAGTGCCGCGGCGAAGTCGTACTCGGCGTCGGCCGAGTCCTCCGGCAGCACCTCGACCAGCTGCCCCGAGGGCTCTTCCCAGCCCGGCACCGCGACGGTCGCTCCCGCCACCACCAGTACCTGCGCGGGGTCGTCCAGCAGCGGTTCGAGCACCTCGCCGAAGTCGCCGCCGGCCCAGATCCCGCTGGTCCAGAACTCCGGATCGGCCAGTTCGTCCTCGGTCACGAACCCGTCGCACGCCACCGAACTCCAGGGCGTCTCCGGCGCGGCGCCGATCTCCGGCGCGCCTTGGCCGACCAGCACGGCCACCGCCCGCGGCAGGTCCAGCACCCCGGTCAGGCACGCGGCCACCAGCTCGCCCGCCCCGGACGCGGCGATCTCGTCCGGTCGCAGGCCAAGCTCGCCGAGAGCGCGGGCCAGCGCGTAGAGCGTGACGAACCGCGCGGGATTCTCGAACCGCGGGTCCACCGGATCGTCGGCGGACGCCAGGAAAATCGCCTCGCGCAGGTCGGCGCCGAGGCCCGGGGCGAGCAGCTCGCTGCATTCGTCGACTGCCGACCGGATCACCGGCAGCCGCCAGTACAGCTTCGCCAGCCTGCCCGGCACTACCGCGAACTCGCCGGGGAGCACCAGCGTCCAGGAACTCTGCACGTCGCCGCTTTCGCGCACCCGCAGGAATTCCTCGCCGCCTTCGCGGGCCAGGCCGGCGGCCTCGGCGGTGGTCTTGGCCAGTACCACCCGGCGCTGGTCCAGCGCGGTCCGGCCGAGCTGCAGCGTGTAGGCCACGTCGGCGAGATCGGCGTCCGGTG
This sequence comes from Amycolatopsis sp. NPDC114484, assembly GCF_055633755.1. Classification (NCBI taxonomy): domain Bacteria; kingdom Bacillati; phylum Actinomycetota; class Actinomycetes; order Pseudonocardiales; family Pseudonocardiaceae; genus Amycolatopsis; species Amycolatopsis sp. NPDC114484. Next base: position 192,172 of record NZ_JBVKDQ010000007.1, on the reverse strand, counting down.
TGCCGGCGAGATAGTCGGCCAGTTCCTTGGTCGCAGTGTCCAGCGCGCCGCGGCTGCGTGCCGAGAGCGGCAGGATCTGCCAGCCCCGGCCCGGCGTCGACGGCTGCCGCTCCGGCGGCTGCTCCAGCACGACGTGGGCGTTGGTGCCGCCGATGCCCAGCGCGGTGACGCCCGCGCGGCGCGGGCCCTCGCCGGGGAAGGCGGCCGGTTCGCTGCTGACGAAGAACGGGCTGCCGTCGAGATCGGTGTTCGGGTTCGGGCGTTCGAAATGCAGCGACGGCGGCACGACGCCGTGCTCCACAGCGAGCGCCGCCTTCATCAGCCCGGCGACCCCGGCCGCGGTCCCGAGGTGGCCGAAGTTGGACTTCGCCGAGCCGAGGGCGCACGACGCGGGCGGCAGCGGACCCGGTTCGGTGAACGCCTGGGTCAGCGCGGTCACCTCGATCGGGTCGCCGAGCACCGTGCCGGTGCCGTGCGCCTCGATCAGCCCGATGCTGCCCGGTTCGGCGTCCGCGGCGGCCAGTGCCTTGCGGATCACGTCCACCTGCCCGGCCACGCCCGGCGCGGTGTAGCCGACCTTCGCCGAACCGTCGTTGTTGATGGCCGAACCGCGGATCACCGCGTGCACCGGGTCGCCGTCTGCGAGCGCGTCGGCCAGCCGCCGGAGCACGACCACGCCGACGCCGCTGCCCGGGAGCGTGCCCTGCGAAGCGGCGTCGAACGGGCGGCAATGCCCGTCCGGGCTGAAGATCCCGCCTTCGACCCACTTGTAGCCGACGTTCGGGATCAGGATCGACGCGCCGCCCGCCAGCGCCATGTCGCATTCGCCGGACAGCAGCGCGCGGGCCGCGACGTGGGTGGCGACCAGCGAGGTGGAGCACGCGGTCTGCACGGTCATCGCCGGGCCGCGCAGGTTCAGCTTGTAGGACACCCGGGTGGCCAGATGGTCCTTGTCCCAGGAGATCAGCAGATGCGCGCCGTTGGAATTGGGCACCGTCTCCTGGTTGACGAAAGTGTTGTTCCACATGTAGTCGCTGTGCCCGACCCCGGCATAGACGCCGATGCCGCCGTCGAACTGCTCGGGGTCGTGCCCGGCGCGCTGCAGCGCCTCGGCCGAGCACTCCAGGAAGAGCCGTTGCTGCGGGTCGATCAGTTCGGCTTCGCTGGGGCTGTAGCCGAAATAGCCCGCGTCGAAGTACTCGATGCCGGCGAGCGCACCGCCGCGCGGCACGAAGTCCTCGGCGAAGGCGTCGTCGCCGAACCCCGCCGCGCGGATCTCGTCCGGGGTGGCGGTGGTGATCGTTTCGAGGCCGTCCAGCAGCACCCGCCAGTACTCCTCCGGGCTGCTCGCGCCGGGGTAGCGGCAGGCCATGCCGACCACCGCGATGTCGGTGTCGCTGGGTTTTCCGCTGCTGCGCACCGGTTTCTCCTCCTTCGGGACGGCTTTCGGCGTGGCCGGTTCGGCGAGTTCGCGCAGATAGGCCGCGAGCGCGCTGACGGTGGTGTGGCGGAACAGCTCGGCGAAGGGCACGGTCACCGGCAACGCCTCGGTCAGCGCGGTGTGCATGCGGATCAGCAGCAGCGAATGCCCGCCGAGGTCGAAGAAGTTGTCGTGCGGACCGACGTCCCGGCGGGACAGCACGTCCTGCCAGATGCCGAGGACCAGCCGTTCCATCCGGTTGCGCGGGGCGACGCGCGGGGTCTCGCGGGCGGGCGGCCGCGGTTCGGGCAGGCGCGAGCGATCGGGTTTCCCGCTCACCGTGCGCGGCAGTTCGTCCAGCCGGACCAGCACGCCGGGCACCAGGTAGGCGGGCAGGCGGTCGCGCAGGAACGCCTTCACCGCCTCGGTGTCCGCGTCTCCGGTGAAGTAGCCGGCCAGCAGTCGCTCCCCCGCTTCGGTGGCGACCGCCTTCGCGGCGGATTCGGCGATGCCGGGGAATTCCGCCAGCGCGGCCTCCACCTCGCCCAGTTCGATCCGGAACCCGCGGATCTTCACCTGGTGGTCGGCCCGGCCGCGGAACTCCAGCCCGCCGTCGGACCGCCAGCGCACCACGTCGCCGGTGCGGTACATCCGGGCCCCGGCGCGCCCCGGATCGGGCACGAACCGCGAAGCCGTCAGCGCCGGATTGCCGAGGTAGCCGAGACCGACTCCGGGACCGGCGATGTACAGCTCGCCGAACACCCCGGTCGGCGCGAGCGCGCCCGTGTCGTCGAGGACGTAGACCCTGGCGTGCCCGAGCGGTTTGCCCAGGTGCACGTCCGGTTGTTCGCTCGCGGTCAGTTCCAGGCTGGTGGCGACGACCGTGGTTTCGGTGGGGCCGTAGACGTTCACGACCCGGTGGGCGCCGGCGTCGAACATCGCGCGCGCGGTGGCCGCGGGCAGCTCCTCGCCCCCGGCGATGTAGGTGCGCAGGCCGTCCGGCAGATGCCCGGCTCGCAGCAGTTCGCCGACCACCGAGGGTACCGCGAAGAAGTACCGCGCCATCGCGGCCGCCTCTTCGGGCAAGGTGCCGATATGCAGCGCGTTGTCCACCAGCACCACCCGGCCGCCGAACGCGAGCGGCACCCACAGGTCCAGCACGGAAGCGTCGAAGCAGACCGAGGAGGTCGCGACCGCTCCCGCAAGCTCGTCGTCGTCGAGCAGGTCCCGGCCCCAGGAAAGCAGATGCCGCACGGAGTCGTGGGAGATGACTGTCCCTTTTGGACGGCCGGTGGAGCCGCTGGTGTAGATGACGTACGCGGCGCTCTGCCCGGACGGCGGCGTTTCCGGCAGCGGAGCCTCGGCACCGGAGCCGCCGACGGCGAGCACCTGTCCCGCGTAGCCGCCGAAGGCACCAGGGTCGTCGGTCACCAGCGCGGGAGCGTCCGCGTCGGCGAGCATCAGCCGCCGCCGTTCGGCGGGGTATTCCGGGTCCAGCGGCACGTAGGCTCCCCCGGCCCGCAGCACCGCGAGCAGCGCGATCACCAGGTCCGGGGTACGCGGCAGGCACACGCCGACCCGCGTGTCCGGGCCGACGCCGGCGGCCCGCAGGCGCCGGGCCAGACGCCCGGATTCCCGGTCCAGCTCGCGGTAGGTCAGGACGCGATCCGCGTGCCACACCGCCGCGGCGTCCGGAGCGGACTCGGCGGCCCGGAGCACCAGCTCCGGCAAAGTGGCTTCCGGCACCGGCACCTCGGACCAGCCGTGCTCGCCCCACGCCTGCAGGCAGCCGCGTTCGCCGCCGTCCAGCAGCGGCAAGGCGGACAGCCGCGCATCGGGGTCCGCGGTGATTCCGGCGAGCAGCGTGGCGAAGCGACGGCCAAGACGTTCGATGGTCTCGGGGTCGAACAACGCGGTGGCGTACTCGAAGGAACACCGCAGCCCGTCCTCGGCTTCGCCCGCGTACAGCGAGAGGTCGAACTTCGCGGTGTTGTTGTTCTTTCCCTGGTATTCCAGCGAAAGGTCGCCGACGCCGACCTCGGCGCTCGCGGGTCCCTGGAACACCAGGATGTTCTGGAACAGCGGGTCGTGGCTGGGATCGCGGTCCGGGGCCAGTTCCTCGACGAGCTTCTCGAACGGCACGTCCTGGTTGGCCACCCCGTCGAGGCAGGTCCGGCGCACCCGGGCGAGCAGGTCAGTGAACGCCGGATCGCCGGACAGGTCGGCCCGCAGCGGCAGCGTGTTGACGAAGAACCCGACCAGGTCCTCCAGTTCCGGGCGGCCCCGGCCGGTGATCGGCGAACCGAGCACCAGGTCGTCCTGTCCGGCCGAACGCGACAACAGCACCGAGAAAGCCGCGAACACCACCATGAACAGCGTGCAGTTGTGCGCTCTGGCCAAGGCGCGCAGTTCGTCGAGCACTGCGGCGGGGACCACGAAGTCGTGCCAGGCGCCGCGGTGATCGCGCTTCGCCGGACGCGGCCGGTCCAGCGGCAGCGCCGAAAGCCGGGGCGCGTCGCGCAGGTGCTCGCGCCAGTAGCCGAGTTGCCGGGCGAACTCCGGGGTGTCGGCCAGATCCCGTTGCCACACCGCGAAATCCGGGTACTGCACGGCGAGTTCGGGCAGTTCGGGCGTCTCGTTCCGGGCGAACGCCGCGTAGCACTCGCCCAGTTCGCGGAAGAAGATGTCCTGCGACCAGGCGTCGCAGACGATGTGGTGGATGGTGATCAGCAGCTGGTGGTCGGCTTCGCCGAGCCGGACCAGCAGGGCGCGCAGCAGCGGCGGCTCGGCGAGGTCGAACGGGCGCGCGCCGAATTCGGCCTCCAGCCGGGCCAATTCCGCCTCCGGATCGGCGTGCCCGCGCAGATCGGTCACCGGCAACGGCACGTCCGCCCGGCCGTGCACCACCTGTACCGGTTCGCCGTCCTCCACGGCGAACCCGGTGCGCAGCGCCTCGTGCCGGTCGACCACGGCGGCCAGTGCCCGCTCCAGCGCGGGCACGTCGAGTTCGCCGCGCAGCCGCATCCCCATCGGGATCAGGTAGAACGGGTTGCCCGGATCGAGCTGCTGGACCAGCCACAGCCGCCGCTGGGCGAAGGACGCCGGGAACCGGTGGATCTCCGGGGTGGCGCTGTTCATCGGGTCGTCGCTCCTGTCGGCTCGGCCGCTTCGCCGCGCTGGCGGTAGCCGCCGCGGTCGACGCGGGTGATCGACGGCGCCGCCGGCGCGTCCCGCAGTTCCTCCACCGCGGCGGCGAGTTCGGCCACCGTCGGGCTGGTCAGCAGGGTGTGCAGCGGCACCTGGACCCGCAGTTCCTTCAGCAGCCGCGAGATCACCCTGGTGCCGAGCAGCGAATGGCCGCCGAGTTCGAAGAAGTTGTCGTGCACGCCGACCCGGTCGATGCCGAGCAGGCCCGCCCACACCTCGGCGAGCAGCTTCTCGGTGTCGGTGACCGGTGCGGCGTAAGCGGTTTGCAGGTCCGGGCGCGCGTGCCCGCCTCCGGAGCGGGGTGCGGGCCCGGCTTCGTCGCCCGACCACTGGTCGAACCGGGACCGCAGGTCGCCGGTCGAGTTCACCAGCTGGGCGGGCAGGCTCCCGGCGAGCACGCGGTCGAGCACGGCTGTCGCGTCGGCCTCGTCGATCAGGTACTCGCGCAGGGTCGCCGCGGCGGAAGCGTCGCCTTCGACGGTCCAGCCTTCCCACGCCAGCGCTGTCCACGGGGTGCCGCCGTCGGCGGACCGCGCGGCCGCGAACAACTCGAGGTACAGGTTCGCCGCGGCGTAGGCGGAGAACCCGATCCCGCCGAGCACCGACGCGATCGACGAGCACAGCAGCACGAAGTCCAGCTCCCGCCCGGATAACACCCCGGCGAGCACCCGTACGCCCCGCGCTTTCGCGGCCAGGTGCGGTTCGGCGCTCTCGGCCGTCGCCTCGGCGAGCGGCACCACACCGTCCGCGGTCACCACTCCGGCCACGTGGAACACGCCGTCGAACGGACCGAGTTCCTGTTCCAGCCGTGCCACCGCGACCGCGAAGGCCTCGTCGTCGGCGACGTCGGCCGAGGCGGTGGCCACCGTGGCGCCCGCCGCTTCCAGCCGCCGGATCGCGGTGATCTCCGCGGCGACCGAGTCGTCCGGATCCGCCTTCGCCAGATAGGCGTCCCATTGGTCGCGGGCGGGGACCGCGGAACGCCGGATGACCCCGATCCGGGCGCGGCGGGTCGCCAGCAGATCGCCGATCACCGCGCCGATCCGGCCCAGGCCGCCGGAAACCAGGTAACAGCCGCCGTCGCGCAGCCGCGTGGCGCCCGTGGCTTCCAGCCGGGCCGGCACGAAGCCGCGCACCCAGCGGGTATCGCCGCGATAGGCGACGCAATCGTCCCCGCCCGCCACGATTTCCGCGTGCAGGTGGGTCAGCAGCCGAGCGCGCTGCCGCGCCGATACGGCCGGGGCGGTGTCGACGAACCGGCAGCGTGCCTGCGGAAGTTCCTGGCCGATCACCCGGCACAGCGCGGCCGTCATGCCGCGTTCCGGCCGCACCTCGGTCTCTCCCGCCACGACCAGGCCGGACACCGACAGCACGCTGATCTCCACGTCGTCGACCAGCCCGCATTCGGTCCACGCCCGCATCAGCAGCACCAGGCCGTGGAAGGCGGTGAAGTCCCACTGCGGGCCGTCCGCTCCGAACACCACGCGCCCGGGCGCCGAGCCCTTCAGCCCGCGAAGCAGGGCCAGCCAGCCGTCCAGATCGCCGGGGTTCACGGTGTACCGGTCGTCGCCGCAGTCGGCGAACTCCTCGGCCCAGCTCACCCGGATCACCCGGGCGGCCGAGCGGGCGGCGACCTCGCCCGCGATCGACGCGGCGTCGCCGGCGACCAGCCAGGTCTCCCCGGCCGCCGCGTCCGCCGCGGCCTGCGGGGGCAGCCCGCGCGAAAAGTCGGGCAGGTGGAACCAGTCCGCCGGATCGGACTGCCTGCCGGTCGCCCGCGCGGCGGCTTCCCCGGCTTTGCCCGGCGCACGCGCGGAAAGCCAGTAACTGGAACGCTCGAAGGGATAACCGGGCAGGCTCGTCCGTCCCCACTCGCCGCTCGGGTCCACTGTGGACCAATCCGCCTCCACCCCGGCGAGCCAGGCCCTGGACAGCGCTTCGAGCAGCACCGTCCGGTCGTCCGCGCGATCGTGCGCGGCGGGCGAGGAGGGCAGCACGAGGCCGTCGTCGGCGCGGTCGGGGTGCTGCACCAGCAGGCTCCCCAGCGCGCGGCCCGGCCCCAGTTCGACCACCACCGGCGCGGTCAGCTGCCACATCGCGGCGACCTGGTCGGCGAACCGGACAGTCGCCACGCTGTGCCGGGCCCAGTGCCCGGGATCCGTCGCCTCCGCTGGAGTGACCCACTGCCCGGTGACGTTGGACAGGTACGGGATCTCCGGCGCGTTCAGACGCACCCCGGCGAAGTCGGCGCGCAGGCTTTCCTCCAGCGGGCGCATCATCCACGTGTGGAACGCGTGCTCGGCGGGCACGCGACGGCTGGCGATGCCGTCGGCGAGCAGGCGCTCGGCGAGCGCGTCGACCTCTTCGGCCGGACCGCCGACCACGCACAGCGAAGGAGCGTCCACAGCGGACAGCGACAGCCGGTCGCCCAGCAACGGCTCGACCTGTTCGGCCGCGCTCATCACCGCGAGCATCGCCCCGCCGGGCAGCCCGCCGATGTGCCGGGCGCGGCGGGCCACCAGCCAGGCGGCATCCGCCAGCGAGAACACCCCGGCGACCGCCGCCGCGACGTACTCGCCGACGCTGTAGCCGAGCAGAGCGTCCGGGCGCACGCCGTAATGCATCCACAGCCGCGCCATCGCGTACTGGACGGCGAACAGCAGCGGCTGCGCGACGATCGTCTCGTCGAGCGGCCCCGCTTCCCGTTCCCGCAGCAGCCGGGCGAGCGGGTCCGCGGGCAGCTCGCCCGAGGGTCCGGCCGTCGCGTCGAACAGCTTCTCCCGCAGGTCGAAACCCAAGTGCGGGGCGAACAATCCGGCGCACCGGTCGAGTTCGGCGCGGAACACCGGCTCGTCCCGGTACAGCCCGGAGCACAGGTTCGCGTACTGGTCGCCGACGCCGGAGAACAGGAACACCACCGAGCGGGTCCCGGCGGGCCCGGCCGAGGTGAACACCTCCGGCGAGCGGCTCTCCAGCGCCTTCGCCGCGCCCGCGGTGTCCGCCGCCACCACGGCCCGGCGATGGGCGTGCACCCGGCGGCCGGCGGCGAGAGTGCCCGCGACGTCGGCAAGGGACAGCTCCGGATGCTCGCGCAGGTGTTCGGCGAGCCGGTCGGTGGCCCGCTCCAGCGCGGCGGGAGTGCGCGCGGAGAGCAGGATCGGACGAGGTCCTCCCGAAGGCTCCCGCCGCCGCGGCTCCGGCGGCTGTTCGACGACGATGTGCGCGTTGGTCCCCCCGATGCCGAACGAGCTCATGCCCGCCCGGCGCGGCCCGGGCACCGGCCAGTCGGCCAGTTCGCGGTTGACGTAGAACGGCATCGAGGCGAAGTCGATGTTCGGGTTCGGCTCCCGGAAGTGCAGGCTCGGCGGGACCTTGCCGTGCTTGACCATCAGCACCGACTTGATGAACCCGGCCACCCCGGCCGCGGAGTCGAGGTGCCCGATGTTCGACTTCAGCGAGCCGATCGCGCAGCGGCGGCCGTCGTCGGCTCCGAGGGCGCGGAAGGCGTCGGCGAGCGCGGTCATCTCGATCGGGTCGCCGAGCGGGGTGGCCGCGCCGTGCGTCTCGACGTAGCCGATGGTGTCCACCTCCACGCCCGCGGCGCTGACCGCGTCGGTGATCACCTGGGTCTGCCCGCGCGTGCCCGGAGCGGTGTAGCCGACCTTCGCCGCGCCGTCGTTGTTCATCGCCGACCCGCGGACGATCGCGTGGATCGTGTCGCCGTCGGCGAGCGCGTCTTCCAAGCGCCGCAACACGACCACGCCGACGCCGCTGCCGGGAACAGTGCCCTTGGCGTCGGCGTCGAAGGAGCGGCAGTGCCCGTCCGGGGAGAGCACGCCGCCCTCCTCGTACACGTACCCGCGGACCTCCGGCAGGATCAGCGAAGCCCCGCCGGCCAGTGCGAGGTCGCATTCGCCGGTGAGCAGGCCTTGGCAGGCAAGGTGGATGGCCACCATCGAGGTGGAGCAGGCGCTCTGCACGGTGACCGCGGGGCCGCGCAGGTCGAGTTTGTAGGCCGCGCGCGTGGCCAGGTAGTCCTTGTCCACCGAGAGGATCATCTGCATCTGGCTGACGTCGGCCAGTTCGCTTTCGCTCGGGTAGATGTTGTTCCACATGTACGAGCTCAGCCCGACCCCGGCGTAGATCCCGGCCACGCCGCCGAACCGCGCCGGGTCGTAGCCGGAGTCGTCGAGCGCGCCCGCCGCGCATTCGAGGAACAGCCGCTGCTGCGGGTCGATCAGCTCGGCCTCGCGCGGGCTGTAGCCGAAGTAGGCGGCGTCGAACCGGTCGATGTCGCTGAGCACCCCGCCCCTCGGCACGAACCCGGGGTGCTCCAGCAGCGCCGGATCCACGCCGGCCGCGCGCAGCTCGTCCGGGTCGAAGGTGGAGATCGACTCCACGCCGGCGGTCAGGTTGGCCCAGAACCGCTCGGGGTCGTCCGCGCCCGGGAACCGGCAGCTCATGCCGACGACCGCGATCGCGTCTACCGGATCACTCACAAACCTCACCTGACCGTCTCGTAAGTCATTCGTCTCGTTCACCGCGCGCCCCTGGCCCCGAGTCGTTTCTGCCGCAGTTCGGCGGCCGCCCGCCGCCTGCCCGCCCGCGGTCGCGCGACAGGCCCGTCCTCATCGGCACCGCCGAGATGCGCGGCCAGCGCGCGCACTGTCGGATGGCTGAACAGGTCCACGATCCGGAGCGGACGGTCCAGCGCCCGCTGCAGCCGGGCGTGCACCCGCAGCAGCAACAGGGAATGCCCGCCCAGATCGAAGAAGTTGTCCGTCACCCCGGGCACCGGCCGGCCCAGCGTTTCCGCCCACACCGCCGCGATCGCCGCTTCCAGTTCGGTGGCGGGCCTCGCCGCGGCCGAGCTTTCGGCGGCGGGGGCGGGCAGCGCGCGGCGGTCCAGCTTGCCGTTCGCGGTGACCGGCAAGGCGTCCAGCACAGTCCAGGTCGCCGGGATCATGTAGCCGGGCAGCACCGCCCTCGCCCGCGCCCGGACGTCCTCTGTGGACAGTTCGCCGCTTGCGGGCACCAGGTACGCGTCGAGCAGCACGTCGCCTTCGCCGCGACCGCCGTCGCGGGCCCGGACCACCGCCTCCCGGACGTCCTCGTGCCGCGCCAGCACGACCTCGATCTCGCCCAGTTCCACGCGCTGGCCCCGGATCTTGAGCTGGCCGTCGTCGCGGCCCAGGTAGTCCAGCGCACCGTCCGCGCGCCACCGGCAGCGGTCCCCGGTGCGGTACATCCGGGAACCCTCCGGACCGCAGGGATCCGGCACGAACCGTTCGGCGGTCAGCCCGGGACGCCCGGCGTACCCGCGTGCCACTTGCACGCCGCCGATGCACAACTCGCCGGCCACCCCGGGCGGCGCCAGCCTGCCCGCCGCGTCGACCACGTGCAGCCTGGTGTTCGGCACGGCCCGGCCGATCGGCACCGACGGCCCGGAATCCTCCGCGCACGCCCAGCGCGTCACGTCGATCGAAGCTTCGGTCGGCCCGTACAGGTTGTGCAGCCGCGCCCCCGGCAGCACTCCGGCCACCCGGTCCCGCAACGAACCCGGCAGGACCTCGCCGCTGCACACGATGTCGCGCACGCTCGTGCATTCCGGCGCTTCGGGGTCTTCGGCGAACACGCTCAGCATCGAGGGCACGAAGTGCAGCACGGAAACCCCAGCGGCGCGGATGACCTTCACCAGCTGGCCGGGATCGCGGTGGGCGCCCGGCGGCAGCACCTCCAGCCGCGCACCGGCGACCAGCGGCCAGAAGAACTCCCACACCGACACGTCGAACCCGGCGGGGGTCTTCTGCGCCACCACGTCGGCGGCGGTCAGCTCGAACTCGTCCTGCATCCACCGCAGCCGGTTCACCACCCCGCCGTGCTCGACGACCACGCCCTTCGGCCGGCCGGTGGACCCGGAGGTGAACAGCACGTACATCGGCGTGCGGCCGGAGATCCCCGGATTCAGGTCGTGCGAAGGCAATTCGGCGAGTTCCGCCGCCGTGGCGTCGTCGTCCAGCACCAGCCACTTCGACTCGGGCAGGACCGGCAACGTGCCCGCGACGGTGAGGCCCAGCCGCGCGCCGGCGTCGCCGAGCATCATCGCCATCCGCTCGGCGGGCAGTTCCGGGTCGAGCGGCAGGAACGCGGCCCCGGTCTTGAGCACGGCCAGCAGCGAGACCACCAGTTCGGCCGAGCGCGGCACCGCGACGGCGACCACCTCGCCCGGACCGGCGCCCAGTGCGACCAGCCCGCGGGCCAGCCGGTTCGCCTGCTCGCCCAGTTCGCGGTGGGTGAGCTGCCGGTCCCCTTCGGACAGCACGACAGTGTCCGGCCGGGTCGCCGCGGTGTGCTCGACCCACTCCAGCACCGTCTCCCAGCCCGGTTCGACGACGGCACCGGTGCTGACCTCTCGCAGCCAGGCCTCGGCCTGGCCGGGCACCGAAGGCACCGCGGACAACGGACCGCCGGACACCGCGGCGACCGAGAACCGGGCGAACGCGGCGGCGAAATGCTCGCCCCACAACAGATCCGGCGCGCACTGGAAGAGCAGCTCGATGTGGTCGTCGTACTCGCGCAGGGTCAGATGCGCCTCGTCGAACGGCACGTCCTCGTAGGTCGCGTACCCGATGTCTCCGCCGACCTTCGCGACCAGGTTGGCGGGCAGGAAGTTGAAGACGAACCGGAGATTGTCCTCGGGCAGGATCCGGCGCTGCTGGAAAGCGGACACCGACTCGTGCCCGCGGGCGTCCCGCCGCCGCTGCCGGAAGCGGGCGGCGTACTCGGCCGCCGATTCCGCCGGGCCGGGCCGGGGCACGTGCACTGGCAAGACGTGCAGGTAGCAGCCGAGCGAACCGGCCTGCTCCGGCGGACGGCCGCCGGCGAGCGTGTAGACGAAATAGTCGTCCTCCCCCGCCGAATGCCGTCCGGCGAAAGCGGCGAACAGCGCGAGCAGGAAGCCCGGCAGCCGCTGCCCGTTGGCCTCGCACCAGGCGCGGAGCGCGGCCAGGTCGTCGCCGTCGAGCGAGGCCATCGGCCGCAGCACGGCCCGGCCGTCGCCCTCCGGCACCGGCGGGATCTCCAGTGCCGACGAGCGCGCGGCCAAGTCTCGCCAGTAGTCCAGGGTTTCCGGGCGGTCGAACCGCGCCGCGATCTCCGGCACGCGGTCGAGGAAGGACTCGGCGCCGTCCCGTTCCGGGGACGCGCCGCGGTAGGCGTCGACCAGCCGCCGGAACATCAGCGGCACCGACGGCCCGTCGATCACCGCGTGGTGCGCGCCGACGACCGCCTGCAGGCGCCCGTGTTCGTCCCGGACCAGCAGATGCCGGATCAGCGGCTCGCCCTCCGGGGCGTAGGGCCGTTGCGCGTGCTCGGGAATCGCGTCGAGCAGGCCGTACGGCTGCTCGGGCGCCTCGCGCACGTCGAGCAGCGGACAGTCCACTTCGGACGGTGCGAGCACGGCCAGCGCCGGTTCGCCGTCGAGCAGCACCGGGGCGGAGCGCATCAGCTCCTCGGCCGCGGTGACCGAGCGCACCGCGGCGCGCCACCGGTCCGCGTCCCCGTCCGGCCCGAGGTCCAGCGAGAAGGCCGGGATGAACGCGCCGACGTCGGGCCGGGCGGCGTGTTCGAGGTACAGGTCGCGCTGCACCGGGGTGATCGGGCTGATGCGCTCGATCCCGCCGGGCGGCAGCCCGAACCGCTCCGCCACGCGGTCGGTCAGCCCGGTCGGCCTTCCGTAGGGAGCCGAGGGGTCGGCGGCGAACCGCTCCAGCGCGGCCAGGTACTGCCCGGCGACTTCGTCGATCCAGTCGGAGCCGAAGCGGTGCCCGTCGTACTGGACCCGGACGAGGATCTCCGCGTTCTGCGGGTCCGCCACGAAGTAGACCGCGAACGGGAATTCGGTCTCCTCGAACAGGGTCGAGTCGAGCACGTGCACGTCCTCGTCGTCCGCCAGGGATTCGTAGGCGAGGTAGCGGACGAAGTTGGCCCCGGTCTCCACCGCCACGCCCGGCCCGGCGAGCTGGTGCACCTCGGCGTAGGGGAAATGGCGATAGGGCATCAGCTCGCATTCGGCGTCGAAGACCGTGCGCGCGAGGTCGGTCCAGCTGCCGTCGGCGAGCGTGGTGCGCACCAGCGCGCCGTTGACGAACAAGCCGCATTCCTCGGCGACGCCCGGCTGCGGCGGCCGTCCGTTCGCGGCGAGCGCGGTGTAGACCTCGGCGTGCCCGGTCACCTGGCCGAGCACCCACAGGTGCACGGCGAGGCAGGCGTACTTGACGGTGAGGCCTTCGGCGCGCATGGCCTCGCGCAACCGGTCGGCGACGCCGCCGTCCAGCAAGTACTGGCGCGCCGCACCGCGCGGTCCGGCCACCGTGCCCGCCGTCTCCGGCAAGCGCAGCGACGGCAGCGCGCTTGTCTTGCGGTACCAGTAATCCCGCTGTTCGGGGTCGCGCACGGCGCGGCGCTCCAGCGCGACGAACTCGCGGTAGGCGCCGGCGTCCCGCTCGTCCAGTCCGCCGGGCTCGCCCCGCAGGCGGCGCCGGTAGTCGCCGAGCCAGTGGCCGAAGAGGGTCGAAATGCTCCAGCCGTCGAGGATCGAGTGGTGGAAGCTGACCACGATGGCGAAGCGGTCCTCCGCCCGGCGGAACACCCTGATCCGGGCCAGCGGCGCGCGGGTCCAGGTGAAGCCGCGGGTCTTTTCTTCCTCCAGCCACGCCTCGATCCGCGCTTCCTGCTCGGCGTCGGCGAATTCGCGCAGGTCGCCGAATTCCAGCGGCAGTTCGGCTTCGTTCCAGACCAGCTGCATCGGCTCGCTGTAGGCGACGAGGTCGAACGAGGTGCGCAGCGCCGGGTGCCGCCGGACCGCCGCGGCCAGCGAGTCACTGAGCGCCTGTTCGTCATAGGGCGCGCGGACGTGGTAGCCGATCAGGTCGTGGTAGATCGGCGTGTTCGGGTCGATCGTGCTGTGGTAGAGCGTGCCCGCCTGCGCCGCGGCCATCGGATAGGCGTCGGCGAGACCGTCCGGCAGCGACTCACGGTCCTTTTCGGACACCAGGTCGAACGGTGCGGTCGGCTCCGGGATCCGGCCGCCGTGTTCGAGGGCGGCGGCCAGTTCCGCGACGGTCTGGCAGCGGAACAGGTCCTGCAGTTCGAGGGCGAATCCCCGCTCCCGCAACAGGCCCAGCACGCGCAGGCTCCGCAGCGAGTCGCCGCCGAGGGCGAAGAAGTTGTCCTCCGGGCCGACCTCGCCCGCTCCGAGCACCTTGGCCCAGATCCCGCTGACCACCTCTTCGGCCGCGGTCCGCGCGGCGCCGCGCGGACCGTCGCTCCGCGCGGACACCGAGGGCAGCGCGCCGCGGTCGAACTTGCCGTTCGGCGTGCGGGGCAGCGCGGCCAGCCGCCGCAGGTGCGCGGGCACCATGTACTCGGGCAGGATTTCGCGCAGGGCGGCCCGGATCGCGTCCTCGCCGGGGTCTTCGCCGTCCGGCACGTAGAACCCGGCCAGCTGGACGCCGCCGCGTTCGCGAGTCGTGGTGACCGCCGCTTCGAGCACTCCGGCCCGGCCGCGCAGGGCCGATTCGACCTCGCCGAGTTCGATCCGGAAGCCGCGGACCTTGACCTGGTGGTCGGCGCGGCCGAGGAACTCCAGGGTGCCGTCCGGCCGCCAGCGCGCCAGGTCGCGGGTGCGGAACAGGCGCGATCCCGGGGTGCCCGAAGGATCCGGCAGGAACCGCTCGGCGGTCAGGGCGGGCCGGTCGTGGTAGCCGCGGGCGACGCCCGGCCCGGCCACGTACAGTTCCCCCGGCACGCCGAGGGGCGCTGGTTCCAGGCGCTCGTCCAGCACGAAGACGCGAACGCCCGGCACCGGTCCGCCGATGGTCGCGTTGCCGTCCTCCGTCCCGCCCGGCAGGTCCGCGAAGGTCGAGTAGACGCTGGCCTCGGTCAGCCCGTACAGGTTGAGCACCCGCCGCACCCCGGGCAGCCGGTGCAGGTCGGCGACCACGGCGTTCGGCAGCGCTTCCCCGGCCATGCTGATCGTCTCGACCCCGCGCGGGATCCCGCCGGTCCGGGCCAGCTCGGCCGCGGCCGACGGCACGGTGTTGACGATCCGGACCCCGGCGGCCACCGGCTCGGGCAGCCGCGGCAGGGCGAGCACGTTCTCCACCAGCACCACGCAACCGCCGTGGCACAGCGGGAGGAACAGCTCCCACACCGACGAGTCGAAGCAGACCGAGGACGAGGCGAGCATGCCGGAGAGCAGTTCGTCGGAGAACACGCCCCGGCCCCAGTCCAGCAGCACCCGCAGGCCACCGTGCTCGGTGATCGCGCCCTTCGGCCGCCCGGTCGAACCGGAGGTGTAGAGCAGATACGCCGCCGACCGGTGCGTCAGGCGCCGCGGCGGCGGGGTCGTCGCGCGCCCGGCAGTCTCGGCGGGATCGTCTAGCTGGAGCACGTACGCAGGCGAATCCGCCAGCGCCGCCGCGTCCGCCTCGGTCGTGACCACTACGGAGGCGCCGGAATCGGAGAGCATGAAGGTCAGCCGCTCCGCCGGGTACGCCGGGTCGAGCGGAACGTAGGCGGATCCGGCCTTGAGCACCGCGAGCAGGGTGACCACCAGGTGCTCGTCGCGCGGCAGGCAGACCGCGACCGGTGCTTCCGGCCCGGCTCCCAGTTCCGCCAGCCGCCGCGCCAGCCGGTTGGCCGATTCGTCCAGTGCGCCATAGGAAAGCGTGGTGCCCGCGGTGCGCACGGCGGCCCGCGAGGGGTTCGCCGCGGCCTCGCGCTCGAAGAGGTCGACGAGCGTTTCCTCGGCGGGCTCGGGATCGGGATTCCCGGCCCAGCCGGACAGCAGGGCCGCCTCGGCGCTCTCGATCAGCGGCAGGCGGCCGACCGGGGTGTCCGGCGCTTCGACAGCGGCGGCGAGCAAAGTGGTGAAGTGCCCGGCCATCCGCTCCACGGTCGAGGGGTCGAACAGGTCGGCGTTGTACTCGACCAGGCCGTGGAAGCTCCCCCGGTCCTCGCCGGGGAAGACGATGAACAGCAGGTCGAACTTCGCGGTGCGGTTGTCCAGCGCGCGGACGTCCACCTCCAGCCCGCTCGCCCCGATCTCGCCCACCGGCGCGGATTCGAGCACCAGCATCACCTGGAACAGCGGGTTGCTGCTGAGGTCGCGGCCGGGCGCGATCTCGTCGACGAGCCGTTCGAAGGGCACGTCCTGGTGCTGGTAGGCGCCGAGGCAGGTGTCGCGCACCCGGGCCAGCAGCTCGCGGAAGCTCAGCTGCCCGCCGACCTCGGTGCGCAGCACCAGCGTGTTGGCGAACAGGCCGATCACCGGTTCCAGCTCGGCCTTGGTGCGGTTGGCGTTGAACGTGCCGACGAGCAGGTCCTCGCGGCCGGTGTAGCGGTGCAGCACGGCCTTCAGCGCGGCCAGCAGCACCATGAACGGCGCCGCGCCGGACTCCCGGCCCAGTTCCTTGAGCCGTTCGGTGGCGGCCGGGCTCAGCGAGAACTCCTGCCAGCCGCCGCGGCGGCTCTGCACCGCGGGGCGCGGGCGGTCGGCGGGCAGTTCGAGCAGGGGCGCGGCCCCGGCCAGCCGCTGCTTCCAGTAGGCGATCTGGTCGTCGAGGTGATGGCCCTCGTGCACGGCGGCCTGCCAGCGCGCGTAGTCGCGGTATTGCACGGTCAGCTCAGGCAGGTCCGGCGAGCGACCGGCCGCGAAGGACTCGTACAGCCGGAAGATCTCGTGGAAGAGCAGACCGCTGGACCAGTAATCCGAGACAATGTGGTGGGTCGAGACCAGCAGCACGTGCCGCGTCGGAGAGAGGCGCAGCAGCCGCGTCCGCAGGAAGTCCCCGGCTCGCAGGTCGAACGGCTCACGGCAGAATCCGGCGGCGATCCGCGCGACCTCGGCTTCGGGATCGTTCACAGCGGACAGATCCAGCTCCGGCAGCGGTTGCGCGCGCGGCGGCCCGACCACCTGCACCGGGCGCCCGTCGGCCAGCGGCATCGCGGTGCGCAGCGTTTCGTGCCGCCGGACCAGTTCGTCCAGTGCCGCGCGCAGGGCGCCGGTGTCGAGTTCGCCGGTGAGCCAGACGTCGTTGGCCATCACGTAGAACGCGCTGCCCGGATCGAGTTCCTGAAGGAACCACAGGCTTTCCTGGGTCGACGACGCCGGGGCGGGGCCGTCGGCGGACACCGGGCGCAGTTCGGGGAGTGCCTGACCTGCAGGGGCCGCGCGAAGCCCGTCGAGCACGGCGGCGATGCCCGCCACGGTCGGTTCGGCGAGCAGGTCCCGCACCGAGAGCTCGACGCCGAAGCGGTCGGTGAGCTGGGCGGCCAGCTGCGTGGCGAGCAGCGAGTGCCCGCCGAGAGCGAAGAAGTCCTTGCGCAGCCCGACATCCGGCACCCCGAGGAGGTTCGCCATCACCCCGGCGACCTGTTCCTCGGCGGCGGTCCGCTTCGGCGCTTCCACCGGGATTTCCTCGGTGTCCCCGGTGTCTACCCACGCCACGGCGGGGGCGGACGCTTGCAACGTCGTCGCACGGGTGGTGGCCAGCGCGGCGGCCCATTCAGCCGGACGCGGCTCGCCGTCCCATTCCACGACGACCCAATCCACGTCGGCTTCTTCGCCGAACATGCCCAGGCGCCGCGCGAAAACCCGCTCCTCGCCGGTGGTGCACGGCAGCACCAGCACCGCGGATTCCGCGCCCAGCCGGGCAGCGGTCTCGAGCAGTTCGCGCCCGGTCCTCTCGACGTCTCTGTCCGGGCAGCCCTCGAACAACACGACGTCGGCGGCGCCCAGCTCGGCGGCGGGGCGAACCGTCACGTCGGTGAGCACATCGGCGAGCGGCCCGCGCGTACCTGCCACGGCGAGGGTGATTCCCGCGCGCAGCCAGCCGGTTCCGCTGCCTTCCATCTGCCGAAGCCCTGGTACATAACGCTGTTCGCCGCGATAGGCCACGACCTCCGGCCCCTCGGTGCCCGAAGCGTCGGCAATCACGGAGCGCATCGCCGCTTTCCGGCGGCTTCCGGCCGGAAGCCGATCCACGTCCACCACCCGGTGGGCTCCGACGGCGGCCAGCGTGACCGCGAACTCCTTCGCGCGATCGGCGCTTTCCACCGCCAGCCCGCCCTGAGTGAGCACGGTGATGCCGGTGAGCAGCCCGTCCGCGACCAGGTGCTCGTGCCGCGCCGGATCCGTCGAGGTCACCAGCGGCAGGGGGCCGTGTTCTCGTGCGGCGGCCTCGACGTCGTCCGGATTCGTTGCCACCGCGGCGTTTCCGAGTTCGGCGACCAGCGGGTGGTCCGGCTCGGCGAGCAGCAGGAACGGACCGCCCTCGCCTGGCGCGGTGCCCGATTCCCAGGTCCGGACCTGGGGACCGTCCGCCCGGGCGCTGCCGTCGGCGGGCGGGTCGATCCAGTACCGCCGGCGCTCGAACGGATAGGTCGGCAGCTCGACCCGGGACCGGCGTTCCGCCCCGCGAAGCCCGGCCCAGTCGACCGGCACTCCCCCGGCCCACACCGCACCGGTGGCCGCGGCCAGTTGCGCGGCTTCGGTGGCCGGATCGGCGGCGGGCAGCGTCGGGACCACGCCTTCGGCGCCGGTTTGCGCGGCGGCCAGCGCGCTGAGCGTCCGTCGCGGCCCGGCTTCGAGCAGTACCCCGCCGACCTCCTCGCGCAGCGCGCGGACGCCTTCGGCGAAGCGAACCGTGCCCCGCAGGTGCCGGCACCAGTGCGCGGGATCGGTCGCTTCCTCCGGCCGGACCCAGGTGCCGGTCACGTTGGTGACGTACGGAATCCGCGGCGCGTGCAGCTCGACTCCGTCGAAAGCGGCGCGGAACTCGTCAAGCACCGGCTCCACCAGCGAGGAGTGGAAGGCGTGCGCGGTGCGCAGGAACCGGGTGCGCACCCCGCGCCCGGCCAGCCGGTCCCGCAAGGCTTCGACAGCCGCCGCCGGACCGGAGGCGACCGAATCGGCCGGGCCGTTGTCCGCCGCCAGCGACAGGTCGTCGTCGAGCAGGGCGGCCAGTTCGACCGCGGGCAGCCGGGTCGCGAGCATCGCCCCGCCCGGCATCCGCTGCACCAGCTCGCCGCGCCGGACCACCAGCCGCAGCGCGTCTTCGAGGCTGAACACCCCGGCCAGGTGCGCGGCGACGAACTCGCCGATGCTGTGCCCGAGCATCGCGGCGGGGCGCACTCCGCGCGACTCCCACAACCGCGCGACCGCGTACTGCACGGCGAACAGCGCGGGCTGGGTGAATTCCGTGCGCGCCAGGCGTTCCGCCGCTTCCTCGCCGGTGGTGAACAGCAGCGCGCGCAGGTCGAAGTCCAGCAGGCTCGCGCAGTCGTCGAGTGCTTCGCGGAACGCTGGCTCCTCGGCGTGCAGTCCGCGGCCCATTCCCGCGTATTGACTGCCCTGGCCGGAAAAAAGCAAGGCCACTGGAGCCGTGCCGTCGCTAGCCTCGGCCGTAGTGCCCGCCTCGGGATCCCGCAGCGCGCGCACGGCCTCCTCGACGTCGTACGCGCTGAAGGCCCGCCGGTGGGTCAGCGCCGTCCGGCCGGTCTGGAGGGTATGCGCGACGTCGGCTAGGTTCGTCTCCTCGTGCGTCGCCAGGTGGTCGGCGAGTCGCTCGGCGGACCGTTGCAACGCGGCGGCCGACCGCGCCGAGACCACGATCGTCTCGGCCGCGCGCACCCGCTTGTGCACCGCTGGCGCGGGCGGCTGCTCCAGCAGCAGATGCGCGTTCGTGCCGCCGATGCCGAATGAGCTGACCGCGGCCCGGCGCGGGCCGCCACCGGGGAACTCGTGCAGACCGGTGCTGACGTAGAACGGGCTGCCGTCGAATTCGATCTCCGGATTCGGTTCGGTGAAGTGCGGGCTCGGCGGGATCAGGCCGGTCTCGACCGCCAGCACCGCCTTGATCACCCCGGCGACGCCCGCCGCGGAATCGAGGTGGCCGACGTTGCCCTTGAGCGAGCCCAGCGCGCAGTACTCCTCGCCGGCCGCGCCCGCCGCGCGGTATGCCTGGGTCAGCGCGGCGACCTCGATCGGATCGCCCAGCGGGGTGGCCGTGCCGTGCGCCTCCACCATGCCGACGGTGTCCGGGTGCACCTCGGCGGCGGCCAGCGCGGCGCGGATCACCTCGGCCTGTCCGGTCACGCTCGGGGCGGTGTAGCCGATCTTCGCCGCGCCGTCGTTGTTGATCGCCGAACCGCGGATCACCGCGCGGATCGGGTCGCCGTCGTCGAGCGCGTCCTGCAACCGGCGCAGCACCACCACGCCCGCGCCGTTGCCGGGCACCGTGCCCGCCGCGAGCTTGTCGAACGGACGGCAGTGCCCGTCCGGCGAGGCGATGCCGTTTTCCCCGCCGTGGTACCCGATCCGCTGCGGCACGCGCACCGTGGCGCCCCCGGCCAGCACCAGATCGCTCTCCCCGGCCAGCAGCGACTGGCAGGCCAGGTGGATCGCGACCAGCGAACTGGAGCACGCGGTCTGCACGGTCACCGCGGGCCCGCGCAGGCCGAGCTTGTACGCGGTGCGGCTGGCGACGAAGTCCTTGTCGTTGGCGAGCAGCTTCTGCAGATAGCCGACGACGTCGTCGAGACCGCGGTGCGGGTAGACGTTGCGCAGGCCGTACTCGTTGACGCTGACCGAGGCGAACACGCCGATGGCGCCCGGTTCCTGCTCCGGGTCGTGCCCCGCCGACTGCAGCGCTTCCGCCGCGCACTCCAGGAACAGGCGCTGCTGCGGGTCGAGCAGCGCCGCTTCGCGCGGGGTGCAGCCGAAGTAGCCGGCGTCGAACCGGTCCTCTCCCTCGACCACCGCGGCCGCGCGCACGTACCCGGCCCCGGCGGCTTCCGCACTGTCCACACCGGACTCGCGCAGCTCGTCGCCGGTCAGTTCGCGGATGCCTTCGGCCCCGGCGCACAGCAGGGACCAGAACCGCGCGACGTCCGGCGCCTGGGGAAACCTGCCGCCGAGGCCGACCACGGCGATCTCCAGCCCGGTTCCTTGCTCCATCGAGTCTTCCCCTGTTCTCAGGCGTCCTTTTTGAGCAGCAGTTCGAGTGCGTCGCCGAAGCGGTCGATCTCGTCTTCGGTGTTGTAGTAATGGACCGAGGCGCGCAGCTGCGCGGTTTCCCCGCGCTGCGCGGGATCCAGCGGGGCCAGCTCGCGTTCGGAGACCGAGACGTTCACGCCGCCGCGGCGCAGTTCCCGGCGGACGCGGTGCGGATCGGCGCCCGGCAGCCGGAACCGGACCAGCCCGCTCGGCGCCACCGCGGCGTCATCGGGCAGCAGCACGCCCGGCACGTAGCCCAGCCGCTCGGTCAGCCGCGCCGACAGCAGCTGGATCCGTTCCCAGATCGCGTCGAGGCCCCAGTCCAGCGCGTAGTCGATGGCGGCGCCGAGCCCCAGCCGGATCGCGAAGCTGGCCTCCCAGCTCTCGAACAGCCGCGCGTCCTGGCGCGCGCTGACCTGCCCGTCGCCCGACCAGCGCAGCCCGCGCGTGTCCAGGCAGGCGCCGCGCAGTTCGGGCATCCTCGCCGAGTTCACGTAGAGCAGCCCGGTGCCGCGCGGGCCGCGCAGATACTTGCGGCCCGCCGCGGTCAGCAGGTCGCAGCCGATGCCCGCCACGTCCAGCCGCAGCTGCCCGGCCGTCTGGCACGCGTCGACCAGGTAGAACGCCGGCGCGTCGCGGAGCAGCCCGCCGACCTCGCGCACCGGGTTCACCGGCCCGCCGTAGACCGGGACGTGGGTCAGCGCCACCAGTTTCGTGCGCTCGTCGAGCACCTCGCGGAAGTACTCGACGTCGAACCGGCCGTGCTCGTCGTCCGGGACCACGGTGACGTCCGCGCCGGTGGCCGCGCGGACCGCCTCGAGCGCCAGGTGGTTGCTGACGTACTCGGCCGCGCCGACCACGATCCGGTCGCCCGCCGCCAGCGGGACCGCCCGCACCGCCGCCTGCCAGGCGCGCGAGGCGTTCTCGGTGAGCGCGACCTCCGACGGCAGGCAGCCGAGCAGGGCTCCCGCCGACTCGTAGACCCCGGCCACCGCCGCCTCGGCCAGTTCGGCGGCCTCGTACCCGCCGATCCGCGCCTCCAGTTCCAGGTGCCCGACCACCCGGTCCAGCACCGGACCCGGCATCAGCGCCGACCCCGCGTTGTTCAGGTGGATCACCCCGGCACAGCCGGTGGTCTCCGCCCGAGCCCGCGCGATGTCGAAGCGCGGCACGCCGCCCAGCTCCGGATCGGCAAGCTTCGTCCGACCGCCGCACACGCCAGCAACCTCCGAGGGTATTAGTGCCGCAAGCATGGGACCGGGCCCGCGATCGCGCGCCGGTATACGAAAAGATGCGGCCGCGCCAAGGGGCGAATGAATTCCGGCAATTAGTTTTTACCACTGCCGGACGCCTTCGACACTACCACTGGAAAACGCGGGGGCAAGCGGCTTCGAACACTCGCCGAGGCGATCCAAGACAGCATCGCCGCTATTGCTTTCCGCGTATTTCCGCAGGTCGGCTCAGACCGCTACGCGGACCGGACCCGGCTCGCGCCGTCTCAGTTGGACGTCGCCGCGCGGCATCTGGCCGGGCAGCCGCACCGGCACCTCGGCAGGCGCGCCCGCGGCCATCGCGGACATGCTCCGCTGGTCGGCCGCCCCGGCCCGGCGGATCGCGGACTCGACCAGGAAGGTGAGCCATTCGTCCAGCTCAGGGTCGATCTCGCGGCTTTCGGCGGCGAGTGCGAGCCGGTCCCACACCCCGGCCTCGGTCCACCGCGCGAACCAGCGGTGCGCGGTCGGCACGGCCACCCCGAACGCGGGCGGCACCGACCGCCACGAGGTCTGCCCGCTGAGCACCAGCGCGACCGCGGCGAACACCCGGCGCGACTCGGCGCGGGCCCGGCCGCCGCCCTGCGGGCGTTTCGGGGCTTTCGGCAACAGGGGTTCCACCAATTCCCACAACTCGTCCGGAACCAATCTCCGCATCAACACATCGGCCATGGAAAAGACCATCGCACCGCCGCCGCCGATCGGGCAATCGTGTTCATTGCCCAGCCATTTCCCGCGTTTCGCCGTCGATGACAAGAGCCGGGGCCGCCGATAGAGTCGGCCCGGAAAATCCCCTTCGAAAAGCACTCCGGGAGCGAACTATGCCCGCACCGCCGAAGGTCGCGGTCGTCTACGACCTCGGCTCGGCCGGGCCCGCCGAGGTGCTGCGTGCCGCGCGCGGCCGGTGCGCCCCGCTCTTCGTCTACGACCGGGCCGACGAGCACCCGGCCGAGGTGTCCGGCCTGCTCGCCGATCTCGGCGAAACCCTCGACGCCACCGGCTGGGACACCCGCCGCACCGCCGCGGAGCTGCGCCGCCGGGGCGTGGCCGGGATCGTCACCTTCGCCGAGTATCAGCTCCGGCGCACCGCCGAGCTCGCCGAGGCGCTCGGACTTCCTTACCAGGACCGGAAAACCGCGGAACTCTTGACCGACAAGGCCGCCCAGCGGGCCGCGCTCGCGAAGGCCGGGGTCGACGCCACCCGGATCGCCCGCGTCGATACCCCGGACGGCTTCGAAGCCGCGCTGGCCGCCGT
This sequence comes from Amycolatopsis sp. NPDC114484, assembly GCF_055633755.1. Lineage (NCBI taxonomy): Bacteria > Bacillati > Actinomycetota > Actinomycetes > Pseudonocardiales > Pseudonocardiaceae > Amycolatopsis > Amycolatopsis sp. NPDC114484. The sequence continues at coordinate 168,959 of NZ_JBVKDQ010000007.1, read as the reverse complement.
CGGCCTGCCCGCGGTGCTGAAGCCCGCGGTCGGCGGGTCCAGCCGGAACACCTACCTGGTCAGCTCGCCCGGCGAGGGCCGGGAACTGGCCGCGCGCCTGCTCGCCGGACCCGAGACCCGGCTAGTGCTGGAGGAATTCCTTGCCGGAGAACCGCTCGGCGCGTGGGGCGACTACGTCAGTGTGGAGTCGCTGACCACCGGCGGCACCACTGTTCCGCTCGCGGTCACCGGGAAGTTCCCTCTTGCCAGTGGATTCCGCGAAACGGGCATGTTCGTCCCGGCGGACCTGCCCAGCGATCTTCGGGCCGAGACCGAAGACCTGACCCGGCGCGCGCTCGCCGCGCTCGGCTTCCGGCACGGCCTGACGCACACCGAGATCAAGCTGACCGCGGCCGGGCCGCGACTGCTGGAAGTCAACGGACGGCTCGGCGGGCACGTAGCCGACCTGGTCCGGCGCGCGGGCGGCCCGGACCTGATCCGGCTCGCCCTGCTGACCGCGCTCGGTATCGACGCCGCTCCGGACCGGCCGCGGTGGGACCGGGTTTCCTTCCAGCACTTCGTCCTGGCACCGGACGGAGCCAAAGCGGTGCGGCGCATCGACGGGGCAAGCGCCGCCCGCGGCCTCCCCGGCGTGAGCAAAGTCGACCTCGCCGACCTGCCCCGCGTCCTGCCCGCTGTCGCCACCGGCGCGAGCACCCGGATCGGCACCGTCTACGGCGCCGTCGCCGACCACCCCCAACTGCGTTTCCTCAGCCAACTCGTCGGCGAAACCATTCGCCCGGCGGCCGAACCGGAGGTGGCCCGATGACCGGCAGCACCGTGCCCGAACTCGTCGACCGCCAGGCCGCGGCCACGCCCGAGGCGATCGCCCTGCGGCACTCCGGCGGCACGCTGACCTACGCCGCGCTGAAGGCCCGTTCGGACGAACTGGCCGGTGCGCTGGCCGCGCTGGGCGTGCGCCGCGAAACCCCGGTCGTGCTCCAGGTGCCGCGCGGCGCCGAAGCCGTGGTGCTGATGCTCGCCGTGCTGAAATGCGGCGGCTTCTACGTCGCGGTGGACCCCGGCCACCCGGATTCGCACCGGGACCGGATAGTCGCCGACTCGGGGGCACGGCTCGTGCTCACCGGCACCGCCGCCCTCGACTCCACTGTGGACACTGCCCGGCCCGAGGCTCCGCTGCCGGGCGGTTCCGCCTACCTGGTCTACACCTCCGGTTCCACCGGCACGCCCAAGGGCGTGGTGGCCACGCACGAGGCCGTGGCGAATCTGGTGACCGATCCCGGGCTCGGCATCGAACCGGGCGACCGGGTCCTGCAGTACGCGCCGCTGGCCTTCGACGCCTCCACTTTCGAGATCTGGGGCGCACTCGCCCGCGGCGGAACTCTCGTCCTCGCGCCGCCCGGCGCGCTGGGCACCCGTGAGCTGCTGGAGTTCCTGGATCAGGAGCAGGTCAGCGTCGCCTGGCTCACCGCCGGGCTGTTCCACGAGCTGGTGACCGCGGAGAAGCGGCTGCCCGCCGGACTGCGCCTGCTGTTCGCCGGCGGGGACACCGTGCGCGCCGACGTCGTCCGCCAGGCCGCCGCGCTCGCGCCGGGCACCCAGCTGGTCAACGGCTACGGCCCGACCGAGTGCACCACCTTCGCCACCCTCCAGCCCGGTCTCGGCGAACTGGCCGCGGACGGCCGGACCACGATGCCGATCGGACGGCCGCTGGCCGGGGTCTCCGCACACGTGCTGGACGAGCGTCTCGACGAGGTGCCCGACGGCGAAACCGGCGAGCTTTACGTCAGCGGCGCGAACCTGGCCCGCGGCTACCACGCCCGCCCCGGCGCGACGGCCGCCCGGTTCGTCGCCAGCCCGGACGGCACCCGGCGCTACCGCACCGGCGACCTGGTGCGGCGGCTGCCGGACGGCGCACTGGAGTTCTGCGGGCGCGCCGACCGGCAGGTGAAGGTCCGCGGCTTCCGGGTGGAGCCCGGCGAACTGGAATCCTGCCTCGGCGAGCACCCCGCGGTCCGCGCCGCCGCCGCACTCGGCGTCCCCGACGAGGCGGGCGGCTCCCGGCTGCTCGCGTACGTGGTGCCCGAACGGGACGAGGTGGATCTGACGGCGCTCCGCGCGTGGCTGGCCGAGCGGGTGCCTGCCTATCTGGTGCCGTCCTCGCTGCTCCAGCTCCCGGCGCTCCCGTTGTCCCCCAACGGAAAGGTCGACACCGCTGCCCTGCCGGTGCCCGGCGCGCCGACGGCCGAGTCCGGCCCCGCGCCCGTCACCCCCGCCGAGAAGCTGGTCGCCGAAACCTGGCAAGCGGTACTCGACGTGGACACAGTCGGCATGGACGACAACTTCTTCGAACTCGGCGGCGATTCCCTGCGGATGAACCGGGTCGCGGCGGAACTGCGCCGGGCGACCGGGCTGCCGATCGCGCTGGCTGATCTCCTGCTCGCCGAGACGGCGGGCGAACTGGCCCGGTCACTGGAAGAGCACTGACTACCGCGCGGCGCGAGCTGGCTCCCGGGCCGCGCTGCGGGCTGCCGAGACAAACGCACCTCGTCAATCACGTCAACGAGCCGCCCCTGCACCGAGAAATACCTGACTGCCGGTCGCTCTCGCCGACCTCCTGCTCGCCGAGACGGCGGGCGAACTGGCCCGGTCACTGGAAGACCGCTGACCACCGCGCGGCCCGCCAGATCCGCGCGGACGGCACCTTCGGATCCGCGGAATCCGACCGCTGACTACCGAGCCCCCTGCCGCTCCCCCGACACCAGCGCACGGCGCACCTCGTCCACCACGTCGACAAGCTGCTCCTGCAAATAAAAATGCCCGCCCGGAAACACCCGATGGCTGAACCGCGCCGTCGTATGCCGCTCCCACGCCCGCAGATCCGACGGCGGCACCATCCCGTCCTCCGCCCCGCCCAGCGCGACCAGGTCATGGCCCAGCGGCTCCCCGCCCGGCCACACATATTCCTCCACCACCGCCAGATCCGCGCGCACCGTGGGCAGCACCAGCTTCAGGTACTCGGGATTCTCGAGTACCTCCGGCGACAGCCCGCCCAGCTCGTGCAGCTCGGCGACCAGCTCGGCCTCCGGCAGCGCGTGCCGGTGCGGGCCGGTGCGCTCCAGGTGCGGGGCGTGGTGCCCGGACACGATCAGCACCTCCGGCCGCCGGTCCGCCGCGAGGCGCCGGCTCAGCTCGAACGCCACCAGCGCGCCCATGCTGTGCCCGAACAACGCGTACCGGCCCCCGGTCAGCGGGCCGAGGTGCTCGGCCAGCGCCGGGACCAGGGTGTCCATCCGCGAGTGCGGGGTCTCGAACATCCGGTTCTCGCGGCCGGGCAGCTGCACCAGGACGACCTCGACGTCGCTGCCGAAGCACCCCGGCCAGTCCCGGTAGGCCGCCGCGCCGCCGCCCGCGTGCGGCAGGCAGATCAGCCGCAGGGCGGCGCCGGGACGAGGCTGCGGCGTGAGCGTCCAGGGATTGCGGGTCGGTGCGGCCATGCGGTGCGCTCCTGTCCAGAGTTGTCAGTTCTCCGCCGCGGCCCGGTCGGACCGGATCGCTTCCCAGTTCACCGGCACGCCTTCCAGCCACAGGCGGGCGGCGGCCGCCAGCAGGCTGTCGGTGTCGGACTCCCAGTACGGCGACGGCGCCAGCGACGCCACCACGGGAGCCGGTTCGGCGCCGCTGGAGGCGAGGAAGCGGGTGGCCATGTTCAGCGCCGTCTGCTCGGGTCCGATCTCCAGCACCGCCCCGGGCGGACGCCGCCACAGCGCGCGCAGTCCCTCGGTGAACAGCACCGGCGAGCACATGTGCCGTCCCCAGTGCTCGGGATCGGTGGCCTGGCGCGGATTCAGCCGGGCGCCGGTCAGGCACGACACGTACCGCAGCCGCGGCGGTCTCCTGGTCATCGACGCGGCCAGTTCGACCAGGCGCGGGCGGACCGGCTCCAGTTTCGGCGTGTGGAAGGCGTGCGTGGTGTCGAGCAGCCCGCAGCGGACGCCGTCCGCGGTCAGCCGCGCGCGCAGTTCCTCGGTGTCGGCGGCGCCGCCCGCCGCGATGCTCACGTCCGGCCCGTTCGTCGCGGCCAGCCAAAGCCCTTCGCGCAGATAGGGTTCCAGCTCCTCCCGGGACAACGAGACCGCGAGCATCCGGCCCTGCGGCAGTTCGTCGACCATCAGCGCGCGGCGCACGATCAGCCGCAGCGCGTCCTCGGCGTCCAGCACTCCGGCGGCCGTGGCCGCGACGTACTCGCCGAGGCTGTGCGACAGCATCGTCGCCGGTTCGACGCCCCAGTCCCGCCACACCCGCAGCAGCGCGTACTCCAGCAAGAACAGCGCCGGATGCCCGATCGTGTTGCGGCGCAGCAGTTCCTCGTACTCCGCCGACCGGGGATCGTCCGCGGGCGCGAACATCGCCTGCCTCGGGTCCACTCCGAACTCGGCCGCGAGCATGTCGCTGAGCCGGTCGGCCACCGCGCGGAACCGGCCGAGCCGGTCGTACAGATCCGATCCGCGCACCACCGACAGCTTGCCGAACCCGGCGAACAGCACCGCGACCGACGGCGCCGTCGCGGGTCCTTCCTCGGACGGCGACCTCGTCAGGAGCCAGCGGGTGTCCCGGTCCCGGACGGTCGCCAGCGCGTGCGCCGTGTCGTAGGCGAGCACGCAGCGCCGGTGCCGGTGCGCCGGGTCCAGCGGCATCGCTTTGGCCACCGCGGCCAGCCCGCCCGCCGCGGTCTCCAGCTCGGCGGCCAGCGCGGCGGTGCGGTCTTCGAGTTCCGCGGCCGTGGCCCCGGTCAGCGGGATCAGGTGCAGCATCACGTTTCTCCTTCAGCCCTGGGCGATCTCGAGTCCGGCCGGACCGCTGTCCTCCAGCGACCCGGCCAGATCCGCCCAGGCCGCCGCGTACACCCTGGCGAAATCCGCGACCAGCGCGCGGCAATGGCTGGGCACCGCCTGCACGAGCTGGCCCCATTCGGCGATGCCCGCGGCGTGCCGGTCCAGCCACCGCAGCAGCGCCCGGCCGGATTCGGTCAAGCGCAGCGCGGGGTCCCGTTTCATCTGGTCCAGCGCCCGGCGCAGCTCCGCGGCCGAGACCGCCCAGGACTGCCCCGGACGCGGCGGCGGGGCAGCCGATCCCCGCCGCTGCGCGGGCACCGGGTCGTCGCCGGCCGCCAGCCGCCGCCGCACGTCCTGCACCGTGGCCGGCGACAGCCCGGCCCGGCGGGCCACCGAACGCAGCGAAGCGCCCGGCTCCGCCAGGAGCAGTTTCCCGGCCAGCCGGCGGCCCGCCGCCGCGTTCACCGGCCTGCGCCTGCCGTCCCGGCCCACCCGTTTGTCCAACTGACCATTCTGGCCAGTCGAACACGCGCGCAACCCGGCCACCGTTCCCGCGGCCAATCCGGCCGCCGCCGCGATCCGGCGATCCGACCAATGTCCGTGCGAGACAAGGATCCGCTCCGCCGCCGCCCGCCGGTCGCCCCGGTCCAGCGGCAGCCCGTGCACCCGGTTCAGCCACACCGACAGCACGAAAGCGTCCTCCGCGCTCCCCGGGTAAAGCACCGCGGCGATGCGCGGGCAGCCCCGGACGGCCGCGGCGCGCACCCGGTGCACCCCGTCGATGACGCGCATGGACGGGGCGTGCACGACGATCGGCGGCAATTCCGCCTCGGTTTCCGCGAGCAGCCCGACGTGGGCGTCGTCCTCGCCTCCGCCGCGCACCCATCCCGCCGCGGACAGGCGCGCCACCTCGACCAGCGCCACCGGGCAGCCTTCCAGTTCGGCCCGCGCCCAGTCCGCGCACTCTCCTCGAACCCCGTCCTCCGGCGGCAGATCCGGTTGCACCATCAGCGCTCCATGCGGATATGGGGACATCAGGACAGGGGGCCGCGGGATCGGACGGACACCCGGGCTGCGCCGCGATCGCGGTCGGCGAACACCGGAAATGCGCCCGGAAACGACCCCGGTATTTCTCCGGCTATTTCGGCGTAAACCAACAAGATGACCCTAGCAACGGGAAACTCTTCACCGCAACCGGGGACAAATGACTGGTCCGTTCGGGCGGTTCGTTAAACAGTTGAACACCTGCGTCGGTGCAGTGAGAGCCAGCCGTCGTGCGGGGCGGGAATGCCGCGCCTGCAACACCCTCCGGGCGGGGCAGCGGTACGCCGTGAACGATAGCGCAGTCTGTCAAGACCGACGAATGAACAAGGGCGGCCGCGCCTGCCGGACATTCCCGGGCTCCCGCGCCCGTAAGGAATTGGCGACTCGAGCGGTTTCCAGTATCCGTTGCCGTCGCCAATGCTTGGCCGAGAGACGCACCGCACGCGACAAGATAATTGATTACCCCTATTCCGCGCCACTCGCGCGGCGAGATAATCGAGCCTCCCGGCGCCCCGCCAACGCCGAGCGAGGAGCCGCAATTATCGACTCGCACACCGCAATCTCAAGCATGGAAGCGGGACCCGCGCGCCCCTACGGTTCGTTCCGTGGCCGATACTTCCGCGGACGACCCGCTGCCCCGCCCCGAGCGCTTCCCCCTTCGCGTCGCCGAAGAGGATCTCGCCGATCTGCGGGCCCGGCTGGACCGGGTCCGGCTCCCCGAGCACGAGACCGTGCCGGACGCGTCCCAGGGAATCCGGCTGGCGCGGCTGGCGACCCTGCTGACGGCCTGGCGGGAACACGACTGGCCCGCGCGGCAGGAGCAGTGGAACGCCATCCCGCACCACCGGGCGGTGATCGACGGCCTGGGCATCGCGTTCTGGCACGTGCGCTCCCCCGAACCGGACGCGCTGCCGCTGCTGCTGACCCACGGCTGGCCCGGTTCGATCCTCGAGTTCGAGAACGCCGTCGGACCGCTGAGCGATCCGGTCGCGCACGGCGGTTCCGCGCGCGACGCCTTCCACCTGGTGATCCCGTCGCTGCCGGGGTTCGGGTTCAGCGACCGGCCCCGGGAACAGGGCTGGCATCCCGGGCGCACCGCACGGGCGTGGGCGCAGCTGATGACCGTGCTCGGCTATCCGCGGTTCGGCGCGCACGGCGGGGACTGGGGCGCGTTCGTGAGCACCGAACTCGCGCGGATCGTTCCCGAGCGCGTCGCGGGCCTGCACCTCACGATGCCGGTGGCCTCGCCGACGCCCGACGACCTGCTCGCGCCCAGCCCCGCCGAACAACGCGTCCTCGACCGGCGCACCCAGCACCTGACCGACGGCTACGGCTTCGGGATGCAAATGAGCACACGCCCGCAGACCCTCGGCTATTCATTGCTCGACTCCCCCGCCGGGCTGGCCGCGTGGCTCGGCGAGAAATTCGCCGCCTACTCCGACAACCGGCCCGAAACCGGCGGCGGCGTAAGCATTTCGCAGCAGGTCGACACCATCGCCCTGTACTGGCTGACCGGCACCGGTGCTTCGTCCTCCCGGTGGTACTGGGAGGCGATGCGCTGGGTGCCCCGCAGCGCGGAAGAGGAGAACGCGCGACCGGTGACCGTTCCCACCGCGTGCTCGATCTTCCCGGCCGATCCCTGGCCGGCCGTCCGGCATTGGGCGGAGCGCCGGTACCTCGATCTGCGTTCCTGGCACGAACTCGACCGCGGCGGCCACTTCCCCGGCCTGGAGCAGCCGGATCTGCTGGTGTCCGAGATCAGGGAAGCGTTCCGGCACACGCGCAAGCCGCGGACCGCGCCCTGATGCCGGCCCGGTCAAGAATCGCGGTACGCCGAGGGCCGCATCCCGGTGTGCCGCAGGAAGGCCGTCGACAGCACCGCCGGGCCGGCGAATCCGCAGCGCCCGGCGATCTGGGAGATCGTCAGGTCGGTGTCGCGCAACAGCCGTTTCGCCTCGTCGATCCGCAACCGGGTCAGATACCGGTACGGCGTCGCCCCGGTCGCCTCCTTGAAGACCCGCACCAGGTGGTAGACGCTCAGGTGCGCCTCGCCGGCGAGGTCGGCGAGGGTGAGCGGCTCGGCGAGCCGCTCGCGCATCGCCGCGACCACCGCCCGGACCCGCGGGTTCTCCCGCTTGGGCGGCGCCCCGGCGGACAGCCGGGTGTGGCGGGTGAGCAACTGCATCGTCAGGAACGCCGCCGCGGACTCGGCGTACAGATCGTCGGCTTCGCTCGCGCCGCCGACGGCTCGGATGATCTCCTCGACCAGCGGATCCCCCGTCGCCAGCGACGCGGCCATCGCGGCGAAGTCCACCGCGGAGCCGCCGAGCTGCGCCGCCGTCGCGTCGACGGTGGCCCGCGGAAGGTGGACCTGCACGCTGCTGAGCACCCCGTCCGCCCGATAGCGGCGGAGAGCGGGCTGGTCCGGCGGCATCAGCTCGATCCGTCCCGGCGTCCACGGCGTGCGCCCCCACGGGCCGCCTCTGCGTGTCTCCATCACCGCCCGTCCCCCGACCGGCAGCACCAGGTGCAGGTCCGCCGCGGCCGGGAGTTCGAGGTCCTCGGCCACCGGGACGTGCTCGAACCGCTGCACGAGCAACGACTCCCAGCCGGCGTCCTCCCAGCTGCAATACGTCCGCCGGACGTACCGGTCCATTTCGAACCCGGCATACGGCTGGAGATCCAGGCGCGTGGAGTCGAACACCATGGTTCACAGGCTATCGACGCTCGACAACAGGAGGTTCCATGACCGCCGCGCCCCATCCCGCGCGCACCGCCGCCCAAGCCCTGCATGACGCCGTCCGCAGGCGGGACAAAGCGGCTTGGCTGGCTATGTTCGCCGCGGACGCCCTGGTCGAAGACCCGGTCGGCCCTTCGCATCTCGACCCGGAAGGCGCCGGGCACCGGGGCCGCGACGCCATCTCGGCGTTCTGGGACCAGGCCATCGCACCCAACGAGATCGAGTTCCTCTTCGACGATTCCTTCGCCTGCGGGAACGAAGTCGCCTTCACCGGCCACGTCCGCAGCCAGCACGACGGCCAGGTGGCCGAGGCTGAAGGGGTTTTCGTCTACCAGGTGGACGACGCGGGGAAGATCATCGCCATGCGCGCCTTCTGGGAGGTCGAGCGCACCATGCGGACTGTGCGGCCTGCCTGACCGTTATGCGCGCCGCGAAAGACGGAGATGGTAAGCGGTCCTCCGCCAGGACAACCAGACCCACGCTTGCGGTATCGCTGCGAGAAAGCCAGCGCCAGCGATACCGAGGCCGATCACGAAAAGGGGAAGAGCGGCTTTGCTGCCACTGCCCGCCGATCCGTGAACGTAGACGAGGGTCCCCCAGCTCAGCACGATCGCCCCGACCGCAACGAGGACGACCGCCGACGCGGTCAAGCGCCGGAGACGCTTTTCCCAGTTCTGCGGAGGCGCTGCGGGGCGCGGGTTTTTCTTCCGGTCCAGCTGCCAGGCCACGGCCGCCGCCACGCCGACCAGCAGGCCCGACCCGGTGGCGAACAGACCCACGACGAACCCGCCGGCGGCGCCGATGTTGGCGCCGCTGTGGGGCGGCGCGCTGATCAGCGCGATGAAGCCCCAGCCCAGCGACAGGGCGCCAGCGGCGACTACGGAGATCGCGCTGATCGTCAGGGCCTTGACGGTGGTATTCATGGTTCCTTCCGGCGGCCTGCCCATCCGCCCGGTTCACGCCAGCAGTTGCCAGCCGATCGCGGGCAGTGAACAAAACGCATGAACAACTGATTTCAGACAAATCTATTTTAGCCGGTCTGGACCAGTACTGGAGGCCGTCTCCGGCGGCGGTGTCGCCAAATGGTTACCAACAGCGGCGGTCCTGCCGACGAGGTGCCGGGATCTCGGCCGGAGCACGCCCGGCCGGGTAGGTTTCTTCAGCCCTCGCCCAGCGAATCCGGCTCGGAACGCGGGGCCGGGATCCCGCCCGCGAGCCGGTTGCCGCGATAACGGGCCACCACGACCCGGACTCCATTGCGGAACGCGTCCGGCATCGCCGCGAGGACGGTGCTGTGCGGCACCGGGCGCGGGACGTCGAGCCCGGTCATCGGCCGCGCGAGACCAATCCCGCGGACCGTCCACCGCGGCCGCCCGTCCTTGTCCAGATCGGTGAATTCCAGCGAGACCGGGCGCATCGCCGCCACGCGCACGAGCCCGCTGTCCGGGCCGGTCGGGATCAGCACGTCGCCCGCGTCGAGAAGGAGGCAGACGCGCGGGACCGGCTTCCGGCCGTCGATCGCGACGATGCCGCGGCGGCCGCGTTCGGGTGACCGGAGCAGCCGGACGCATTCGCGATGCGTCAGCTCCGCGTCGTCCATCGCCCAGCTCCTCCCCTGCGCCGCCGGTGCGTCCAGCATCCCGATCCCACCCCGCGGCGGGCAAGCACGCCCACCGCCGGACGTCACTTCCTCCAGGGACTCAAGGCCTTCACCGCCCGGACCGGTGCCTGTCCGCTGATGAACTATTCGCCGGAAAACCCGATCACGCCAGCCGTGTTCACCGGGTAGTGGAGCGCTAGCACCGGGCAGTTGCCGGGCACTCCAGCAGGCCGCACCGCTAACCGCGGCTGTGCCACGGGCTTCCGACGCCCGTCCGGGCCGCGCTTCCGCCGGGCGGCAGGCCGAGGACGTCGAGCAGGCTTTGGTCTTCGTCGATGGCGTGGTGCAGGTGCCCAATCTTGGCAGTGCCGCGATCGGCGTCCGAGGCGCCGGCGAGATGCCAGACGCCGTCGCCGCCGTGCCGGACCCGGAGAATCGGCTCGCGGCGCTCGAACACCTCGGCGCTCTGGACGCAGGTCGTTCGCAGCAGCCAATGCCGCAGCCACCAGGCCCGCCGGTCGCGCTCCATGACCAGATCGGCGACCGCCCAGACGAACGGCAGGTCCCCGTGGGCGCGCGCCTTCTCCGCGGTCAGGTCCGGCCCGCCCTCCGGCACGCGCTCGAACGGGTCGTCGATCAACGAGAACGCGTGCCCGTCCCCGGCGTCGAAAATGACCGCGTGGAAGGTTCCGCCGCCCGGATTGCCCGCCCCGATCCCGACCGAAAGGCGAGCGACGTGCGGGTCCGACCCGGTGGTCCAGCCGAGCGCGTACGAGGCCAGCTCTCCCCGGGGCCCGGCGAACTCGCCGAACGCCCGCCGGTCCATGCCCGTGACCGCACTGGTCGGCGCCTCGACCAGCGCGGCCTCCACCACCTCGACATCCACCGCGGCAAGATATCGGATCAAGGGGCAGTGCCCAGCTCCAGCCGCGATTTTCGGGAGTACGGTCGCGCGATGGACGCTCCGGCTTGGCACGCGCTTCCAGGGCCCAAGTGGTACCGGCCGGCGGAAGCGGTCGGCGCGGCAGGAGCTTTGGCCGCACCGGCGTCGGCTGACGACGCTGCTTCGGCTGTCCGCCGGTTGGCCGCCGCAGTGGGCAACGACCACGCCGGGACGCTCTACCCGGCCGCGGTCCCGGCAGTGAGCCTCCTGCTCCGGGCCATCCGGGACCTTCCGGGCAAGCCGCGCACCGCGGCGTTGAACACGCTCCTGGACTGGTGGGGCTGTTTCGCCCCGGAGCCCGGGTACGCCAGCTATCGCGACGATGCGGGGCGGCCGGTCGCCCTGACGGAGGCGGTCGAGCACCAGATCCGCGACGCCGCCGGAATGTTGCGCACCATCGCCGACGACTGTTCGGACAGCAGTGGCGCCAGGGAGATGGCTGCGGAGTTGCTGGCGCAGTTGGAGGCGGGAAGCTGGTCGGACCCGGCCGCTGGCGGCTGACCGGGCGGGTTTTGCCACTGCGGAAGCCCGCTCCGGCCGCGCAGCCCCTCAGCGCCCCGGCAAACCGTGACTCGCGAACAGGTCGACAGCGTGCTGTCCACTGTGGGCGCCGGAGGGCACATCTCGTTCGACGCGGCCGGAAACCGGACCGGCGGTCCTCCGATACTGTGGGTCTGCCCGGCGTCCGCGACCAAGCCGGTCTTCACCGTCTCGGCGAGCTCCGGTTCTTGTTAGACCGTCCGGGCTCGCATGGTCCGGCCCGGTCTGGGTATCCCTTCCGGTGAGCCGCAGTTTCCCGCCGACGGTCAGGAGGACCCCATGCTCGCGCTGCTCGGTCTGCTTTTGGTGATCTGGCTGGTGTGCATCGTGCTCGGGGTGGTGATCAAGGGCCTGTTCTGGCTGATCGTGGTGGGCGCGGTCCTGTTCGTGGCGACCGCCGTGGTCGGTTTCGTGAAGCGGGAGGCGCTGGGGCGCGGACGCTGACCCCCTCGGACCCGTGCCGAAACCTGCCGGGAGCGAGACGATCGCAACACCTCCGGCCGCCGTTGTCGGCTTAGGCTGAAGCCATGGCCGACACGACACCGCCGACCCCGCAGGAAGCGTTCGACCTGCTCATGGCCGGCAACCAGCGCTTCGTCACCAGCGCCCCGGAACACCCGAACCAGGACGCCGCCCGGCGCGCCGCGATCGCACCGAACCAGGCCCCGTTCGCGGTCCTGTTCGGGTGTTCCGATTCCCGCCTCGCCGCGGAGATCATCTTCGACCGCGGCCTGGGCGACCTGTTCGTCGTGCGCACCGCGGGCCAGGTGATCGGCTCGGAGGTCCTCGGCAGCATCGAGTACGGCGTCGACCTGCTGAACTGCCCGCTCGTCGTCGTACTGGGCCACGACTCGTGCGGCGCCGTCGGCGCGGCCCGCGCGGCGCTGGAGGACGGGCTCGCGCCGGTCGGCTACGTCCGCGACGTCGTCGAGAAGGTGACCCCCAGCGTGCTCGCCGCGCGGGCGGCGGGGCGGGTCGAACCGCACGAGATCCTCGCCGAGCACGTCAAGCACACCGTCGACCTGTTGCTGGACCGCTCCCGCGTGCTCGCCGACCGGGTCGCGGAAGGCCGGGCCGCCGTCGTCGGCCTGCGCTACCGCCTGGCCGACGGCAGCGCCGAGGTCGTGGCCGCGCACGGCATCGACGTGCCCGCCGCCAACTCCCGGGCTTAAGCGAGACCGCCTCGCGGGACACGCTCCAGGGCGAGGTCCCGCGAGGCGGCTTCGCGATCGTGAGGCCGCCTCGCGGGTCTACTGTGGACAGACCGAGACGCGGCGGTCTTTCGGGCCGCGTCCGTGCGTGCAACAGGCCGTTGGTTCCGCTCATGCAGGCGGCGGTCGCGGCCGGGCACTCAGCCGGGCTTCTGTCGAGCGCCGGATTCCGGGCCGCGATCACGGGACGAGCTTCCCCCGGAGGTCGAATTCCTCGACGCCGACGCGATACCGGGCGAATTCTCCGAAGAAGCGGCCGGAGCCGACGTGTTCCACCCGACGCCCGCGGCCATCGGCGAAATCTTCGGCGGACGCGGCCTGGGTGACCAACGCCGCGGGTGCCGTTTTCCGGCGGACTTCCTTGTCCGACAAGCGATTCATCGCAGCGGCGACGCGGGAGTCGGGGCCACGCGGGTGACGACGCCTTTCTCCGGGATCAGCAACTCCCGGACAGCCCGGTCGATCTCGTTCTTCCAGCGGGCATGCCGGTAGATCGCCTCGCTCCGGGCCTCGTCCTCGAAGCGGCGCCTCCAGACGCAGCCGTCCCGTACTCAGTGTCCACAAAGGACGCGATCACGTCCATGCCCAGCGATGCCTGGAACAGGAGGACCACGTCTTCCAGGTAGCGCACCCACTCCGCACGGCGTCCGGGGCCGGGCCTGGCAATGGCGGATTTCGTAATACCCAGCCGGATCACTCCGCCGCGGTGAGGACGAGCTTGCCGCGAGTGCGGCCCTCCGCGCCGCGGGCGTGGGCCGCGGCGGCTCGCTCGAGCGGGAAGGTTTCCTCCACCTCGACGACGACCTCGCCCGCGTCGATCAGGCCCGCGATCGTGGCCAGCGCGGCACCGTCCGGCTCGACCAAGAACGGCGTGACGCGCACGCCCGCTGCCTTGGCCGCTTGAGCCAATTCCGGTGAGACCCCGGCCGGGACGGCGACCAGCAGGCCGCCGGGACGCAGGACCTGGAGAGAACGGGTGCTGGTCCGATCCTGCGCATCGCCGACCAGATCGATGACGACGTCCACGTCCGCGACGGCTTCCTCGAAGCGCATGGCGGTGTAGTCGATGGTCTCCTCGGCACCGAGTTCCTTGAGCCACGGGTGCCGGGCGGCGCTGGCGGTGGCGATCACGTCGGCGCCGAGGTGCCGCGCGAACTGGACCGCGAAGTGGCCCACCCCGCCGGCGGCGGCCGTGATCAGGACGCGCTGGCCAGTCTGCACCTGAGCGGTGTCGACCAGTGACTGCCAGGCGGTCAGTGCCGCCAGCGGCACTGCGGCGGCGTGCGCATGGTCGATCGTGGCCGGCTTGCGGGCCCACTGGAGGGCCGGCGCCGTGACGTACTCGGCATAACCGCCCGCGGCGCGCGGGAACCAAGGCATGCCGTACACCTCGTCGCCCGGGGCGAGCGTGGTGACGCCGAAGCCGACCTCCTCGACGACGCCGGAGACGTCCCAGCCCAGGATCAGCGGGAACGTCTGCATCCCGGCCATTCCCCGGCCCTCGCGGGTCTTCCAGTCCACCGGGTTGATCCCGGCGGCGTGCACGCGCACCAGCACCTCGGTCGGCAACGGCCCCGGCCGCCCGACCTGCTCGACGGCCAGCACCTCCGGCCCGCCGAACTCCCGGATCGTGACTGCCCGCATCTGCTCGCTCATGGTGTTCTCGCTCATTCCCGTCTCCCTCTGGTCTCGCGCCAGGACTGCGGCGCGAAACCAGAGTGGCGCGCGCTCGCGAAGAGGAGCGAGTGGCCGGGAAGTCATCTATCGTACTATTCCAGCCATGCCGCATCGCGTGGTCGTCCTCGCCCTCGACGGAGTCCTTCCGCTCGATCTGGGCATTCCGGCGCGGGTGTTCAACGAGGCCTGCGAACCGGACGGGACCCGGCTGTACTCCGTCACGACCTGCTCTCTCGGCGGCCGGCCGGTGCGCACGCACGAGGACTACCGGCTCGTCGTCGAGCAGGACGAGTCGGCGCTGGAGACCGCGGACACCGTCGTCCTCGCCACGCAGGAGCCCGCCGAGCACCTGCTCAAGACCGGCCGGCTCCCCGAAGAAGTCGCCGCGGCACTGAGCCGGATCGGGCCGCGGACCCGCATCGTCAGCCTGTGCACGTCGGCGTTCCTGCTCGCGGCGGCCGGACTGCTCGACGGCAGGCGGGCCACCACGCACTGGGCATTGTGCGACGCGCTGGCGCGGCTGTTCCCTGCCGTCGAGGTCGATCCGGACGTGTTGTTCGTCGACAACGGACGCATCCTGACTTCCGCGGGCGGAGCGGCCGGCATCGATCTCTGCCTGCACCTGGTCCGCCGGGACCACGGGGCCGCGGTGGCTTCGGCCGCCGCGCGACGCTGCGTGGTCGCGCCGTGGCGGGAGGGCGGGCAGGCGCAGTTCATCGAGCACCCGGTTCCGCAGGACACCGACCGCTCCACTTCGGCGACCCGGCAGTGGGCGCTGGACCGGCTCGCCGAACCGATCACCCTGGACGACCTGGCCCGGCACGCGCACATGAGCGCGCGCACCTTCACCCGGCGGTTCCGCGGCGAGGTGGGCAGCAGCCCGCTGAAATGGCTGGCGCGGCAACGGCTCGCGCACGCCCGGCTCCTGCTGGAGTCCACCGACCTGCCCGTCGCGCGGATCGCGGCCGCCTGCGGTTTCGGCGATCCGGTCGCCCTGCGCAAGCACTTCTACACCAGCCTGGGCATGTCGCCGCTGGCTTACCGCCGGGCGCACCACGCGCCGGAGCCGTTGACAGCACAGGGAAATCCGGCCCGCCAGCGCTGACGCCGAGGCCCCGGAGAGCAGCGGCTTCCGGGAAACTGGAGCCTCTAGCCGAAGATCGCCGAGGGGTCGTCGCAGATCTGGCCGAGCGACCTGCCGCGGCGGGCGGTGCCGTACTCGCCGCCCAGCCATTCCCGGGCGAACTTTTCCGACATTCGTACGGCACCCGGGACATTCCCTACGAAAGTCGGCCCGATGCCGAACACGCCGAAAATCCCAGCACCGGCAAGGCATATACCAATTGACCGGCGAATCCGGAACATTCCGTTGGTCTGTTTGGAGCATTGACGCCCCGATGCGCTGATCCTTTACTCGACTGTGTTCGGCCGCATACCCACCGTAAGCGACCGGACGCGTTCCCTCTCCCCGCACCCATCGTCCTGCCTTCATGGAAGGAAGACCTCGATGCCCCATCGCGGATTCACAACGGGCCTGGCGGCTGCCGCCGGGCTCGCTATGACGCTCGTACTTCCGACGGTTCCGGCCGGCGCGGCCACGCAAGCGCAGCCCGCGTCCCCGGACGCGGCCGCCGCTCGGGCCGCCGACCAGGCGGTCGCCTCCGGGATCGCCGCGCTCAGCCGCGGCCCCGCCGAGGCGTTCCGGCGCGTCGGCCTGACCGCGGGCGACGCTGGACTCTTCTACGGCGCCTACGAGCGCACCTACCAGGGCCTGCGGGTCGTGGGCGGGGACGCGGTCGTCGTCGCGGACGGGGCCGGGAACGTTCGCGGCACCAGCGCGGCGGAAACCGCGCCCATCGCGGTCGGGACGCAAGCCGTTCTCGACGCCGCGAAGGCCGCTTCCACCGCGCGCGCCCAACTGCCCACTGTGGACAGTGTGAGCACTCCGGAGAAGGTGGTGCTGGCCGGGACGAATCCGAAGCTGGCCTACGAGGTAGTCGTCGCCGGGCGCACCGCCACGGCGCCGAGCAAGCTGCACGTGTTCGTCGACGCCGCCACCGGCGCGGTGCTCGACAAGCGGGACGACATCAAGACCTTCGGCTCCGGGGCCAAGTCCCAGACCCCGTCCAACTCGGTGAACGCCGCGGGCACCGGCAACAGCTACTACGTCGGCACGGTCTCCCTCGACACGACGCAGTCCGGCTCCACCTACTCCATGCGCGACCCCGGCCGCCCGGGCCTCAGCTGCGGCCGCGAGGGCGGGTCTGTCTACAGTGGACCGGACAACAGCTGGGGCAACGGCTCGGGCACGAACCTCGAAACCGGCTGCGTCGACACGCTCTTCAGCGTCCAGACCGAGTGGAAGATGCTGAAGGACTGGCTGGGCCGCAACGGCATCAACGGCAGCGGCCGGGGCTACCCGGCGTCCGTCGGCCTGAACGACGTCAACGCCTACTGGGACGGCTCTTCGACGCACTTCGGGCACTCGCAGGACAACCGGCGCCAGGCCACCTCGATGGACGTCGTCGGCCACGAATTCGGCCACGGCATCTTCCAGACCACCCCGGGCGGAGCGGGTTCCGGCAACGAGAACGGCGGCTTGAACGAGTCGACCGGCGACATCTTCGGCGCGATGACCGAAGCGTACGCGAACAACGCGAAGGACCGGCCGGACTACGAGGTCGGCGAGGGCGTCAACCTCGTCGGCCAGGGCCCGATCCGCTACATGTACAACCCGTCGAAGGTCGGCGACCCGAACTGCTACTCGTCGTCGATCCCGAGCACCGAGGTGCACGCCGCGGCCGGCCCGCAGAACCACTGGTTCTACCTGCTCGCCGAGGGCTCGAACCCGGGCGGCGGCAAGCCGGCCAGCCCCACGTGCAACAACAGCAGCGTCACCGGGGTCGGCATCCAGAAGGCCGCCAAGATCTTCTACAACGGCCTGCTGAAGAAGACCTCGTCGTGGAACCACCGGGCCGCCCGCAAGGCGACGCTGGAGGCCGCGATCGCGCTCTTCCCGGGCAGCTGCACCGAGTTCAACACCACCAAGGCCGCCTGGAACGCCGTCTCCGTGCCCGCCGTCTCCGGCGAGCCGACCTGCACGGCGCGCCCCGTCCGCTGACCTGACGCGGCCGGGTCCCGCTCCCCGCCGATCAGCGGGACCCGGCCGCGCATCCTGGCGGCCGGGCCGGCCAAGTCCCCGAAAACCCCGCTCCCCCAACCGAAGGAACGCACCGCCATGAAGTGGAAGACAAGACTCGGCGCCGGGGTCACCGCCCTGGTGGCAGTACTGGGCGTCGTCAGCGTGCCCGCGGCCACCGCCGCGCCCGCTTCGGCGCTCGCCGCGCCGGACATCTCGCTGGCCAACATCAAGACGCATCTCAACCAGCTGCAGACCATCGCCCGCAACAACGGCGGAACGCGTTCGCCGCGCGGCGGCGGTTACGCGGCGTCGGTGTCCTATGTGGAGAACCTGCTCAAGAACGCGGGCTACACCACGAAACGGCAGACGTGCACGAGCTGCACCGGCCGGTCGCAGAACCTGATCGCGGAGTGGCCGCAGGGCGACGCGAACCAGGTCCTCATGCTCGGCGCGCACCTCGACTCGGTGAGCGCGGGCCCCGGCATCAACGACAACGGTTCCGGCAGCGCGTCGATCCTCGAGGTCGCGCTGACGCTGGCCCGCACCAACCCGGCGATGGCCAAACGCGTCCGGTTCGCGTGGTGGGCCGACGAGGAGTCCGGCATGGTCGGCTCGCGGTACTACGTGAGCACGCTGTCGGGCACTGAGCGCGCGAAGATCAAGACCTACCTCAACTTCGACATGATCGGCTCGAAGAACTGGGGCTACTTCGTCTACGACGACGTCGCTTCGGTCAAGGCCGTCTTCGACGAGTACTTCGCCTCCGTCGGCATCGAGACCGAGGGAGACACCGAAGGCGACGGCCGGTCCGACCACGCGTCGTTCAAGCGCGCGGGCATCCCGGTCGGCGGCCTCGCGACGGGCGCCGGCGACATCAAGAGCGACGAACAGGCCGACAAGTGGGGCGGCACCGCGGGCGCACCGTTCGACAACTGCTACCACCGCGCCTGCGACACGACGGCGAACATCCCGGACACGCCGCTGGAGAAGAACTCCGACGCCATCGGGTACGCGGTGTGGAAGCTGGCTGTGGCCACGCCTGTCGCGGCGGCTCATCGCTGAACCTGAGCGTCAGGACCGGGCAACCGCTCCGGGGCGCCGCCACGAGGACGGCGGCCCGGAGCGCCCGGCCGCCCGGGATCTCCTTCCGCGGCCGCGGTTTCCGCCCGGACGAGGATCGGTTCGACCAGGAACGGGCGGTATCCCGCGATCTCGGGCAGGTCGAAGTGCTCGAACGCGTTTCGCGGCAAGTCCCACCGGACGACGCGGCGGGTCGACCCGTGGTGCGGCTGGGAAAAGACCAGTGTGCCGGGCGTTTCCCACACCGGTGCCGTCGACGGGGCACCGCTGGGGTCGCAGCCCTCGGGGAGCGGATATTCGGCAGTCGTCCCGGCGGCCAGGTCGAGCACCTCCACAACGGGCGGTTCGTACCGGAACGCATACATCAGCGCGCCGCCCGGCACGAAGCGCCAGCGATGGGGTTCCGGCAATTCCCGCCGCTCCCCCGACTCGGTGAACGCGGTTGCCGCACCGGCTTCTTCGCGCACTTGAGCGCCGGAAAGCGGGTCGAGCTGATGCGTCGGCGAGGCAAGGTCCACCGGTTCCTGGCCTGGCGTCCAGCGGGAAGCGGTGAACGTCTGGTATCCCGACCTGGTGGTGAAATAAACCGAACCGTCGTGGATGCCCAGGACGCTTCGGGTCAGCCCGGGCGATTTCGGCAGGCTCCACACTTCTCCGGTGGCCACGTCGAACACATGCACCTGGTCCCACGTCCGCCTGCCGACCTGCGTTCGCACGCCCGCCAAGTAGCGTCCGTCGGCGCTCCGGACCGGCAGGACACCCAAGTCCACCGGCACCTGGCTGGCAGCACCGGCCCAGTCGATCAGCTGTCCTTGGCCTTCGGAGGCGGCGACGTAAACACCTCCCACGGTCTCGAACGCTCGGTAGCGGTAGTCGCTCTCAACCCGGCCGAGGACCACCGGTTCCCCTGAACGCCACACGACAACCGCGCCGTCGCCGGAGACGAACCCCGCTTTCGGCGGCGAACCGGCCACGGTCGCGGATTCGTCCTCGCGCACGATCTTGACCCGCCGGCGTACCGGCCGGGTCGGCCGCGGCCGGCGAGGAAGCGCCGCGACCGTACCGTTCGCCCGGTGGATCAGCTTGTCGCTGACCGCATAGTCGAGCAATGGCTCGATCGTTTCCTCCGGGACGGCCAGCGACGCGGCCAAATCCCTTACCTGCGCCGGATTCGACCAGGCCGCGACGCTGACGAGGTCGGCCGCGAGCCAGGCGTAGACGGCACGGACCGCGGCGGCGTCGATCCGGTTCGCCAGTTCATCCGGAAGGTCGAGCACCTCCGTGGCCCGCCGCGCCGTGCCCGCGTCGTATCCGCCGTTGCCGTCCTCCACGAGCAGCCCCGCGGCGACCAGCAACGGAATCGCGTCCCGACGCGTGCGCGGCGGGTCGACGCCCAGCTGAGCGCACACCCTGTCCGACGGCTGCGGCTCGCCGGGCAACGGTTCGTCCAGCCAGCCGTCCGGGCGCAGCATGCCGGCGAGCGTGAAGTACCACGACACTTCGATGACGTCGTACCCGAACACCTGCTGCCAGCCCAAGTCCTCCCGGCGAATCGCCGGACGTGTGCGCTTGAGCCATCGCGGCGGTTCCGGGACCTCCGCCGGCCAGAACTGGAACAGCCAGACATCGCCCTCCTCTCCGGATTCCGCCGTTTTCCGGCACACCCGGATGCGGAAAAGCCCGTTCGCGCCCAGATTCAGTTCCGCGCTGAGCGTCCCGCCCGTCAGCCATCCCAGGCCCGCGATCCCCGAACGGCTGTGAAAGGGCGACTCGACGATGTCTTCCCAGTCCCGGAAGCGCGGTTCCGGTGGCCCGTCGTGTGCCTCGCAGCGAATTGCCTGATAGAAGTGGTCGGCCGTGGCGTGCAGCCAACCGTCGCCGGCTGTCGCGACTGTGCCGGACAACGTCTCCGTCGCGTTTTCGCCGAGCAGTTCGTTGCCCAGCGCGGGCAAAGTCTTGTCGCGGTACACGTCTCGAAACACGATGGTGCCGTAGTCGGGCCGGTACTCGTGGTCCTCGCAGAACCCCAGAAGCGTCATGCCGGGAACGTTAGCGACGGGGTCCGACAATTTCGGCGGCGATGTCGCGCTGGCGTGCTCTCGCGGCTCACCGCGCTACTGGCGTATTAGTCTCTCGGCCGAGCAACCGGCAAAGGAATCCCGGTACGCCTCGGGCGGACACTGGCAGACCTCAATCGCCGCGCCAACATCCCCGCCCGACCGGATCAGCGACTCCGACCCCCGCCTGCACCAAGGCCCACCGTTGCCTGTCCCTCGGCGGAGACGCCGCGCCAATTGCAGCGCCCCGACTTCCAGGACTTCCCGCACCAGGTCGATGTCGGTCAGCGAGTGCTGCACCTCCTGCGACAGCGCGGCCACGTCCTTCCCAGCCATGAATGCGCCCCGGCCTGCCGGATAACCCACCGCTCGACGCGCGAAATCAGTAAAAGCCGTCCTGCTTCACCGGCATGGGCCTCGGGTCGCACCCGGGGTCCGTTCTGATCGCCGTCGCGGTTTCGAGCAGTACCGGAACAGTTTCCCTTCCCGACTGTTCCTCGACACTGGTCCGCACGCTGGTCACCGCGGGCGATCTCGTTGGCGCCGCGGCGATTCTCGGCCGCCCGCACCGCATGCACAGGACTGTCGCGGGCGAAATCGTCACTCCGCGCACCACGCTGTTGCCGCCGTCGGGAAATACCGGGACCGGACCGTCGCGGTAGATGCCGGATTGCCGCTCGCGGACTTGCCGGACGGGCCGACCGCAGTCGATCTCGTCAACGCGGGATAGCCTTCCGGATTTCAGCCCAGCCGAGGGAACAGCACGCAGGCGTTTCCGGAATCGATCGCACAGCTCTGTTCAACGGTCAACCCGCTCTCGGTGTCCAGGATATCCGTGAAGCGAGTGCCCACCTCCGTTGGGGCGTAAGGAAAGTCGCTCCCGTAGAGAATCCGCGCAGGGTCGGCGAACCGGGCCAGCGCACCGAAGGCATACTCCCCCGACGACAACGCCGTGTCCCAGTAAAAACTGCGGAACCGCGCCAGGAAGTCGTCGGCCGAAGGCCCGGCGGGCTCCAGCGCGGCCTGGATCTGGCAGAACCGCAACGCCGCGAAGGGCACGAAACCGCCCGCGTGCGAAAGGATGATCCGCACGTTCGGGTACCGTTCGGTGATCCCGTGGAACACCATGTGCACCGCGTTGCGGGTGGTGTCGAAGGGGTAGTCCACCAGCGGCCCCGGAATCCCGGGAAGCAGCGGGACGAGCGGATGCGCGGGGTGGACGAACACCACCGCGCGGTGCCGCTCGAGCGCCTCCCACAGCGGCGCGTAACGGTCGTCGCCCAGGTAGACCCCGTCGTAATTGGACAGCAGCACCACCCCGTCGGCCCGAAGCGCACTGAACGCGTGGTCGACCTCCGCCACCGCGCCTTCGACGTCGGGCAACGGGACGGTGGCGAACAATCCGAACCGGCCCGGGCGTTCCCGCACCAGCTCGGCGGTGTATTCGTTGACCCGGCGGGCCATCTCGCGCCGCGCCGCGCCGGTCCAGCCCGCCACGCTCGGGGCGGTGAGCGACAGTACGCTCGTGGCGATGCTGTTGGCGTCCATGAATTTCAGGTGGTCGTCAGGCGTCCACGGCGGCAGCGCCCAGCCCGACGGGTCGCCGCCGTGCCGCGCGAGGGCCTCGCCCCAGAACGGAGGGACCAGGTGGGTGTGGACGTCGATGCGTTCGCGGTCGATCATGCCTCCACCGTGCCGCGGCCGCGCCGGGCCCGGGAGGGGAAGAATCCGATCCCCCTCCCCCGGAGTCCTCGCTGATGGCGCGCGATCCGCGGCTCACCCAACTCGGGGCGTTCCTGCACGCTCGCCGCGACGAGGCCCCGCCGCCCGCTGATCCGGGACGCCGGCAGGTGCCCGGTCTCCGGCGCGCCGAGGTCGCGGCGCTGGCCTTCGTCAGCGCCGAGTACTACACGAGGATCGAACAGGGCCGGGTCGTGCCGAGCACCGACGTGATCCGCCGCGTCGCCGAGGCCCTCGGGCTCGACGCCGACCAGACGAGGTACGCGCTGGATCTCGTCGCTGCCCCCGAGGTCCCTCCGGCGAGTCCCGAACCGAGCGATCCGCTGCGCCGCCTCGTCGACCGGATGGGCGAGGTGCCCGCGATCCTCGTCGGACCGGCGACGTCGATCCTGGCGTGGAACGCCGCCGCCGCCCGGCTGCTGACCGATTTCGGCGCGGTGCCGCCGGAACGCCGCCGGTACGTCCAGATGCTGTTCGCCGATCCGGTGCTCCAGAGCCGGTTCGCGGACCTGGAAGCGATGCGGCGCACCGTGATCGGCATCGTGCGCGCGAGCACCCCGGCGGGCCCGCCGACCGGGGACTGGATCGACGAACTGCTCCGCACCGACCCCGGCTTCGCGACCCTGTGGGAACGCAACGACGTCGTGCGCCCGCACACCAGCCTCCGGGTGCGGGTCCGGCTGCCGGGAGGCGCCGAGGAGACGCTGGACCAGGTGGTGCTGCAGGTGGTCGACGATCCCCATCAGCGGCTGATCGCGTTCGTCCCGGCCGAGTAGAAAACCGTCGGCGAGACCGCCGCGACACACCCCCGGACGGGCATCGGCCGCGGTCTCAATTTCGCCGAATTTCTCCCGGAAGTCCTTGCGGGACAACGGGATCCGGCCGACCCAGCGAACCCTCGTGCCGCCTATCCTCAGAACAACGTCGCGGGCTCCACCGGCTCCGGCTCCGGCAAGGCGTCCAGGCCGGGCACCAGCGCCCGCACGTCGTCATGGAACCGGCGGGCGAGCGCCGGTGCTTCGTCGTTGTCGGGCGTGTGCAGGAAAACCGTCGGCGAGCGGCCCTCGCGCAGCCAGCCGGCGACCACCTCGGTCCACGGCCGCCATCCCTCGACGGTCTCCTCCACCGAGTCCCGGCCCAGGTAGCGGACGACCGGCCGGTCGGTCAGCGCCCGCGTCCGGCGCGGCAGCCGCGGCTTCTTGGCCCAGGCGTCCTGCTCCGCCTCGCTGGTCGGCGGGCTCTGGAAGAAAACGGTGGTGTCGAAGGGCACCCACTCGGCGTTCGCGGTGGCGAGCGTTCCCTCCAGCAGCGACGTCGCGCTGGCGTCGGTGAAGAACTCCGGGTGCCGCACCTCCACGGCGCGCCGGAGATGGGCCGGAAGGCGGCGCAGGAAGCGGCCGAGCGCATCGACGTCCGAGGGGCCGAACGAGCCGGGCACCTGGGTCCACAGAACCGCCCGCTCGCCGAGGGGTTCGAGCGCGTCCAGGAACGCCCGCATCTCGGTCTCGACCCCGGCGAAACGCCGCTCGTGCGTGACGGTCTTGGGCACCTTGACGACGAACCGGAAATCCGGGCCGGTCTGCTCCGCCCACGTCTCGACGGTGGTCCGGGCGGGAATCGCGTAGAAGGTGGTGTTGCCTTCGACCGCGTTGCACCAGCCTGCGTAGGCCCGCAGGCGCTCCTTGGCAGGCAGCGACTGCGGCAGGAACCGCCCCGGCCACGCCTTGTGCGTCCACATCGCGCAGCCGACATGAAGACGTGCCACTGTCGTCCGCTCCCCTCGCTCGCCAGGGAAATTACTACCCGGGCGCGGTCACCCGCGGGTCCGGGGCCGGTAGTCGCCGTACTGCTGGCGCCGGGCGGGTCCCCGGCGGCGGAGCAGGTGTGCGGGCACGTAGTGGCTGACCGGGCGCGACCACTGGTCGTCGGCGGTGACGAGCTGGTAGGTGACCCAGCCGAGCAGCCCGCCGTCCTCGCGGCGCGCCCATTCGAACAGCAGCCCGGGATGCTCGGTCTCGATCCGCAGCCCGGCCCGGTCGCGCGGCGCGAGCAGCTCGGTGCCGAGCACGAGCAGCTTCCGCACGCCCACCCACACGGGAATCGGCGGATCCACTCTCCGCACGGTCGACGGCCACTCGTTCACCTCAGGCTCACCTGCTCGCTTCCCCGGTCCGGGCCGCCCGCGGTTCCCGGCGACCCGAGACGGGAGTCGAACATGTGTTCGCATGAGGTGTCAAATTGGCCTGGACAGCACGGTGACCAGGACCTTCGGGCATCCGCGGCTGGTACTGCACAGCCGGGGATTTCGGAAGGGGCGCGGTGTGCGCGACGGCACACGGGGGAAAGCCCGGCGGGTTTCCGCCGATGCGGAGCGGGTAACCGGCCCGTCAGCGTCGGCGCGCCAGGCACCGCTGAACGGAAATCTTCACCGGCGCGGACGAAGCCGTGCTTCTCGCCTGGGCTAGTTTCGACCGCGTGTCCCCGCCGTCCCCCGAACCGGGCGGGCGAACTCCCCGCTGCCCGCGGGCGGGTCGTCTCGTAGGGTGGAGGGTCTGGGATGTCCGGCGGCGAGAAGAGGGCACGACGGTGGAGGGCCAACACCGGCAGCCGCTGTGGAAGGCGATCGCCGCCGCCCCGGACGCTGCGGACAGCCGCGACAGCTGGGCACAGGGGGTGTGCCTCGCCTGCGTGGAGACGATAGACCAGGTCGACGCGGCGATTCTCTCGCTGCGGGCGGGCCCGAGGTCGGAGGAGGTGCTGGGAGCCAGCGACCCGTGGGCGGCCCGGCTCGCCGAACTGGAGTACACCGCCGGCGAAGGACCGGGGGTGGAGGCCTTCGAAACCGGATGCCCGGTGCTGGTCCCGGACCTGACCGTCGACCAGGCGCGCTGGCCCGGGTTCGCCCAGACCGCGCTCGCGGAGGGCCTCGGCGCGGCGTTCGCCTTCCCGCTGCAGTTCGGCGGCATCCGGCTCGGCACCCTCGAACTCGTCCGGCATCGTCCCGGAGGACTGGCCAGCGCGGAAACGAGAGCCGCCGTGCTCGCCGCCGACCTGGCGACGGCGGCGCTGCTGCGGCAGTCCCGCGAGGCCGAGCACGCCGGCCTCGAATTCGCCCCGCGCACGGTGATCTCCTACCAGGACGTCCACATCGCCACCGGCATGCTCGCGGCCCAGCTGCGCATCAGCCTCGACGACGCGTTCGCCCGCCTGCGCGCCCACGCCTACAGCACGAACCGGCCGCTCCTGGACGTGGCCAAGGACGTGCTGGAGCGCCGCATCACCCTTGAGGAGTCGTCCGAATGACCCATCCCACCGACGAAAACGCCGGGCGCCGAACGAGCGACGGGCAGGTCGGTCTTCTTTCCACGGACGTCCCCGCCGCGCTGGCCGCGATCACTTCCCGCCTGGTCGGCACCCCGGACAACGCAGCGGTGCTGCGCCTGATCACCGAGGTCGGCACCGGGCTGCTCGGCGCGCGCGGCGCCGGAGTGCTGCTGAAGGACCCGCGCGGCGAGCCCGCCGTCGTGGCGGCCTCGGACGAGACCGCGCCGTTCGTCGAACTGCTGCAAACCGACCTGCGCGAAGGACCGTACGTCGACTGCATCGCGACAGCGGCCGTGGTCGCCGCCCCCGACTTGACCCTCGAACTGGACCGCTGGCCGGGCTTCGCGACGGCGGCGCTCGGGGCCGGGTACCAGGCCGTGGTCGCGGTTCCGCTGCGGCTGGACGGCGAAGCGGTCGGCGGGTTCACCCTGCTGTTCGCCGCGCCCACCGAACTGCAGCCGTGGCAGTCGGCGCTGGCGCGGGTGGTGGCGGACCTCGCGGTGCTTTCCCTGGCCCAGGAAACCGGCCCGCGGCGCGCGGACCGGCTGTTCGAGGCCACCCTCGCCTCGCTGAACGACCGGGTCCAGCACAGCCAGGCCGTCGGCGTGGTCGCCGGAACGCTCGGCACCGACCCGGCAACGGCCCGCGCCCTGGTGGACGAGTACGCGGCCCGGCACGGCCTGCCGCTGCGCGACATCACCCGCGCGCTGATCGACCGCACCCTCGACCCTGCCGACCTCGCCGCCTGACGCCGGTCAGGCCCAGTCCCCGTAGTCCGGATCGGCCCGGCTCTCGGCGGCGGCGTCGGCGACCGCCGCCAGGCGCGCGGCTTCCGCCCCCGCCCCGTGCGCGCCCGCGCCGCCGGTCAGGACGCGCAACGCCTCCTCGGCGCCGCACCCGTGCGTGCGCTGGAGAATGCCCACCGCCTCGTCGATCGTCGCCCGTCCCGCCACCGACGCGCGCATCAAGCGGGCCGCCGCGTTGTTCGCGGCGTCGTCCGGGCGCGGAGGGGGCATGCTCCCTACCGTCCTCTCCCGTTCCGGCGCACGCCAGTGCCTCCCCTCGGCGCCGCGACGGCGGGCGAATCGAATCGCGGGCAGCGGCAGGCGTCCCGAATGCGAGGACCGCGAGCTTTGCTGGACGAGGCCGCCAGATCGCCCCGAATTGATGGACCTCGGCCCCTATCGCGGGACCGCGCGGGGGCGCACCATAGAGCCTGGCACCGACCGGACGCACTCCCCCGACTCCAGCGGGAAGCAACCATGCCGAATTCGCGGGTTCCCGGCCCCGCCGCCGTCGAGGCGGCCGTGGGCGCGGCACTTCTCGCCCCAGGCACCCCCGAAGCGCCGCCCTGGCAATGGCGCGTCGGCTATCGCTCCCTTCACCTGTACGCGGACCCGAACCGATGGCGAACTGTGGACGACCCCGCCGGGCGATGGCAGACGCTCAGCAGCGGCGCCGCACTGCACCATCTCCGGATCGCCTTCGCCGGTCTCGGCTGGGCCTGCGCGGTGGACCGGTTGCCGTCCCCCGGCGAACCGGGTCATCTGTCCGTGGTGACGCCGCAGCCGGGCGAACCGGCGCCCGGGGACGCCGCGCTGGCGACGTCGATCGCCCGGCGCCGGGAGGACTTGCGCCCGTGCGGCGGGCGGCCGGTGCCGTCCGACTGCCTCGACCGGCTTTCGCAGGCAGCCGCCCGCGAAGGCGCGGTATTGCATCCAGTGGAAGACCTCGCGGTCCGCAGATACCTCATGACCGCGATCGGCGAAGGCGCGAGGGTTCCCGCCCAGATGCGTCGCGAAGAGGTGTACGCGCGAAGCGCGCCCCTTGTCGCCGCCGGGGGTGTTCTCGTCCGTACTGCGACCGCGGGAAACCGGCTGCCGCTCCCGCGAGGCGAAGCGGAACCTCGAAACGACGGCGCGTCGCTGTTGGTGCTCAGCACGCCCGGCGACGATCCCCTCGCCTGGTTGCGCGCGGGAGAGGCGCTGAGCTCGGTGCTGCTGACCGCGACCGGATACGGGTTGTCGTCCGGACGGCTGAGCCGGACCGCGTGCCGGCTGCGCGAGACTCTCGCGGAACGCGTCACGCTCGGCCAAGCGCCGCAAGCGGTGTTGTGGGTGGGACGGCCGCCGGTCGGCGTGAAGCGGCTCCAGATGACGAGGTCGCAGGCGAGCGTCGACGACGTGCTCGAACCGCTCCGGGCACCGGCGAAACACGGTTGCTGACCGGCCGCTCCCGCCCCCGCACGTCCACTTCCCACTGTGCCGAGTGGAGCCGGCCCGCACCCCGGTGCTTTAGAGTGGCAGCGTGGCAACGGAAAGCGGAGAATTACGCCAGGCCGGGCGCCGGCCGGTCCTTTCCGATGTCGCGCGGCTGGCCGGGACTTCCACGGCGGTCGTCAGCTACGTCCTCAACGACGGGCCCCGCCCGGTGGCCGAAAAGACGCGGCGCAAGGTCGAGGACGCCATCCGGATGCTCGGGTACCGGCGCAATCCGCTCGCCGGGGCGTTGAGCGGCGGCCGGTCCAATTTGGTCGGGCTGCTGGTGCCGGACACCGCGAACGCCTTCTACGGCGAGATGTCGCGCTGTCTCGAAGCGGAGGGCCGCCGCCGGGGACTGCTGACGCTGCTCGGCAACACCGATTACCGGCCGGGGCTCGCCGACGAATACGGCGAGGCCTTCTCCGAACTGCGCCCGCGCGGGATTTTCGTGACTACCGGCGAAAAACCGCGGCTGGCGGCCGAAACTCCGTGTGTCTTCCTGCAATGGGCCGCACCGGAGGACAACTCGCCCAGCGTGGTGTTCAACGACTTCGACGGCGCGCGGCTCGTCACCGAGCACCTGCTCGGGCACGGGTACGAAGACATCTTTTGCGTGGCAGGCGAAATCGCGGTGGGGCCCGCCGAAGGCCGCGAGGGCGGCTGGCTCCGGGCGATGGCGGACGCCGGCCTGCCCGCCGAGGGCAGGCTCGTCCGGACGTCCTTCGACAAGGTCGAGGCGGGCCGGGCGGTGCGCGACCTGCTGACGAGCGGCCGCCGGATCCGTGCCGTCTACGCGACCACCGACGAGCAGGCGCTGGTGACCATCCGCATCGCGCACAGCCTGGGTTTGCGCGTGCCCGACGACCTCGCGGTCGTCGGCTTCGACGGAACCGGGGAAGCCCGGCTCGGCAACGTTCCGCTCACCACGGTCCGCGTTCCGCTGGAGGAATTCGCGGTGCGCGCGTTCGACGCCCTGGACGGCCAAGGCGATTCGCCGGTCGTCCTGGACGGAACGCTCAGCATCGGGGTGACCTGCGGCTGCGAACCCGGTGCCGCCGAGCAGGCCGCGCACGTCGGAGCGGCCGCGAACGGATAGCCGCCCCGCCGCGGAGAACCCGCGACGGGGCGGTTCGCTACCGCGCGAGAGTGTTGTGCTCGTCCGAGGCGTACTGCGGGTTCAGCGACAGCGCGCTGAACCGGAACGGCCGGTCCACGCGAGTGAAGCCGAGCGGGCAATGCCGGGTGCCCGCGGGCAGGTAAACCGAGCCGCTCGTGGTGATCGCATGCCGGACGCCCTCCACGTCGAGGTAGATCTCCGCGCCGAGGTCGTCCGGGTCCGCCGGGTTGTTCCCGTGCCAGATCAGGACCTCGTCGTAGTCGTGCTGGTGCTCCTTCACCCACTGCACCGGAGTGTCGCATTCGCTGATCCACGTGTAGGTGAGGTGGATCTTGCTCTCCGGCACCTCCTTCGAGCGCATCAGGGCGAGCGATTCGCCGACGTTGGGCGGTTCGACGACGCCCGCCGCGGCGCCCTCGTTGACGAGGTCGTCGAGACAGTTCGGCATTTTCCTCACGAACAGGTGCTCGTACGGACTGGTCATGCGGCTGCTTCCTCCTCTGCTCCCGGACGGGCCGAGCCGGCCGCAGCACACTCTAAACGATTAGCTTCTCCACTTGTAGACTCTTCCCTCGCGCCCGTACTGGCCGTACCCTGTGGCGACGCTCGGTGTATCTAACGGATTAGATTTCCGGCCCGCTCTGGAGGTCCCCAGTGTCGCGCAGACCCCGATGCCTGCCCGCCCTCCTGCTCGCCGCCGCGCTGCTCGCCCGCTGCGGCCGTCCGGACGACGCGGCCGGAGGCGGAGCCGGCACGCTTCGCGTCTCCGTCTCCGCCGACGCGGGCGAGGTCCTCAACCCCTACGCCAGCAACCAGGGCCCGATCCAGGAGCTGCGCAGTTCCCTGGTCTTCGAGGGGCTCACCGCGCTGGACCCGGAGGGCAGGACCGAATGGCGGCTGGCGACCGGCATGACGCCGAACGCCGACCGGACACAGTGGACGATCACCCTGCGCCCCGGCGTCAAGTTCACTGACAGCAACGGCTTCACCTCCGCCGACGTCGTGTCGAGCATCAAGTACCTGCGCGATCCGGCGCACGCCGCGCAGGGCCTTGCGCTGATCCAGATGATCGACCCGGGCACTGTCCGGGCGGTGGACCAGCTCACCGTGCGGGTCGGGCTGACCCAGCCGTTCAGTCCGTTCAAGGACATCTGGACGAGCGTGCTGCTGCCGATGACCAAAACCGGTTCGGCGCCGGCGAAACCGATCGGCACCGGGCCGTTCGCGGTGAAGTCGTTCGCGCCCGGCCGGCAGTCCACAGTGGAGCGGTTCGACGGCTACTGGGGCCGGAAACCGAAACTCGCCGCAGTCGCGCTGATCGAATACCAGAGCCAGCAGGCGCAGGCCAACGCGCTGCTGTCCGGTCGGGTCGACATCGCGTCGAACACGACGCCGACGATCGCGAAGTCGCTCGTCGGCCGCGGCGGCATCCAGCTGCTCGACAGCAAGGGGACCTTCAGCCTGCAGATCGGGCTCGACACGGCGGTCGCGCCGTTCCGCGACGTCCGGGTGCGCCAGGCTCTGCGGCTGCTCGTCGACCGGCAGCAGATCGTGTCCAACGTCTTCAGCGGCTACGCCCGGATCGCGAACGACTACGAGACGACCGTGCCGCAATGCGCCCCGCCCGACCTCCCGCAGCGCGCCCCGGACATCGCCGCCGCGAAACGGCTGCTGGCCGAGGCCGGGCAAAGCGACCTGTCCTTCGCGGTCACCACGGACGGCCTGCTGCCCGGCATGTCGGAGCTGGCGCAGGTGTTCGCGCAGAACGCCGCGCTGGCGGGCGTCAAGGTGACCGTCAACGTGGTCCCGACGCCGGAACTGCTGGCGAAATGGGGCCAGTGGCCGGCTTTCGTCGACTACAACCCGGTCCCCTACCTGCCGTCCGTGCTCGGCGGGCTGCTGCCGGACCGCGTCGGCAACGCCGCGCACTGGAACGACGCCGCTTTCACCGGACTGGCCGGCGAACTGTTCAGCGCGCCCGAGCAGCAGCAATGCCCGCTCATGAACCGGATGCACGAAATCGAGTACACGAACGGCCCGTACCTCATCCCCGCGTTCTCCGACGTGCTCCTGCCGCACCGCGCGGAGGTGCGGGGGCTGGTGCCGGACGTGAACGGCCGTCCGCTGTCGTTCCTGACGGACGTGACCGTCGGATGACCGCGCGCTGGCTCGCGCGCCGGCTCGCACTCGGCGTGCTCGTGCTGTTTCTGGTCTCGGTGCTGGTTTTCCTGGTGACCCAAGCCTTGCCGGGCGACGTGGCGCGGATCGTGCTCGGCAAGGACGCCACCGTCGAGCAGGTGGCGAACCTGCGTCATCAGCTCGGGCTCGACCAGCCGCTCTTGACGCAGTACGGGCGCTGGCTCGGCGGGCTGCTCACCGGCCACCCGAGAGTGTCGCTTCAGAACAAGGAGCCCGTCTCGGAAATCCTCGGGCCGCGGATCCTGAACTCGTTCGCCCTCGGCTTCGTCTCGATGGCGCTGATCCTGCCGCTCTCAGTGGTCGCCGGGGTGCTGAGCGCCGCGCGCCGCGACAGTTTCGCGGACAAAGCGTTCGTCGCGGTCACGTCGCTGAGCATGGCCTTGCCGCCGTTCGTCGTGGGGATGCTGCTGATCGCGCTGTTCGCCACCTCGACGCTCGGGGTGCTGCCGGGAGTCTCCGACATCCCGCCCGGAGACCTGCCGTGGTGGCATCCGGCGGAACTCGTGCTGCCGGTCGCCACGCTGACGTTCATGGGGGTGATGTACTTGGGACGCCTGGTCCGCGCTTCGGTCATCGACGCGCTGGACAGCGAATACGTGCAGATGGCAGTCCTCAAAGGACTCAGCCGCCGGCGCGTCCTGTTCCGGCACGCGCTGCCCAACGCCATCGCGGCGAGCCTGCCCGCCGCCGGCCTGGTCGCGGCGGTCACGATCACCGGCGTCGTGGTGGTCGAATACGTGTACTCGTATCCCGGGCTCGGCACAGCGCTGGTCAGCGCCGTGAACGCACACGATCTGCCGGTCCTGCAGGCGTGCGTGCTCATCCTCGCGGCCGCGTACTACCTGTGCAATCTCCTCGCGGACGTCCTCGCCGCGGCGGGGCGCACCCGATGAGAGTTTCGGTGGTGCGCCGCGCGGCCCGGACCGGCCGTGCGCGGCTCGGGCTCGGTTTGCTCGCCGCGACAGCCTTCATCGTCGTCTTCGGCCCGCTGCTCGCGCCGTGGCCGCCGACCGCCATCGTCGCGCCTCCGCTGGAGGGACCGAGCGCGGAATTCCCGCTGGGCACCGACCTTCTCGGCCGGGACGTGCTCAGCCGCCTGCTGTCCGGAGGCGGCACCCTCACCTGGATGACGCTCCTCGCCACCGCCATCGGCGTGGTCCTCGGGGCGCTCATCGGCCTGACCGCGGCCTACCGCGACGGTCTCGCCGACACCGTCCTCATGCGAGCGATGGACGTCGTGCTGAGTTTCCCGGAGACCATCTTCGTACTGGTGTTCGTGGCCGCGTTCGGCCGCCACCCGCTGCTCACCGCGTCGCTCGTCGGGGTCGCGTTCGCCCCCGGTGTCTCGCGGGTGCTGCGCGGCGCGGCACTGCCGGTGCTCGACAGCGAATATGTGTTGTGGGCCAAGGCGAACGGCCTGCCCGGGCGACAGATCGTCGTCGGCGAAGTGCTGCCCGGCGTGACGTCGCCGCTGATGGTGGAGACCGGGATGCGGCTGGTGTGGGCGGTCACGGCGATCGCTTCGCTGAACTATCTCGGCTTCGGCATCACGCCGCCCGCCCCGGACTGGGGGCTCATGGTCAGCGAGAACCAGGACGGCCTGGCAGTCGCGCCGCTGCCGGTGCTGGCGCCGATCGCGCTGATCCTCATGATGACGCTCGGCGGCAACCTCGTGGCCGAGTCCGTCGCCAGGACAGTCAGCCGCACGGAAGGAAAGAGCTGACGTGGCCAAGGAAGTCGCGGTGTCGGGCGTGACCGTCGAGGCCGCCGGGAACACCATCGTGCGGGACATCGGCTTCGAACTCGGCCGCGGCGAAGTCCTCGGCGTGGTCGGCGAATCGGGCTCCGGCAAAAGCACCCTCGCCCTCGCACTGCTGGGTTTCGCCCGCACCGGCGCGACCATCGCCGGCGGCCGGGTCGTGGTCGACGGGACGGACCTGCTTTCCTTGCCGCCCGCGGAATTGCGCCGCGCACGAGGCCGGAAAGTCGCGTACGTGCCGCAGGATCCGGCGACCGCGCTGAACCCGAGCCTGCGCGTCTCGACCCAGCTGACCGAGGGATTGGACCCGCCCGCGCTGGCCCGGGTGCGGCATTTGCTCGACACCGTCGGGCTGCCCGGCGACAAGGCGTTCCTGCGCCGCCGCCCGCGCCAGCTTTCCGGCGGCCAGCAGCAACGGGTCGCCATCGCGATGGCGATCGCCGCCGGTCCGCGGCTGATCGTGCTCGACGAGCCGACGACCGGGCTCGACGTCGCCACCCAGTCCCGGGTGCTCGACCTGGTGCGGGAACTGTGCCGGACCCGCGACCTGGCGGCGATCTACGTCTCGCACGATCTCGCGGTGGTCGCCGACATCGCCGACCAGGTGCTGGTCATGTACGGCGGCGAAGTGGCCGAACACGGCCCCGCTCGCGATGTCCTGACCCGCGCCGCGCATCCCTACACCCGTGCCTTGCTGGCGGCCGTGCCGTCCGCGACCGCCCGGCACCGGCTGGTCCCCATCCGCGGCCGGGCCCCCAGCATCGACGACCCCCGCCGTGGATGCGCCTTCGCACCGCGCTGCGACTACGCCACGACTGCTTGCGGCACAACGCATCCAGCGCTGCCGCGCGGACCTTCCGGAACCCTCGCACGGTGCATCCACGCGGACGAAGTCGCACGGAACGCCTTCACCGCACCACGTGCTCCCGAGCCGGAAGCACCTCCCGCGGACCTGCCCGCCCTGTTGTCGGTCTCCGGGCTGAACGCCAGCTACCACGGGCGACAGGTCGTCTTCGACGTCTCTTTCGACCTGCGGCCCGGCCAATGCCTCGCCGTCGTCGGCGAATCAGGCAGCGGCAAAACCACCATGTCGCGATGCCTGGCCGGGTTGCACCCCGAACAGCAGGGCGACGTGACCTTCGAAGGCAAGCCAGTCCCGCCCGCCGCTGCCCGGCGAGACTCCCGCACCCGGCGCGAACTGCAGTACGTCTTCCAGAATCCCTATGGCTCGCTCAGTCCACATCGGACAGTCGAGGACGGCCTGCTGGTCGCCCTGCGCCACTACTTCGGCGTGAACTCCCGCGACGGCCGCCGCCGCGCCCGCGCCGCGCTCGACCGCGTCGAAATCCCTTCGCGGCTGGCCGACCGCTACCCGTCGGAACTGTCCGGCGGACAACGCCAGCGAGTCGCCATCGCCCGGGCCCTGGTGTGCGAACCGAAACTGATCATCTGCGACGAGGTGACGTCCGCGCTGGACGTCTCCGTGCAGGCGTCCGTGGTGGAGCTGCTGCGCTCCCTGATGGACGACGGGCCGTCGATGATCTTCGTGACGCACAATCTGGCGGTGGTGCGCAGCATTTCGGACGAGGTCGTCGTGCTCAGCGAAGGCCGGGCAGTCGAGTCGGGACGGACTGACCGGGTGCTCGCGTCGCCGTCGCATCCGTACACCCGGAGCTTGCTCGCCGCGACCCTCGATGTGCCGGATCAGCTCGGGCCTACGCGGCGATAACGGATGTGGGTGGTCAGCGGCGAATGCAGCACCTCGACGGGCTCGAAACCGAACGACTCCACCCCGTCGAACATCCGCTCGCCGGAGCCGAGCAGGACGGGTGCGATGTCGAGAGTGAGCTCGTCGACCACCCCGGCGTTCAGCGCCTGCCGGACCGTCGAGGCTCCCCCGGCGATGTCCACGCCTTTGTCCCCGGCCGCCTCGCACGCTGCCGCGTAGGCGGCGTCGAAGCCGTCGGTGACGAAGTAGAACGTCGTCCCGCCGTCCATCTCGATCGGCTCGTGGCGATGATGAGTCAGAACGAAAACCGGCGCGTGATACGGCGGTTCGGAGCCCCACCAGCCGGACCACTTCTCGTCCCACTCGCCGCGGATCGGCCCGAACATGTTGCGCCCCATGACATACGCGCCGCGAGGCCGCATGAGCCACCCGCTCGCGGTCTGGTCGGCGTCGTTCGCCCGGGGGTCGCCGATGTGCCAGCCGTGCAGCTCCGCCCCCCGCTTCCCGAGCGGGTCCTCCCGGCTCTGCTCCGGCCCGGCGACGAAGCCGTCCAGCGAGATCGACATGTGACAGGTGGTCTCCGGCACGGCGAACCCTCCCGAGTGGTTGCGGTTTGCAAGCGGTTGGGAGGAACATAGCACCCAGGAGCCGTGAGCGCTACGCGTGCTGGCTCAGCCGGCCAGGTGGCGCAGGAACGTGGTCGTGCGATGCCAGGCGAAGTACGGCTCGGAGGCTTCCCGATGCGCCCCGCAGCGACGGCCGGCCAGGTGCTGCATGCGCAGTTTCAGGCTCCCGGCCGGAAGCTTGTCGAGCCGGACAGTCCGGATGCGGCCGGTGTCGCCGACGGTGACCCAGCCCGCCTCGTACAGGACGTCGCAGCCGAAACCGCAGGCGAGCATGGCGATGTCGCGCAGGTTCCGTCGTTCGGCATCGGTGCAGGCCGCACGTTTTTTCACGTGCGCGGCGACGAGGAACTCCAACGGGAACTCGTCGCCGCACAACGCACAGGGCGCGGTGTCGCGGCCGTCGGCGAGCAACCGGCGAAGACGAGTCTGTTCGGTCCGGACTTTGACTTGGGTTCGGACGTCCAGCTCTCCGAAGTGGGTGTCGGCTGCGTTGGGTTCGGCGGCGGAGCTGTCCAGCGTCAGCGTCGTCGGGGACTCGGCCCTGCTGACGTGCGGCAGGTTGGCCAGTACCGCCCCGACGAGAGTGCTCCGGTGACCTAGTTCGGCAACGGAAACCTCAAGTGTGCCTCGCGCGGCGAGCACGTCCAGCCCGTGCTGGATGTCGCGGAGAGGGACGGGCTGCCCTTCCGGCGACCGATCGGTGCCTACCAGCACCGACTTGTCGTCGACCTGGAGGATCTGGTTCTCCTTGCCGGTGGGAGTCGAGATCGTCTCGCCGGTGAGACCCCGGAGCAGTTCCTCCGCTCGCGGCAGGATTACCTTCGAGGCGGGCTCCGCGAGATCCGCCGTATCGTCCGGGGCCTCCAACCGCCCGCCGTCGGCCACCACGGAGAACTCCTCGTCCGTCTCAACACCATCGGCGTCACGCACGACCACGAGACCAGCCTTTCAGACCGGCCCAGCCGCCGGTGCCCGCGAGCACGATCAGAACAGCGAACCCACGCCGACCGCCGCGCACACCGACAGGAACAGCCCGCCCACCGCGAAGCCCAGGGGTTTCTGCCGCCACGCCGTGTGCCGGTCCAGGGAGTACCAGCCCGGTCCGGTCAGCAGCAGGGCCAGCGCCATCGCCGCGAGCGTCAGTTCCAGTTCGAATCCCGGGCCGGTGCTTCCGAACAGGCCGCCCGACCACTTCACCCGGACCGCGCTGATCGCCACGCCCAGCAGTCCGGCCGCGGCCAGCGGGGTCAGCAGGCCCAGCGCCAGCAGCACGGCGCCGGCGACCTCGGTGATTCCGGCCAGCCAGGTCAGGAACTCGATGTTGTGGCTGAAACCGTAGCCCCGCAACAGGTTCTCGAAGTGCTCCATCCCGGAGCCGCCGAACAGGCCGAAGACCTGCGTGAGCCCGTGCGCCCCCATCGCGACCGACAGCATCAGCCGCAGCACCAGCAGACCGAAGTCCAAGCCGCCATTCTCATCCGACCAACGGGACATGTTCGCCACGCCGGACACCCTAGCCATCCCGCGAGCCGGCCCCGGCGACCCATCGAACGTGTCGCGGAAAACGTCACGGCGCGGAGGCAGCGCCCTCCGGCAGATAGCTGTCCCGGAAACCGAACGCGCTCGGCGAAGGCCCCTTCTCCCGCAACAGTTCCAGCCGCTCGACGGCCTCCTCGACCGTCGGGATGTGCCCGGCGGGCACCCACCACAGCACCTGGAACGGGGCCTTCGGCAGTTCGAACCATTCCGAGCGGCGGCGCAGCATGTCCAGGTGGCCGCTGCGGTAGACGTAGTCCCACAAGGCGTCGCGGGTTTCCCAGACCGACATGTTCACCAGGACGTCGCCGCCGAGGGACGTCCGGATCGCGGTGGCGTCGTTGCCGCCGTCCTCGACCAACCGCCACACGAATCCGGGCGCGTTGTCGGCGACCTCGTTCAGCGTGTCGAGCATCGACGTGAAGCCGTGCATGCGGACGTCCGCGAGCGGGAATTTCAGGATGCCCACGTTGAGCTGGGCGAGGTGATGTTCCGTCACCCCTTCACCTCACCATCGCCGCGCCTTCTATGTCAACTCTCATTATTTTTAGAAACCTCGACGACGACGCAGCACAGCCCGGGACGCGGATCCAGGCGAGCCGTCAGGCCTTCGGCGTCTTCGAGCAGCCCTTCAAGCAGCGCCAGGTTCATGCCGCACACCAGCCCCGGATGCCGCTGCGACAGAACATGGAAGGGGCAGTTGACGAGGCGGAGGACGTCGTCGTCCAGACGGGGCTCGTAGCCGCGGGCGGCCAGCAGCTCCTTCGCCGCGGCGAGGTCTTCGACCGGACCCGCTGCGGCCCGCCCCTCCCGCCGGGCCGCGGCCTGCAATTCGGCGTCCAGCCGGGCGACCTCCGCGACCTCGGCGAGCAGATCGGCGGCGGTGCGGTAGTCGCGCGCCGGGACGGAGAACTGCCGCTCGGCGCCGGACCGCCGGTAGAGCTTCGCCGGACGACCGGCGCCCGGGCCCGAGCGTCCGCCCAGCCGTTTGCTTTCCGTCTCCAGCAGTCCCGCGTCCACGAGTTTGTCGAGGTGGAACGCGGCGAGAGTGCGCTGGATCCCGGCCCCCTCGGCCGCTTCGTTTCGGCTCACGTCGTGGTCCTGGGAAACCACGTAGTCGTACAGCCGCCGCCGCACGGGGTCCTGCAGGACGGCGATCGCCTCGATGTCTTCCACGCCGCCAGTCTAAGAACAACGAGGATGCGCGTTAGAGGAACCGGGCTAGGCCCCGCCCCTCGCCGGGCTCCGGCGGGCGGCAGCCGACCGCGGCGGCTCGGCGCGCATGTGGTCGCGGACGCGGGCCATGATGCCGCCCAGCGCGTCCAGGTCCGAAGTGGACAGTGGGGCGAACAGCAACCGGCGGACGACCTCGACGTGCCCGGGAAGCACTTTCGCGACCAGCTCCTGGCCCGCCTCGGTGATGCCGACGACGGTGGCCCGCTGGTCGTCCGCACTGGGACCGCGGGTGACCAGACCCGCCTTTTCGAGCAAGCCCGCCTGATGAGTCAGGCCGCTGCGGCTGTAGACGACGCCGTCGGCCAGCTCCGTCATCGTCAGCCGCCCGTCGGAATCGGCGAGCCGGGCGAGCAGTTCGAACTGCACGTAGCTGAGGTCGCCCTCGGCCCGCAGCTGCCGCGTGACGGCGTGCTGCAGCAGGCTCACGGCCTCCATCAGCGAGAAGTAGGTCGTGAGCTGCTCGGGCTCCAGCACGTCCGCCATGCCGTCAGTCTAGTTGCTTCGAAGTCGAATCATTGTGGCCGCCCTCACTTCCCCGGGACTTTGCTTCGACATCGAAGCATACTCGTCCTCAGCTTGCTTCAACTTCGAAGCACCTTACGGAGGATGTCATGAAAGCAGTGCGCTACCACCGTTACGGCGGAACCGAAGTCCTGGCACTGGAAGAGGCCGAGCAGCCGGCGCCCGCCGAGGGGCAGGTGCTCGTGCGGGTGGCCGCCACCTCGTTCAACCCGGTCGACCTCGGAATCCGCGCGGGCGGCCTGCAGGAGGTGTTTCCCTTGGCGTTCCCGCACATTCCGGGCATCGAGGTCGCCGGGACGATCGCCGAGCTGGGTCCCCGGGCCGACGGTCGCCAGGTCGGCGACGCGGTCGTGGCCTTCCCGCCGATGAACGCCGACGGTGCGGCCGCCGAGTACGCCATCGTTCCCGCCGACGGGCTGGCCGCCGCCCCGAAGACAGTCGACCTGCCCGACGCCGCCGCGCTGCCGGTCGGCGGATTGACGGCCTGGCAGGCGCTCTTCGACGACGCTCGCCTGCGAGCGGGCCAGACGATCCTGATCAACGGCGCGGGCGGGACGGTCGGCGGCTTCGCCGTTCAACTCGCCCGTCAGGCAGGCGCGACCGTCACCGCGACCTCGAGCCCCCGCACCGAAGAACTTCTCCGCGGCTACGGAGCCGACCGGATCATCGGGCACCTCGACTTCGCTTCCGGCACCCCCGTCGCCGACGGAGGACCGTTCGACGTCGTGCTCAACCTCGTGCCCACCACTCCGGAGGAGACCGCGGCGCTCACCGGGCTGGTCGCCGACGGTGGGACGCTGGTCAGCACCACCACTCCCCCGCCGGAGAACCCCGGCCGCGGGATCCGCACGGCGCGGGTGTTCGTCGTCAGCAACGCCGAGCAACTGGCCGAACTCGTCGAGCGCGTCGACGCGGGGACGTTGCGGATCACTGTCGCCGACCGGCGGCCGCTGGAGGATCTCCCGGCTGTGCACAAGGAAGCAGCCTCGGGACGACTCGTCGGCAAGACCGTCCTCATTCCCTGAAAGTCCGGTTCGAGCGCTGGGAGGACCCCGCCTTCAGCGCTCGAACCGCACAGGCTCAGTTCCGGGCCTTCGCCAAACCAGCCGGAGTCGCACCGAGCCACCAACGCGGGTCCGCCGTCCCCTCCGTCGTGCGGCCGTCGCGGTGGCCGAAGAACCGTTCATCCCGCCCGGGCGTGTCGAACTCCCCGTCCAGACCGCGCGTCAGCCACTCCGCGCCGAAGGCGAAGACCTCCGCCGCAGTTCCGCCCAGCGGGTGGAATTCGTCTTCGTAGACCCGCATTTCCTTGGGCGCACGGATCTTTTCGTAAGTCTCGAGCGCGCTCTCCACCGGCGTCAGCTCGTCGAACTCGCCGATGCCGAGCAACACCGGGCGACTGATACCCGCCACGAGGTCGCCCAGCGGCATCTTTTCCTTGAGGTCGCGGTCGAACGAAGTCTCGTCGGCGTAGCCCGCCATGTACATGTAGTTGTTCTTGAAGCTCGGCTGCGCCCGTTCGAAGATCGTCTCGAAATCGCCGGCCACCGCTTCGAACGCGGCCACCGCGCGCAAGCGGGTCCCCGGCGACGCCGCGGCGCGCAATGCCCAATAACCGCTCATGCTGATGCCGAACATGCCGATCCGGTTCTCGTCCACTTCGGACAGACCGGCGAGATATGCCGCGTAGGTTTCGAGGGCGCGTTCGTAGTTGTCCAGGGTCACGGTCAGCCCGCGCGTCCGGCTCTCCCCCTGACCCGGCCCCTCGACGGACAGCGCCACGACTCCGCGCGAGGTGTAGTAGCGCTCGGCCGCGAAAATGTAGTCCTCCTTGATCATGTCCATGCCGGGGCCGAGAATCACCGCCGGGGCACCGGAAACCGGCTGCGCCGGCAGGTGCAGGAGACCGAAGATCTTGCCGCCTTCGAAGTCCAGTTCGACCCGGCGGACCGTGTCGCCGCGAAGTTCTCCCAGCCGCGCCACGCACGAATCGCAGCGCTCGCGGAACTTCGCCTTGCGCCCGTCGCCGGAATCGAAGATCGAGTACTGCGCGCGGCCGTACATCACCGCCGCCCGCAGGTACAGGTCCGACGCCGTCCTGCGGTAACCGAGCCGTTCGTGGTGTGCGGCCCGTTCTTCGGCCTGACCAGCGACCACCGCCCACGCCTTCGGCAGCATCGCCCCGGCCCGCACCATCGCGAACACCTTGTCGAAGTCGGCGTGATCGTGCCCGAGCTGTTCGAGCGTGCCCTTGCCTTCCGGGTGCAACGCGTCGAACCCGTCCCGCGCCAGTGCGATGTCCAGGGCCCAGCTCTGCCCGGCCGACCGTGTCGCCATGCTCGCCTCCTCAATTAGCTAAGTACTTAGCTACTGTGCCACGGCTAGACTCCGCCCGGCAAGGAACGCGGCCGGCACCACAGGAGAGCGAACCGATGGGCGACGAGGCGATCACCCGGCTGGCGCGAGCCGCCTACCGGCTCAGCGCGGCCGATTCCCGGCTGCGCGGCCGCGCGACCCGCAGCGCCGAAGCCCTTTCGCTCGCGCACGCCCGCGCGCTCAAAAGCCTCGCCGAACACGGGCCGATGACGGTCAACCAGCTGGCCGGGCACGTCGAGACGACCGGAGCCGCGGTCACCCAGCTCGTCAACGGCCTCGCCGGAACCGGCTACGTCACGCGCGAACGAGCCGCCTCCGGGGACCGCCGCACGTCGATCGTCGCGTTGACCGACGCGGGCCGTCGACGGCACGAGGAGCGGGAGGAGGTCCTCGCCGCCGGTCTGCGCGAGCTGACCCAGGACCTCGACGAGCACGCGATCGACGCCGCGGGCACGGTCCTCGACCGATTGGCCGCGCTCTACGACCGTCTCTGACGAGCAAGTCAAGCTCTATCACCTGATTGAAACGGCTGATAGAGTCCGCGCCATGGGCACCGGAGCCGCGCGGGTCCCCGCCAGTCGCGGGGCAGCGACCGAGCAGCGCCTGATCGCCGCCGCGGAACGGCTTTTCGCCGAACAAGGCGTCGGGGCGGTGTCGTTGCGGACCGTCATGCAGGCGGCGCGGACGAACGTCGCGGCGATCCACTACCACTTCGGCTCCAAGGAAGGGCTGCTCGACGCGGTCCTGCGCAGCCGCCTCGGCCAGGTGACCGGCGAGCGGAACGCGGTGCTGCGGGAATTCCCCGAGAAGGACGTCACCGCGCACGAGCTGGCCCGCGCGTTCGTGCAGCCGGTGGTCGCGGTGCTCGAATCGGGCGGCGAATGCTGGATCCGGCTGGTCGGCCGCCTGCTGGCGACCGGCGGCGACGGGCTGGACGCGGTCGCCGAATCGTTCTTCGAGCGCAACGCCGCGTTCGTCGAACTGCTGGACCGGCTGAGCCCGGGCGTCCCCCGCCGGACGCTCGATTTCCGGCTGTCCCAAGCGATGACCGTGACGCTGAACGTCCTCGGCGACGTCGGCCGCACCCGCCGCCTGCACGGCCCGGACGCGGCGGACTGGACCACCGGCCAGCTCGTCGACGACCTCGTCGACGTCGTGACCTCCGTACTCGCCGGCCCGCCCGGGGCCCGCCGCAGGAAGTGAGGAACCGATGGGAACCAACCAGCGAGCGCAGATCGAGATGACGCCCGGGGAGGTGTCGGCCTACCTTTCCGCCCAGCGCACCGCGACACTGGTGTCGCTCGGCCCCGGCGGGCATCCGCACGCGGTCGCGATGTGGTTCGCGGTCCTCGACGGCGTGCTGTGGTTCGAGACGAAAGCCAAGGCGCAGAAGGCAGTCAACCTGCGCCGCGATCCGCGCGTCACGGTGCTGATCGAGGACGGCCTGACCTACGACGTCCTGCGCGGCGTCTCGCTGGAAGGACGGGCCGAGGTCGTCGACGATCCGGACGCGCTCTGGGCGGTCGGGGTCGGCATCTGGGAGCGTTACCACGGCGAGTACACCGACGAGGTGAAGCCGATGGTGGAATTCATGCTGCGCAAGCGGGTCGCGGTCCGCGTCGGCGTGGAGCGGATCCGTTCGTGGGACCACCGCAAGCTCGGGCTGCCCCCGATGCCGCTCGCCGGATCGACCGCCGCGCAGCGCCCGCCCGCCCGCTGACGCGTCCGCCCCGCCAGGAGGTCGCGATGGGACGCTTTTCCCTTCCCGCACAGGCGCCGAAAGGCCTGGACTCGCCGGTGACCGCGGCGATGATGAAGCACATGGCCAGAATCCAGGTCAAGGTCTTCACCCTGACCGGCGGCCGGATCG
Source organism: Amycolatopsis sp. NPDC114484 (assembly GCF_055633755.1). Lineage (NCBI taxonomy): Bacteria > Bacillati > Actinomycetota > Actinomycetes > Pseudonocardiales > Pseudonocardiaceae > Amycolatopsis > Amycolatopsis sp. NPDC114484. Next base: position 125,795 of record NZ_JBVKDQ010000007.1, on the reverse strand, counting down.
GCAGCAAATGGCGCGTCGGAGCCGGCTTCCGCAAGCCGGTGCCGACGCTGCTGCTGGAACACCGCGGCCGCAAGTCCGGCCGGCTGTTCACCACCCCGCTGCTGTACCTGCGCTCCGGCGACGACCTCGTCATCGTCGCCTCCCAGGGCGGTCTGCCCCAGCATCCGCAGTGGTACTTCAACCTGCTCGCGGACCCGGAAGCCCGCGTGCGGCTGAAAGGCCACCGCGATTTCCCGGTCACGGCGCGCGTCGCCCCGGCGGGCGAACGGCGCGAATTGTGGCCGCGGCTGGTCGATCTCTACGCGGACTTCGCGAAGTACCAGGACTGGACGGACCGCGAGATCCCGGTGGTGGTGCTCACCCCACGCGGGACGGCGCGCGGCTGGTGAACCGGAACTCGACGGCGACCGGAATGTCGTCCAGCTCCAGCGCTTCCTTGAGCCGCGGCAGGCTTTCCCCGGTGATGCGGCCGCGGATCTCGCCGAGGTCCACGTCCTGGTCGCAGGTGACGATCAGGGCCAAGGCCGGATTGTCGCGCGACCCGGCGAGCGACGCGCGAGCCTGGTGCACGCCGGGATAGCCGCGCAGCTCTTCGGTGAACGGGGCGACCGCGGTGTCGGCGTGCAGTTCGGTGCGGCCGCGGGCGGGATCGGATTCGAACCTCCACAACGTGGTCCGCGGCCGGTGCGCGAGCTGGGCGAGCAGCCAGCGCAGAGCGAGCAACCCCGCCGCTATCGCCGCCGCGGCGATCACGTAGAACGCCCAGGTGGGCGGCTCTCCGGTGCCCGGCACGATCGGCGCCTCGGGGTTGACGAGCCGCAGCACGCGGAAGTGGGTGGCCAGCCCGAATCCGCCCGCGGCGAGCAGCACGAGACCGATCACCGCGAGCAGGAAGCGATTGAGCGCGGCCGGGCGGTTGACGCTGGTCATGACGCCTCCTTGGTGGCACGGACCCGCACCGACACCGCGGGCCGCCGGGCGGGCGCGATGCGGTCCAGGCGGGACTCGACGGCGGCACGGACGGCGTCGGCCAGCCCGTCGGTCCGCGTGCGCGCGGTTTTCACCCGCACCTTGACCTTGCGCGGACCGGTCGAGAGCCGGGCTCGCTCGACGCCGTCCACATTCGCCGCCGCCGTCCGCAACGCGGTCCGGTAACCCGCGGTCTCGGCGCCGGAATCCGGGTCTCCCGTGAGCGGGAGGATCCGGCGTTTGCCGGGCAGGAGCGCAGCCCACAGCAGCACCAGCCCGACGACGGCGACCGCGCCCGAGATCAGCGCCGGGACGAGACCGGTCCACCGCGCGTCGTGGACGCCCTCGGCGACCGCGCGATAGTCCAGCCACGGCTGATGCCCGGTGAGCCGCTGGATGGCCGCGACCGCGATCAAGACGCACACGGCCAGCAGCGCACCGGCGGTCAAGCTCGCCGGAAGAGACCGGCGGGTACGGCGTTTCACTCGATCCTCCTCCGCCCGGCGGCCTCGGCGTGCAAGGCCGTCACTGTGATGCCGACGCGGCTGACCGGCATTCCGGTCAGCTCCTCGACGCGCCCGCGCAGATGCTCGCGGACCCGTTCGGTCGTCGCGCCGACCGGGGCCGGGTACTCCAGCGAGATCCGCACGTCCAGCTCCACCTCGCCGCCCGCGATCCGGACGGCGGTTTTCGCCGACCGGTCCAGCGCCTCACCGCCGAGGCTGATCCCGAGCGCACGCCCGGCGGACCCGCCCACCCGGTCGATCTCGCTCGCCACGTGGGCGGCCAGCCGCTCGACGGCGTGCTCGCTGATCGTGAGGCTCCCTCGCTCCTCCGGCGCGGTCGTGGCCGCGCCCTCCATCGCGACAGCCACGGCTCAGCCCCGGTCGCGGCCGGTGAGCTGCGAAAGGTCGAGCTTGCCGTCCAGCAGGCGGCCGACGAGCAGTCCGACCGCGCCCAGCACGAGGACCAGCAGAAACGCGCCGAACCCGCCGATCGCGGCGGCTATGCCCAGCGCGAGGCCGGTGATCAATCCCAAAGCAGTCGCGTTCACGACACCGTCTCCTTCCGGTTTTCTGACTCGGTTTCCGCCGGCGCCGGCTCTTCGACATCGGCGATGAGCACGTGCACCGGGCGGCCGGGCGACGCGACGGCCGCGCGCACCGCGGCCGCCACGTCCCCGGCGGAGAACGGGGCCCGGACCGTCACCCCGACGGTGACGTCCTCCTCGGTCACCCGCACCCCGCTCACCCGGCCGCCCGCGCCGAGCGTCGAGACCCGGCCGAACTGCCCGCCGTGCACGTCCGCCACTTCCGGCAGCTCCCGCACGGCGGCGGCGATCCGGCCGGCCTCCGCAAGCAGATTCATCGCACCCGACCTCCGTCGCCGGGCACGCCGGTCGCCCGGCGGCCCGCGAGCTTCGCGGCCTGACCGGCCCGGCCGTCGTGCACCACCGGCGGCTTCCGGGCGGCGGCGGCGATCCGGCCAGCTTCCGCGGACACGTTCAGCGCCCCCGAACGCCGCCCGGCGCGACCGCCCACGCCCGTCCCGCTGCCCCGCACCACCGGCGTCCGGGCCGCCGCGAGCACGCTCACTGCACCCGGCCGCTGTCGCCGGACGCGTCCTCCCCCTCGTCGTCGGACGGCAGGTGCAGGTCGCCCACGTTGATGTTGACCTCGACCACCTCGAGCCCGGTCATCCCCTCGACCGCGCTGATCACGTTCCGCCGGATCGAGCGCGCGACCTCCGCGATCGCGACGCCGTACTCGACCACGATCTGCAGGTCCACCGCGGCCTGCTTCTCCCCCACCTCGACCGAGACGCCCTGCCCGGCCGACGCCGTCGCGCCCGGGATCCGCTCCCGCAGAGCCGAGAACGCCCGCGCCGCGCCGCCGCCGAGGTCGTAGACCCCGTGGATCTCGCGCGTCGCCAGCCCGGCGATCTTCTGCACCACCACGTCCGCGACGGTGGTCGTGCCCTGCGAACTGGTCAGCGGTCCCGCGTTGACCTTCTCCACGTCCTGGGACTTGGCCGCCGCGTCAGTCGTCGAAGCCATCGTTTCTCCTCCAGTCGTTTCCCGTTGTTCAGTTCATCGGTACGACTCGGGCGCGGCCCAAAAATCACTCCCCGATCGAGTGGCGACGATCACATCATCGGGTGAGTGCCGGTTTTGCCTTCGCGGTTTCTTTACGCTTGACGCATTCTCGCGTTCGTTGTTCGGCGACAAAGGAGGGCATTCATGTCCATGGGCGACAAGATCGGCGCCAAGGCAGACGACTTCGGCGGCAAGGCCAAGGAAGCCGCCGGTTCGCTGACCGGAGACGAAAAGCTCGAGAACGAAGGCAAGGCGGACCAGGCGAAGGCCGGGATCAAGGAAGCCGCCGAAAACGTGAAAGACGCTCTCGGCGACGCCGCGGGCAAAGTCAAGAACGCGCTGAAGAAAGACTGACTCTTCGCAGTGAGCACGCGGGGCCCCGGCACGACGACGGGGCCCCGCTTCGCTTTTCAGCCGGTCAGCGCACCTGTTTCAGCACATTCTCGACCGCTGCGACCACCACGTCCGGCCGATCGAGCGGGACGTCGTGGGAGCTGTGCTCAGCGGTGACCAGGGTCCGGTTCGGAGCGGCGTGCGTGAAGTCTTGCTGGGCCTGTCGCCACAACTGTGCGTCCTCGGGAACCGGAAACGGCGTCTCGGCGGACACGATCACGGTCGCGGGAATGCCGGGCGGCCACGTCAGCTCGTGGTACGCCGCGTGCACCGGCCCGTAATCGTCGGCTTGGGCGAGCAGCTGACGTGTCTTCCGGGTGGACGGCGCTTTCTTGAGATCTTCGATCTGCTTCTTGTTCAGCGCCACCAGCTTCGCGGTCTCGCCCGGGGTGAAGAACTGCGGCAGAGCGGCATCCACGAGCACCGCCCCCGCGACCCGCTCCGGGCGGCTCCGGGCGAAGGAGAAAGCGACTTCGCCGGCCAGTGAATGCGACACCAGGATCACGCGATCAGAGGCGCCTAATCGCGTCAGCCCGGCGGCAAGGTCGGCGGCCGCGTTGTCCGCTCGCCACGGGCCGGGCGATTCGTCGCTTTTGCCTTCCCCTGCCCGGTCGTAGGCGATGACCTCGGATCCGGTCCTCGCCGCGAGTTCCGGAGCGACCTTGCCCCATTCCGACGAATCCATCCCGCCGCCCGCGTCGAGCACGATGGCGGGCGACCGGCCTGGCGTGACGGAAAACGCCATGGTGCGGCCGTTGACCGGCACCAGACGCAACTCGGCCGACGGAGGATCCGCATCGGCATTGCACGAGGCCAGCCCGCCCGCTGCGACCGCCACAGCCGCCACGGCGACGAGAGACCGGCGGAGTCCTCCCCTCCGAGCACCGGAAACAGCCACCGAATCCCCCTCCGCACACCAGGAACAGCGCTCCACATGTCCTTTGTGGACAAATGAGCCCGATCCACCCCAGCATCGCGAACAACCCGGTCGGGCGCGATACCGCTGGCTGCCCAAGCGCGGTAGGGACAACCCCACCCAGCGGCTCCCTCAGGACCGCTCGCCCCGGGAATCCCCGAGAGACAACGAACGCTCCCCGGCCCCGGCCCGTCGTTCGGCCAGGTCTTTCTCCACCGCCGGGTAGATCCGCTCCAGCCGGTAAGCCCAGAACAGGACGATCAGCAGCACGAACAGCACCATCGGCACGTACACGAACAGCGCGTTGATCGCGGCCAGCGCCGAATCCGGCTGGGTGCGGTTCAGGCCGTTGTAGCCCGCCGCGCCCATGACCCAGCCCAGCACGGCCGCGCCCAGGCCGTAGCCGAGTTTCTGGCCCATGCTGCCCGCGCTGTAGAGCACGCCTTCCAGCCGGCGCCCGTTCTTCCATTCGCCGTACTCGATGGTGTCGGGGAGCATGCCCCAGATCGCGCCGAAGATCGGGACGCGCCCGACGCCGCGCAGGATCGAACCGGTGACCGCCAGGGTCATGTTCGTCGGGTCGATGGCGATGACCAGGGAACCCGCCACGAAGACCGCCGCGCCGGCGATCATCGGGGCGATCTTGCCGAAGCGGTTGTACACCGGCTGCATGAACAGCATTCCGAGCAGGGCCGGAATGTAGAGCATGAACGACATCAGCGCGGCGAATCCGGCGTTGCCGAGGAAGTACTGGGCGAAGTAGGCCGTCGCCCCGGTGTAGAGCGATTCCGCCACGCTGAACACGATGAAGATCGCGAACAGCAGCAGCCAATAACGGTTCCGTGCCGCGAGCTTGAGCGCCTCGGCGATCCCCGGCTGGTCCTGGGGCGGCGCGGTGTCGACGATGCGCTCCCGCGTATTGCGGAAGGTGACGAAGAACAGCACCGCCGCGAGCGCGCCGAACAGGCAGAACGTGATGATCCACGCCCGCTGGCCGCCGCCGAGCGCACTCACCAGGGGCAGCGTGAGGACGGTGACGACCAGCGAGCCGAGGGTGGCGCCGAACATCCGGGTGACGTTGAGCCGGGACCGTTCGGTGAAGTCCCGCGTCATCCGGGTGTTCAGCGTTCCGTACGGGATCACCGCCGCGCTGAGGACGATGTTCATCAGTGCGTAGGTGATCGCGATGTACACCAGCGTCGGCGTCGGTTCCATGCCCGGCACGGTGAACACCAGGATCAGCGCGACGGCGAACGGGGCCGCCGCCCACAGCACCCAGGGGCGCGCCTTGCCCCAGCGGGTCGACGTCCGGTCGACGATCGCGCCCATCCCGACGTCGACCACGCCGTCGAACAGCCGCGCGACGAGCACGATGGTGCCGACCGCCGACGCCGCCGCCCCGATCACGTTGGTGTAGAAGAAAACCACGTAGGTGGCCAGCGCGCCCCAGGCGATGTTCGTGGCCAGATCGCCGCCTCCGAAGGAAAGACGTTCCTTCCAGGTCACCGTGGCGAATTCGTCGCTGCGTGCGCTCATCGTCGAGCGTCCCTTCGGATCGGGGAGGGTCGGGGCGGGGGTCAGTGCTGGGTCGCGGCCAGGAGTTCGTCGGCGAGCGCGGCCAGGTCGAGCTCGTTCGCGCGTTCCACCTCGGCGACGGCGGCCTCGTCGATCGCCTCGATCCCCCGGTAGGCGCCGGCGATCGCGGCCGCCATGCAGCCGATGGTGTCGCTGTCCCCGCCCGCGTTGGCGGCCAGCCGCGCGACCCGCACCGGGTCTCCGCCCGCGGCGACGAAGAACCCGAGCGCGGCGGGCACCGCCTCGGCGGCGGGCAGGCCGACGCCGATCTCCCCGGCGATCAAGTCGATCGCGTGCTCGTCGTCGCGAGCCGTGATCGCCAGCGCGACCGCGCGCTCGATCCGCCGTTCGACCGACGCGCCCGGCACGTCGCGGCCTTCGGTCCGGCCGAGTTCGGCGCCGGCCCGCGCGCCGTCCACGGCGGCGCGGACGATGTCGACGATCTCGGCTCCGGGAGTGCAAGCCCGCGCGACCGCGGCGGCGACGGCCGCGGCACCCGCGACGCCGGGCGGCGTGTTGTGGCTGGGCACGCAGGTGGTGAACGCCGTCCGGACAGCCGCTTCCGGGTCGCCGTGGTGGAACAGCCCGACCGGGCCGACCCGCATCGCCGCGCCGTTGCTGGCGCCCTGGGTCATGATCGTCCCGGTCCGGCCGACTTCGCGGGGGTCTTCGCCGCGTTCCAGCCGGGCGATGGCCTCGCGGGTGGTCGGCCCGGCGAAGTGCGGGAAGTAGTTCTCGTTCTTGGACCATTCGATCAGCAGTTGCGCCATGTCGCCGGGGCTCAGCGCGGCCCCGGTGCGGGCGAGCAGCCGGGTCAGCAGGATCATCTGGCTGGAGTCGTCGGTGATCTGCGCGGCGGCGCGGCCCTTGGCGTAGGGCGCGCCGGGGAGCGGGGCGTGGAATTCGGTGACGTAGCCGCCGAACGCGGCGCGGATCTGGTCCCGGCTCAGTTCCTCGGTCGGCGCGCCGAGCGCGTCGGCCAGGCAGGCCGCGGCGAGACTGCCGTGGATCTTGGAACGCAGCACAGAATTCAACTCGGTTACCTCTCAGTCGTGATGGTGATCAGGTCGTCGGGCCACTCGCCGCGCCGCGAGCCGGACAGATAGGTGCGGCCGCCGACGGCGGTGACGCAACGGGTCGCCTGGACCACGGCTCGGCGAAGGCTTTCGCTCACCGCGGCCCCAGCGAGCAGCGCGCCCAGGAACGCCCCGGCCAGCGCGTCCCCGGCGCCGGTCGTGTCGACGGCGGTCACCTCGCCGCGCAATCGCGCGCGATGCACCACGCCGTCGCGGTCCAAAGTGGACGCACCGTGCGCGCCTTCGCTGAGGATGACGAGTTCCGCGCCCAGCTGGATCAACCGCTGGGCGGCGTCGTGCGGGGTGGGCGCGAGTTTGGCCGCCGAGGCGGCGTTCAGGAAGACGATGTCGCTGAGCCCGAGCAGCCGCGCGAACTCCGGCTGCTCCGGCTCGAACGCGTCCGGTTCGAGGTCGACGGCTACCCGCGCTCCGCGTTCCCGGGCGAGTTCGGCGACGGCAGCCGCCCACTCGAGATCGTCGGCCAGCGGCGCGACGAGGTCCGCGCCCGCCAGGACCGACGCGTCGATCTCCTCGATCGCCGGGACCTTGATCCCGGTGTCGGCGCCGGTCAGCGCCTTCTCCCCGCTCGCGTCGAGCTGGACGAAGCACATCCAGGTCGGATGCGCGAGGTCGCGCAGGGAATGCTCGACCGACACCCCGAGCCGGGTCAGTTCGGCCAGCGCGGCGTCGGTGTCCGGCCCGGCCCCGGTCTTCGTGATCAAGTCGACCGCGACGCCGTGCCGCGCGGCCGCGGCGGCGAGGTTGGCGCTCATCCCGCCCCCGCAGACGCCGGACAGGGAGCCGATGGCCTTGTTGTCGTTGCCCGCGATGTGCGGGACTTGGACGAAGTAGTCGATGCTCGCGTCCCCCACGACGACGAGCCGCGGCAAGGTGCGCATTGCTCAGCGCTCGCTTCTGAGGTCGATGTCGAGGTGGTAGCGATCGCCGCGCAGGATGTAGCGGGTGAACTCCACCGGACGCTGATCCGCGCCGAACGACGTGCGCTCGCGCAGCATCGCCGCGACACCGGGTTCGACCTGGAGCCGTTCCGCCTCCGCGGTCGAAAGGTTCACCGCGCTGACCCGTTCCCGCGCGTGCGTGGGCTGCGCGTCGCGGCCGGAGAGGAAGGCGTACAGCGAATCCCCGGTGAACTCGGCGAAGTCTATTCCGGGCTGTTGCACCAGATAGTGGTCGAGGAAGACGAACGGATCGTCGCCGATCCAGTAGCGCCGCTCAATGTGGCTCACAGTGTCGCCGGGTTCGAGATCAAGCGCTTCGGCCACGGCGGCGTCGGCGCTTTCCTCGGCATTGCTGAGCAATTCGGGCCGGATCGCGAAGCCGCGCTGCCGAAGCTCGCGCCCCAGACCGAGCATCGGGCTCATCGCCCGGATCTCGTTCGACGCGACGATGCTGCCCCGGCCATGGAACCGCTCCACGAGGCCGAGCCGCTGCAGCTCCTGGAAGGCGCGCCGCACGGACGTCTGGGACACCCCGTACCGCGCCCGGAGCTGGCTCTCGGACGGGAGCCAGTCCCCCGGCTTCAGCTTGCCGCTCAGGATGTCGCGCTGGATCTCGCCCTGGATCGTGCGATAGAGCGGCGCACGGCTTGGTCGACCGGTCATGCAACTTAGTGTACTAAGTGTGTCAACTAGCTCGACAGGCAGGCACCGACTCGAAGGACGCTGCTTGGACCGGTCAGACGCTCAGCGGAGGACCGGTCCAAGCCCCTGACGGCTGAGGTCGAGGCGCGATGACGCACCGGAAACGACCTGGCAAGCCCATGCTTCTCATCGCGCCCTGCGCCATTGCCGGTGCCGCGTGCACCCGGCCAAGTGCGTAATTGGTTCCAAATGCAAGGCACCACTCGCACCGGGCGCATGGACCGCGCTGCAGGACGGCGCGACCGTCGAGGACGCCGTCAACGCCGATGTCCTCGACGGCTTCTGCAGCTCGATCAAGGCTTTCGAACGTGTCTACCGAGGCGGACGCACCCAACCCGGGGCCTGCTGGTGAGCTTGCGGCCCCGGGGCGGCCGAGCACGACCGCGGCCACACCGTCGCCCCCGGGTTCTTTCCCTTGCGCATTACGGCGTTTCCCCCGCGGAGTCCACTTCGGAACACCCCCGCTCCGGTATAGTCGGGCCAATGCGAACCCCTCCCTCCCCCGATTCCGGATCCGCGCCGGATCCGGCTCGGGTGCTCGGGGCGCGAGTGCGCGAACTGCGGCGCGGCCGCGGGCTGACGCTGAAGCAAGTCGGCGAGGTTTCCCGCCTGTCGCACGCTTTTCTGAGCCAGTTCGAGCGCGGGCTGGCCGCCGCGAGCGTCAGCACGCTGCAGCGGATCGCGGTCGCGCTGGACACCACGGTGTCGGCCCTTCTCGCCGGGCCCGCGGAGCAGGGCGTGGGATTGCTGCGGGCCGACGAGGGAATGGTGATGCCCGGGACCGAAATCCCGACCGGGTCCACGGCGCGGGCGCTGTCGCGGGCGGGTTTTCCGGTGCAGCCCATCGAATACACCGGCGGCCCGGCGGAGTTCGGCGAGTATTTCGAGCACGTCGGGCAGGAGATGCTGTATGTCGTCACCGGGCGGATCGAGCTGGATTTCGCCGACGGGCGCCGCGAACAGCTGGGCGAGGCCGACGTGGCGACCTACCCGGGGTCGCGGCCGCACCGCTGGCGCAGGCTGGGCGACGAACCGGTCCGGGTCCTGCTGATCAACGCCGGGGAATGACGACGGGCCGCGCGGCCCGGGAGCCGCGCGGCCCGAAAACTGCTCAGCGCAGCAGCGGCACGACCTGTTCGGCGAAGCGCCGCATCTGCTCGGCGGCCATGTCGTAGGTGTGCCCGGGGAAATGCGGGAACACCACCAGGTGTTCGAGGCCGAGCGTGTCCTTGTGGTGCTGCACGATCTCGGCCACCTCCTCCGGCGTGCCGACCGCCCAGCACTTCTGTTTCGTGGACTGCTCCAGCGTCGGCACCAGCCCGGCCGGCGCCCGGTTGCCGTCCTCGCCCTGGTAACCGCTGCTCCAGCCGAACGGCGCGAGCAGATTCCAGAACTCGTCGTGCCCGATCCGCCCGGTGCGCCAAGCCTCTTCGTGCGTATCGGCCACGTGCATGGGCAGCACCAGAATGCGGTTCTGCCCCGGTGCCAGCTGGACGCCGTGGCGCTGTTCGTACAGCTCGCCGTAGCGCTCCCACTGTTCGCGGATGTACCCGTGATACTGGTTCCACCACACGCATCCGTGGCCGACTTCGGCGGCGTAGTCCAGGGTCGGCGGGCTGGTGACCGCCTGCCAGATCTCGACCGGATGCAGCGGGCCCGGCACCAGCGTCAGCGTGTCGGCCTCGTGGTCCGGGTCGCGGTTGTCCGGTGGCGGAAGCTCGAAGAACTTTCCGTGGTACGAGAAGGTTTCCTGACTCAGTGCCGTGCGCACGATGTCCATGTACTCGGCGAAAACCTCGCGGTTGTGCGCGTCGATGACCTTGCGTTCCTCGCTGGACGACAGCACTCCGATATCGGCCTGGTGCGCGGTGAGGCTGCGCAATTCGCGAGAGACCGTGCCCCGGCCGACGCCGAGCACCGCGCGTCCGCCGGAGAGATTGAGCAGACTGCTGAAGTCCTCGGCCAGCCGCAACGGATTCCACTGCGGCACGATGCTGAACATCGAACCCAGCTGGATCCGCTCGGTCCGGGCAGCCAGATGCGCTTCGAGCATCATCGCGTTCGGCACGACCTCGTAGCCCTCGTGCTGGAAATGGTGCTCTGCCAGCCAGTAGCTGTCGTATCCCAGCTCCTCGGCCAGCACGCCCATCCCGACCAGCCGCTCGTGCGCGTGCCACACCTGCTCGCGGGTGGCGCGGCGCCGCGCGGCGGGCACCGGGTTTCCGGCCAGCACGTCCGGCATCTCGACCGAGCCGAAGAAGAACACACCGTGCCGCACAGGGCCTCCATCCCGCCCGGCTCGGCCGGGCTGTGAGCAGACGCAAAATGTAACTAATATCAACACTGTGCGGCTCGACCTGCGGGGTGTCAAGCCCAAACAGGCCCTTGACATCTTGGGAAGGCGCAGCGCAGGCTGTGGCAGCAGTGTTACCTATATCAACATGGGCCGGTGAATCCGCCGCAGGGGGTTCTTCCGCTGGAGGACAGATGGTCAAAGACGCCCACGCAGTCCGCGCACCCGCCGTATCCGTCGAACACCACGGCGTCGAAAGGATCCCCGACGACCAGCGCCACGGTTCGCCGCGCTCCGCGTTTTCCCTGTGGTTCGCGGGGAATCTGCAGTACTCGGCGCTCGCGGTCGGCGCCATTCCCACCGCGTTCCTCGGCCTCGGGTTCGGCGAAGCCGTCCTCTCGCTGGCCATCGGCATCCTGATCGGCAGCGTGCTGCTGGGCTTCGCCGCCTCGATGGGGCCCCGCGCCGGGGTGCCGCAGATGATCCAGTCGCGGATTCCGTTCGGTTATTACGGCAATTTCCTGCCGGTGCTGCTCCTGTGCCTGACCGGCCTCGGCTACTTCGCGGTGAACACCGTGCTCGGCGCCTACATCGTCCGCGAACTGTTCGGGCTGCCGTTCCTGGTTTCGCTCGTCGCGGTGGCGGCGGTGCAGATCGTCATCGCGATCGTCGGGCACGATCTGGTGCACCAGGCCGAACGCTTCCTCGCGATCGTCGCGTCCGTGCTGTTCGTGATCCTCACCTGGTACGGCCTGGCGAAAGGCGATCTCGCCGCGTCCGGCGACGTTCTGCACCGGGGCGCGGGCGGGGTCGCCGGGGGCATGCTGACCACCGTCGCGCTCGCTTCGACCAGGACGTTCGGCTGGTCGATCGGCGGTTCGGACTACACGCGCTATCTGCCGCGCGACACGTCGCGGCGCCGAGTGCTGCTCGCGGCGTTCTCCGGCGCCTCGCTGGCCGGGCTGTGGATGGCGGTCGTCGGGGCCGCGATCGGCACCGTGATCTCGGTCGACAGCCCGACCGACCTGGTGGCGAAGCTGATCCCGTCCGGGCTGGCCGCTGTGATCCTCGTGGCGCTGCTGGCGGCCTCGATCTCCGGCAGCGTGCTGGACATCTACACCGCCTCGCTGGGCTTGCTGATGGTGGGCGCCGGGGTGCGCCGCTGGATCTCCGCGGTCATCATCGGCGTGCTGGGGACCGCGGTCGGTTTCGTCGCCGGGCACAACGCCGGGTCGGTGTTCGGCACCTTCCAGAATTTCCTGTTCCTGATGGGCTATTGGATCGGTCCCTGGCTGGGGATCGTCGTCGTGGACACGCTGGTCTTCGGCCGCCGGGAGATCGACCCGCAGCGGTATTTCGACCGCACCCGGCGGGTCCGTCCCGGCCTGGCGGCGTTCGTGCTCGCCATAGCGGTCTCGGTGCCGTTCATGGACCAAAGCCTTTACACCGGCGCGTTCGCGGCCCGCTTCCCGCAGTTCGGCGACCTCACCCCGTGGGTCGCGGGCGCGGCGGCCGCCTTGGCCTACTACCTCATCCGACGCTACCGAAAGGCCGACGAGTGACGAAACAAGCGCTTGGCCCGTTGAAGTACGGCGCGACGGTCCAGCCCTGGGGCAGAGGAGCCGCGGCGGGCGGCTTCGTCTTCCTCAGCGGAATCGACGGCGTGACCGACGAGCACGGCCGGCCCGCCCGCGGCGTCGCCGCGCAGACCCTGGTCACGCTGAACCGCGTGCACCGGCTGCTCGCCGACGCGGGTGCGGAATTCGAGGACATCGTGCAGTTCGACCAGTTCCTCGCCGATCCTGCCGACCGCGCGGACTACATGCGGGTGCGCGACGAATGGCTCGCCGAGCACGCGCCGAAGCTGCTGTCCGAGCGGTCGTATGCGTCGCTGCTGATCTACCCCGCGCTGGCCACCCCCGAGATGCGGGTGGAAATCCGGGCCGTCGCCTATCTCGACGCCTGAGGGAAGGGAATTCCTTATGGTTTCACGGTTTTTCGCCGAACTGAGGGCTTCGCAGGTCGAGACGGCCTGCGGGCCGTCCTCGGTCGCGGTGCTGCCCGTCGGCGCCATCGAACAGCACGGCCCGCACCTACCGCTGGCCACCGACGCGCTCGTCGCCGAAGCGGTGTCGAAGGAAGTCGTTGCCGCGCATGGCGAAGACCTCGATCTGTGGCTGCTGCCGACGATCAGCTACGGCCGGTCCGTCGAGCACACCTGGGCGGCGGGAACCCTTTCTCTGTCCACTTCGACCTTCGCCGCGACGCTCGACGACATCGGACGTTCGGTCGCCGCCGCCGGCATCCGCCGGCTCGTTCTCGTGAACGGGCACGGCGGGAACGTGTCCGAAATCCAGACCGCGCTGCGCGATCTGCGCCTGGCTTACGGACTCCTGGCGTTCGGGATCAACGTTTTCCTCCCCGAGGAGCACGACCCGGCGTGGGCGGCGAGCGAGAACGGGCTCGGGATCCACGGCGGGGCCGCGGAAACGTCCCTGATGCTGCACCTGCGTCCCGACCTGGTCGACCTCGGTTCCGCGAAACGGCGGATCCCCGCGCAGATGGCCGACAACGTGCACGCCCGGTTCGGCGGCAGCGTCAGTTTCGGCTGGCTGGCCAACGATTTCGGCATCGAGGGCTACCTCGGGGACCCGACGCTGGCCAGTGCCGAGGCGGGCGCGCGCGGGTTCGAGTCGCTCGTCGGCACTCTGGGCGAGCAGCTCGCGGAAGTCGCGCGTTTCGACTTCCCCGATTCCGCCCGGACGCGCTAGCCCAGTCCCTTCGCCGCAGGAAGCCGGTCCACCATGCACAACCCCCTGATCGTGGGCATCGGCGGCACTGTCCGCCCCGATTCCTCGTCCGAACGAGCCCTTCGCGCGGTGCTCGAAGACGTGCGGGCGCACGGAGCCCGCACCGAACTGTTCACCGCGCGAGACCTCGGATTCGCCATGTACGAACCGGATCTCGCGCATCGTTCCCCGTCCGCGACCGCGTTCCTCGACGCGATCCGCCGTGCCGACGGCGTGCTGATCTCGACGCCCGGATATCACGGCGGATTGTCCGGCCTGCTCAAGAACGCCTTGGACTACCTCCAGGACCTCGCCGGCGACGATCGCCCTTACCTGCACGGACGCGCCGTCGGCTGCATCGTCAGCGCCTACGGGCCGCAGGCCGGGGTGACGACGCTGACGTCACTGCGCTCGACCGTCCACGCACTGCGCGGCTGGCCGACCCCGCTCGGCGTCGTGGTCGACTCGACCGGCCAGCCGTTCTCCGCGGACGGCAGCGTCGCCGATCGGAAGCTCGCGGCACAGCTCGCGACCGTCGCCGAGCAGGTGGCCCGGTTCGCGACGGCGGAGATCCGGACCGTCGCGTGACGCCGGCCATGACTTCCGTTGCCGTGCGCCCTCTCGACGCCGCACTCACCACGCTCGCGCACGGACAGCCAGTGGTGCTCTCCGCCGACGGCGACGCTGCCCTGATCCTTCCCGCAGCCGAGACATCCACGACCGCGCTGGCGTTCGTCGTCCGGCATTCCTCCGGACTGGTCGGCGTCGCACTGCCCGGCGACCGGTGCGACGCGCTCGAACTGCCGCCCATGCGCCCGAGTTTCGGCCGAGGTTCCGGCTGGTGCGTCGCGGTCGACGCCGCGACCGGCGTGACTACCGGGATCTCGGCCGCCGACCGGGCGGAGACGATCCGTCGCCTCGCCGACCGCGAAACCCGGCCGGACGACCTTCATCGGCCAGGGCATGTGCTGCCCTACGCCACACACCCGCGAGGAATCCTCGGGATCCCCGAGGCGGCCGTCGAGCTGTGCCTGCTGGCCGGGTTGCCCGCCGCCGCTGCCTTCGCCGCGCTGGTCTGCCCCGAAGATCCGACACGGATGGCCACGCCGGGCGAAGCAGCGTCTTTCGCCGCCGCGCACGGGTTGCCGGTGCTCGAATCGGCCTCCGTTCTCCGGAACTGCTCGCGTATTCCTTGATGCGGACAAGCCCCTCCTGACCGCGCACGCCTGCGGGCCGGACGCCGCTCTCGCTGACGGGCGACCTCCGATCTGATGACCGGTGTCGCCTGTCCGGCTGGCCCGCCTCCCGGGTCCCGTCGCCGTGGGTCATCGGCGGCGGACACGAGCGGGTCGATCTTGCTCCGGCCCCTGTTCGCCGGGACCGGCACTATCTTAAATTCAAGCGAGCCAGAGTCTTCGACACGCACTCGCGGAGGTAGAGGATGCCTGCTCCGAACGACGACAAACCCGGGCAGCCCGGTTCCGGCAAGGACCGGCGGGACTTCCTGAAGGGCGCCGCCGCCGCGGCCGCGCTGGGGGTGGGCGGTGTCGCGGCCGGCGGACTGCTCGGCGGACAGGAGGCCCATGCCTTCCCGCAGCAGACCGGACTGCCGCCGATCGGGGCGGAGATCCCGTGCAGCTGCCTCGCGATCAACACGCCGCTGCAGATCCGGACAGCGCTGGTCAGCGTCGATTTCCGGGGCGGGATCAAGGTCCGGGTCGACGTGAACCCGGACGACCCGTTCAACTCGGTGCGGCTGCGCGTCGTAGGCCACCGCGTGACGGCCGAACTGCCCGGCGGCGACAGCGCGAAACAGGGCGGCGGCACGATCACGATCGAGCAGAACGACGTCGACGTGGACGCGAAGAGCCTGCTCAAGCTGACGCAGAGGTTCCCGCCGCGCTACGAGCAGGTGATGGTCCTGAGCTTCACCATGACGATCGACCAGCCCGGCGACATGCTGCGGCGGGCGGGCATCCAATCCCGGAAGGCCTACGAGCCGCTGGTGCTGACGACGAAGGACCCGGGGATGCTGGTCGGGCAGCTGACGCAATTCCCGCCGCGCGGGGACCTCTACCAGCTGCAGAACCCGATCGACCTGGTGCTGCCGGACGACCCGGACACGACGATCGCGACGATCCAGAAATTCCCGGTGAAGGTGGGCGGACTCTGAGACCCGGGTCCGCGGAGCGGCCCGGTCCATCGCGTGCGCGGGGCGGGCCGGGCTGGTTCTTCTGGTTCGGCACCGCAGGGAGCGGCCCGGTTCGCCCCACGCGCGGGCGGGCCGGACCGTTTCTCCGGGTTCGACGCCGGTGAACGCGACCCGGTTCACTCCGCGCACGAGGCCGACCGGGCCGCTCCTTCCGGTTCGACACCGCAGAGCAGCCCAGTTCACCCCATGCGCGAGGCGGATCAGACCGCTTCTCCAGGTTCGGCACCGCCGAACGGAACCCGGTTCACCCCGCGCGCGAGGCCGACCGGGCCGCCCATTCTGGTTCGACACCGCAGAGCAGCCCAGTTCACCCCATGCGTGAGCCAGGCCGCTTCTCCGAGTTTTCTAAGCCGCAGAGCCCGGTTCATCCGCCTGCGCGCGGACCGGTCCCCTCCATCAAGCCCAGCACCGTCGAGCACCGCACCACCGCTTCCGCTTCTCCGGCGAACGTCAGCTTCCCCGTCGCCAGCGCCTCGAACGGTCCGAGCGCCCCGGCGCCGATCCGGACGAACGTCGTCGCGTCGGTGCGAATGCTCAGCACCGGCGCTTCGGCGGGCCCGCGCGCCGTGGTCAGCGCGCCGTGGTCGACAGTCAGGTGGAAGCTCTCCTCGTCCACCCTGAATTCGTAGGTCTCGGCCACCTCCGGCAAGCGGCTCGCGTCCGCCATCGACTGGACCGCCAGCAGCGCCCAGTGCGGCCGCGTGATCATGTCGGCACTCGGCTCGCCCAGCAGTCCGATGCCCCACTTCGACAGCGCCAGCACCGGTTCCCGCAGCTGTTCGCCCAGCGGGCCGAGCCGATACGCGTGTCCCGCACCGGTTTCGGAGCGTTCGACGATTCCGGCGGCGCCCAGTTTCTTCAGCCGGTCCGCCAGGAGATTCGTGCCGATGCCGGGCAGGTCCGCGAGCAGTTCCGTGTAGCGGCGCGGGCCGAGCAGCAGTTCGCGCACGATGAGCAGCGTCCAGCGTTCGCCGACGGTGTCGAGAGCGGCGGCGAGCCCGCAGTACTGGCGGTACTGCCGCTCCGCTCTTGCGGTGGTCGTCACCACCCCAGCTTACTACTGGATTTTCAAGTACGGCGTGAGGGCTGTCCGGAGCTGCTCGGGGACGGGGACCGGCTCCAGTCCGGCGGGTCCGCGGGTCATGCAGGCGACGGCCTGGTGCCCGCGGGCCACGAGCTGCGGCACCGCGACCTCGGTCCGGTAATAGTCGAACGCCATCGCGACCCGGTGCCCGCCGAGTTCGGTCAGGGTCATGCGCAGTTCGACGACGTCCCCGGCGGTCAGTTCGCCGAAGTATTCGCAGCCGCAGCCGGTGGTGACCACGGCGAAGCCGTCGGTGAGCGAGGCGAGGACGTCCGGGGCGTGTTCGGCGAGGAACCGTTCCCGGCAATGTCCTTGCCAGCGAACGTAATGCGCGAAGTAGACGTTGCCGACGAGGTTGGTCTCCTCCAGCGTGACGGGATGACGGTACCGGTAAGCCGGGGTCATGCGGAGCCGCCGATCGTGAGCAGGGCGATCGCGACCGGCAGCCGGTAGCCGTCCACAGTGAACACGGCGGAGGCGATCCGCGCGCTTCCGGCGGCGAGGACGAGCCATCCTCCGTCGTACGCTCCGGAAAGCCTTGCCTCCGAAGGACTTGCGTCCATCTGGGTCAGGCACCGGGTCATTGTCGAGGCTCGTGCGGCCAGAAGCTCGGACGACTCGTCGCAGGGGCCGGAAATCACCCGGAGCAGGTCAGGGTCCGGCGGCTCGTGCGGCTCGACGAATTCCCAGGCACAGGCGACCGGGCAGGAACTGTCGGCGTCCACAGTGAACGGTTCGCCGATCGACACCCGCAGCGACGGATCGAGTCCGAGCGCGACGGCGGTCCGGGTGATCGCCACCGACAGCACTGCCGGCGGCCAAGGCCGGTCGGACGGCAGCGGTCCGGTGTCGGCCAGGCACAGGCCGGTCCATCGCACGGCGGGCCGGCCTTGCGCGTCCGTGGCCAGGACGTCCCAGGTGTAGCGGCCGTCGGCGGCGTGTCGTTCGGTGCCGCGGAGTTCCCAGGAGCCCGTCGCGCGCGGGTCGAAGTCGACGCGTTCGCAGGCGACGGGCAGGAGCCGCCTCGTCGGGACGCACGACTGCAGGACGTGCACGGTGGCGTCGTGGGCGGCCGCGTCGCCGAGTACCGAGGTGTACCAGGGCTCGTCGTTCGGGGTGATCGCGGCCCGGCAGGACCACGGGTCCGGGACGGCGACCGCGGCCACCCGGCGGAACTGTCCACTGTGGAACAGAAGCCGGTCGTACAGTTCGTCTGGCTGGATCCGGCCGCGATCGGGAACTTCCGGCAGTGCGGCTGCGTTTTTGGCTATGGATAAAGGAAAAGTGGCACTGAAGTGGTCGACGAGGAAGCCGGATTCGCCGCAGCGAAGCACGGTGGTGACGACGTCGCCCTCCCGCAGCGCGCACACGCGGACGACGTGTTCGCCGGTGTCGGGGATGACGACCGGCCGGTCGAACCTGACGTCGCAGGCGGTCGTCAGGGCCCGGCCCGCGACTGTCGAAGCGGCCTGCGCCATGGCTTCCAGCCCGACGACCGCGGGCAACAGAGGCGCCCCGTCGACTCGGTGGCCGTCCAGCCACGGGTCCGTGCCCAGGGAAAGCGTCGCGTCGGCGACGAGTTCGACACCGGGGTGGCCTGCCCGGATCCGCTGCAGGAACCGGCCCGCTCCGGTCGGGAGTTCCTCGCCGAGGCGTCCGTGCACGGACACGTCGGCGGGCATCGACGGCGTGCGCAGCAGACGCAGGAAAAGCTCCGTCCCTTCCTCGACCGGGATCGGCGCGGCCCCGGAGCGGGCGAGGGCCTGCGCCGCGCCCATGCGTTCGGCCATGCCCACGCCCGACCACGCGGACCAGGCGATGTCGAGGACCCGGCAGTCCGGCAGTTCTCGCGCGAGCCGCCGGGCCTCGGCGCGCAGGAGGCCGTTGGCCAGCGCGTAGTGGCACTCCCCCGCCATCCCGGCCGACCCGATCACCGAGCCGAACGTGACCAGCAGCTTCAGCGATTCAGGCGGAACCGCGCCGAGCAACGCGCGGAGCCCGGTGACCTTCGGGCGCAGGTGGGCGTGAACGCGGTCGGGCGTCAGGTCGGCGAAGCGGGCGGGTTCGTTGATCCCGCTCGCGTGCAGCAGCGCGGTCACCGGCCCGGTTTCGGCGGTGAGCTTTTCCACGGCGAGCGCGACCGCGTCGGGGTCGCCGACGTCGGCGGCCTCGTAGGCGACTCGGATACCGGCTGCCCGGAGCCGGTCCAGATTGGACTGCAGGAGTTCGTCGGTTTCCGGATGGGAGCGGCCGAGCACGGCGAGGGCGAGACCGGTCGCGCTGGCCAGTGCGTGCGCGCACGCGTAGCCGATGCCTTTGCCGCCGCCGCTGACCAAAAGCACGTCCTGATCGTCGAGCGGCATTTCGGCTGTCACTTCGGGCACCAGCTGGGCACGGGGTTCGTACCAGGCGCCGTCCGCACCGAGGACTAGTTCGCGGAATCGGCCGGGTTCGGCATGGAGTGCGGAGAAATCCGTGGCGGCGAGCGGGACCTGGGCGAGGGTGAAGCCGAGGTCGGGATGTTCCCGGTGCAGCGAGCGGAAGAACCCGCTGATCGCGCAGTCGTGTGTCACCACCACGAGTGCCTTGTGGCGCAACGCTTTCTGCCCGGCAGCGAGCAGCGCCTCGACGTCTTCGGGGTCGGCGAGGTACACGGTTTCAGTCGGACGCCAGTGTTCCGGCCGGGCCGGGACCAGCGTCTCGGTGAAACAGCCGAGCCACGTCCGCACGCCCGGTGCGTCCAGGTCAGGCTCCGCGGTCTCCGGGAGCCGTTCGATCTCCGCGATCACCTCGCCCACCGAGCTGTCGGCGAAAGCCATCGATACCGACGGCAGCGTCCGGCCGAGCGCCGAAGCCGCCTCGACGACGAGCTGGGTGGCCCGCAGCGAACTCAGGTTGAGATCGGCGAGCAGGCGGGCGTCGGAGCCGATGAGCGCCGCGTCGAGTTCGGTGGCCTCGGCGAGCAGGCCGGTGACCGTCGCTGCGGCGTCGCGGGCCGGAGCGGCGTCCATGGCTTCCCTCGGGGCCGGGATCGCCGATGGTGCCACGGCGCAGGGGTTCGTCAGGAACCCCGGCTCGCGGTCGAGATCGACGGGGCGCGCGGCCCGTCCGGCGAACCAGGGGACGAGGTTCGCGGCAGCTCCGGCGGCGAACAGCGCGGCGGCGGAATCGGCGGCGGCGCGGTCGCCGGACTCGCCGATGCCCAGGCTGACCGTCGGCGTCCGCTGCCCGGCCAGGGTGCTCAGGGCACGGCCGGAACCCGCTTCGCAGAACAAGTCCGCATCGACGGCCCGCACGGCGGTCCGGAACTGCACCGGCGCGCAGAGTTGCGTGACGAGCAGTTCGGCCAGGTCATCGTCCTCGGTGAGCTGCCGACCGTACACAGTGGACAGTACCGGACGGCGTACTGGAGCGAGTTCGATGCTGCCGAGGAATTCGCGCCACGGGGCGGCGCAGGCGGCCATCGCGGGGCTGTGGAAACCGTGCGACACCGGAAGCCACGTGACCCGGAGACCGCGCCGCTCGGCCTCGCGCGCCACTGTCCGGAGTTCGGCCACGGTGCCGGAAAGCACTTGCGACGTGGCGGAGTTGTCGGCGGCGAGCACGACGTCCGTCCCGGCGCAGAGGTCCTCGGCCGCGCTCGTCGCGACAGCGAGCATCCCGGTGCCGGACCTGCCGTATTCGCCCATGATCCGGCCGCGTTCGACGGCCAGCCGTTCTCCGTCCTCCGCGGACAGGCAGCCCGCCCAGGTGAGCGCGGCCAGTTCGCCGAGGCTGTGCCCGATCGCGACGGTGGCGGTCACGCCCAGTTCCTCGAGCCGGGACAGCGCCGCCCGGGACGCGCGGTAGATCGCGGGCTGGGCCAGCGTGGTATCGGCCGGTTCCGCGCCGCTCGCACCCTGTCCGGGGAACAGCAGCGCGACCCGGCCCCGCACGGCGTTTCCCAGCCAGGAGCCCGGTGCCGTCGAGAGCTGTCCGCGCGTCAGCGAAGGCAGCTCGGTCGCGGCGCGGGCGGCGAGCGAGGCGAGTTCGGCCGGCGTTCGCGCGACGAGCGCGGCCCGGACTGGCTCGGCTGGGGCCCGGCGTCCGTATTGGCAGGCGAGGTCGTGCAGTTCGGCCCGCGACAGGCGCGGCGCGGCCTCTGCGATCCGAGCCAGTTCAGCCGCGACGCGAGCGGGGTCCGGCCCGCTGACCACGACGACGTCGAACGCCGGCGTCGACCGGCCCGGCACCGCCGACCGCACCGATCGGGGCCGCGCCGGGGCGCCGAGCACGACGTGGGTGTTGATGCCGCCGAACCCCATCGCGCTCACCCCGGCGAAGCGGCGACCGTCCGGCCAAGGCTCCGGAGCCCGCAGCACCCGCAGGGTCTCCCCGAGCGCCGGATGCGGCCTCGCACAGCCGGTGGTCGGCGGCAGGAGCCCGGACGACACGCTCAACGCGGCCTTGACCACCCCGGCCGCTCCGGCAGCCGCCTTGGTATGCCCGATGTTCGCCTTGACCGAACCGAGCGCGGCGGCCGAACCGGATCCGGACCGCGCCCGGTTCAGCGCGGTCAGCTCGACGACATCGCCGACCGCTGTCCCGGTGCCGTGTCCCTCGTACAGCCCGATCTCCGCGTGCTCGACCCCGGCCATCTCGCCCGCGCGGCGCAGCGCGAGCAGCTGCCCGTCCGCCTCGGGCCGGGTGATGCCGCCCCGGCCGTCCGAGGAAACGCCCCAGCCGAGGATTTCCGCGTACACCGGCAACCCCGCCGCGCGGGCGTCTTCGGCTCGGGCGAGCGCGAGCATCCCGCAGCCCTCGCCCGGCCAGAACCCGGCCGAACGCTCGTCGTAGACCCGCATCTCCTCGGCGGCGAGCGCGCCGGTCTTGGCGAATCCGACCAGCTCGAACGGATCGAGCGACAGGTCCACTCCCCCGGCCAGCGCGAAGTCCGCCCCGCCGTCCCGAAGTGCGCGGCAGGCGGTGATCACGGCGAGCACCGACGACGCACACGCACCGTCCACTGTGTACCCGCCGCCGTGGAAGCCGAAGTGGTTGCAGATGCGGCCCGCGATGGTGTTGGCGAGGCTCCCGGCGAGCGTCTCGTCCCCGACCTCGGGAAACGGTGCCAGGTAACGTTTCTCCACCTCTGCGAGGTCCGCTTCGTTGAGCGTCGCGCGCAGGATGTCGCGGACGTAAGGCCAGCGCAGCCGCAGAGCCCGGGCTCGGGTCACTTCGCCGGCCAGGCTGTTGCCGACGACGACAGCTACCCGGTCGGCGTCCAGCCCGGCGCCCGCCGGATGCCCCGCGTCGGCCAGCGCACGGTCCGCGGTTTCCAGCGCCAGCCAGTGCGCGGGGTCCGCAGCGCGGAATGTCGGGCCGGGGATCCGGAACGACTCCCGGTCGAATTCCCAGTCCGCCAGCACGGCGGCCTGGGTGCTGTAGGTCCGGTCCGGGACGCTTGTGTCGGCACTCCAGTAGTCCGCGAGGTCTAGCCGCCCCGGCGGCAGCCGCCGGAACGCGCGGCGTTGGTGGAGCACGGTTTCCCACAGCTGCGCCGGGTCGTCCGCGTCCGGATAGCGGCAGGCCATCCCGACGATCGCGATCGGCTCTCCGGGTTCGCGGCGGGTCATGCGGGTTCCCGGGCGGGTACCGGCTCGGCGGCGGTGCGCTGCGCCGGGACCAGGACTGTCCACTTCGGACTCTTCCGGGCGGCGACCGCGAGCACCACGGCCCGCAGCGCGCAGGTGATCGTCAGCGCGAAGAACAGGCCGAACACGACGTGGAATTGCACGAGCACGCCGTACACCGCGGCCGTGGCGAGCCCGAACCAGACCTGGTTCCGCCGGGAGGACGGCGTCGTGCCGGGGTCGGTGATCATGTAGTTGGTGAACAGCACGAACGCCGTCCCGGTGAGCGGCAGCACCGCACTGACCAGCGAGATGTCGGTGAACAGCGCGCGCAGCACGGCTTGGCCGAGGAAGCCGCCGACCCAGCCGAGGATCAGCGGCACCTTGCCGGTGAGCTTCGCGTTCAGCATCGTCCCGGCGATCAGCAGCAACGCGGGCACGACCGCGCCCCACCAGCCGGTGACCCATTCGGTGAACTCGTACGGCGGCGCGATGCCGACCCAGCCGAACAGCAGCAGGACCACCACGATCCCGACGTTGCTCGGGTTGAGCACGTGCCTGCTCTTGCCGCCGATCCGCACCCGGATCAGGTATTTCGAGGCGACGCCGACGACGGCGGCGAGCACGGTCGGCATGAACCGGTCGTTGGCGTACAAGAGCATCGCGCAGGCCATGCCGGTGATGTAGGCGGGAAGCAAGAAGTCGACCACCGCGCCTGGTTTGCCCAGGTACCGCGGACGGCGCCCGGCGGTCGCAGCCTCCACGGCCTCCAGCACGATCTCCGCGGTCAGCGCGGCGAACACGGCGACCACCGGGGTGAGATACGCCTGTTCGAAGCCGAGCACGGTATGACCGAGCACGGTCAGCACGGTGATCGACGCGCCGAACCGGCGCAGGGCGGCGGAACGGCGTTCGCTCGGAGACTTGGTCACCGGTCCTCCTCGATGGTGCCGTCGGGGTTGAGCCGCAGCTGGTGCCAGCCGGGCGCGAGCGAAACCGAACCGTCGTGGCGGTCTCCGCAACCGTCCCGCCAGGACAGCTGGACCGGCACCGAGGCCGGTGGCTCGCTGCCCAGGCCGAAGTGGAGGTCGGGCGCATTGACACCGTTGTGCCCGTTGGCCGGATACACCTGCTGCACCCGCTTCCCGCTGCCCGGCGCGGCGACCTCCGCCTCGGCACCGATCGCGGGTGACGTCGGTCCTGGCGCACCTGCGCGGCACGCGTTGCCGCCGACCGGTTTTCGCAGGCGCAATCCCAGGAAGCTGCCCGCTGACGAGGTGTTTCGGTACAAAGTGGACGGTGCCCACTGGTTGGCGACGACGAAATCGAGCCGACCGTCGCCGTCGACGTCGCCGACCGCGAACGCACGGCTGACCGCGTCGGTGCCGACGCCGACGCGGTCCGCGACGTTCACATAGCGGCCGTTCTCGGCACGGGCGAAGAACGTGTTGTGGTCGTGTCCGGACAGGTCGGTTCCCTCGGTGAAGCGCGGCCACAGCGAGGGATGGCTCAGCACGAGGTCGTTCGACATCGCGGTCTCCTGCAATTGCGCCCACCGGTTCACCTCGCCGGCGACGAAACCGGTCGCGTGCATGACCTCGTCGGCACCGGAATTGCCGAAGTCGGCGGCTTTGACGTCCCACGACCATCCGGTGCGAGACAAGCCGAGGTCCTCGCTGTGGTCGTCGTAGGGCGCCACGCCGTCGCGCAACCGGGCGGCCGTTCCGGCGCGGTCCATAGTGGACTTATAGGCGAAGTTGCTTTCCTGCAACGCGTACGGCTCGGTGATGTTGCTGACCAGGATGTCCGGGACGCCCTTCGCGTCGAGGTCGGCGAAGGCCACGCCCATGCCCTTGAACGAATCGTTGCCCAGCACCTTCGACTTGGGCGTCGTCGCGTGCCGAGTCCCGGTCGCCGTGCGGAACGCCACGCGGCCCGGCGCGGACTCGTTGACCAGCAGGTGATCGGGACCGAAATCGTTGGCCACGTAGAGATCCGGCAGGCCCCGGCCGCCGATGTCCTGGGAGGCGAGCGCGAGCGCCCATCCGGTCCGGGTCCCCGGCGGGAAGGCGTCGGGCGCCTCGGCGAACCGGCCGGAGCCAGCGGAGCGGAACAGCCGGAGAGTGCCCCCGTTCGCGGCGTGGGACAGCGAATCGTTCATCATCAGTTCGGGCTGGCGCGCGGCCGGGTCGAGCACGCGCGCGCCGTCCGGGAAGTAATTGCCGAACACGAGATCGGTGTGGCCGTCGCCGTCGAAGTCGCCGATCGTCGCGGCGTTGGTGTTCCAGACCTGCCACGGGCTGACCAGCTCGCGCGGCCGGAACGCGGCCGCCGACGGCGTATTCCCCGGCAGCCGCTCGAAAATGACCGGGGAACGGCCCCAGTAGTAGATGACGAGGTCCTGGCGGCCGTTCTCGTCGAGGTCGGCGGGCAGACAGCCCATCGGAGCCGCGAAGGACGGCATCTCCAGCCCGGTCGGGGCCAGCGTGAACGGCTGGTATCGCGCGCCGGTGCCGGGAACGGGTTCGACGGTAACCGTGTCCGTGCGGGGATCCACCAGGCAGACGTCATGCGCGACCGGGCCGCCATCCGCGGCGAACAGCGCGGTCGCCGCGCCCACGGAGGAGATCCACGACCGGATCTGCTCATACGCCGGGGCGACGGTCCGCACGTGCCGTCCGCCGGGCGCGTTGTCCGCGCTGACCTGCTCGGCGGTGAACGAGAACCGCTGTGCCAGCTCGGTTTCCTCCGCTGAGGACGACTGCGGAACGACCGTGAACGCGAACACCGCCGCGCAGCCGAGCAACGCGACCACGCGGGCCAGATGCCGGCGCAGAAAGGGTCTCATCGGCTCTTCCTCTCCCACAGATACCGGATTTCCGCGCGCCAGCGCTGGTAGTGCGCGAGCGTGGACGGGGACGACCCGCACTGTCCGAGCGCCTGATCGGTCCAGTCCGCGGCGACGTCGGTGCTGGTTCCGGCCAGCACTCCGGCCGCTTTGTCGGTGTGCGCGGGCACGATTCCGCTGACCCGCCGCGCGGCGCAGGCGAACGCGCACCCTTGTGCCAGGTGCGCGCGGAACGTCCCGGACAGGTCGGCGAGCCGGGCGAGTTCGGCGGCGTCGGCACCGCCCGCGTAGGTCGCGGCGAGGCCGACGCCGCTCCAGAGGTCCGCTCGCCGTTCGGCGGGAAACTCCGCGATCCGCAGGGCGACGCCGTCGGGGTCGGCGCATTCGCAGAACCACAGCGCCCGGCCGAGCCCCTGGTCCCGGATCTGCCGCGGCCCGGGGCCGAGCCCGGGTTCGACGCGGTGCCGCCCGAGCACCCGGTCGGAGTGGAAAAAGCCTTGGTGGAAGCCGTATCCGTCCCAGGCCAGCCAGCGCAGCAACGGGTCTGCCCCCGTGCTCCGGAAGGGGCGCAGCCGCAGCCGGGCGTAGGCCCAGCCGACGCCGACGTGCACGAGGTGCGGATAGTCCGCGGCCGGTCCGTTCAGCAGAGCCTCAACGCGGCCGCGCCCGAGCGGGAGAAGCACGTCCAGCAGGGCACAACCCATTCCTGCGCCCTCGAACGCGAACCCGCGCAATTCCGGTTCGAGCGCGGACACCTGCTGGCCGAGGACGTCGCCGCCCGGCTCGACCGAAGAGTTCAACCCGGTCAGGAACGCTCGTCCGGCCGATTCCAGGACGCCGCGGGCGGGGCCGGGCCGCAGCCGGAACCGGCGCAGCCCGAAGTCGACCTGACTCATGTCCTGGCGCAGCGTCCTGGCCAGGATCCCGGGGCTCACTTCGCTTCCTGGGGCGCGGCCACGACGCTTTCCATCAGGGCGGTGACCAGCATGGGTCGCGCCTCCCGCTGGAAGTCGACATCGGGATGGAATTCGCGCACTGTGCCCTCCAGCACCAGCAGGGACAGGATCGGGAACACGAACTGCGGATCGGCGTGGAGGCCGTGCGCGCGCTGGAGGTCGAACAGCTTGGCGGCGAAGGAAACCAGGTCGAAGTCGGCAGCGTTGCGTCCGGTGTGCTCCTCGACCAGCGCGGCCAGTTCCGCGTGAAATCCCGAAGTGTCAGAACCCGAGTGCGTCTGCGCGGTCGACAGCACGATGTCGGCGCAGGCTTCACCGTCGCCCTGGCTCATGCAGTAGAAGAACGCGGCGAACTTCTCCCGCGCGGATTCCGACAGCCGGACGGTGAAACCCGCGTCCAGCAAGACGATCGAGCCGTCCTTGCGAAAGTAGAGGTTGCCGGGGTGCAGGTCGCAGTGCACCACTCCGTCCAGGAACAGCATCCGGTACACCGCGCGCAATGCCCGCACGACCGCGTTCCGGCGCTCTTCCTCGCCGAGCTCCTCCGGACGGCGGCGTGCCAGCCCGTCGAGGAAGTCCATCACCAATACGTCCTCAGTGGACAGTTCTCGATGCACGCCGGGCACGGTCACCCCGTCCGCGGCGCTCAATGCTTTCCGGAAGCCTTCGAGCAGTTCCGCTTCCCGCGCGAAGTCCAGTTGCGCGCGAATGCTTTCGGCGAGCTGCGCGGCGAGGTCGGTGACCGGTACGCCGCGCAGCATCGGCAGTTTGGCCGCCAGCCCGGCGCCCCGTTCCAGCATCGCGAGATCAGCCGACAGCGACCGGACGATTCCCGGCCTGCGCACCTTCGCCGCGACCGCCCGGCCGTCCGGGAGCACCACCCGGTAAACGCAGGCGATGCTGCCCGCGCCGACCAGCCGCGGTTCACCCGTGCCAAACCTCAGCGCGGGTGGCAGCGTGCGCAGCGGAACCGGGCGAACTTGGTCGTGCAGCCGGGAAAGCGCGCGGCATAGCCGCGGCGGCAGGATGTCCGCCCGCGTGCTCAGAAGCTGCGCGGCCTTCACGAACGCCGGGCCCAGTGCCACCACCGTGTCCGCCAGCCAGACGTCTCGCTCGAATCGTTCGCCGCGCAGCCACGACGCCGCCGTCGCCGGTCCCAGCAGCAGCGATCGTCCGGCGAGGACCGCGAACGCGCGTGCGGTCCGCAGCGCCACCGGGCCACCCCTCGAAAACGTCATCTCTCCCCTTCGCCGTCCGGGCTGGCTGCCCGACTGCCGACGTTACAACCAGTAGTGCGAGATGTGCTCCGCGTTACCGCAAGACCATCCGTTCCAGCGAAACCGGCGCGGAAACACCCGGCCGGGCAAGGTGTTTCCCTATCGGGGCCAGGAATCCGGCTCGGCTCGCTACACCCACTAGGCCGCGAGTCAGGGCGGCTGACTCGGTCGTGACCGCGACTGGCCCGATCCAGGCACGGCGAACCACCCTGCGTAGCCGTCGCCCGGCCGATTTCCCTTACGCCGCGCGATACTCAGTCGACAGCGGCGGGCCGTTGCGCTTCCTGGCCGTTGCGGGCGGCGGGAAAACCCACCCCGAGCTGATCCGCCGCGAGCGCGGTGCCTTCCAGCCGGGCACGGATCTTGGCGAACGCGGTCTGGCGCGACGTCGACTGGTCGTCGGCGAACGGGGAGAATCCGCAGTCGTCACAGGTCCCCAGCTGCTCCACCGGGAGGTACCGGGCCGCGCGCAGAACACGGTCGCGCACCTCTTCGGCGGTCTCCACCCGGGGGTCGATCGGATCGGTCACCCCGACGAACACGCGGACTCCCGGCCTGAGCTGGTCCGCGAGGACGCGCAAAACCCGGTCCGGATCGGACTCGCTGGCCAGCTGGACGTAGAAGTTGCCGACGGTGTGCCGGAACAGCGCGGGAAGCAGGTCGGCGTAGTCGACGTCGAGACTGTGCGTCGAATCGAGGTCGCCGCCGGGGCAGGTGTGGACGCCGATGCGCGCCCGCTCGGATTCGCCGAACCTCTCCAGCACCCGGTTGTTCAGCTCGACGAAATCGCGCAGCACCTGACCGCTGGGGTCGAGCTTCAGCGACAAACGCCCCTCGGTGAAATCCAGCTGGACCACGTGCGCGCCCGCGTCCAGGCACCCGCGAATATCGGCCTCCGCCCCGTCGACCAGGTCGTCGAGGAAATTCTCGCGCGAATAGCCGTCGATCCCGGCGGCCGGGTAAAGCAAGGACAGCGCGGAAGGCGCGATGACCGCTTGTTTCACCGGAAGGTTCGTGCATTGCCGCGCGGCCCGCAGATAACGTTCGGCGTGCTCCTGGTAGCGGAAGGGCCCGGAGGTCAGACAGGGCAGCTGCCGCTGATGCCCGTCGGCGAACGGGATGACGACACCGTCCGCGGAAAGGTTCGCCGAGCCCGCGATCGGATAGGTGACGAAACTGGGTTTGCGCTGCTCGCCGTCGGTGACCACGGTCGCGCCCAGCGCCGCTTGCGTCTCGATGGTCTCGCGAACGGCCCGGTCGAGAACGGAGGCGAAGGCCGCGTCGCCGAGCTGCCCGCTTTGCCGCGCGGCGAAGGCGCCGAGCAATTCAGGTGAACGGGGGATGCTGCCGATGGGTTCGGAAGGAATGGTCATGCGGCGAGCCTAGAAGCGGCGATGCGGGGCGGATCGGAAAAGAACACGGGAGAACGCGGTAATCCTACTTTCGAGCCATCACCGGCTTGAAGGTGTTGACACAGTGCCACGGCGAACGAGCACGTTTATTGGCAGAGTGCAAGAAAGGTGCCGGATCACCCGGGCGATCCGTTCGGCTGCCGCCAGGACCCGCGGCCGAATTTCCCTCCTCTCCGGGTATTGCGCAGACAAGAATGCTCGATGCCAATCAGCTCGTGTTCGGATGTGCACCTGTCCGCGAAGACCTCTTCGGTTTTCTCGCCGCCCGAACTCGCTTTTCCGTCGCACCCGCTAAGCCGGGATGCCCGCCGCCGCGGCGATGCCCTGGTCAAGGCTCAGGCTGTAATCCAGGTTCAAATGGTCGGCGTCGTAGTAGACGCTGACCTTCCCGATCACCGCGTAGCAGCGTTGCCGGTCGCAGAAGTAGTCGGTCAGGTCGAGCAGCCGGACGTTCGGGTCGGTGCTCGCCTTGGCCGCGGTCGTCAGCGGGTCCGCCGGTTGCGCGACCGACCGGGCGACCGCGCACTGCTCAGGGTCGTCCGGATTCAGCACTACGCAGTCCGTGGCGCGGACGAGGCCGTTGAGCGGCGGGTCGGCCAGCACGAACACCCTCGCGCCGGAGCCGGTCCACTGTGCCCAGTACGAGTTCAGCCCGTCCTGGTACTGCTCCGCTTGCGATCGTCCGCTGCGGTCGTCCGCTCGCTCGTGCCTGCTGTAGAACGAGGTGAACACGTACGCGGGCCGCGTTTTCGCGATTTCGCCGGCCATCGACTTCGTCCAGGCCATGCACCGCCGGTCGAGGGCGGTGCCGCGGTAGTTCAGGGCTTGGATCTCGGCGAACGGGCAGCCGCCCAGGTAGCTCGTGTACATCAGCCAGTGGTTCTTGCGGGCGAGGCTCAGCAGCGGCCCTTGCCATTGCTGGGCGTGCGAGTCGCCGACCAGCCACACCACTGTCGGGTTGGCCGCGCCCTGGCTGAAATCGCATTTGGTGGTCGTCTTCGTGCCGTCGCTCGCCGAATACTGGGACAGCGGCGGCGGGCAGTCCGCGGGCGGCGTGTAGTACCGGTTGGCCGGGCCCATCTCGACGCTCCTGGCCGGGCCGAACGGATCAGCGCACGCGTTGCCCGCGGTCAGTGCCCTCGCGCCGTGGCAGGGGCCGGTCATCTCGGCCGTCAGGTCGCGCGCCGCTTGGTCGACGTGCCGTTCGTACGTCCAGGTCAAGCCGCCTGCCGCGGCGCACACGACGACCATTCCGGCCACCATGGCGGCGAACGTCCTCCCGGCGGCGCGGCTCAACGGCTGCCAGGTCCGCACCGGGTCCTCGACCAGCCGCTTCGACGCGTACGCCGCGATCAGGGACGCGCCCACGATGCCCGCCTTGACCTGCCAAGTGAGCGTGCCAGCGGCCAGCGCGCCGGGGAAAGCGAACGGGGCCAGCATGATCAGCGGCCAATGCCACAGGTACAGCGAATAACTGACGTTCCCGAGCCACTGCACCGGAGGCGACGAGGACAGCGGCGTGTGCCATTGCCGCCACTCCCGGCTGCCCCCGAAGATCACCAGCGCCGTGCCGGCGGCGGGCAACAGCGCGGTCGCGCCGGGGAATGCGGTCTCGTCGTCGAACAGGATCGCGGCGGCGGCGATCGCGGCGAAGCCGGCCAGCGAAGCCAGGTTCGCCGCGATTTTCGGCAGCACGAATTTCGCGCCGACGAAGGCCAGCAACGCGCCGGCCGCGAACTCCCACACCCGCACCGGCGTCACGAAGTACGCCTGGCTCTTGGACACGTCGGTGAACCAGATGCTGAAACCCAGCGAGGCGGCCCCGACGACCGCGACCCCGGCGATCCGCGCCCGCCGTGCCCGGATCTTGAACAGCAGCAGGAGAAGCAGCGGCCAGAACAGGTAGAACTGCTCCTCGACCGAGAGCGACCAGTAGTGCTGCGACAGGCTCGCCGACTGGGTGAAGTGCGAGTAGTCGACGGAATTCGCGGCCAGCAGCCAGTTTTCCCAGTAGAGCGCGCTCGCGATGACTTCCTGCGCGTTGGACTCCCACCGCGGATAGGGCATCAGGAAGTACGCCGCGACAATGATGAAGGCCAGGACGAGAAACGCCGCGGGCAGCAGACGGCGCACGCGGCGGGCATAGAACTTCGCGAGCCGGATCCGCCCGGTGCTCGCGGCCTCGCGGACCAGGTGCGAAGTGATCAGGAAGCCGGAAATGACGAAGAAGACGTCGACGCCGACGTAACCGCCGGTCAACCGCGAGGGCCAGAGATGGTTCAGCACGACCAGTCCGACCGCCACCGCGCGCAGCGCCTGGATGTCCGGCCGGAACGCCGGTCTTCGCTCCCCTGACGACTGCGAGGGCCGTACCGGCCCGCTCAACGTCCCCGTGCCCATTTCCGCCCCTTATGTCCCGCCCCGCTGAAAACTCCGTGATGCTAGCGGGACCGGCCGACGGGCTCGGCACGGGCTGGGCGAATCGCCGGCCCGACGTGCGGGAAGAGGGGACGGCGGCCCCTCTTCCCGTCCGCGGTCAGCGCCAGCCCAGCTCCGGAGCGACGTGGGTCAGGATGCTCTCCAGCACATGAGCGTTGTAGTCCACTCCCAGCTGGTTCGGCACAGTCAGCAGCAGCGTGTCCGCGGCCTGCACCGCCTCGTCTTCCTTCAGTTCCCGGACCAGTTCGTCCGGCTCCGCCGCGTACGAGCGGCCGAAGATGGCGCGGGTGTTCTCGTCGATCATGCCGATCTGGTCGCGCGAGTTGCGGTCGCGGCCGAAGTACGCGCGGTCGAGGTCGTTGGTCAGCGCGAAGATGCTGCGGCTGACCGACACCCTCGGCTCGCGCTCGTGGCCCGCTTCCTTCCACGCTTCGCGGTAGGCCTCGATCTGCTTGCGCTGCTGGACGTGCAGCGGTTCGCCGGTCTCGTCGTCCTTGAGGGTGGAGCTTTGCAGGTTCATGCCCAGCTTCGCCGCCCAGACCGCGGTCGCGTTCGAGCCCGAGCCCCACCAGATGCGGTCGCGCAGGCCTTCGGAGTGCGGTTCGAGACGGAGCAGCCCCGGCGGGTTGGCGAACATCGGCCGCGGGTTCGGCTTCGCGAAGCCTTCGCCCTCCAGCAGTTTCAGGAAGACCTCCACGCGGTCGCGGGCCATGTCGGCCTCGGTCTCGCCCTCCGCGGGGGCGTAGCCGAAGTACCGCCAGCCGTCGATGACCTGCTCGGGGGATCCCCGGCTGACGCCGAGCTGGAGCCTGCCCCGCGAGATGAGGTCGGCGGCGCCCGCGTCCTCGACCATGTACAGCGGGTTCTCGTAGCGCATGTCGATCACGCCGGTGCCGATCTCGATCTTCGACGTCCGCGCGCCGATCGCCGCGAGCAGCGGGAACGGGCTGCCCGCCTGTTGCGCGAAGTGGTGCACGCGGAAGTACGCGCCGTCGACGCCCAGCTCCTCCGCCGCGACCGCGAGGTCGATCGACTGGTGCAGGAAGTCGGAGGCCGACCGGGTCTCGGAATGCGCGCTCGCCGACCAGTGGCCGAACGAGAGGAAGCCAATCTTCTTCACACATCGTCAAACGTTCAACTACCCCGCAGCATTCCCGGGCCCCCGAGTGCCCCGGGTTCAGCGGGCGAGCCGTTCCAGCAGGACGACGGTCACGGTGTCCCCGGCTTCCTTGCCGATCGCCTTCCGGAGCCCGGCGTTGACCGGGAGTTTGTGGGTGCCGTCGCCCAGCGCCATGAACGAGCTGCGGAACGGCTCTCCGTCGACGGTTCCGCGGACCTTCACCAGGCCGCGGGTGCCGAAGAACTCCGCCGAGCCGGGCCAGACCAGGTAGGTGTGGCCGCCCTTGGCCGGGCTCTTGCGCAGGGTCGCGGTGAATTCCTCGTTGAGTTCGGTCATGATCGTGTGCTCCTTGGCCTCGGACGGCTGCTTGCCCCGAGGTACGAACCCGGGCGCGGGATTTCGACATCGGCTCGCGGAGAACCTCAGCCGTGGGTCCGCCTGCCGTTCAGGTAGGTGGCCTGGACGGCGATGTCGCGGATCGCGGACGGGTCGGCGTCGTACGGGTTGTCGGCGAGGATCACCAGGTCGGCGGCCTTTCCCTCGGCGAGGCTGCCGACGTGGCGGTCGAGGTGGAGCTGCCAGGCGGGATCGATGGTCTGCGCCCTGACGGCGGCGTCGACGGCGACGCGCTGGGAAGGTGCGAGGACGCGGCCGGAACCCCGGGCCGCACGAGTGACGGCCGTGGCGATGTTGCCGAGCGGGTTCGGTGGCGTGACGGTGCCGTCGTTGTGGAAGGAAACGCGCAGCCCGGCGTCGAGCGCGGACTTGGCCGCCATCCAGTGGCCGCCGTGCTCGGGGCCGAAGAGGTCGTCGAGGAGCACGTCGCCCCAGTAGTACAGGTGCTCGATGAACAGGCTGACGGTGACGCCGAGCTTCGCGGCGCGCTGGAATTGGTCGGGACGCATGGCCCCGGCGTGCTCGAGGCGCAGCCGCCAATCGCCGGGGTGCGCGGC
Organism: Amycolatopsis sp. NPDC114484; assembly: GCF_055633755.1. Classification (NCBI taxonomy): domain Bacteria; kingdom Bacillati; phylum Actinomycetota; class Actinomycetes; order Pseudonocardiales; family Pseudonocardiaceae; genus Amycolatopsis; species Amycolatopsis sp. NPDC114484. The sequence continues at coordinate 92,115 of NZ_JBVKDQ010000007.1, read as the reverse complement.
GAGGGCGGCCTCGTAGGCGTCGAGGACGTCGTCGACGGCACCGTCTCCGTGGACATGGCAGGCGACTTGGAATCCTTGCCCGACAAAGGAAACGGCGAGTTCGCGAAGCTGGTCGGCGGTCCAGTTCGCTCCGCCGTGGTGGTGCGGTTCGAGGCCCATCCGGCGGGTGGCGTCAGTGTCGAGATAGCCGAAGGTGGTTTTGATGTTGCCCTGCCACGGCGAACCGTCGGCCCAGATCTTCATGCCGAGCTGGCCGAACAGGTCGGTGTCGGCGGGCCGCGGACCGCTGCGGCGGGCCGGGTCGCGGGCGAGGTCGAGGGTGGCCATTTCGTACGCGCGCAGCCGGACGAGCGCGGCGGAACCGGCGGCGGACAGCAGCTGGTGTTGTCCGGCGGAGTAGGCCAGTTCGCCGACCGTGGTGGTGCCAGCGGCGGCGTGCTGGCGGCAGGCCCAGGCCAGGTTGTCCGGCAGGTTCTTCGCGATCGCCGCGACGGCCGGGCCGCTCAGCCGCTGGATCGCCGCGGCTTCGAGGACCTCGCCGGTGAGGCCGCCGGACTCGTCGTGGACGAAGGACGCCCCGGCCGGGTCGGGAGAGTCGCGGACGATGCCCGCTGCGGCGAGCGCGGCGTGGTTGCCGTAGGCGGCGTGGCCGCTGTTGGCGACGACCACCACCGGATTGCGCGGGGCGAGCCGGTCCAGCACGTCGGCGGAGGGCAGTTCCGCTCCGGGCTGGAGCAGGACGTCGATGCCGTAGAAGAGCAACGGCACGCCCGGTCGCGCCCCGGCGGCGGTGTCGGCGATGGTCCGCAGCACAGCCGCGCCGTCCCGGATCGCGAACGGCCGCACGTCCACCGAGGGCGGGGCCAGCGTCAGAGCCATCTGGGTGGGATGCCCGTGCGCTTCGACGAAGCCGGGCAGCAGTGCCGCGCCGCCCAGGTCGACGACCTCGGTGGCAGGCGTGCGGCGCGCCATGACCTCGTCCCGGCGCCCGACCGCGGTGATGACGCCGTCCCGGACCGCGATCGCCTCGGCCTCGGGCCGTCCGCCGTCGACAGTCAGGATCGGGCCGCCGGTGAAGATCAGGTCGGTCATAACCCGACAGTCGACCACGGATCCGCCCGCCGCGCCCGGCGCTCGCTGCTCGGACGGCCTCGGCTTCGGCTTCCACGGCAGGGTGTCAGTCGTGCATAGTGCTGGGCGGGACCGAGAATCGCGGCAGTAAGCAGAGCTGCGCTGGCCGCCCGTCCAGCCGGGCCGGTGCCAGCAGACTGACCATCGCCAGGGTGTCCCGGCGGCCGGCATTTCTTCGCCGGGCACGGCCCGGTGCGCGCCGCGAGGCCTGCGCGTTCACTCCTCGGACGGCCTCGGCATCGGCTTCCACGGCAAGGTGTCGGTCGGGGCGGTCGGCCTGCCGAACTCGTTCCGGCCGCCGAAAAGAGCCTGTTCGGCGTGCGGTTTGGAGATGTGCCCGACGACCGCTTGCGGCGGGATGCTCCCGTGGTGCGCCCATTCCTCCTGCATGGCCCACTGGTGGTTGCCGCCGAACTTCTGGTTGACGCTGTGCAGCTTCGAGGGGTCGGGCAGCAGCGAGGTGTCGATCTTGTACCCGTACGGACGGCTGAACGCGAACTGGTTCGCGTGCCCCTTCCATTCCGAAGTGGACACCCACGGGCTCTGGCTTCCCGGTTTCAAATCGAACACGTGGTCGTGCAGCGTCTCGTTGCCGTTGCCGCGCGATTCGAGCCCGTGCTTGCCCACGTAGGCCGGGTTCTTGTCGACCCAGCGGTAGACGTAGTCCGGGCGCGGGCCGGGCTGCGGCGTCGGCGGTCTCTGCGCGGGCGGGGCGCTCTGCTGGCCGTCCTGCTTCTTCTTGAACGGGTTGAACTTGTTCTTGAGCTTCTTGGCTTCCTCCTTGCAGCGCTCCATCAGCCCGAGCGGGTCGAGGTAGGCCAGCGGGTTGCCGACGTACGCGTGGTTGTTCGGCGACGGGTTCAGGCCCAGCGGATCCGGGCTCAGGTAGGCGGCCGTGCGCGGGTTGTAGTAGCGGTGCAGGTTGTAGTGCAGACCGGTTTCCGGGTCGTGGTACTGCCCGGGGAAGCGGAGCGGGAAGCCGGCCTCGCCGGTCGGCCGTCCGACGCCGCTCCCCCACACTTCGGCGGCGCTCCAGGCGATCCGGCCGTCCGGGGCGACCAGTTCGGTCGGGGTGCCGACGAGGTCGGTGACGATGCTGTGGAACGAGACCTCGGACTGTCCCGGCCCGCTGTGGCGGCGGGTCTGGGCGAGCACGCGGTGGGTGCCGGGCTGCCAGTCCCACGTCGTGACGTCGGATCGGCCGCCCGCCGAGACCGTCTGCTCGGCCAGCCTGCTGCCCTCCCAGGTGAACCAGGTTTCGCTGATCGTGCGGCCGCCGCGGTCGACGCGGCGCTTCGCGATGCGGCGGCGGAACGCGTCGTACAGGTAGTGCCAGGTGCTGCCGTCCGGGGTGCGCACGGCGACCAGCCGGTCGACCGCGTCCCAGGTGTAGCCCCACCGAACCGGCCCGGACGCGGTGCGCCGGGTGGCTGCCGTGACCCGTCCTTGCGCGTCGTATTCGAACGCCGCGTCGCCCGCCTCGCGGACCAGGGTTCCGGTCACGACGCGTGGCGCGGAGCCATGTCCCGCAGGGGTTTCCGCGTGGACGAGGTTGCCGTCGAGGTCGTAACGGTAGGACTCGGTCCATCCCGCTCCGCGCACGGCCGCGACCCGGCCGGCCGCGTCGAGTTCGAAGTTGCGCGTGCCGCGGATCCGGTCGGCGATCTGGATCGGCAGGCCGTCGGCGCGGTAGCTGACGGTGCGCTGCTGCAGGGCCCGGACCTGGCCGTTCGCCGTGACCTCGACGGATTGGCGGGCGAGGCGGCCGACCGGGTCGAAGCCCTGCCGCAGCGCGACTCCGGAGCCGAACGTGCGCGCGGTCTCCTGCCCGTTCGCGTCCCGTTCGAACGCGAGCACGCCGCCCGCCGCGGTCAGCGCGACCGGCTCGTCTCCCTCGTAAACCCACGTGGAAACGGCGCCGCTCGGCGTGGTGCGCGACCGGATCCGGTCCGCGGCGTCGTAGGTGTAGGAGCTGGTCCGGCCGTTCAGCGATTCCGCGACGACCCGGCCCGACTCGTCGTAGGTGTATTCGAGCACGTGCCCGGGCCCGGCGGCGGTGCGGATCCGGTCGGCTTCGTCGTAAGTGCGCGTGTAGACGGAATGTTCGGTGCGTTCCTCGATCCGGCGGCCGAGGTCGTCGTAGAGGTAGGCGACCCACTGCCCGGCGCCGTTGACCTGGCGGAGCAACCGGCCCGCCGGGTCGTACTGCCAGGTGCGGACGAATCCGTCGAAGTCCTTCTCGCGCGTCACGTTCCCGACCGCGTCGTAGTCGTACTTCCAGGTCAGCCCAGTCGGGCTGGTCACCGTGCGCAGCCGCAGCTGGGCGTCGTAGACGTAGGAATAGCGCGCGCCCGCCGGATCTGTCTGCGCGGTGATCTCGCCGAACGGGCCGTATTCGAACCGGGTTTCGGCGCCGGTCGCGTCGCGGTGCACGAGGAGGTTGCCCTCCGCGTCGTACTCCCATTCCTCGCGCGCGCCGTCCGGGCCGACCCGCCACGTCGGCGCACCCTCCACGGTCCAGCCGCTGCGCACGGTCGCGCCCAGCGGGTCCACCTCGGTCACGATGCGCCCGAACGCGTCGCGCTCGTAGGCGGTCGTGGCCCCGGACGGCTCGACGACGGCGACCGGCAGCCCGGCGGCGTTGTTCACGAAGCGCGTCGTCTGGCCCAGTTCGTCGGTGACCGCGACGACCGCGCCCTGGTCGTCGTGGCGGTACCGGCGGGTCGCGCCGCCGGGGCTGTGCTCCGCGGTGAGGTTCCCGCGTTCGTCGTACTCCAGCGACCAGGCCGCGCCGTCCGGATCGGTGAGGCGGACCGGGCGGAGTTCTTCGTCGTAGGCCACTTCCCGGGTGGTCCCGCCGGGCAGCGTTTCCCGTACCACGCGGCCGGGTTCGGGGCTGGTGGCCGCTGTTTTGCCGTCGGCTCCGGTCCGCTTCACCGGGAATCCGTATTCGCTGTATTCGGTCAGCGTTTCGCCGCCGAGCGCGTCGACGATCTTGGTGACCTGGTTGAACTCGTTCCAGTGGTAGCGGGTCCGGTAGCCGAGGGCGTCGGTCATCGTCGTGACCCGCGCGCCGAGGTCGTAGTCGAAGGAGGCCGTCAGCGCGTCTTCGGTGCCTTCGGTGCGCACGACCCGGCCCGACTCGCCGAACACGTACCGGTAGGTGTGGCCGATCCGGTCGACCCACGCGACGACCCGGTCCTGGTCGTCGTATTCGAAGGTCATCGGGCGGCCGTGCGCGTCCGCCACCCGCGCCAGCCGGCCGCGTTCGTCGTAACCGAACGACGCGACGGCCAGCTCGGCTTCGTCGTCCCGCACCAGCCGCAGGTCCGCTACGCGCGGCCCGGCGGCGGTGTCGACGTGCCCGAACCGGACGCGATAGCCGCCGGAATGCCGGAGTTCGAGCGCCATTCCGGAGCTGTCGCGGTCGAACGCCAGCCAGTTGCCGTTCCGGTCGGTCACCGACCCCAGCGGACGGAGCGCACCGCCGGCCGCCGGGAACGCCGAGGTGAGGCCGGATTCCGGTCTGCCGATCAGGATCGTGTCCGTCTCGCGGTTCCACCGCAGCGGCCACCTGGCCCCGTGCGAGGGCAGCACCAGCTCGCCGGTCGTTTCTGGGACCGGGTAGTGCAGGACCACGCCGTCGGCCGCCGCGTACCGGAGTTCGCCGGCCGACACCCGCACGCTTTCGTCCAGCGTCGAGGCCCATTCCCGGCCGAAGCTGCGGCCGGAGGAGTACCCGGACACGTGCGTCCGCTCGAACCGCACCGGGAGCACGCCCGGGAGTTCGAGATCGTGCTGGTCCATGAACATCTCGCCGGTCACCAGGTCGACCGGGTCTCCCCCGACGCACCGCTGCCCGGGCTGATTCGACTCGTCGGCGGGCTTCTTCCCGCCCTTGGCCTCCGATCCGCCCCTCGACTGGCCGCCCCTGGGCTGGCCGCCCCCGCCGTGGCTGGCCTCGGTGTGCCCTCCGCCCGGCGCCGGGCGGTCGGGTCTCGGCTGGTCCTCGGTTCTCGGCGGAGGCAGGTGTTCCGGGTGGTCGTTCTTTGCGCTGGACGTCGTGGTCCCGTCGTTCCCGCTCTTGCCTTCCGAACCGCCGTGGTGGTCCGGGCTCTTGTCGCTCGCACCGCCCCCGTGTCCGCCGCTGTGGTCGCCCGCCGGGGACGTCGACTCGTTCTTGCCTTTCGGCCGGACGTCGAGGTCCTTGGGCTTGCCCGACGGCTTGACCTTCCCGCCCTTGAGCCCCTTCAACGCCTTCCCGGCGTCCTCGAACAGCGTCCCGGCCTTCTTCAGCAGCGGGATCAGCGCCTTGAGCGCCTTGACCAGCTTCGTCGTGACCTGGGCGATCTTCGCCGCCGTCTTCGCGACCGCGGCCACGACCTGCGGCACGACCCAGGTCATGCCGATCCCGAGCGTGAACACCACCTGCAGCGCCCACGAGATCAAGTGCCCGATCAGCTGCGCGATCGTGTCGCGCACCAGCGACCGGACCGCGGCGACGACCTCCCCCGCGGTCTTCACCCCGCTCGCCGCGCCCTCGCTGCCCTTCTGCGCGCTCGCGATCAGCGCCGAGGTGTCCTCCGCCCGCTTGCGATACGCGTCGGCGGCCTCGCCCTGCCAGTCCCGCAGGTCCTTCTTGACCAGCTCGCCCAGCTCGGTCGAGACGCTCTCCAGTTCCTTGGAGACGTTCGTCCACGTCTGCGCCTGCGCCTTGATCTCGTCGGCGTTGCCGGCCAGCGCGTCGAGCGCCTGCTTGAGCGGGCCGATGTGCTCCATCAGCCACCCGACCCCGGCCGCGAAGATCGCGCCGAACGGGTCCATCACCGTCGCGAGCACGTCCAGCGCGGTCCCCACCGCACCGATCGCGACCGCCGCCCAGTCTTTGCTCTCGATCGCCGTTTTCAGGCCCGTCGCGTCCTCCAGCAACGGGACGCCGGACACCGCCGTGGTCGAATCCTGCACCGGTGCGACCAGTGGATTGCTCACAGAACCCCTCTTTTCCCGACCGCGGCGCAGCTTCCCTGGGAAATCCCGGGAAACAGCGAACAGCGCCGGGCCCTTCTGGAAACCAGCGTGGCCCTGGCCGGTTCTCGCCGACCGCTTCCCTGCCTATTCGGCCAAGCGAGATGCCCGAAGGTCACCATTCCCCGGCTGTGCCAAGGAAATACCGGAAAGGAGGAATACTCACCGCCGGTGTCGGTCCGGTGCCGGAAAGTCCCGGCTCCGGCACACCGCCTACCGTGCCGGACGAGCGCCGAAGCGGCGGGGTACGCCCGCCGCTTCGGTATTTCTTTTCATCATTTGCTTCCCAACGGACTCTTCGGTTCGACGACCGGTTCCGCTTCCTCCACGACCAGCTTGGCGGGCCACCAGTTCGCCTTTCCCAGCAAAGTCATCAACGCCGGCAGCACGATGCCGCGGATGAGGACGGCGTCCAGCAGCACCGCGAGTGCGAGTCCGAGGCCGAGTTCCTTGAACTCCACGAAATTCAGCGTGGCGAAAATGACGAACACCGACACCATGACGATCGCCGCGCTGGTGATCACGCCGGCAGAACTGGTGATTCCCGTCGTCACAGCCTGTTTGATGTCGCCGGTTCGCCTGGCGGCTTCCCTGATGGAACTGACCGCGAACACGTGGTAGTCCATGGACAAGCCGAACAGCACGACGAACATGAACAACGGGATCCAGGCCACGATCGCGCCGTTCGAGGTGAAGCCGAGCAAGCCCTCCGCCCAGCGCCGCTGGAAGATCAGCACCAGCAGCCCGAAGGCCGCGCCCGCGGAAAGACTGTTGATCAGCAGGGAGACCAGGCCGACCACCACCGAGCGGAAAGACCAGACCATCACCAGGAAGGTCAGCAAAAGCACCGAGCCGAGCACCCACGGCAGCTTCTGCTGCTCGTGGGAATCGCGGTCCAAGCCGGCCGCCACCGGGCCGCCGACCAGCACCTCGGCACCGGGAATCCGCCCCACCGTCTGCGGCAAGATCGTCTCGCGCAGCACCCGCACCGATCGCCGCGCTTCGTCCGAACTGGGCGAGTGGCCGGCCGGCACGGTGAGCACATGCACGGTTCCGTCGGCAGAAGCGCGCGGCAGCGGATCCCGCTGCCGAGTTCCGAACAGAGAGTCCTGCTTGGTCCGGCCCATTGCCTCGGCGAGGCCCCGCTCGACTTGAGCGGCACTGCCCGCCGCCGCTTTCACGACCACTTCGTGGCTCGTCCCGTCCGAGGGGAAGGCATCGGCGAGCCGGGCCGCTGTCGCGACGGCGGGTATCGACCTCGGATAGTCCTGCGGCGCCAGGGAGGTGAGCCGCAGGCCGAAGGCGGGCAACGTCATCGCCACCAGCGCGCCGACGGCCAGCAGGAGAGTCAAAGCCGGGAAACGCAGGATCGGGCGCAGCAACGCGGGCCACAGCCGGGGTTCGCCGCCGCCACCGGCCAACCGCCACAGCACCGGCACGCGCGGCCGGTCGACCGCCTTGCCGAACTTCACGAGCATCGCGGGCAAGACCGTCAGCGAACCGACGACCGCGACCAGCACGACCAGGATCGAGCCGCTCGCGAGCGAGGTGAAGATCAGGTCGTCAGTCAGGTAGAGGGTGGCCATCGACGCGATGACCGCCACCCCCGAGACCACTACCGAGTGCCCCGAGGTGGCCGCCGCGATCTCGACCGCGTCCACCGGAGCGCGGCCGGCTCGCCGTTCCCGCCGTTCCCGTTTGACGTAGAACAACGAGTAGTCGACGCCGACCGCCATGCCCATCAGCAGGATCATGTTGGGCACTTGGCCCGGATCGGGCACGAGGCGGGACATCAGCGCCCACAGGCCCATCGCCGCCCCGACCGAGGAGATCGCCAGCAGCACCGGCACTCCCGCGGCCACGATCGCGCCGAAGGCGAGCATCATGATCAGCAGGGTCACCGGGAGGCTGAGGGCTTCGGCTTTGCCGAGATCCGCACCGAGCTGGTCGTTGATGCCTGCCTGCATCGAGGCCGGACCGGTCTGCTCGACCGCGAGGCCGGGAAACTCCGCCCGCACCGCGCTGGTGTTCTCCAGCAGCGGAGCGACGTGGCGCACCGCTGCGTCCGGATCGCCCGCCATGGTCACGGGCAGGACCATCGTCGTGTGGTCCGGCGACAGCACCGGCTCGCCGACGGCGGAGACCTCGGGCAACCGGTGCATCCGCCGCGCCGCCTCGGAAGCGGCTTGCCGGGCCGTGGCCTGGTCGAGCGCACCGCGCCTAGCCGTGATCACCACGTCCTCGACGGCAGGCGGGGTGAGACCGGCCGCGCCCGCCACCTGGGCAGCCCGGCCCGAGTCGCCCTGCCCGAGCTCGGAGGGAGTGGCCGTGCGCGTGCCGGCGGTCGAGGCGAAAGCGCACAAAGCGACGAAAACCAGCCACAGCCCGATTGCCGACCACGGATGCTTCGCACTCCACGCCGCGATCCGCACGGTGACAGGTCTTTTCTTCACGTCTCCCCGTTTCTCCCCGAAGCCCGCACACGGCAGCAGGCGGTCTGAGACCAGACTGCAGAACGGACGACAGTCCTTGAATGGCGCTACTACCCCATTGCCGAAGTGGTACTAGTACCTCTCCGTCGGCCCGGAAACTGCTCCATAATGGCGGTCGACTGGGGATTCTCGGGGAGGAGACGAACATGGGCGGGCGGATCGAGGCACCTCCGGGAAGATGGCGAGAACTGGGCTCCGCACTGCGCTTGACCGGCCTCGCGGTGGCCGAGTTCTTCCTGCTCGCGTGGGTGCTGGCCACTCTGATGCTGGCCGGGGCAGGAGTGGGCATGCCGATGTTCGTCCAGGCGGCCGGCACCACGCGCCGGCTGGCCGACCGGCGCCGCCAGTGGGCGGCCGACGAGTACGGCGTGGTGATCGGAAGGCGCTACCAGAGGCTGCCCGAGCAGGGCTGGCCGGCGCGTTTCCTGGCGGCGGTCAAGGACGCCGGGGTCCAACGGGACATCCGCTGGCTGGCCGCGGACTGCACCGCGGGCCTCGCGCTGTGCCTGGCGCTGGTTTCGCTGTTCACAGCCGGGGTGCTCGGGTTGGCGCTGCCGCTGATCTGGACCGCTCTGCCCGGCGGGGCCTTCCTCGACTTCCCGTTCGGCCTGCGGGTCACCGACGTGCCGAGCGCGCTGTACATCGGGTTCGGCAACTCGCTCGTCTACCTGGGCGCCTGGTTGCTGTTGTCCCGTCCGGTCATGCGCTGGCACGTGGGGTTGACCAGGTCCCTGTTGCGACCGGCCGAGCGCGCGCTGCTGTCGGAGCGGGTCGAGCAGCTCGCCAGTTCCCGTGCGCAGACGGTCGACGACCAGGCTTCGGAGCTTCGCCGGATCGAGCGCGATCTGCACGACGGGGCGCAGGCCAATCTCGTCGCTCTCGGCATCAGCCTCGGGATGGCCGAGGAAATGCTGGAGCACGATTCGAAGGCCCGCGAACTGCTCGCCGAGGCGCGGTCGCACAACAGCCAGGCGATCGCGGACCTGCGCTCCCTGGTGCGCGGCATCCGGCCGCCGGTGCTCGCCGAACGCGGGCTCCGCGGAGCCGTCGAGGCGTTGACCATGCGCATCCCGCTCGAGGTGGAAGTCGATCTCGACCTTCCGCCGCGGCTTCCCGAGCCGGTGGAGACCGCCAGCTACTTCGCGATCGCGGAGTGCCTCGCCAACACCATCAAACACAGCGGCGCCGCCACCGCGTGGGTCCGCGGCCGCCTCGAAAACGGATTGCTCTCGCTCATGGTCGGCGACAACGGCCGCGGCGGCGCGGTCCCTTCCGACAGCGGCGGGCTCCGCGGCATCGAGCGGCGGCTGGCCCCGTTCGACAGCAACGGGCTCGTCGTGAGCAGCCCGGCCGGCAACGGCACCATCGTCAGCTTCGACCTTCGGTGCGAGGCCTGACCCGCTGCTCTTCACCGGCCGGCCGCGACGCTGTAGGCACGAACCGCGATCGGCACGCTGATCAGCAAAAGCAGCGCCAGCATGACCAGCGACACAGCGACCGGGTGGTCGACCGGGAACCCTGGCGACGAAGCGATCGGGTTCCCCCACAAGTACCGGCACGCGGCAGCGACGCAGCTGACCGGGTTCCAGCTCGCGATCGCGCCCAGCCAGGCGGGCATCCGGTCGGTGGACATGAACGCGTTGGACACGAAGGAAAACAGCACCAGCAGCAGCGCGCCGACGGAATGCACTGTGCCAGGGTCGCGGAGCCGCACGCCCAGCACGACGCCGATCCACAACATCGCATAGCAGAAAAACAGCAGCAAGCCGAAGCCCGCCAGCACCTGAGCGGGCGCGGCGTGGGGGCGCCAGCCGACGACAAACCCGGCGATCGCGACCACAGCCAGCGTCGCCCCGCAGACGACCAGGTCCGAGACGGTGTGGGCGATCAGCACCGCGGCTCGCGAGATGGACAGCACGCGAAACCGTTCGGCCAAACCGCTCCGCAGATCGGTCCCGATGTCGATGGCGGCAGGGCCGAGCGCGGTGAGACCTACCTGCGCGGCCGCGCCCGCCATCAGGTACTCCGGGTAGCTCGCGCCGCCCGGAACCGCTATCGACGCCTGGAACAGGTAGCCGAGCGCGACCACCATGACAATCGGATTCAACGCGACCGCGAGCACCTTGCCCGGAGTCCTTCGCAGCTGGCGCAGCCGGCGGCCGACGAGCGTGCTCACCTCTCCCCAGAGCGGGACAGCGGCGTCCAGACGGTCCAGCGGTGCGGCGGTCACCGGGCGTCCTTTCCGGGGGTCGCGCCGGTGAGCTGAAAGAAAACGTCGTCGAGGGTCGGTTTGCGCAGAGTCCAATCGACGACCGCCACGCCAGCCGCGCGCAGTGCGGAAGCCACGTCGCCCACGCTGTCGATGCCGTCAGGCAGTTGCACCGACAACCGGTCCTCCCGGGGCCCGATCATCGGCGCGCCGACAGCGGAGGCGCGCACAGCGGCCGCGGCGGCGTTCGCCTTCCCCTCCGCGACCACGAGTTCCAGCCGTTCGCCGCCGACTTTGCGCTTGAGCTCTTCGGGGCTTCCCTCCGCGACGACCTGTCCGCGGTCCACCACGACGAGCCGGTCGGCCAACTGGTCGGCTTCGTCCAGGTACTGGGTGGTCAGCAACACGGTGGCCCCGGCGGTGACCCGGTCCCGCAGCAGTGCCCACAACGAGGCCCGGCTGGCCGGGTCGAGCCCGGTCGTCGGCTCGTCCAGGAACAGCACCTTCGGCTCCGTGATCAAGCAGGCGGCCAAGTCCAAGCGGCGGCGCATGCCGCCGGAATACGTCCGCACCGCCCGGTCGGCCGCGTCGGCGAGGCCGAACCGGACCAGCAGCTCCCGCGCGCGTTCGCGCGAACGCTTGCGGCCGAGCCGGCAAAGCCTGGCGAGCAGGATGATGTTCTCCGCGCCGGTAAGGCTGTCGTCGACGGCCGCGTACTGCCCGGAAAGGCCGATGTGCCTGCGCACCTCGCGCGGCTGCCGCAGCACGTCGAAGCCGGCGACGCGGGCTTGGCCGCGGTCCGGGCACAGCAACGTCGTCAGGATGCGCACCGTCGTCGTCTTGCCGGCCCCGTTGGAGCCCAGCAGCCCCAGCACAGTGCCCTCCGGGACGCTCAGCTCCACATCGGACAGGACGGCCCGCCCGTCGAAGTCCTTGCCGAGGCCCTCGGCCTCGATGGCGATCATGCCCGCACCGCGAGCATGATCCGGTGCATCGGCGTGTCGAGCAGCGCGGTGCGGCGCAGGCCCGCGGTGGCCAGCCATTGGTCGTAATCGCTGAGCTGATACGAGTTCCCGCCTCCGGTCGCCAGCATCGAGGCCGCGAAGAGCCGGAAGAACCGGTCCTGCACGGTGTCCCGGTCCGTCCGGTCGTCGATGATCTGGTCGACGATCGCGACCACGCCGCGATCGGACAGCGCCTTGCTGGCCCGCAAGGCGAGGTCCTGCCCCGATTCCGGGGCCTGCAAGTGGAAGATATTGGCGAACAGCACCAAGTCGAAGCCGCTCCCCCAGTCTTCCGCCCAGAAGTCGCGGGCCACCGGCCGGAACCGCGACGCGACTCCGATGCGTTCGCTCTGCGATTCGGCGACGGGGACGATCCGCGCCACGTCGAATCCGATGCCGGTCGCCCGGGGAAACTCCCGCAGCAGCAACTGGCTGTACAGCCCGCTGCCGCAGCCGACGTCGAGCATGGCGACCGCCTCGTCGCGCCGCCAGCCTCCGGCGCGCAGGGCTTCGGCCAAGACGGACACCACCGGCGGCGCCCAGAAATTGATTCCCCGCACGAGGGACTCGTATTCGTCGGCGGAGATCTGGTTGTCGCGAGGCGGTTCCCCGTCACGGATTCGCTCGGCGAGGTGCCGCCAGGCCTGCCACGACAGCAGCCGGTCGTAGTGGATCTTGCCGGCCAGGCTGTAAAGTCCGCCCGGCAGCAGGCAATCCCGCAACGCGGGATCGAGACGGTAAGTCGCCGTCCTGTCCGCCACTGTGCGTTCCACGATGTCGTACGCATACAGCGCGTCCAGCAATACGCGCAGGTTCGGCGCACTGACACCGAGCCGGCCGGCCAATCCGGCCGCCGTGGCCGGTCCCTTCCCGAGCCCCTCGAAGACCCCGAGATCGAAGGCGGCTTCGATGACGCCCGGCGCCCACAACCCCAGCAGGCGCTCGTACACCCGATGTGCGGCGCGAACGGTTTCCGCGTCGGCTTGCCCGGCCGGCAGCAGGTCGGCATCCACCAGCGCGGCCGGGGGCGTATCCGGTTTCCGGTTCTCCCCGCGCGGCCCGGGCGCCGACACGTCGACCCTGGCCAGTCCCCGGGCGTTCCTCCTCTCCGCACCGCGGGAGGCGGCCAACGGATCCCAGTCGGCGGGCCGAGCCGGGAGTTCGCCCGGATCGGCCAGCACGGCACCGGTCCTGAAGCGGGCCAGCAACGGCTGTTCCAGGATCTGCTCGGCGCACAGCACCCCGCCGATCATCACTCCTCCGACGCCGCTGCCGTGCCTGGTGCTCTGGCCGACGACGTGCAGCCCGGCCACGGTGGTCTTGGTGCCCGGAGCCTTCCCGGGGACGGAGCCCCACCCGGCGAGCCCGTAGGGCGATCCGCTCGAGGACCAGGTGTAGCGCCGCTGGCTCAGCGGCGTCGAGGTTTCCTGGTACACGATCCGCTCCCGCAACGGTCCGAGCGCCGATTCGGCGGCGTCGAGCACTGCCTCCGTCATCCGGTGCTTCTCCGCCAGGTACGCCGGATTCCGGCGATAGCGGGCTTCCTCCGGCAGTGTCCAGCGCGGGCAGACAGTCATCAGCTGGAGATTGGCCTGCCCCGGCGGGCACGCGCGAAGGTTGCCGGGATCCTTGATCGAGGCGAAGGAGCAGAACAAATAGTCGACGGTGTCCGCCGTGCCGGCGGCCAGGTCCGCGTAGATCCCGTCGATGTCGTCGCGGCGCAGCCACCACAGGTTGGCGTTGCGCCGGCCGGTGAACTCGGCATCCAGGACGACGTACACGGTGAGCAGCGCATGTGCCGGTTCAGCCGTGCGGGCCTTGTCCGCGACGAGCGGAGTGAACGCGTCGGAGCCGACCAGTTCCAGCACCGTGCGCCGGTAGTCCGCGTTGCACACCACCAGTCTCGTCGAAACCCGGCTTCCGTCGGCCAGTTGGACTCCCGAAGCGCGACCGTCCTCCACGAGCACGCGTACCACCGGGCATCGGGTCCGCAAGCGGCCGCCAGTCGCTTCGATCGACTCGACCAGCGCGGCGGCGAGCATTTGACCGCCGCCCTCCGGGTAGTAGGCGCCGCGCAGGTAATGGTCGATCATCCGGACGTGCGCGGCGACCGAAGCGATCGCGGGCGCGAGTCCGTAGTTGGCGCTCTGCGCGGCGAGCACGCTCCTGGCCGGAGCCGTAAGCCCGCAGTGATCGAAGAGCTGAGCCAGAGTGCGGCTGCTCCACAACGACAATGGGGACCGTGGCGCCGCCGCGGGGGCGGTGCCCAGCACGCCGGGCAGAACGCCGGCGCAGACCTCGAAGTAACGGAGCACTCGCGCGCTCTGCTCAGGAAAAGCGGCCAGCATCCGGTCCCGGTAACGATCCCAGCCCACCGGCACGTGGAAATCGAGCGCGGGCAGCACAATGTGGTCGAAGCCGTCCCGGTCCATCGGAAGGAACCGGACCCGGGGCCCGACACCGAGTCCGCGGAGGATGGCCGGCACCGCCCCGTCCGCACCGCAATCGCCGAGATAGTGAACTCCCACATCGAACTCGTAGGCCCGCTTCCGACGGAACACGTGCCCGTTGCCGCCGGCGACATCGTGCTGTTCGAGCACCAGCACCCGCATGCCGGCCGCGGAAAGACAGGCGGCGGCGGTGAGACCGCCGAGCCCGGCTCCGACCACCACCGCGTCCCAGTCGGTCATCGCCGCCTTCTTCCCCTGGCCGATTCGAGGCAACTGCGAGAGCCGGGTGCCCGGCGCGGCGTTTGCCGATATCCCGCACCGGAACGAGTCTGGAGAGCGAGCGCGGCGCCTAGGCTGCCCTCGCCCGCCACCGCATGCCTGCCCGGCCGGTCATCCTGCGCTAAACCCGTTGCCGCACAATATCTTCGCCGTCCGCCGAGACGGCCTTCGCCGTTTTGCCAAGGCCTCTTCATCGGTAATCGATCCCCCTTCGTGCGCGGTCAGCCTGAGATCCCGCCGTGGACTTCGAGTACGGAGCCGGTTATGTAGGACGCCCGGTCAGAGGCCAGGAAAGCCACTGACTCGGCCACCTCGTCGGCATTGCCCATCCGGCCGAGCGCGATCCTGTCGCCGATCCGGTCGAGCACGGGCCCGGGCAGCGTCCTCGTCATCTCGGTGTCGATGAATCCGGGAACCACCGCGTTCACCCGCACGGAGTACCGGCCGGTTTCCTTGGCCAGCGCCCTGGCGAATCCGATGATCCCGGCTTTGGCCGCCGCGTAGTTGGCCTGGCCGGCGTTGCCGTACAGGCCCGCCACCGAGGAAATCGCGATCACGCTGCCCTTTCTGCGCTTCATCATGCCGAAGACGGCTGCCCGGCAGACGTGGCCGACACCGTCCAGGTTCGTGCCGAGCACGTCTCGCCAGTTGTCGTCGGACATCGCCACGAACGGTCCGTCCCTGGTGATCCCGGCCGAGGTCACCACCGTCGACACCCCGCCGAGCTCACGGTCCGTCGCGGCGATCCAGTCGCGCACCGCCGCCGGATCGACGACGTCGACTCTGGTCGCCATCGCGCGCACTCCGGCCTTCTCCGCGAGCGCGACGACCTCGCTGGCGGCCGCGGCGTTGTCTCGATAACACAGGGATATGTCGTAGCCGTCTTCGGCCAGCCGCAGCGCCGAAGCCCGCCCGATTCCCCGGGACCCGCCGCTGATCAGCGCGACACTCACTTTTCCTCCCCAGCAATCAGATCCGTGCCCGGTTTCACGGTCAGCACCGCGCGATCCACGGTGAACACTGTCCGCTCGCCAACCGTGCTGTGTCCTTCGGCGATCACTGTCCCGGCGACCTCTCGCACCAGCCGCGCGTGGTGGACGACTTCGGTGCCCGGCACCACCGGATCGCTGAATCGCGCGCCGGAAACGGCGCTCAGCAACAGCACCTCCCGAGTCAGTTCACGCTCGGACATCGCGAGCAGTGCCGCGGCCTGTATCCACGATTCCAACAGCAATGTCGGCGGGTACGCCCCCTGTTTTCCCGGGAGGTACCACGGTTCGTCGCCGCGCACCGTCCGCGCCGCGCGGACTCGGCGGGGGCCCGCCTCGAGCACCCGGTCGATCAGCAACATCGGATGCCGGTGCGGCAGCAGCCGCATCAGGTCTTTCATCTCGTCGCCCCGGTCAGCCGGATCCGGACCGAGGCCACGGCGCTGTCCGCGGTGCGGACTCGCCCGTGG
Organism: Amycolatopsis sp. NPDC114484; assembly: GCF_055633755.1. Classification (NCBI taxonomy): domain Bacteria; kingdom Bacillati; phylum Actinomycetota; class Actinomycetes; order Pseudonocardiales; family Pseudonocardiaceae; genus Amycolatopsis; species Amycolatopsis sp. NPDC114484. The sequence goes on along the minus strand of NZ_JBVKDQ010000007.1, from coordinate 76,066 downwards.
TACCGCGATTCACCGTCCCGCCAGGTCAGTTCCACCATCAGCTCGTCGCCCGGCCGGACCGGACGGCGGCAGCGGACTGACTCGACCTCCGCCAGTTCGCCGGGCGAGACCTGCCGAGCCACGAGGAACACGACCTCCGCCACCCCGACCGCCGGCAGGACCGGAAACCCGGGAAAGTGCCCGGACAGCAGCGGTTCGTCCGCGGCGACGGCGAAACTCGCCGTTGCCCGCCACTCCCGCCCCGTCCGCTCGGGCGGCCGCAGCATCCGCACCGGTCCGGCGATCGGGCTCACGAGTTCAGCCATCGCACACCCGGACCAGCGCGCAGGCGACGACGCCCTCCCTGTCCGCCGAGGTGATCGCGGCGATCCGGCCGCCGAGGTCGTCCTCCGCCTCGGCCGTGGCCAACAGCGAAGCGAGCTGAAAAGCCGCGGTGACGCAGGCGGTCTCGCCGATCAGCTCTCCGATCGGCGGCAGCAACCGGACCGAGCCGCCCAGCACCTCGGCGGCAGCGACGAGTTCCGTCGAGCCCAGCGGCCCGGGCGCGTCCGACGTCGCGAGCAGCGACACGTCGCGAGGACCGAGCCCCGTTCCTTCCAGTGCGGCGACGACGCAAGACCGCAAGGCACGCGCGGGATCGGCATCGAACACTCTCGACCGGACCGCCAGTATCTCGGCCAACGGGCGCCTGCCGGTACCCAGCGCGTCCAAGGGTTCCGCCAGCATCATCAACGCGCCTTCGCCGAGTGTCTCAGCGGTTGCCGGAGCGGTGTGACGCCACAGCCAGGAGCGCGCTCGGGAGTAGTCCTCGGCGGCACCGACCAGTACCCGTCCGGCACGCCCGTTGGCCAGCAACCGCTGTGCGTAACGCAGGCAGTGCAAGGCGGTCATCCGGCCCGCGGCCAGCGTGGCATTCGGACCGCGGAGCTGGTTCCTGATCGCGGCCTGTCCCGCGGCGGCGTTCATCACCCCGTACGGCATCTTGCCCGGGTCCGCGCGACCGGGGTGTGTGAGAGTGAGCGAATCCCTCGTGTACTCCATCATCGTCTGCGTGCTGCCGAAGGACGTCCCCAGCACCAATCCGGTGTCGTCCCGGTCGGCTACGCCGGCGTCGGCGCCGAGGTCGGCCAGCAACGCGGAGACCGCGGCGAGCGCGAGCCCGGTGCCCCGGTCCATCGAGCGGATCTTCCTCGCACCGACGTGCACGCGAAGATCGAACCCCGGCACCAGGCAAGCCCGCTCGTCGAGCACGTCCCACCGGTCGCGGTCGACGGCGGAGGCGGTCCGCCGCCGACGGACCACCCCGTCCGCGAAGGCTTTCCGGCCGATGCCGAACGGAGAGACCGCCGCCCAGCCGGTGATCGCCATCCGGGTGCTCATGCCGGTATCCGCTCTCGCTCGTAGCGGCCGAGCACGACCACGGCGTTGTTGCCGCCGAAGGCGAGCCCGTTGTTCTGAACGACACGAAGCTCGGCGGGCACCGACTGATTCGGCACGCAGTCGATGCGGCACTCGGGATCGGTGCGCACGTGGTTGATCGTCGGCGGAACGAATCCCTGTTGCACTGCCAACGCGCAGGCGATCGCGCTCAGCGCGCTGGCCGCGCCCATCGTGTGTCCCAGCATCGACTTCAACGCGACAGTGCGCGGCGGCGAGGAGCCGAAAACCTCGTTGATAGCGCCTGCTTCGGTCAGGTCGTTGGCCCGTGTCCCGGTACCGTGCGCGGAGATCAGGTCCACGTCGTCCGGTTCGATCCCCGCGTCGTGCAGGGCGGCCCGCATGCAGGCGGCGACGCTGTCCTGGTTCGGCGCGACGGCATGGAACGCATCGCAGTTGAGGCCGTAGCCGAGGACTTCGGCGTAGATCCGCGCGCCGCGGGCCAACGCCGCGTCCAGCGGCTCCAGCACGAGCACGCCTGCTCCCTCTCCGGTGAGGATGCCCTTGCGGTCGGCGTCGAACGGCTGGCAACGCTCCGGAGCGATAGCTCCGAGACTGTAGAAACCGGTGAACGTTTTGCGGTTCATCGCGTCCGCGCCGCCGCAGAGCGCGTAGCCGACCGCCCCCGACCGCACCGCGTCGAACCCGTAGCCGATGGCGTAGTTCCCGGCGGCACAGGCCGTCGTCATCGTCACGACCTCCACATCGGACAGTGCGAGTTCGCGGGCCACCGCCAGGGAAAGCTTCAACGGGACCGCCCGTCGCGCCCGCTCCGGCCGCATCGACTCCGGTCCGCCCTCGATGTCCTGCGCCACCAACTGGTCCAGCTCATGGGACTCTCCGTCGGTGGTGCCGATACAGATCAGCCCGGCGCTGTCCCGGAGTGCCCGCTCGTCCGTCCCGGCGTCGGCCACCGCCTGCCTGGCGGCCGCCACGGAGAACTGCGCGGCCCGGCCGAGCTGGTCGACCGGCACGGCACGGATCCAGTCCTCGGGCCGGAAACCGGTCACCTCGCAACCGTTGGGGTGTTCGAAGCCGGTGGTGTCGAACACGCTGATGGGACGGGCTCCGGATTTCCCGGCACGCAGCGCCCGCGCGTATTCCTCGGCCCCCGCGCCGATGCTGGAGATCACCCCGATACCGGTGACGACGACCCGGTTCACCAGTTCGCCGCCTTCGCGACGACCTCGTAAACGCCCCGCATGGCGGTCATGGCCTGCAGCTCGCTCTGCTCGATCACCAGGTCGAATCGGCGTTCCAGAGCCGCGAGCAGCTCGATCGCCCCCATCGAGTCGGCGCCGTGCTCCTCCTGGAACAGGCTGGTGTCGGTCACTTCGTCCTCGGGCAGTTCGAGAATCTCGCAGACAATGCGCTTGACTTCCTGATAGCGCTCGTCGGCGAGCGCGGGTGTGGTCATTTTCTTCCTCCCTTTGCGTGACCGTGGTCTGCGCGGTCCGTTTCGTCATGGGCTTCCGTCGAGCTCGCCGCGCACGATCCGGCCGATCCGCTCCAACGGATCCCGGGTGAGCATGAGTTCGTGTGCGCAGGCCACCTCGTAGCAGGCGATCTCGCCGTCGACATGAGGCCGCCACAGTTCGTCCCCTGGCGGGGATCCTTGCGCCCTGACGAAGACCATCCGGCCGCTGTACCGGTCAGGGCGGTGTTCCCGGCGCAGCCGGGAGTTGTTCCGGCACACGCTGAGCAGATTGCGCAACTGGTTCTCGGTCGCCCCGGCGAACAAAGTGGCGTCCTGCCGGAACCTGCCGGCCAGATCGGCCAGCACGATCGGATCGGTGAGCAGTTCGTCGGGGTCGTACCCCAGGCCGGCGACGATCTGCGCCAGCAGCGCGCGATCGCCGGCGACTGGTTCCCCCGGCTGCGCCGGGACCCCGTCCAGGCTCGCCAGCAGGTCCACTCGCTCGCCGCTTCGCTGCAACTGGACGGCTACCGCGTGCGCCAGCACTCCGCCGAAGGACCAGCCGAGCAGATGGTAGGGCCCCGTCGGCCTGACCTCACGCAGTTCGCGGACGTAACCGGCTGCCATCTCGGCCAGCGAGGAGGGCAATTCGGCAGTGCGCGCGATTCCCTTCGCCTGCAGCCCGTACAACGGGCGTTCCGGGCCGAGCCGAACCGAAAGGCCGCGGTAGAACCAGCTGATGCCGCCGCCCGGGTGCATGCAGAAGATCGGCGGCAGGGCTCCTTTCGGCTGCAACGGGATCAGCGCGCCGAAGGAATCGGCTCCGGTGAGTTCGGTCAAGCGAACCGCCAGCTCGGCGACAGTCGGCGCCTCGAACAGTGCCCGGATCGGCAATTCGAGGCCGAACTCCGCGCCTATCCGGTCGACCAGCCGGGCGGCGGTCAGGGAATGCCCGCCGAGATCGAAGAAGTCGTCCTCGATCCCGACGCGCTCGCGAGCGAGGGCGTCGGCGAACAAGACGGCCAGCCGCCGTTCCCGCTCGGTTCTCGGGGCCGCGGTTCCGCCCCGAGGGCGCTGGAGACCCGGCAACTGTTTCCGGTCCAGCTTGCCCCCGCGAGTCATCGGCAACCGGTCGAGCAGCCGGTACCCGGCCGGCAGCATGTACGCGGGCAGGCGAGCGGCGAGATGGCGGCGCACTGACGGAAGGTCCAGGTCGGCAGGCGCGAGGTAAGCCGTCAAGCGCCGTTCCGCCACCGCGACCGCCGCCTGGCCGACGCCGGGATGGGCGGTCAGCGCCGCGACGACCTCGCCGGGTTCGATCCGGTGACCGCGCAGCTTGATCTGGTCGTCGGTCCGGCCGACGTACTCCAGGTCTCCCCCCGGCCCTCGCCGGACCACATCGCCCGTCCGGTACATGCGCCCCGGCGCGAACGGATCGGCGACGAATCGGGAAGCGGTCAGTCCAGGGCGGCCGTGATATCCCCTCGCCACACCGGTTCCGGCCACGTAGAGCTCGCCAGTGCTGCCGTCCGGCACCGGTCGCAGTGCCGGGTCGAGAACGTACACCCGCGCGTTCCAGACCGGTTTCCCGATCGGCACCGCACCGGGGGGCAAGGGGTCGCCCGCGCGGATCTCGCGGGTCAGGCAACCGACAGTCGCCTCTGTCGGACCGTATTCGTTGATCACCGATGCGGTGGGACGCCGTCTCCGCAGCCCGGCCAGGCCCGACCCGAACAACTGCTCGCCGCCGACCACGAGCTGCCCGGTCGGCCCGTGCCCGTCGAGCAGCGGGAGGTGGCTCGGCGTCACCTTCAAGAAGGTGCTGTCGGCGGTCGGCCCGGCCACTGTGATCGTGCCGCCGGACAGCAAGGGACCGTAGAGGGTGGTCACAGTCAGGTCGACGTTCGCGGTCGTGTGGAGGACGGCCTCCGCGGACAGCCCGGGATAGGCGTGCACCGCGAAGCGCAGATAGTTGACGACCGACCGGTGTTCGACGGCCACTCCCTTCGGCGCGCCGGTGGACCCCGAGGTGTAAATGACGTAGGCGACGTTGTGCTCGCTCAGCGCGACTTCGGGGGCCGTCAGGTTTCCGGGCAGTTCCAAGTCGTCGACGCACAACGCCGAAACCTCGTACGCCGCGATCTCGGCCGTCGTGATCAGGGCCGTTGCCGACGAGTCCGACAGCACGCGGGCGATGCGCTCAGGAGGATCGGCTGGGTCGAGGGGCACGTATCCAGCCCCTGACTTGAGTACGGCCAGCAACGCGACGACGAGATCGACTGAGCGTGGCAAGGCGACCGCGAACAGCCGCTCAGGGCCCGCACCCCGGGCGACCAGCAGATGCGCCAGCTGGTTGGCCCGCCTGTCCAGCTCGGCATACGTCACCGCGTTCCCGCCGCCGCGTACCGCGATCGCGCCGGGCGTCTTCGCCACCTGCTCGGCCAGTGCTTCCGGCAGTGTCCGGGCATCGACGTCCCTGCGGTTCTCCAGCACGTGCGGCTCGCCGGGGTCCAGCAAGGTGAACCGGGCCAGCCTTCGTTCGTCCCCCGCGGCCGCTGTTCGCAACAGGTCGAGCAAACGCCGCCCCAGCCTCGCCACCACGTCGCGGTCGATCAGCGCGGGCTGGTAGTCCAGCCGAAGTGCCAGCCGCTCGCCGGGCGCGGCGAGCAGCGCCAGCGGATAGTGGTTGGCATCTCGGCATCGCACTCCGGCGAGTCCTGAGCCAGGCGCCAGTTCCTCGGCACCGCCACTGTCGACCGGATAGTTCTCGAACACCACCGCGGTGTCGAACATCGTCCGCACACCGGCCAGTTCCTGCAACTCCCCGAGCCCGAGGTACTCGTGCCCGGCGAGGTCCAGCTGCCGGCGCTGCGCCTTGGCCGCCACCTGCGCGACCGAGTCGGCCGGATCCACCGGCACTCGCAGCGGCACGGTGTTGGCGAACAGCCCGATCATCGAGTCCATGCCGGGCACCTCGGCGGGCCGTCCCGAGGTGACCGTCCCGAAGACAACGTCAGACCTGCCGGTGCGCATGCTCAGCAGCGCCGCCCAAGCTCCGCAGACGACGCTGTTCAGCGTCAGCCCCCGGCCGCGGCACCACGCGCCGAGCCGGGCACTGTCTTCGGCGCGCAGCTCCAGATCCATCTGCTCCGGGAGTCCTGAACCATCGCCCCGACGGCCGGACGCGACCAAGGTCGGCTCGTCGAGGCCATGCAACGCGGATCTCCACACCGCCCGGCTGCGCTGCCGGTCCCGGCCGGACAGCCAGTCCAGATAGCCCTGGTACGGAGCAACCGGCGGCAGGGGCGCGCCTGTGTAGTGCGCGAGCAGTTCCTTGGCAAGCAGGGGAATGGACCAGCCGTCGACGAGCAGGTGGTGAATCGTCAGCACAACAGCCGAACCGGCGCCGGCCCGCCCGATCACCAGACAGCGCGCCAACGGCGGCCTGCCCACGTCGAAGGGCGCGGCGCGCTCGGCATCGAGGAGAGCCTCTTCGTCCGCGCCGCCTCGACGTTCTCTGACCACGACCCGCGCACGCTCGGGAATCAGTTGCACCGGCTCGCCGTTGCGCCGGTATCGAAACGCCGCACGCAGATTGGGGTGGCGTTCGAGCAGTCCGTCCAGCGCCCGGGACAGGGCCGGTACGTCGCATTCACCGGCCAGGTCGAGCACCAGCTGCACCGTGTAGACGTCGGTGGTGTCGTGCCGGGCGTGGAAGAGCAGCCCCTCCTGAAGCGGAGTCAGTCCGAAGACATCTTGCAGGCGGCTCACGCGTCAGCGCTCCACTCGGCCATTTCGGCCGCGAACTCGTCGAATTCCTGACTGCTCAGCGAGCGCAACGTGGTCCGTGCCGGGTCCGTGACCTGTCCGGCGAGCGCGGGCACTGAGCGGGCCCACTGCCGAGCCAGGTCGCGGGCTCCGGGCACGTCGGGATGCCAGCGCCAGCACGCGACGAGCTCGCCGTCGGCCTCGATGACGTCGAGGTCGACCAGATGCGCCGGCCGGTCGCCGAGTTGCCGAGACCGCACTGACCCGGGAAGAGCGGTGAAGCTGAACCCGATGAGAGGGCGGGGAAATCCCGCCAGCATCGGAGCGGTTTCCGGGTTGAGGTGGCGCAGCAACCCGAAACCAAGGCCCTCGGCGGGCACCGCGCGCAATTGTTCTCCGATCCGCTGCGGCGAGCCGGGGACGAAACGCACCGGGTAATAGCCGCCGAGCCTGCCCACCGTGCGAGACAGGTCGAGGTCCGGCGCCAAGGGGTAGCGGCCGGTGCCGAGCACGTCGAGTGTCACGTCGGCCAAGCCGGATTGTTCTGCGACAGCCTGGACAAGAGCCGCGATCGTCACGTCCCTCGTTCCGCCGCGCGGCGCGGGCAGACGCAGCTCCAGCATGTCCCGCTCGCCGGAATCCGCTGTCGGCGGCGCGGCGGCGCGGCGCGACGAATCGGTCCACAGCGCAAGTTCGGCGACCACATCCGGTCGCGTCGAGACCTCGGCCAGCGACTGTGCCCAAGTGCGCAACGCGGTGGGCACCGCGGGCAGCTCGGCATGCCGCCAGAATGCGCGCAGATCGCCGACGACGATCTCCAGAGACCGCGGATCAGCGACCAGTTCGTGCAGCACTACCAGCAACTGGCCCTTGTCTTCGCCAGTGTCGAACCACACCGCTCGCATCAGCTCGCCGCGACTGGGATCAAGACCTCGGACGGCGTCGCCCTCCGCGCTGCGCACGGTTTTGTCGACAGCCTCCGCGCTGAGCCCGCGGATGTCGATCCGAAGCAGGTGCGCGCTGCCTTCCGCAGCGACCAGCGCGGAGTCGCCGCGAACCGTCATCCGCAGCGCGTCGTGCCGGTCGACCAACGTCTGCAAGCCCGCGAGCACCCGGTCCTCCGGCGCGCTGAGCAACAGAGACCGGGCGCCGCGAGCGGCGAACTCAGTCATCGCCGGCGTCAGGGCGAACTCGCCGGCCCCTGTTTCGCAGGCAGCCGCCATCGCCCGGACGGTCCGATGCAGGAAAACTTCGCGCGGTCCCAGCCGCAAGCCTGCCCGCCGGGCCTTGCTGACCAAGCCCAGCGACACGATGCTGTCCCCGCCCAGCTCGAAGAAATCGTCCAGCACGCCGATCTCGGCGGTCCCGAGCAGCTCTGAAGTGAGCGCGAGCAACAGGCGCTCGGTCTTGGTCTCCGGTGCCGCCCGGCCGGCTCGTGCCGCCGCCACCGGGGCTGGCAACGCGTTGTAGTCGACCTTGCGATTGCTGGTCAGCGGCAGCTCCGAGAGCGTGACCAACACGGCCGGCGCCATGTAGTCCGGTAGCCGCGCGGCCAGAAAGCTCTTCAGCACAACGATTTCCACAGTGGACGGCACCACGTAGCCGACGAGCCTGCGCGGCCCTGGCGAGTCTTCGCGAACGGTGACCGCCGCGGCGGTCACACCTGGGCAGCCGCCGAGCACGGCTTCGATCTCGGCGACCTCGATCCGGTGCCCGTGCAGCTTCACCTGGCGGTCGGACCTCCCGGCGTAGCGGAGCCGTCCGTCCGAGGACCATTTGGCCAGGTCGCCAGTGCAGTACATGCGGGTGCCTGGCCGTAGGGCGAACGGGTCGGCCACGAACCGCTGTGCGGTCAGTCCTGGACGGCCGGAATAGCCGCGCGCGACTCCGGCCCCGCTCAGATACAGATGGCCGATCACGCCAGGCGGCACGGGGCGCAGACGTTCGTCGAGCACGTACGCCCTGGTGTTGTCCAGCGCACGGCCGATGTCCGGGGTGCCGGAACCGACCTCGCTCGCGGTCGACCAGATCGTGGTTTCGGTTGGGCCGTACATGTTGAGCAACCGGCGAACCGACGCACGAAGGGACCGCGCGAGCCGCGCGTCGAGCACTTCGCCGCCTGCCAACGCCGTGACCTGGCGCAAGCGACCGTCATCCTCGGCGAGGATCGACCGCCACAGGGTCGGCGTCGCCTGCACCACGGTCGCTTCGTGCCTGGCCACCGCGCGCACCAATCGCGCCGGATCTCGCGCCTCGTCGTCGGAAGCGATCACCAGGGTCGCGCCGGACAACAACGGTGCGAACAACTCCAGCACCGCGATGTCGAAGCCGAAGGTGGTCACGGCGAGCCACCTGTCCCCCTCCCCCAGCCCGGTCCGGCGTCGCACGTCGGTCAGGAGGTTGAGCAGGCCGGAGCACGTCACCTGCACGCCCTTCGGCCGGCCCGTGGATCCGGAGGTGTATATGACGTAGGCAAGCCCCGACGGCGGAACAGTCACTCGGGTGCGCGTCGCCGGCGCCAGGGCTCGTTCGAGCGACAGCACCGGTGCCGCAGCCAGCTCCGGTCTCGCCTCGACGACGCGCTCGCAGGACACCACCAGCGCCGGTGCCGCGTCGGCGAGCATGAACGCGACCCGATCCGCCGGATAGCTGGTGTCCACCGGCAAAAATGCCGCACCGGCGAAATTGACCGCCAACGCCGCGACCACCAGGTCGACGGATCGGGGCAGTGCGACCGCCACCACGTACTCGGGCCGGACGCCGCGCGCGATCAGCGCGCCGGCCAGCCGCTCGACCCGGTCGCCGAGCTCCCGGTAAGTGAGGGACTCGTCGCCGCAGACCACCGCGACGGCCGAAGGGATGCGCTGGATCCGGTGCCGCACCTGCTCGGGCAACGTCTCGCCGGCCGGTTGGCGTGCGGTGTCGTTCCACTCCTCCAGCACGCGGTGCCGCTCGTGCCCGCTCGTCAGGTGGAACCTGCTCAGCCGGCGGTCCGGTTCGGCGGCGACTTCGCCAAGCAGCCGGACGAACTGGTCGGCCAGCCGCTGCGCGGTGCTCCGGTCGAACAGGTCGGTGGCGTACTCCACCTGCCCGCCGACGCCTGCTCCTGCTCCTGCTCGCGGGGACAGCAGAAACGACAGGTCGAACTTCGCGGTCGCGGTCGGCACAGGCGCGACCGAGCCCCTCAACCCCGGCAACTGGATCACCGGGGCGGCGGTGTTGTCCAGCGACAACAGCACCTGGAACAACGGCTGCCGGGACATCGACCTCGCGGGGTTCACCGCGTCCACCACGCGCTCGAAGGGCACATCCTGGTGGGCATACGCCGCGAGATCCGTTTCCCGGACACGGCGGAGGAGCTCGCGGAAGGTGGGATCGCCCCCCGTGTCGGTGCGCAGCACCAGGGTGTTGACGAAGAATCCGATCAGATCCTCGAGAGCCGCGTCCGTCCGGCCGGCCACCGGAGTGCCGAGCGGGATGTCGTCGCCCGCGCCCGACATCGTCAGCAGGCTCGCGAGCCCGGCCTGCAGCACCATGAACAGGCTCGCCCCGCAGTCATGCCCCAGCGCCGCGAGTTCCGCTTCCAGCTCCGGGGATATCCGGAACTCGACCGCGTCGCCGCGATAGCTGGCCTCCGCAGGACGCTGCCGGTCGGCCGGCAAGGTGAGCTGAGCGGGCAAGCCGTCCAGCGTGTCCCGCCAGAAATCCAGTTGGCGCTGCGCGACGCTCTCGAGGAGTTCCCGTTGCCACAACGTGTAGTCGGCGTACTGGACTGGCAACGGCGCCCAGTGCGGCGCGGTGCCGGCCAGCCGGGCCGCGTAAGCCGTCGCCAGGTCGCGGCACAGCGGCACCAGGGACCAGCCGTCGCCCGCGATGTGGTGCTGCACCAGCACAAGGACGTGCTCTTCCGGACCGACGACGAACAAGGTGCACCGCAACGGCAGATCGGTCGTCAAGTCGAAGCCGTGTTCGACGGCCGCGGGCGTTCGAGGCGAGCCCGCGGTGACGACGAGTTCAGGCTGCGATTCGGGCAGCACGTGCTGCCATGGCCGACCGTTCTCGTCCTCGGGAAAGACGGTGCGCAGCGCCTCGTGCCGTGCGGTCACGTCGCCGAGCGCCGCGGCCAGCGCGTCCCGGTCCAAAGGTCCGTCGAGCCGGATCTCCGTCGGCATCGTGTACGGCGCGTTCGCCCCCGCCAACCGGCTGAGGAACCACAACCGTGCCTGGGCGAACGACAACGGCAGCCGCTCCGGCCGCGCCAGCGCCCGAAGGCTTCGCCGGGGCGGGGCCGCGTCGTCGAGCCGACGGGCCAGCGCGGCAGGCGTCGGCGCCTCGAACAGCGCCCGCACCGGCAACTCGACGCCGAGCTCGCCGCGCACCCGGCTGACCAAACGGGTAGCCGTCAGCGAATGACCGCCGAGCAGGAAAAAATCGTCGTCAGCTCCGATCCGGGGGAGGCCGAGGACCTCCGCGAACAACCCGGCCAGCACGAACTCCCGGTGCGAGCCCGGCACGGTGTCCGCAGTACGGAACTGCGGCGCCGGCAGACCCCGGCGGTCCACCTTGGCACTGCTGGTGAGCGGCAACTCGGGCAACGGCACGAAGGCAGCGGGCACCATATGCGCCGGCAACGTCGCGCGAAGGTGCCGGCGCACTGCTGCCGCATCCTGTTCGGCGGGCACGAAGTAGGCCACCAGTTCCGGATCGCCCGTGCGATCCTCTCGCAGCACGACGGCCGCGTCGGTCACTCCGGGCGCGCTGCGCACCGCCGCTTCGACCTCGCCCAGTTCGATGCGGAAACCACGCACTTTCACCTGGTCGTCGGCGCGGCCGACGTAGTCCAGCTGCCCGTCCTCCCGCCAGCAGACCAGGTCGCCGGTCCGGTACATCCGCCGTCCGGGCGTCCCGGCGAACGGGTCGGCTACGAACCGCTGCGCAGTCAGCGCGGGGCGGCGCAGATATCCGTCGGCGAGCTGGTCTCCGCCGAGGTACAACTCGCCGACCGCACCGACCGCGACCTGGCGAAGCGCCTCGTCCAGAACGTATGCGCGGCAACCTGAGAGGGGACGGCCGACAGGCGGCCGTCCGTCCGCGACGAGCGGATCGCTCATCGTGACGCAGACAGTCGCCTCGGTCGGGCCGTAGGCGTTGATCATCGTCCGTTCCGCGGCCCATCTGGCGACGAGCTGGGGCGCACAGGCTTCGCCCGCGACAATCAGGGTGAGCTCGCTCGGCAGCCGTGCGTCCGCGGGGAAGGCCGCGACCACGCTCGGCGGCAGGCTCACCAGCGTGACCTCGCGGCGGACGATCAGCTCGGCGAGCGCGTTCCCGGACCGCCGGTCGTCCGCGTCCGCCAGTACCAGCCGGGCGCCTCCCAGCAAGCTCGTCCAGATCTCCCAGGCGGCCGCGTCGAAACTGAGCGAGGCGAACTGCAGCAGGCGGGTTCGCCGTCCGATCGCGAAGCGCACCCGTTGCTCCGCGGCCAGTCCGGCGATGCCGGCGTGCCGGACCACGACGCCCTTCGGTCGGCCGGTAGACCCCGACGTGTAGATGACGTACGCAGAGTCCCGTGCGGAAGGCGCCTGCGGTTCGGCGTCGGCGCTGTCGGGCTCGTCCATCAGCAGAGTCGCCGCGGGCGGCAATCTCGCCGCCAACGAAGCAGTGGTCAGCACCAGCGCGGGCCGGGCGTCCTCGACGAGGTAACGCACTCGTTCGGCCGGATAGGCGGGATCTATCGGCAGATACGCACCGCCCGCCTTGAGGACCCCGAGCAGCGCGACCACGGTGGAGATCGTGCGTTCGGCGAAAACACCGACTACGACACCTGGTTCGACCCCGTGTCCCGCGAGCCTGCGGGCGAACACGTCGGCACGCGCGTTCAGTTCGGCATAGGTCAGCGCCTCGTCGTCGGACTCCAGTGCGACCGCTTCCGGGTCCCGCAGAACCTGCAGTGCGAACAGTTCGGGCACGCTCGCCTCGGCCTCAACCGGATCCGCACCCCGCCCCAGCGACGCCAACCGGTCGCGTTCCCGCCTCGTCAAGAGGTCCAGGCGTGCCAGCGGTCCCCGGTGCCCGACGATCGAACGCAGAGCGCCGACGAGCCGCTCGGCCCAGTGCCGGGCCCGCGCCGCGGGGACCAGATCCGGCCGGTAGTCGAGCCGGAACCGCAGGTCCGGTCCGGGCGTCACCAGCAGGCTGACGGGATAGTGCGTGGTGTCGTGGGTGGCCAGCCCGGTCACCCGGACCCGGTCGCCGAGCTTCTGGAAATCGTTGGCGTCCAACGGATAGTTCTCGAACACCAGCACGGAGTCGAACTGGCTGCCCGGCCCGGTCGCGAGTTGCACGTCGGCTAGTCCGACGTGCTGGTGCGGGATCAACGCGGCCTGTCCTTCCTGCACCGCGGCGAGGACTTCGGCGACAGCGGCAGCAGGCCTCAGCCGGACCCGCACCAACGTGGTGTTGACGCACATCCCGACCATCGACTCGGCACCGGGAACCTCAGCCGGCCGTCCGGCGACAGTCGTGCCGAAAACCACGTCGCACCGTCCGGTCGCGCTGCCGAGCACCATGGCCCAAGCGACCTGGAACACGGTGTTCAATGTCAGACCGTTAGCTCGCGCATAAGCGGTCACTTCTTCGGCGAGGGAAGCCGGAACTCGCGTGTGCAGCCGCTCGGGCAGCGCCGCGGCGGCGGAGTCCTCGGCCCGCACGAGGCGAGTAGGTGCGGCCAGCCCGTCGAGCGCCGCGCTCCACGCCCTCAGCGCGGCGTCCCGATCCTGCTCGGCCAGCCAGGCCAGATAGCCGCGATACGGCACTGGGTCCGCCAGCGCCGCGGTGTCTCCGGTGTACCTGGCGAACAGCTCGCGCACCACGATCGGCATCGACCAGCCGTCGGAGACGATGTGATGGTTCGCGAGCATGAAACGGAACCGGTTCGCGCCCAGCCGGACCAAGGTGGCGCGCATCGACGGCGGGCAGGCCAGGTCGAATCGCCCCTTCCGGTCCGCACGGGTCAGCCTGTCCAGCTCCAGCCGGCGCTCCGGCTCGTCCCATCCCGACAAGTCGTGCTCGTGCCACGCCGGCGGAACCGGCCGGGAGATCACTTGGTGCGGTCGGCCGAACCGGTCGTAGCGGAAGGCCGCGCCCAGATTCGGGTGCGCCGCGAGCAGACCGGCGAGAGCCGCGCGCAGTGCCGGCACCTCCAGTTCGCCGTCGAGATCCGCGACGACCTGGACGTTGTAAGCGTCCGGCCCCGCCTGATCGTATTCGCTGTGGAAGAGCATCCCCTCCTGCAGCGGGGTCAGCGGCAGCACGTCGGTCAGCGCCGGGAAGGCGGCCTCCAGTTCGCCGATGCCCTCCTGGTCCACTTCAGACAGCGGGAAGTCCGAGGGCGTGTGACCGGCGGTGCCGCACCGGCAAAGCGCCGCCAGCGCGGCCAGCCAGCTGTCGGCGAATCCCCGTACTTCGTCGGCACTGAGCACCTCGCCTGCCCAGGACCAGACCGCGGTGAGCACCGGGCCGCCGGGACCGTCCGCGGTGACGGCCGTGACACTCAGCGCGTACGGCAGCGGCATGTCCGGATCACCGTGTTCGCCGAGGACGCCGGAGTCTTCCGAGATCGACCACTCTTGTTCGGGTGGAGTCGCGAAGCGGCCGAGGTAGTTGAACCCGACCGCCGGCGTGTGCTCTCCCCCGAACGCGTCGGCCGTCTCCGGACTGAGATAGCGCACCAAGCCGAATCCGAAGCCGTTGCCGGGCAGCGCGCGCAATTGCTCTTTGATTCGCTTGAGCGCGGTCCCGGGATCAGTGGCGGGGCCGGGATCGAGGAACGCCGGATAGAGGGAGGTGAACCAGCCGATCGTGCGAGACACGTCAATGTCGTCGCGGAACTGCTCCCGGCCGTGCCCCTCCAGTCCCACCAGCAGTCCCTCGCCGTCCGCGAGGGCCAGAGCGAGTGCGGTGAGCAGCACGTCGTTGACGCGTGCGTGGAAAGCCGCCGGCACTCGCGTGAGCACGGCCGAAGCAAGTTCAGCGGGCAGGGTGGCGACAAGCTGCTCGGCCGTGCTCCTGGTGTCGACTGCCGGGTCGATCTTCCGGCGCCCGATCGACCGGCCCGGGCGGCTCGTCGCCTTCTCCCAACACGACAGCTCTCCTCCGCGCGAAGCGGCCTCGCCGGCCAGCAACTCGCTCCAATGCCGGAACGGAGTCGCGACCTCGTCGAGCACCGGCTGCCGCGCGTCGGCGAGCGCCTCCCATGCGGTTTGCAAGTCCGAGACCAGGATCCGCCACGAGACCCCGTCCACGGCGAGGTGGTGCACGCCGAGTACCAGCCGGCCAGGTTCGCCCGGACCGGCCCGCAGCCAGATCGCGCGAACCATCGCCCCTTCGAACGGTGCGAAGCTCGCCCCCAACGACGCGCGCCGGCTCGCGACCGCGTCGTTCATGTCCCCGGGAACGTCCACAATAGACAAGCAATCCGCGGCGGAAACCGCATTGGCCGGCCGTACCCGCAGCGACCACCCAGCACCGTCCCGAACGGTCTGCGCCCGCAACATGTCGTGCCGCCGCACCACCGCGGACAACGCCCCGGCGAGCTCGTCCGCGCGCAGCCCGGCAGGCACCCGGAGCACGACCGACTGGTGGAACGATTCCATCGGGCCGCCGTGGTCGCGCAGCCAGCACATGATCGGGGTCAGGGGAACCGGCCCCGAGCCTTCCCGCACCACTGCCGGTCGCCCTCGTTCCGCCCGCCTGGCGACGACGGCCAGTGCCGCGACAGTCTTGTGCTGGAACACCTCCTGCGGACTGATCAGCAAGCCTGCGCCGCGGGCCCGGCTGGCCAGCTGGATAGACATGATGCTGTCGCCGCCGAGATCGAAGAAGCTGTCGCGGACGTCGATCGACGGCAGACCGAGCACCTCGGAGAACAGCTCGCCGAGCTTTCGTTCGAGCTCGTTTCGCGGAGCACGGGCCATTCCGGGTTTCGCCGGAGCCGGAGGGGCCGGCAAGGCCTTGCGGTCCAGCTTTCCATTCGCAGTCAGCGGAAGCACGGGCACCGCGACGAAGACGGCTGGCACCAGGTAGCCGGGCAGCGACCGCGCGGCCTGCTCGGCGAGGCCAGCCACCTCGCCGACCACGTAGGCGACCAGGCGCGGCTGTCCGTTCGGACCGGGCCCGGCGTCCACCGCGGCGTCGGTCACCGTCGGCAGAGCTCGCAGCACCGCCTCGACCTCGCCGGGCTCGATCCGGTGACCGCGCACTTTCAGTTGCCGGTCACGGCGTCCGAGGAATTCGAGCTGGCCATCGTGGCCGGAGACCACGCGATCGCCGGTCCGGTACATCCGCGCGCCGGGCCGGCCGGTGAACGGATCGGCCACGAACGCACCTGCGGTGCGCGCGAGATCGCCCAGATAACCACGGCCGACGCCTCGCCCGCCGACGTACAGCTCTCCCGCACCGCCGGGCGGCACCGGCCGCAAACTGTCGTCCAGCACGTATAGCGAAGTGTTGCGGACAGCCCGGCCGATGGCGACCCTGCCGCCGGGCACCTCGCCCGGATCGCGGATGACAGCGTGCGTGACGTCATCCGAACATTCGGTCGGGCCATAAGCGTTGACGATCGGGACTCCGGAACAGCCGGCGAACCACCGGCGGCACAGGTCGGCCGGCAGCACCTCGCCGGTGACCACGAGATGGCGCAACTGCGGCGTCTCCGGGCGCCGAGCGCCGCTGTCCCATTCGTCCAGGGCGGCCCGCAGCAGCGAGGGCACCACCTCGAGCACCGTCACGGCCTCGCGGGCGACCACCTCGAACAATGTGTCCGGGTCGGCCGCTGTCGCACGCTGGACAATCCGCACCCGGCCTCCGACTGCGAGCGCGGCCAGCATTTGCCAGACCGCGATGTCGAAAGTCAGCGGCGCGTTCTGCACCACCAGGTCCGCTGAAGTCAGGCCAAGGTCCTCGACCTTGGCCAGCAGGTGGTTGACCATGCCTCCGTGGTGCACCATCGCGCCCTTCGGGCGACCGCTGGACCCCGAGGTGAAGATGACGTAGGCGAGATCTTCCGCCACCACCGGGACCGGCTCCCCGGCTGGTGCGGCACGGTCGGCCACGACGGCGGAAACCCGCGTTTCCGCCGCCACCTCCGCGGCAAGCCGCCGGTAGCCCGGGCCGGCCAGCAGCATGTCGATCCCGTTGTCCCGCAGCAACGCGGCAGTCCTCGCCACCGGAGCGTCGACATCCAGCGGCACGAACGCCGCGCCCGCACCGAGCACGCCCAGCACCGCCGTCAGGTATCCGCTGCCTGGACGATCGAGCACCGCGACCAGACGACCACGGTTCGGGCCCAGCCCTCGGGCCACCGAAAGAGCCTGGCGGAGCAGTTCCGCATAGGTGAGGACGCCGTCGTCGTCCACGACGGCGACCGCGTCCGGGGCGCGGTCGACGTGGCCGCGAATTCGCGGCAGGAGCGCGACGAAGTCCTCATCGCGACCTGCCTGGCTCGTTGTGGACAGCGCAAGGTCGCGCTGCTTCGCTGTCAGCAGGTCCAGCCGTCCCAGCGGCGCCTCGGCGGCCGTCGCGCACAGTTCGGTCAGGAAGGTGGTGAAGTGCTCGGCGTGCCCGAGGAGCTCGGCATGGCGGTACAGCTCCGGATTAGCGGTGAAATACAAACCGACGGCACCGGATTCCGTATCGTAAGCGGTGATCTGCAGGTCGCTCACCGGCCCGCTGGACACCTCGTGAATACGTGCGCGGGAGTCGCCGAACCGATAGCTCGCGCTGTAGGACAGGACGTTTATCGAAGGACCGAAAGGGCGGCGATCGTCACTGGCTATGCCGAACTGACGCCGAACCTCGTCGCCGCGGTACATCTGGTGCTTGAGCACCTCCCGCACCGCCCGGTTCGCGGTGCTCAGCAGAGCCGCCCGGGTCGTCCAAGGCGTCACCCGAAGCGCGAGCGGCAGGAAGTTCGCCCGCAGTCCGGGAGTCGCCTTCGCGAGCGCGCTTCCGCGACCGGCGACCGGCAGGCTGAGCAGGATGTCGCGTTCGCCGGTTCGCCGGTGCACGTATCCGGCGGCGGCGGCGATCAGCGCAATCGGCCAGGCGACCCTTGATTCCCACGCCGCTGCCCGCAAGGCGGCGCCAGCGGAGGAGGGCAGTTCGGCGGTGACGCGCAAAAACGACTGCCCGAACGCGAACGGCCGTCCGGAAAGAGACCGCGGCTCGAACGATTGGGCGCCGAGTTTTGTCCAATAGGACCGGTCCACCCCGAACCGGGGTGATTCCCGGTAGGCGGCCTCCTCCCCGTACAGGTCGCGCAACGCTCCGAACTGTCTGCCTTCGACGGGCTGCCCCTTTGCCAACGCGGTGTAGATCTCAGCCAGCCTGCCCACGAACAAACCGCTGCTGAACGCGTCCCAGATCGCGTGGTGCACGACGACGAGCAACAGCGAACGGGTGTCGGAGAGCTTGGCGAGGCAGAAGCGGTACAGCGGGGGAATGTCCAGGCGGATCGGCCGGCGCAGATCCGCGTGGAGTCTCTCGCGCGCAGCCGACTCGGGATCCGGAAGCGCGCTGAGGTCGTCAAAGGTCAGCGGAAGATCAGTCAGCGGCGTCACGACCTGAGCCGGCACACCGGACCGCGCCACGAAGTGCGCCCGCAGCGCGTCCGTCTCGGCCACCGCCTGCCGCAGCGAATCGGCGAGCGTCGACGCGTCTATCGGGCCGTCGAAGTCCACCCAGCCGCCCATCGCGAACACCGGGTTGCCCGGATCCAGTTCCTGGGCGTGCCACATCTCGCGCTGCGCCGCGGACAGCGGAACCGTACGAACCGAACCGGATCTGTGCCCACCCATCCGCGAAACGCCCCCCATTACCACAGTTCAATCTCAGATAAATACGCGAATCAACGCAAGATGAAAATAAACCGAAAGAACAGCCGACACCGGCCGAACACAGGTATCAGCCAAAACGGCTCAGAGCATTACAGCCGTCCTGTGACAGCGCTGTCAACATCGGAACAGGTCCGTGCGGTCGGCAGCAGCCGATCGCCGCGCCTGCTTTCCCCGCCGCGTCCACCCGGCCCAGAGCGGTTGGCCACGGCAAAACAGCGCTGCCCCGGCCGACAAGCCGGGGCAGCGCTGTCAAGGCGTCTCGGGTCAGTTGAACGAAATCACCGCGGCAGCGTGCTCGCTGAACGAAGCGTTGGCCACTCCGACACCGCACGCCGCGGTGGAACAGTCCACTGAACCGTACGGAGTTCCGTCGAGCTTCACGCCTTGGAAGGTCTTGGCAACCACCAAGCCGCCGGACACACCGCCGTTCGCGTCAGTAGTCGCTTGCTGCGCCGTGGCCTGCGCGCAAACAAGGTCGCTGCCGATCTGCGCGCACTCGCCGACCTGCACCCCCTCGCCGGCAGTGAAGCCGGAAGCGGTGTACGAGACGGTATCCCCGCTGTTGAGCCCGGTGGACGGCGTCACCGTGACAGCAGGCGGACCCGCGAGGGGCGCCGCCGAGGCGGCCGACTGCCCTAGCGCGGCCAACCCGAGCGAAAAAGCGAAGGCCGAGACGCCGAGCGCGATCCGACGACCAGTTCGATTCATTTCGACTCCATTTCAATGACAAGCTCACCAGAATTGAAAACATATTTTCCGCCACTGCGGCGAATCTCATAATAGCCAGGAATAAAAAGTGCGTCCAGCCGACCATCTCAAACAGCTTATTGGCAGGGCTTCAAATCATCGGAAATAGAATCCCGATAGGGGTACTAGTACTATTGACGATTACTGTCGCTCGACAAACTGGCCGAAACAGAAAAGTGGGCGTGCACGCTGCGCGCGCACGCCCACTCGACAGCAGCTCACCAGGTCATCGGGCCGCCTCGCTCGCACCCTCGACAGCCAGCCGGTCCGCGACCTTCTGCCATATCCCGGCGCAACCCTCCGCCAAGCCGAGCACCGCGTCCTTGCAATGGTCGGGCACGTTGGCGATGATCCGCTCCCACTCCTGCTCGGTGACGGCATTGGCGTCGAGCAAACGCAGCAGCGTCCGGCCCACTCCGCTCAACCGCAGCGACGGGTCCCCTCGCAAATCCCGAAGGATCAGCGCCCGCTCCTCGGCGAAGATCCGGTCGGCCGGCCGGTCCTCGTCCACCGGCCGGCCGGTGCGACCGGCGTGACCGCCGGCCCGGCGCAACCGCTGCGGGACCGGGTCCTCGCCACGTCGAATCCTGGCCTGGACGTCGCGGACCGTTCCCGGCGAAATACCCGCGGCACGGGCGATGTCGCGCAGTGAAGCCTCCGGATTCTCCGAGATGAGGCGACCTGCCAACTCCCTGCCGCCCGCGCTGTTGACCGGCCGCACCCGGCCGTCCCGGCCAATCCTGCTGTGCAACTGGGCATCGTGCTCGGTTGCACGCTGCCGGACGCTGCCGACGGTGTGCGGCGAAAGCCCCGCGGCGGCGGCGATCACCCGATCCGACCAGTTCGGGTACAAGGCAATGATACGAGCGGCCGCCGCCGTGCGATCGGCCAGCGAAAGCGGCAGGCCGTGGCTCACGTTCTCGCACACCCCGAGAACGTAAGCGGCGGTGTCGTCTCCGTCGAAAAAACGAACATCTATTTCTTCGGCGCCGCGCAGGACCTGCGCTCGCAACCGATGCATGCCGTCGATGACCCTCATCGTCCCCCGCTGCACGATGATCGGCGGCAATTGGGCTCCCGATTCGGCTAGCGCTCGGATATGCTCTTCGTTCTCGCCTTTAAGTCTCGGCGAATCAGCGGAAAGCAATTTCGATATCGGAACGCGAATCGGCGCGCGGCTGCGAACTTCGTCGGATGCCGAGAGCACCGACCTACGTTCTTCGCCGACCAGAATAGTCCCATGAATAATATCTGAAGCCTCGATAACAGTCCCCCCGTGTATCAACCCTCGAATGACGAGCACAACGCACAAGCCGGACTATTGCGCCACGCTCTGCCTCCGATTCCCCCAAATGATCACACCTCCCAGGTCCGAACGGCCCAACAAGGCGCGCGGAGTCATTTCTTCGGCACGGAAATCCATATGTGACATGGTGATCCCCGCGAGCCGACCGGTCAAGCAGGTCGGAAGCGCGGAGTCAAGCCCGCACACCTGACGCGGATGCGGACGTTTCGGCACCGGCGAAGACCGGGCAGAACGGCGTGGCGGGTTCGGCCGGCGTCGCGGACCGCCAGGTGCCGGATGCCCGCTGTAGTAGGGTGATCAAGTCACCCAGCTCGACAACGACGGAGTCAATGATGCGAGCTGTGCTCGGCGAGGATTTGACACTGCTGCGAGACGGGCTGATCCGGTTGCTCGAAGCGCACGGGTGCACGGTGGTCGCCGCCGTCGACAACGGTCCCGAACTCGAGCGGGCACTGATCGAGCACCGGCCGGACGTCGCCGTCGTCGACGTGCGGATGCCGCCGACGATGACCGAGGACGGGCTGCAGGCCGCGATCGCCGCGAGGCGGGTGCATCCCGGGCTGCCGGTGCTGGTCTTGTCCCAGTACGTCGAACCGCTGCACGCACGGGAGTTGTTGTCCGACCGGCAAGGCGCGGTCGGCTACCTGCTCAAGGAGCGGGTTTCCGACATCGGCCAGTTCATCGACGCGGTACGCCGGGTCGCGGCGGGCGGCACCGCGATGGATCCCGAGGTCATCACCGAATTGCTCGCCCACCGCTCGCGCGGGCGCACCCTCGACGTGCTCACCCCGCGCGAACTGGAGGTGCTGGCGTTGATGGCCGAAGGCCGCTCGAACAGCGCCATCGCCACCCGGCTCTTTGTCACGGAAAAGGCAATCGCCAAGCACACCAACAATATCTTCGGAAAACTCTGCCTGCAGGTCACCGAAGACGATAATCGCAGAGTGCTCGCTGTGCTGACCTACCTGAACAGCTGACCAGACAGACATCAGCCGTCCATCTGCGCCGCCAGCGAAGCCGGCCGCAGATCGGTCCAGTTCTGTTCCACGTAGTCGAGGCACGCTTGCCGCGACGACGGCCCGTGGACGGTCGCCCAGCCCTCCGGCACATCCGCGAACTCCGGCCACAAGCTGTGCTGATTCTCCTCGTTCACTAGCACCAGGTATGTCCCGTTGTCATCTTCGAACGGATTGCTCACGCCGCTTCCTCCGGAAGTATCATCGGCCAGGAAATCGGCGGAAGCCGGAATCCTGACGCCGGTTCGCAAACTGCCGACAGGTGAGTCGACACTCGGACGATACCAGCAGGCAAGCAAGCAAACGACCCGCCGGAGCGCAGCTCTCAACACGGTCTGATACGCGCATTGTTCCCCATTTCCCATCGAGGCGGCGCCAGTTCGGAATCAGCGTTTCCTCCAATCGCCCAAGGACGATTCACGCAGTTTCTGACCGGGCCCGCTGCACAGACAGGAGATGCGGGCCGGTTCGACACGAACAAGGCCGATCGTCCAGTGCCCGGGAAAGAGAACTACCCCGGTGCGGACCTCTCCCGGCGACCCCGCGCAGCGGCCATCTCCGGGACCGGACCGCCGGTGATCGCGAATTGCCGAACCGGGCTCCCGGACGACCTCACCCGTCGACGAATTCGCGATCGCCAGCGTCGCGCTGCCGAGGGCGACGCTCATCGCGATGATGCCCGCGCCGCTGTCGGACCGGGCGATCTTCACGTTGCCGATCGTCACGTCCCGTATCACCGCCGCCCGTTTCGAGTTGGATCCGTCGCAGGTCGAATCGTGGATTCCCTGTCCCGCGGCGTGATTCCCGGGATGTCCTTGCCCTGGGCTAAGAACGTGATCGCGCCGAACTTCTGCTGCTCGCGCCAGAACGCCCCGAGGCAGCGGGTCGCGGTCGGTCGTCAGCATGGTGCCCGGGTAGTTCATCGTGTCGGAGACGGCGAGGAGGTCGAGCACCGCCGTTCGGCTTCTGCCCGGCGGCGCGCCTGCCACCACCCGCGAAATGGCAGGTGTACCCGGCGGAATTGCAGGCGACAGAGTGGGTGGCGATGCTCGGCCTCCACCACGCCGGGCTGCGACCGCGTGCGGAATTCACTGGGATCCGACCTGGCTGTCGCTCGACGATGGCGTGCTGGCTTCCGCCGCGAACCGGGGTTCACGTTCGTCCTCAACTACTCCGGTGCCCCGATCCCGCTGCCGCCGCGTTCGGAGGTCCTGCTGGCCAGCGACCCGGTGACCGCCGAACTGCCGACCGGCACGGCGGCCTCGCCGCCGTGCCGGTCCCGCGGAAAACCGATCACCCGGCACTTCAGGCGGCCGTTCTTCCCGTTGCTCCGCTGAGCGGGACCTCCTTGACATCGTCCCACCACATCCCGACGATGATTCATCAGATGTATCGGCCGATTGACCGCCTAGTTTCCCTCGATGATCGAGAAATTCCCCACCAGGCATCGGACCACTGGACTTCACCGTGGAGGTTCCATGACGACCTATCCTCGTCGGCACGCGCTCGGCATGGCACTCGGCGGCGCGGTGCTGCTCGGGACGGCGGGCACCGCGGCGGCCGCGAGCGGGCCAGCGCAGCCGGTGGTCACGGACGGCGCCGGCACCCCGGTCGTGCCGCCGCCTCCGCCGGTGCCCGTTGGCCTCGACGCGTGGTTCGACAACGACGGCATCGACTCCGCGAGCGCGCACGACGGGAACTTCGACGGCTCCGGGTACACCTTCCCGGCAGAGCAAATCCCGGCCGGCAGCACGGTCACCGCGGGCGGGGTTCCCTATCTGCTCGGCTCGGCCGCCGCCGGGGCGAAGAACAACGTCATCGCGCTCGGCCAGCGCATCGACCTGCCGAAAGGCCGGTACTACGGTGCGGCGTTCCTCGTCGCGTGCAGCTACGGCAGCACCGGAGGCGACGCGACCGTCCACTACGCCGACGGCAGCATCAGCACCGCCGCCCTGTCCGGTTCCGACTGGTGGGGCTCCGGCGGTGCCGTCAGCTCGACCTTCCGCTACGGCCCGGGTGGTGTCACCGACCAGAACCCGGTGTCGATCGGCACCGCGCAGGTGTGGATCGACCCGGCGCGCGAAGCGGTCGCCTTGACGCTGCCCAAGACCGCCCAACCCGCCGCGAATGTGCCGAGCCTGCACGTGTTCGCGCTGACGCTGCAGCCGGTCGCGCAAGGCCGTTCGGCCACCGTCCTCGACGCCCGGGCGACCGCGAATCTGCTGCAGGACGGCGGTCCTCAGGCTGTCGAGGCGACCATCGTCAACACCGGCACAGTCTGGCTCGAAACGCGCGACCGGATCACCGTCACGCTCGACGTCCCGGGCGGCCGGGTCCGCACCCCCGCGCCAATCCCCCGCCTCGCCCCGGGCGAACAGACCACGGTGCGGCTCGGCCTCACCCCCGACCGCGGCCTGCCCGCCGGGACCCCCGCGACCGGCCGGATCCGCGTGCTCGCCGACCGTTCGACGATCGCCACCCGGTCGCTGCCGGTGCCGCTCGGCATCCCGGACTTCCGGCCGACCGACGCGTCGCTGTCCGCGCACCGCGCGCCGTATTGGTTCTCCGACGCCAAATTCGGCATCTTCATCCACTGGGGCGTGTACTCGGTGCCCGCGTGGGCTCCGGTCGGACAGCAGTACGCCGAGTGGTACTGGAACAACCAGCAAGATCCCAACGGCCCGACCTACGCCTACCACGCCAAGACCTACGGCGAATCGTTCGTCTACGACGACTTCATCCCGAAGTTCACCGCCGCGCGGTTCGATCCGCGTTCGTGGGCGCACCTGATCGAGGACGCGGGCGCGCAGTACTACGTGCTCACGTCCAAGCACCACGACGGTTTCGCCTTGTGGGACACCAAAGTCAGCGGCCGCAACGCGAAGAAGCTCGGCCCGCGCCGCGACCTCGTCGCCGACCTGTTCGCCGCTTCGCGCAAGTACACGCCGAACCTGCGCAACGGTCTGTACTTCTCGCTGCCCGAATGGTTCAACCCGGACAACCCGTGGATGGGCCATCCGCCGCGCAATCCCTATACCGGCGCGCCGGTGCCTTACACCGGTTACACCGCCGGACGCGATTTCGTGAAGGACCTTCAGGCGCCGCAGGTGCTGGAGCTGATCTCCGGCTTCGACCCGGACGTGCTCTGGTTCGACATCGGCGGCGTCAACGACAGCCGCGACGTGCTCACGGAGTACTTCAACCGGGCCAAGAACCGGCGTCGCCCCAAGGACGTCACGTACAACGACCGCGGCGGCATCCCGGACCACGACTTCACCACGCCCGAGTACACGACGTACCCGAACACGGTTGTCGCGAAATGGGAATCGAGCCGGGGCCTCGACCCGTACTCCTACGGCTACAACCGCGCGACGCCGGACGACAAGTACATGACGACCGGCGACGTGGTGCACACGCTGGTCGACGTGGTGTCGAAGAACGGCAACTTCCTGCTGGACATCGGCCCCGACTTCGACGGCACCATCCCCGCCGTGATGCAGCAGCGGCTGCGCGAGACGGGGGCTTGGCTGCGCACCAACGGGGAAGCGATCTACGGCACGACTTACTGGTCGCGCATGGCCCAGCTCGGCGATCTGCGGTTCACCGTGCAGCCCGGTTCGGCGTTCTACGTCATGTCACTCGTCGCACCCAGCGCGCAGCTCGTGGTCGACGCCCCGGTCCCGATCCGCCGCGGCGACCGCGTGAGCATGCTCGGCTACGGAGGCCCGCTGCACTGGAGTCAGAGCGACGGCCGCCTGGTGATCGACGTTCCGGCGGCGGCGCGGGCGGCGGGGAAGCACGCGTGGGTGTTCAAAGTGGACTGGCGCTGACACTCTCCGGGGCGGTCCGCGCAGGGCCGCCCCGGCAACCGCTCTCCACATCCCGCGCGCGAGCCGCCACATCGGCGTCCGAACAGAAACCACGCCCGCTGCGCTTCAAACACAGCAACCCCAGCAACCGCCCGCACCCGTCCACCACAGCCAACCGACGACGAGACATCCCCAGCCACGTCGCGTACAAATCAGCGCCAGGGCCGACCACCCGCCCAGCCAACTGACCGGCCCGATACGCCGGAAACGCTTCCGGCAGCCCCTCAAGATCCGGCCGCTCCACGACGCTCAGCAACGTCTCCCCGGCGACAACCAGCGCGGCATGCACATGATCGTCGGCGAAGAGCGCGCGCACCTCACCGACGGTCGCCGACGCGTCGAGCACCTTCGGCGCCAGGAGCATCGCCTCGCCGACCGTCGCCGCGCCGCGGAAATCCGGTGACGTCACCGCGGGTTGTTCCACTCCGCGTCGGACCGGTCCTCCGCCGCCGTGCGTTCGCGCGCCAGTTCCAGCGCCCGCCGCGCGGTGGCCTCGTCCGGGTACGAGCCGAGCCGGTCGACGCCGCGCGCTTGGCGGCCTCGCTCGACCTCGTTCGTGCGCGTGTTGAAGTACCACTCGTCGGACATCGTCAGCTCCCCGGAGAATCGATCGAGCGGGCCGAACCGACCCGCAGCGCCTGCATCGCGGTCACCAGTTCGGCCAGGTCCCGCGGATCGGTCAGCGACCGGCCGGTGAGTTCCCGGATCCGGCGCAACCGGTACCGCACGGTGTTGGCGTGGCAGTGCAGCACCTGCCCCGCGCGTTCGGCCGAACCGCCGTGCGCGAAGTACGCGTCCAGCGTCTCCAGCAGCACGTCGCGTTCCTCCGCGGGCAGCTCCAGCACCGCCCCGAAGACCTGCTCCCCCAGCCTGCGCCCCTCGTCCGGGTCGTAGGCGACGAACGCCGCCAGCGGGCTCGGATCGAACGCGCGGACCTCGCCTCGCTCCGGCGGGATGCCGGACAGCGCGGTCCGCGCCAGGTGGACCGCGCGCGGGGTCTCGGTCAGCGAACGGAACAGCGGGCTGACGCCGGTGCGGGCCAGCGCCAGGTCGCGCAGCAGGGCGAGCATCGCGTCGTACTGCTCCTCGCGCAGCGAAACCACGCCGGCCTGCAGCGTCGGCGAGAGATGCCACGCCGACACGATCCCGAGCTGCCCGAGCCGCCGTTCGACGCCGACCAGGCTCTCCTCGGCCAGCCCGCGCGTTTCGGCGGCGACCACGGTCAGCTTCCCGTCCAGCGACAGGCCGAGCAGCCGTCCGGCCTCCCACGGCCCGGAGTCGGACCCGCGCTGGCCGGTCAGCAGCGCCTCGGCCAGCGCCGAGCGCCGCCGCTGCTGCGCGACCAGCAGTTCCGCGCTCGCCGCCCGGTACGCCTCGGTCACGCGGACCGCGTGCTCGTCGGTGACCTGCCACAGCAGGCTCGCGACTTCGATCAGCACGTCGGTGCTTCCCTTTTCGCGGGCACGGCTCACCAGCAGGTCCCACAGCATCGCGCAGGCGATCCGGTACACCTGCAGCACCTCGGGCAGCGGGGCGCCCTGGTGCGCCCGGCGGCGGCCGGTCTCCTTCGGCGCGCGCTGGTCCGGGGTCTCGCCGCCGCCCAGCGCGTCGACCATGAACCGGAGGTTCACCGCGATCGAGCGGTGCAGGTCGGCGCGCGGGACGATCTTCTCGTCCCGGTACATCCCGATCCGCTCGCAGGTCGCCGTGCAGACGTCGTCGATCAGCCGGGGCAGCCGAACGCCTGCCCAGTCGACGAGTTCGGTCAGGGCGGCGGTCCGCACAGCGTTTTCCTCCCGGTCGGCCACGTCCGGATGCTACCCGCGTCCCGCCGCGGCCGCGCACGCGGATTTCCCTCCCCCGAAACCGGGCTCCGATTTCCCGCGCATTTTGTGCGCGGTCACAGAAATGTTTGTCGACGCCCACAATGCGGCCGTTCGCATTCCCCGCCCGGATGCCCGGAGAGGCCCGCCGTGCTTGAATCAGAAGGGAAGCACAGTTCCGGGCGAGAGGGTGACGGTGGACGAGCAGCGCGAGGACCAGCCGGAGTTCAAGCCATACCACCATCCGGCCGCGGGCTGGGGCGCGGCGAAAAGCGTGACGCAGTTCCTCGTCCGGGAACGGGAGCTGGTCGACGGCCCGCGCGCGATCGTGAAAATGAACCACGAGAACGGCGGGTTCGACTGCCCGGGCTGCGCCTGGCCGGACGACACCAAGGGCCTGCATCTCGACATTTGCGAAAACGGGATCAAGCACGTCGCCTGGGAGATGACGCGGAAACGCGTCGGCGCGGAATTCTTCGCCGCGCACACCGTGTCCGAACTGGACGGCTGGAGCGACACCGCGCTGGAGGCGCAGGGCAGGCTCACCGAGCCGCTGCGCTACGACGAGAAGACCGACCGGTATGTCCCCATCTCGTGGGACAAGGCGTTCGAACTGGTCGGCGCCACGCTGCGCGGCCTCGATTCCCCCGACCAGGCGGCGTTCTACACGTCCGGGCGCCTCGGCAACGAGGCGACGTTCCTGTACCAGCTCATGGCCCGGGAGTTCGGCACGAACAACCTGCCGGACTGCTCGAACATGTGCCACGAGGCGAGCGGCCGCGCGCTGCAGGCCGCCCTCGGCACCGGCAAGGGCACCGCGGACATCCACGACTGGGAAGCCGCCGACGCGCTGTTCATCATGGGCGTCAACGCGGCGTCGAACGCGCCCCGGATGCTCACCGCGCTGGCCGAGGCGCACCGGCGCGGCGCGCAGATCGTGCACATCAACCCGCTGGTCGAGGCCGGGGCCACGCGCACGATCATCCCGCACGACTTCGTCCGGATGGCGACCTTCCAGGCGACGCCGACCTCCACGCTCAACCTGCAGCCGCGCATCGGCGGCGACCTCGCGTTCCTCCGGGGGATGGCGAAAGCCCTTCTCGAGATGGCAGAAACCGATCCTGATGCGATCAATTCGGAGTTCCTCGAGACCTACACCACCGGCGTCGAGAAGTACCGCGTCGTCTGCGAAACCACGTCGTGGGCGGATTTGGAGCGGCAGTCCGGGCTGTCCGAGGCCGAAATCCGGGCGGCGGCGAAGATCTACCGCGAGGCCGACCGGTCGATCATCAGCTGGTGCCTCGGCGTGACCCAGCACGAACACGGCGTCGACACCGTCCGCGAGATCGTGAACCTCTTGCTGCTGCGCGGAAACATCGGCCGCCCCGGAACCGGACCCTCCCCCGTGCGCGGGCACAGCAACGTCCAGGGCAACCGCACCTGCGGCATCGACCACCGCCCCGCCCCGGAATTCCTCGACAAGCTCGCCGAGATCTGCGGCATCGACCCGCCACGCCACCACGGCCTCGACACCGTCGGCGCCATCGAGGCCATGCACCGCCGCGACGTGCGCGTATTCATCGGCATGGGCGGCAACTTCGCCCTCGCCGCCCCCGACACCCCCTACACCGCCGCCGCACTGCGCAACTGCGACCTGACCGTGCAGGTCAGCACCAAACTCAACCGCAGCCACCTCGAACACGGCGCCCAAGCCCTCATCCTGCCCTGCCTCGGCCGCACCGAAAAAGACCTCCAGACCACCGGACTCCAATCGACCTCCGTCGAAGACGCCATGAGCATGGTCCACCTCTCCACCGGCATGAAAAAACCCGCCTCGCCGCACCTGCTCTCCGAACCCGCGATCATCGCCGGCATGGCCAGCGCCACACTGCCCGACAGCCCCACCCCCTGGACCGACTACACCGGCGACTACGACCGGATCCGCGACACCATGGCACAAGTCCTCGACGGCTTCGACGACTTCAACACCCGAGTCCGCCAACCACTCGGCTTCCGCCTCCACCAAGCCGCCCGCGAACGCGTCTTCCACACCCCCACCGAACGCGCCGAATTCTCCACCGCCCACCTGCCCGACATCGTCCCCGCCGCCGGAACACTCGCACTGGGCACCATGCGCTCCCACGACCAATGGAACACCACGATCTACTCCGACAACGACCGCTACCGCGGCATCAAAAACCTCCGCACCCTCATCTTCATGAACACCGACGACATGCACGACCGAGGCCTGAACGAATTCGACGAAGTCGACATCACCGCCACCGCGAAGGACGGCACGAAGCGTTCGGTGCGGCGCTACCGTGCGATCCCGTACGACATCCCGCGCGGCTGCGCGGCCGGGTACATGCCGGAAATGAACGTGCTCTGCGCCATCGGCGACTACAGCACGCAAAGCGACCAGCCGATCATGAAGCACCTGAAGGTCACGGTCGAACGCTCCGCGTGAGACCGGCGGTCCGGCACGGGGCGCGGACGAGCACCGCCGCCCCGATGCCGGCCGCGACCCCCACCAGCGTGTCCGCCACCCGCGCCGTCAGCAGCGTCTCCGGCGCGGCGGGCGCGGCCAGCTCCGTCATCACCAGGATCAGCGGGGTGAAGAACCCCAGCGCGATTCCGTAATGGCGGGACATGAACAGCTCCGTCGGGAACAGCAGCACGATCACCGCCAGCGCCAGCGGCGCCGCCCCGAATCCCGGCAGCAGCAGCAAAGCCGTGACGACCAGTCCGGCCAGCGTCCCGAGGACCCGGTGCGCGCTGCGGTCCAGCACGCTGCGCAGTCCCGGATGCAACCGGCTGCGCGGATCGGCCGCCGCCAGCGGAACCGCCGCCGAGGCCATCGCCCAGTTCGCGTGATCCACCCCGAGCAGCAGCCCGACCGCACCCGCGGCGGCGATCGCCAGCGCGTACCGGGCGGCGTGCACGATCGCGCACGCCGCACCGCAACCCGGCGCGCACCCCGACGTCCCCGGAACGGCCGGACGTTCCGGGCCAGTCAGTCCGATAAGGACACAACCGGCGATTGTGCCCGCGCACAGGGCGATCCCCGCCCACGGTTCGACCCTCCCGGCGGGCACCAGCGCGATCGCGCCGAGCGCGAAGATCCCGAAGAACGGCCCGCGCGGGCTCAGCTCCAGCCGGTTCGTCACCAGCGCACAGCCGAACGAGAACGTGGCCTCAGTGACCACCAGCAGCCACGGCGGCGCGTGGCACGCCGACAGCAGGACCCCCAGCGAGACGCCGCTCAGCAGCACCGCGCCCGCCTGGACCTGGTGGCGGAACCGGAGCGCGCGCGTCTCGGCGCGGCCGTACATCCCGGCGAACGAACCGAACGCGGCGAAAATGATCAGATCCGGGCGGCCCGCCGCGAGCAGCGCCAGCCCCGGGATCAGCAGCCCGGCCGCGACCCGGCCGGCGTGCCACCATTCGCCGCCGTCGAACGAGCGCGCGGCCGCGGCCGAGGTCGCCACCGGCACCCTGTCCTCCGCTTGGTTGTTCTGACGTCGACCACCGGGATCCGCCGGTCGTCCCACGATACCCGCGCGAGAAGCGGCCACAGCCCGGATTGTGGCGTGCCACAACGAAGTCTGCGACCGGTGCCAATCAGCCGAGCTGTCCGAGCCGCCTCCGGTCTCCGTCCAGATCTGGAGTGCGGAAATGGCGGTATTGCTCGCCGAAACGCAATTTCAGGAAAACGTGTTCCCCTGCGATGCGGCCGGTCGCCTCGGGCACCCGGTCAGCGCGGCGTGCGCGGCCTGGAACAACCCGAGAACGGTGCCGTGTCCGAAGGGATCGTCCGCACCCTGCTGCCGCGCCGGATGTCACTCTTGGCGGGAAACGTGGTACTCACTGCCGCTGGCGCGACGGTCCTCGCCGATTCCGGCGCACACTCTCCCCACGAAAGGAACAAGAGACCACCAGCAGCCTCGGGAGCCTCCAGTGAGACGCACCAGAATCGCTCTCTTCGCCCTGCTCGTCCTCTGCGCCGCGAGCCTCAGCCCCGCCGCCGCGTCGGCGAGCCCGGGACGGGACGCTTTCGCCCTCTCCAGCACCGCCTTCGCCGACGGCGGGATGATCCCCAAGGTCCACGACTGCGCCAGCAGCGGCGACGGCGACCCCGAAAAGAAGGACGAGTCGCCGCCGCTGGCCTGGTCCGGAGCCCCGGAGCAGGCCAAGAGCTACGCGATCGTCATGCACGACCTCGACAACGGCATCATCCACTGGGTCATCTACGACATCCCGGCCGCCACCGCCGAGCTGCCGCAGAACGTCGACCACGCCTACCAGCCGACGGTCCCTGCCGGGTCACGGCAGGCCTACTACCGCGGCAGCGCGAACTTCTTCGGATACCAGGGGCCGTGCACGACGAACCACACGTACGAGTGGGCCGTCCACGCGCTGAACAAGGAGTCGCTCACCGAACTCGACTCCAACTCCTCCACCCAGGCCGCGGAGACCGCCATCGACGCGGCCACCATCGCGACCGCCGCGCTGCGCGGCAACTCGTAGCCGGACCGGGGCGCGGTTTCAGCAGGTGAGCACCTGACGAACCGCGCCCCTGCGAGCGGTCGGCGGAATGCACCCGCGCAACCGGGAGAACTGCCCGGCAGCATTGCTACTCGGGCACCATCGCGACAGCTCTCCTCGGCGAGGCTCAGCCGGGCCGGGGCGCGGTTTCAGAAAACAATCACCTGACGAACCGCGCCCCCGTCCCGCAGCCGGGCGAATCCCGCGTTGATCTCCTCCAGCGCGATGGAATGCGTCAGCAACGCCTCCACCGGCAGCAACCCCGCCTGGTACAACGCGACGAACCGCGGCACGTCCCGCCGGGGCACGCACGAGCCCAGGTAGCTTCCCCGCAGGGTTTTCTCCTCCGCCACCAGGCTTTGCGCGGGCAAGGTCAGCCCGGCGGACGGATCCGGCAGGCCCACGGTGACCGTCGTCCCGCCCGGCCGGGTCGCCTCGTACGCCTGGCTCAGCGCGGCGACCACGCCCGTGGTGTCGACGGCGTAATCCGCACCGCCGCCCGTCAGCTCGCGGATCTCCGCGACGTCACCGGTCAGCACGTGCGTCGCACCCAGCGAGCGCGCCAGCTCCCGCTTGCCGGGGACCGGGTCGATCGCGAGCAGAGTGCTGGCGCCTGCGGCCTTGGCGGCGAGCAACGCGGACAGCCCGACCCCGCCGAGGCCGAACACCGCCACGCTGTCCCCAGGACGCACATCCGCCGCGTTGAACACCGCGCCCGCGCCCGTCAGCACCGCGCAGCCGAACAACGCCGCGATCTCGAACGGCAGCGTCTTGTCGATCCGCACCGCCGACCGGTCGGACACGACCACGTGCGAGGCGAACGCCGAAACCCCGAGATGGTGCAACGGATTCCCGACCGGTGACGACCACCGGACGTCCCCGCCGAGCAGCGTCCCCTCGCGGTTGGCCGCAGCAGCCGGGCCGCACAGCGCGGGGCGGCCTGCCGTGCACGGGGCGCAGTCGCCGCAGGAGGGCACGAACGTCAGGACTACGTGCTCGCCGGGCTGGAAGTCGCTGCCCGGACCGGCCTCGACGACCTCGCCGGCAGCCTCGTGGCCGAGCACCATCGGCACCGGACGGGGCCGTGACCCGTCGATCACCGAGAGGTCCGAGTGGCACAGCCCGGCCGCGCGCACGCGCACCAGCAGCTCGCCGGGTCCCGGCGGGGCCAGCGTCAGCGTCTCGATCTCCAGCGGTTTCCCGACCTCGCGCAGGACCGCGCCGCGAACCTCCATCACGCGCCGACCGGGACGCAGCGGGTGACCAGCCGCTCGGACAGCAGCGGCACGACCTCGCCGAGCACGATCCGCGTGAAGTGCTCCGACGCGCAGTGCGCGGTGAAGTCCGCTTCGCTGTCGTACTCCTCGACGAGCACCACGACCCCGTCCTCGATTCCACTGTGGACGGTGTACCGCCGGCAGCCGGGCTCGCGCCGCGAGGCCTCCGCCATCGGGCCGAGCAGTTCGAGGACCCGCTCCCGCTCCGCGGTCACATACCGGGCCACCACTACGAAACTCATTCTTCTCCTGTACGCAGCCGGGACCGGGTCAGCGACCACAGCCCCGGATCGGAGGACGCGGCAGCCGCCGCGCCCATCGCCAGCGAATGCGCCACCCCGTCCCGGTCGGTGACGAAACCGGCCGCGACGAACGGCGACATGACTTCCCGCGCCGCCGCCGACATCCACGGGATGATCGGGGCGGGCATCAGCTCCACCAGGTCCGGCCCGCTGCGCTTGACCGCCTCCAGGCTCCGGTTGAGGTTCGACCGGTCGGTGACGAACACCTTGTGCATGGTCAGCATCGACAGCGCCCGCGCCCGTTCGATCGG
Source organism: Amycolatopsis sp. NPDC114484 (assembly GCF_055633755.1). Classification (NCBI taxonomy): domain Bacteria; kingdom Bacillati; phylum Actinomycetota; class Actinomycetes; order Pseudonocardiales; family Pseudonocardiaceae; genus Amycolatopsis; species Amycolatopsis sp. NPDC114484. Next base: position 42,414 of record NZ_JBVKDQ010000007.1, on the reverse strand, counting down.
CGCGACCCGGGTGCTGACCACCCCGGCCGCCCCGATCTCCTGGAGGAAGTCCACGCCCGCGCGGTCGGTGGCGAGGCCGGGGCACGAATCGATGTTGACGAACACGAGCTTGTCCCGCCCGGCCAGCGCCGCCACGATCTTCGGCAGCTGCCCGACCGGGACCGACGCCAGGATCCCGACGCGGGAGTCCGCGGCCACGAAATCCGGCACCTTCGCGACGCCGACCACCGACGCGCACACCGGGACGTCCTCGAACGCCGCCGTGATCTTCTCGTTCATGCCGTCCACCGTTTCATGCCTTCCGCGACTGCTCCCGTCCCCGCCGCCTCGAAGGTCCGTGAGGGGAACCCTGAGGGAATCTGATTCCCTCAGGGTTCCCCTCACGGCCGTCAACCCGGCCCGCCGTCCGCTCGGCGGTCAGCGAGCCGGGTCCAGCGGGTTCGGGCCCAGCTCGGTGGGAAGGCCGAGCTTGCCGGGGTTCAGCAACCCGGCGGGGTCCAAAGCACGCTTCACCTCGACGAACGTCCCGAACCCGCTGCCGAGCGCGTCCGCCAGATACGGCCCGCGCAGCAGCCCCGACCCGTGGTGGTGGCTCAACGCCGCCCCGTGCCGTACCAGCACCGCGTTCGCCGCGTCCCAGGCCGACCGGTACCAGTGCCGCCGCTTCTCCGGCTCCACGTCCCCGCGCAGCGAGAAGTACAGGCACGCGCCGTCGGTATAGGCGTGCGACTGGTGCGCCGACGCCGCCAACGTCCCCGGCACCGCCTGGATCGCGGCCACCACCTCGTCGTAGATCGCCGGGAGCGCGGACCACGCACCGGCCATCTCCAGGGTGTCGGCGACGAAACCCGGCCCCGGCGTGAACCCGTCGGCGGACTTGCCGACCAGCATCCGCTCGTCCAGCCAGCGTTCGAACACCGGCTGACCGTCCAATTCGGACCCGGTCGCGGCGCATTCCTCGGCGCTCACCTCGAGCATCGCGTCGACCAGCACCGGGTCGCCCTCGTCGGCGATGAGCAGCAGGTTGGTGTCCGGCTTCCCGAAGTGCGTGCCGCTTTCGTGCTTGTCGTACAGCCGCATCGCGGCCGGGGTCGCGCCGCGCTGCATGATCCGGCGGCAGGCGTCGAGCCCGGCGGCGAAGGTCTCGAAGCCGTACGCGATGGCCTTCGAGTACGTCGGCAGCGGGTGCGTGCGCAGCCGGACCGCGGTGATCACGCCGAGCGTGCCTTCCGAGCCGACGAACAGCTGCCGCAGGTCCGGGCCGGTCGCGGCGCGCGGGTAGTCGCCGAAGCGGGCCAGCGTGCCGTCGGCGAGGACGACGTCGAGTCCGACGACCATGTCCTCGATTTTCCCGTACCGGGTGGACAGCTGGCCCGCGCCGCGGCAGGCCACCCAGCCGCCGACCGTCGAGATCGCGAACGCGGACGGCCAGTGCCCGGTGGTCGCGCCGTGGGTCTCCTGCAGTTCCTTCTCGAACAGGTCGCCGAACATGCCCGCCTGCACCTCGACGATCTGCGATTCGGCGTCGAAGGACACGATCTTGTCGAGCCGGCACACATCCAGCACCACCCCGCCGTACACGGGCAGCGCGGCGCCGGTGACGTTGCTGCGGCCCGCCGACACGGTCAGCGGCACCCGGTGCTCGCCGCACAGCCGGACCGCGGCCTGGATCTGCTCGACGGTGCTCACCTCGGCGATCACCGCGTCCGGGGTCGCCGGGGCGCCCGCGGTCTCGCCGATCATCGAGCCAGCCCACCAGTCGCGGGTGCGCAGCACGACCTCGTCGCGTTCGGTGTGCACCGCGTCCGCCAGCTCGCGCAGCGCCTCGGTCAGCGCGGCGGGCACGGCCACGGCCGCCGTCTGCAGCGACGCGTCGCCCTCGCCCGGCTCGGTGCGTCCGCCCCAGCGCGGCGGCGTCGGCGCGCCGACCACGTAGTTGCCCCGGTTGAACGGGTGCGTGATGGTCTGACGGCTGATCATGCGTTGGCTCCCAACAGGTTGTCTCCGAACAGGATCGACTTCTCCCGGGCGACGTCCGCCCGGTACTGCTTCACTTGCGCCGCCACGGTTTCCACGCTCAGGCCGAGTTCCGCGCCGAGCAGCTCGCCGACGAGCGGAGCGGCCTCGACCGACGCGTCCCGCGCGAACAGCCGCAGCCGGGTCCGCCGCGACAGCACGTCGTCCACCGAGCGCGCCATTTCCGAACGCGCCGCGAACACGACCTCGGCCTTCAGGAACGGCTGCCCCTCGATGAGCGGCTCCCCCAGCGCCGGGTTCTCGTCGGCCAGCGCGCTCACGAACCGCGCCTCGGTGCCGTACCGGCCGCCGAGGTGCGCGGCGACGCCGCCGGTCGCGGCCGTCGCCTCCGCGTCGTATCCGGCGCCGCCGATGAGCGGCAGGTTCTTGGTGCGGCACTTGGCTTTCCGGCCCAGCAGCCCGAGCGCCTTGTCCACGACCAGCTCGCCCATGTGCCTGCTCGTGGTGAGCTTGCCGCCGGTCACCGTGACCATGCCCGCGGACACCGTGATGTGGTGGTCGCGGCGCATGTCCAGCGTCGCGCCCTCCTTGCCGCCGACCAGCGGGCGCAGGCCCGCGTAGCTGCCCAGCACGTCGCTGGCGTCCAGCTTGGTGTCGAAGGCGATCTGGGCTCCTTCGAGCAGGAAGTCCATTTCCTCGCGGGTGCAGTGCACGTCGTCGGTCGAGCCGGTGTAGTCGGTGTCGGTGGTGCCGACCACGACGACGTCGCCCCAGCGGGTGCAGGTGGCCCGCCGCGCGCGGCCCGGGATCGGCACGGTGACCGTGCAGTCGTTGCGGATCTTCGACCACGGCAGCACGATGTGCACGCCCTTGGCCGGGCGGACCTGCGGCTGGTGACCGTGGTCGGCCATGCCCTCCACCCGGTCGGCCCACACGCCGGTCGCGTTGACCACGACGCGCGCGCGGACGTCGATCTGCTCGCCGTCGGCCTCGACCGTCGCGCCGGTGACCCGACCGCCGGCGGTGCGCAGCCCCGTCACCTCGGCGCCGTTGACGACCACCGCGCCGAGCCGGGCGGCACTGCGCACGATCGCCAGTGTCAGCCGTGCGTCATCAGCGCGGCTGTCGTAATACATCAGGCCGCCCTTGAGGTTCTCCGCGCGGAGCGTCGGGGCGTGCGAGAGCACCTCGTCGACGGTGAGCCGCTGGTGCAGCTTCCCGATCCGCCAGCCGCCCGCGAGGTCGTATGTCCACAACAGACTCTCGAAAGCCTTGGCGATGCGGGCGTCGAACACCCCGTCCTTGGCCAGGATCGGGAACAGGAAAGGCAGCCGCTGCACCAGATGCGGGGCGTTGCGGCGAAACCGCTGCCGCTCCAGCAGCGAATGCCGGACCAGGTCGAGGTTGCCCTGCTCGATGTAGCGCAGCCCGCCGTGCACCATCTTGGACGATTTGGACGAGGTTCCGGACGCGAAGTCGTCGCGCTCCACCAGCGCCACTTTCAGGCCGCGGGCGGCGGCGTCCAGCGCGGTGTAGGCGCCGGTAACGCCGCCGCCGATCACCAGCACGTCGAACGTGCCGGTTTCGAGATCGGTCAGTGCCGTGCGGCGCTCCAGCCGCAACGGCGCGGACAGGGTCGCCCTCGCGGCGACGGCGTTCGGCCGTCGGGACGGCAGTGTGAACATGAGCTTGTCTCTCCACTCCGAAGTTGAAAACGTCCACTAAGGACACTCGGGACACTCAGGACGGTCAGGACAGCGAGACCGCGAGCACGTCCTGCCAGCGTGCGCGCAGTCCGCGCCGTTCGTCCTCGGGCAGCTGAGGTTCGAAGACCTCGCCTTTCCCCTGGTGCGCAACGGCTTCGGCCAGCGACGGCCACACGCCGAGCCGGACGCCCGCGAGATACGCGGCGCCCCGCAGGCTGGCGGTCGCCGAATCGGCTGCTCGTTCGATCTCGGCACCGGCGAAATCGGCTTGGCTTTGCAGGAGCACGTCGCTGGCGGCCAATCCGCCGCCGGCGCGCAGCCGGGTCACCGGACGGTTCATCGTCGTCCGCAACGCGTCGACGGTGTCGCTCACCGAGTGCGCGATTCCGTCGAGCACCGCCCGCGCCACGACGTCGCGCGTGGTGGCCAGGCTCAGCCCGGTCAGCAGCCCGCGCGCGCCGGGCCGCTGCACCGGTGTGCGCAGCCCGGCCAGCGTCGGCACGAACCAGGTCGAGGTGCTCCTCGGCTGGGCCGCCGCCAATTCGCTGATCTCAGCCGCGGAACGGAACAACCCGAGATCCTCGGTGAGCCACCGCAACGCGGAACCGGTGGTCGAGGTGTACGACTCGAGGCTGAACCGGCTGTGTCCCGCGCTGCGCCAGCCGACAAGGCACAGCACCCCGTCGACCTTGCCGAGCCCGTCCGGCGGTTCGTCCCCGGCCAGTGCGCCGACGAAGGTGCCGGTGCCGTGCACGCACGTTCCCTGCCCCGGAGTCAGCGCACCGAGCGCGATCAGCGAGGCGTGCTGGTCGCCCATCACCGCGGCGATCGGCACCTCGATGCCGAGCAGGTTCGGGTCGGTGTACCCGAAATCCCCGTCGTCGTCGACCGGCGGCGGGGCCAGCGAGGCAGGGAAACCCAGCGCCGCCAGCCATTCCTGGTCCCAGGCGTGCTCGCGCAGCCGGTACCCGCCGAACGCGACGGCGTTGGTCGCCGACATGACATATCTGGTGCGTCCGCTGAGATGCCACCCGAGCCAGGTGTCCACCGAACCGAACAGCACGCGGTCGGCGGGCACGTCGAGCTGATCGAGCTGTCGAGCGGCCCAGAGGAACGGCGCGCGAGTGCCGACCGGACGGCCGGTCCTCTCCCACAGCACCGGATCCCACTCCGGGGCGAGCTTCGCCAGTTCGTCGGCGTAGCGGGTGTCCTGCCACACCACGGCCGGTGCCAGCGGCCGGCCGGTCTCGCGGTCCCACAGGATCGCGGTCGCGCGCTGCGTGCACACCGACATCCCGACGATTTCGACGCCGTTCTCCCCCGCCCACGCGATCGCCTGGCGAGCGACGCCGACGGTGCGCTCCAGCAGTTGCGCCGCGTCTTGCTCCACTCGCGACGGTTCCGGATGGACGACGTCGACGGCGGTGTAGAACGACGGCCCGCACCCGCCGTCCTCGCCGACGACCGCGGCTCGCGTGCCGGTCGAACCCTCGTCGACGGCCAGGATTCCGCGCCGCGTCACGCCGTCCTCCCCGGCAGCGAGATCTCCTCGTCGTCCGGGTCGACGCCGCTGCGGGTCGGGTCCCAGCGCACGATCAGGCAGGACACCAGGCCGAGCAGCGGCACCGCGGCGAGCAGCGCGATCGTCGGGCCGAGCCCCATCGCCTCCTTGATCTGCGGGAACACATACAGCCCGACGACGCTGCCGAAGCTCCCGAGCATGCCGGTCACGCCGGTGCCGAGGGTGCGGATGTCGCTGCGGTAGGACAGCGCCGCGATCGACTTGCCGTTCGCGCCGGGGCCCGCCGAATGGAAGAAGATGAACAGGAACGGCAGCAGGAACCCGATCGCGATCGGCAGCTTCCCGAAGCCCAGTCCCATCACCAGCAGGATGGCGAACGCGAAGCCGTAGCCGATCGCCGAGCTGACCCGCAGCCCGATCTTCCGGCCGAACCAGGCCGACAGCGCGCCGCCGACGATCCCGGCGACATTGAAGATCATCGACCCGAGCGTGGCCGTTTCGAATTTGTCGCCGAAGATCGCGAGGCTGATCACCGGCAGGTACCAGCCGATCGCGAAGTACTGCATCGCCTGGGTCAGCGAGATCGCCGTGGACAGGAAAGTGCGCTGCAGGTAGGGCTTGCGGAACAGCACACCCGCCTGCCGGAACCCGATCTTGCGCTGCTCGGCGGCGACGTCCTCGGCGCTCGCGGTCCCCGGCGTCGCCTGGAAACCGTAGATCCGGCGGAGGCTGTTCGCCGCCTCGGACAGCCGCCCCTTGGCCGCGAGCCACGACGGGCTCTCGGCGAGGAACGCGATCTGCAGCACCAGCAGCGCGAGCGCGAAGACCCCGGCCGAGCCGACCGACCAGCGCCAGATCTCCACCGACACGCCGGCCTGGTAGAACGCCAGCGTCAGCGCGAGGTTCACCGTGGTGGCCACGTACCAGACGGACTGCCACAGGTTCAGCCGTCCGCGCAGCTTCGCCGGGGTGTACTCGGCGAGCAGCGCCATCGCCACCGCGAAGTCGATGCCGTAGGCGACGCCGACCAGCGCGCGGCCGGCCCAGACCGCTTCGAAGTTGCCGCCGGTGGCGGTGAGCACCGCGCCGAGCCCGGCGATCGCCTTCGCCGCGATCAGCGGTTTGACCCGGCCGATCCGGGCGGCCAGCCAGCCGCCCGCCGGGTTGAACAGGATGGCGACCGCGGGCGCGGTCGCGGTGAGCAGGCCGACCTGGCCCGCGCCGAGCCCCAGTTCCTTGGTCATCGGCGCGAGCCCGGCGCCGAGCGCGGCGTTCGAATAGGCGTCCAGGAACAGCCCGCCCAGGACCAGGTACCACAGCAGGTTCGCCTTGCGCGGCAACTTCGACAACGTGTTGATCAGCGCGGTGACCTGCGAAACATTCGCGATCGATCGCGGCGCTGCGACCGTGGGTGAACTCATGGACCGCCAACTTTCTGCGCTGGCTGTCAGCGATCCCGGCATACAAAAAACAGACACGACGAAGACCGCTGACAGTGGCTCTTCGTCTGTGCCTGTCTGAGAACGCAAGATTAAGCGGCGCACTCGCGGGCGTCAAGCGGCCCGCGAGTGCGCGTCGGTCAGAGCACCTTCCGCAGGAAGGCCTGGGCGCGGGGATTCTCGTTGCTCTCGGAGAAAAACTCCGAGGGCGGCAGGTCGGCGGCGATCTTCCCGCCGTCGACGAAGACCACGCGGTCGGCGACCTTGCGGGCGAAGCCCATCTCGTGCGTGACGACGAGCATCGTCATGCCGTCCTTGGCCAGCTCGGACATGATGTCGAGGACGTCCTGCACCACCTCGGGGTCCAGCGCCGACGTCGGCTCGTCGAACAGCATCAGTTTCGGGTCCATCGCCGCCGCACGAACGATCGCGACGCGCTGTTTCTGGCCGCCGGACAGCCGGTTCGGATACGCGCCAGCGCGCTCCAGCATGCCGACGCGCTCCAGCAGGGCGCGTGCCTTCGCCTCGGCCTCTTCCTTGCTCCGCTTGAGCACATTCATCTGCGGCAGCACGACATTGCGCAGTGCGGTCATGTTCGGGAACAGGTTGAAGTGCTGGAACACCATGCCCATCCGGGACCGCAGCCGGTCGAGATCGACGCCGCGCCCGGTCAGTTCCTCGCCGTCGAACGACACGCTGCCCGACGTCGGGGTCTCCAGCAGGTTGAGACAGCGCAGGAACGTGGACTTCCCGCCGCCGCTGGGCCCGATCACCGCGACCACCTGGCCGGGTTCGATCGCGAAGTCGATGCCGTCGAGCACCTTGACGTCGCCGTAGGACTTGGTCAGCCCGCGGACTTCCAGGAGCGCCATCAGATGTACACCGCCATCTTCTTCTCGAGGGTGCGCGTCGTGAAGCTGATCAGGTTGGTGAGCAGGTAATACAGCAGGCCGATGAACAGGTAGACGGTCAGCGCGTCGAAGGTGCGCGAGATGATGGTCTGGCCCACCAGGAACAGCTCGTGAATGGTCACGAAGGACACCAGCGCCGAGTTCTTCGTCAATGACACGAATTCGTTGCCCAGCGGCGGAAGCATCCGCAGGAACGCCTGCGGGATGATCACGTGCCGCATCGCCGACACCTGCGACATGCCGCACGACCGCGCCGCTTCCAGCTGGCCGCGATCGATCGATTGCACCGCGCCGCGGAAGATCTCGGTCACGTACGAACCGCTGTAGAGCCCGAGCGAGATGATTCCCGCTGTCATGGGCGGAAGTTGCACGCCGAGCTGCGGCAGTCCGAAGTAGATGAAGAACAGCTGCACCACGAACGGCGTCCCGCGGATCACCGACACGTAGACGTTGCCGATCCACCTGATCGGCGCGATCTTGCTGAGCTTGGCGAAACCGCCGAGCGTGCCGAGCAGCAGGCTCAGCGCCAGCGCGAGCAGAATGACCTGGAGGCTGACCAGCAGGCCCTGCCAGAGCTGTCCCGAGGAATCGACGATGGTGGAGAAGTTGAACAGCGAGTGCCCGCCCGGCTTCGCCGCGGTGCTCTCCGCGCCGAACCATTTTTCGGTGGCCTGCTTATACGAACCGTCGTCGTGCATCTGCTTGAGCGCGGTGTTGAACGCGGTCCGCAGTTCGGTGTCGGCCTTCTGGAAGGCGTAGCCGTAGTTCTCCTCGGTCAGCCGGTCGCCGACCTGCTTGAGACCGCCCTGCTGCGCGATGAAGTACTTCCCGGCCGGAGCCCCGGTCACGACCGCGTCCGCCTGGCCCAGTTTCACCGACGAGAACATCTGCTCGTTGGTCTGCGCCGTGATCAGCTGCGCGGCGGGCTGGTGCTGGGTGAGCCAGTCGACGGACTTCGTGCCCACCTGGACCGCGACCCGCTTGCCGGCCAGATCCTTGAGCGACGTTACGGAGTTGTCCTTGTCGCTGACGAAAACCGCGAGCCCGCCCGGGTAGTAGACGTCCGAGAAGTCGACGGCCTTCTGCCGCGCGGGGCTGATGTAGATCGCCGACGCGCCGACGTCGATCTGGTTCGCCTGCAGCGCCGGGACGATGTTGCCGAACGGCATCTGGACGAAGTCGACCTTCTTGATCCCCGCCCGCTGCGCGAGCGCCCGGACCAGGTCGATGTCGAAACCGAGCTGGCCGCCCTTGGCGTCGGTGAACTCGAACGGCGGGAACGTGGCGTCGGTGCCGACCCGGAGCGAGGTCTGCCCGGACCGCAGCGCGGCGAGCTTCCCGTCCTGCGGCTCGGCCGCGCTCGCGGTGCTCGCCGCGCTGACCGGCAGGAACGCGAGCAGGCAGGCCAGCAGCACGGCGCCGAGCCGCGGCCAGATTCGCTGAGGGGGCATTTCAGTGTCCTTCCGGGACCGGACGGCTCGTCACGAGCGTGTGCGCGAGGCGGGCCGCGATCCGGGCTGTGCGGGTGTCGACGTCGTAGACGGGGTTCAGTTCGGTGATGTCGGCGAGGGCGAGCTTCGGGTCACTCGCGACCAGCCGGCACACCTCGAGGACGACCGCGGCGGGTACGCCGAGGGTCGAAGGAGCGCTGACCCCTGGTGCCTGCGCGGCGGGGAGCACGTCGAGATCGATCGACAGATACAGCGCGTCGACGTCCGCCACGAAGCTTCGGACGAAGTCGAGAACCGGTTCGAGATGGCGTTCCTGGCAGTCGAGGTCCAGGAGGTGGCGGACGTTCAGTGCGGCGGCCGTCTCGAACAACGCGGCGGTGTTGCCGGGCTCGCTGATTCCGACCACGGCGTAGGCGAATTCCGCGCCGCGTTCGGCTTCCCGGGCGGCGATCTGCCGGAACGGGGTGCCCGAGGACGGACGGTCCGCGGTCCGCAGGTCGAAATGGGCGTCGAGGTTGAGGATGCCGAGGCGTCGGCCGTCCAGCAGGCCGCTGCGGGCGAGGCCGAGGTAGGAGCCGTACGCCGTTTCGTGGCCGCCGCCAAGCACGAGCGGGAAGTGCCCGTCGTTGAGCTGCTTCGCGACCAGCTCGCCGAGGTTTTCCTGCCCCGCTTCCAGCGCGTCGCCCTCGACGGTGACGTCGCCCGCGTCGCTTACTACGAACTCGGGCTGGATCGCGAATGACGCCAGCGCTGTGCGGATCGCGTCCGGCCCCGCGTGCGCTCCCGGCCGCCCGCCGTTGCGCCGGACCCCGGCGTCGCTGGCGAACCCGATCAGCGAAACCCCTGGGCCGCTGGAGAATTCGTTGACGGCGTGGTGCCATCGGCGATGTTCCGGACCGCCGCCGTCCTCGCGGCCGGTCCATTTGGCGGTGCTCACACGTGCTCCTGCAATCGGCTGATGTCCTGCGCGGCGGCGTGGGTGAGGGTGACGAGGGAGTCGCGGCGCGGGCGCACGCGGAAATCCGGGGCCATCGTGCTCACCGTGCCGACGAGGGCGCGGTGCCGGTCCAGCACCGGCACGCTCACGCCCCACACCCCCGGATCCACCTGGCCGACGCTCTCCGCGAAGCCCTGGTCGCGCACCCGGCGCAGCTCGCTCTCCAGCTTCGCGACCTGCTCCCCGCTCAGCCCGTGCGTCTTGGCGGTTTCCGCGACCCGGTCCTCCGGCAGATACGCCAGCAACGCCTGCGCACTCGCGCCGAAGACGAGCGGTTTGCTCAGCCCCGGCGAGAAACTGCACCGGATCACCCGGGTCCCCTCGGCCGCTTCGACGCAGAGCACGTCGTTGTCGCGGGCGATGAGGAACGCGGCGAGTTCGTCGGTGTCGGCCGCGAGCTGCCGCAGCCGCCGCTTGACGCCGCCCTGGCCGAGCGCCTCGCGCCGGTAGTTCTCGGCCATCTGGACCGTCAGCGAGCCCGCGCAGTACCGGCCGCGGGTGCGCGCCTGGTGCACGAGACCGATCTCGACGAACGTCGTCAGGTAGCGGTAAACGGCACTGGACGGAATGCCCGTGCCGACGGAGATCTCCTCCGCCGTGGCGCTCTCCCGCTCGGCGAACACCGCCAGGATCCGCGCCGCTCTCGTCCCGGCTCTCCGGTTGGCGTCCGCGCTTGTCATGGCGGGCACGCTACGTCGCGGCCGGGCGGGTTCCTAGCGGGTATTCCCAGTTAATGGGAAGTTTATTCCCAGTGATTGGCTGTGTGCGGAGCGTCCGGAGTGCGGGGCCTCGTCAGGGGGAGCGTTCTCCGCTGGGCGGGCACGTCGGATCCCGATAGCCCGGGCCGGTGATCCTGCTGCGGAAGTCAGTGTCGTCGCTGACTTTCCGGGCCGTGGGGAACTGGGCGCGGAGCTGGTCGGCGATGCCCTCGGTGCCGGTCTGGTCCTTCGGCACCACGGTCACCGAGGCCGGTATCGCGTCCTCCGACGTCAGCTCAAGCAGCTCCGGCTCGTGCGCGAAAATCTTCCGGAACCTCGCGTAGCCGTCTCGCTTGGTCTGGGTGTAGGACCGCAGGAGCCGGGGATCGCCGCGCAGCGCCCGGGCGACAGCCGCCATCTCGGCATCGGTGCCGACCGTGACGGTCACAGTGTTGGCGCAGACGTCACGGTCACCGATCGGTATCGCACGGTCCGGCAACGCATACCCGTCCACGTCGCGTCCGCCGAGCAGCCACCAGGCGGGACCGCCCAGCATCGCGACGGCGGCCAGCACGACCGCCGCCGTCGCCAGCCGGATTCGGCGAGCCGGGCGCGGCGTCGAGGACAATGGCGGGGCCGGTCTTTCGGGTTCATGCTCCGCACCGGAATCCCGGTCGCTCATCACGTTCCTGCTTCTGCGTTCGCCTGAATACGGTCGTCAGTCCCTGATGATCGGGCACGGGGACGCCACCGTTACGGACAAAAACCTCATTGCGGCGTTCGGCACATCTCGCGCATCCCACGCCGAAACTCCCGCGACACGGGCAAAAGCCGTACGGAATACTCCCCTGGTGTTCCTGACCGTCACCACCACCCACCAGCCCGCGTCCGACCTCGGATTCCTGCTGCACAAGCACCCAGGCCGGGTGCAGTCGTTCGAGCTCTCCGCCGGGCAAGCGCACGTCTTCTACCCCGAGGCGTCCGACGAGCGGTGCACCGCGGCGCTGCTGCTCGAGGTCGACCCGGTGGCCCTCGTGCGCGGCAAAACCGGCTCCGGCGACGGGTTCACCCTCGGCCAGTACGTGAACGACCGTCCCTACGCGGCGTCGAGCCTGCTTTCGGTGGCGTTGAAGGAAGTTTTCCGCACCGCGCTCACCGGCCGGTGCAAGTCGCGTCCGGAGCTGGCGGCCAGTCCGATCCCGCTGGACATCCGGGTGCCCGCCTGCCCGGGCGGCGCCGAACTCGTGCGCCGGATGTTCGAGCCTCTCGGCTGGACGGTCGAGGCGACGGCGCTCCCGCTGGATCCGGAGTTCCCGCTGTGGGGCGATTCGCGCTATGTCGACCTGCGGCTCACCGGCGAGCTCCGGCTGGCCGACGCCCTCAACCACGTCTACGTGGTGCTGCCGGTCCTGGACAACGCGAAGCATTACTGGGTCAGCGAAGACGAGATCGACAAGCTTCTGCGGGCCGGCGGCGACTGGCTCGCCGCGCATCCGGAGAAGGAGCTCATCACCCGCCGCTACCTCGCGCACCGCCGCGCCTTGACGACCGCCGCGCTGACCCGGCTGGCCGAAGTGGACGATTCGGAGCCCGAGGAGATCGACAACGCGCTCGCCGCACCCGTCGTCCTGGAGGCTCCGGACCGTCCGGTGCCGCTGGCCGAGCAGCGGCGCGGCACGATCATGGCCGTGCTCCGGTCGCTGGGCGCCCGTTCGGTCGGCGACTTCGGCTGCGGCGAGGGCGCGCTCGTGCGCGACCTGCTGGCCGAGCGGTCGGTGGAGCGGATCGTGGCCGCGGACGTGTCGGCTCGCGCGCTGCAGGTCGCGGCGCGGAAGCTGCGGCTGGAGCGGATGTCCGAACGGGACCGGGCCAGGCTGGAGCTGCTGCAGTCCTCGCTCACCTACCGCGACGACCGGCTCTCCGGCCTCGACGCGGCCGTGCTGATGGAGGTCGTCGAGCACGTCGACCCGCCGCGGCTCGAAGCGCTGGAGCGGACGGTGTTCGAGTTCGCCGCCCCGCGCGCGGTCGTCGTGACCACGCCCAACCGCGAGTACAACGTGCGGTTCGAATCGCTGCCCGCGGGCAAGCTTCGGCACCGGGACCACCGTTTCGAGTGGACCCGCGCCGAGTTCCGCGCGTGGGCGGACCGGGTCGCGGGCGCCCACGGCTACAGCGTGCGGATGCTGCCGGTCGGTTCCGACGATCCCGAGGTGGGCCCGGCGACGCAGCTGGCCCTGTTCACGAAAGGCGGTGCGGCATGAGCACGCTTGAGATTCCCGACTTGTGCCTCGTCGTGCTGGTCGGCGCCAGCGGGTCGGGCAAATCGACCTTCGGCCGCGCGCAGTTCAAGGCGACCGAGGTGATTTCGTCGGACTTCTGCCGCGGACTGGTGTCCGACGACGAGAACGACCAGTCGGCGACCAAGGACGCCTTCGACGTCCTGCACTACATCGTCGGCAAACGGCTCGCCGCCGGACGGCTGACCGTGATCGACGCGACCAACGTCCAGCCCGACGCGCGCAAATCGCTGGTCGCGCTGGCCAAGGAGCACGACGTGCTTCCGGTGGCGATCGTGCTGGACATGCCGGAAGCCCTCTGCGCCGCGCGCAACGAAAGCCGCGCGGACCGGACCTTCGGGGCGCAGGTGATCCGGCGGCAGCGCGACCAGCTGCGCCGCGGGTTGCGCAGTCTGCAGAAGGAAGGCTTCCGGACGGTGCACGTGCTGCGCACCCCGGAGGAGGCCGCCGAGGCGACGATCACGCGCGTCCCGCTGTACAACGACTTGCGGCACGAGACCGGACCGTTCGACATCGTCGGCGACATCCACGGCTGTCGGGTCGAGCTCGAGGCGCTGCTCGCCGAACTCGGCTACGCCGTCGAGCGCGACGACCAGGGCCGCGCGATCGGGGCGCGGCATCCTGAGCGGCGGGCGGTGTTCGTCGGCGATCTCGTCGACCGCGGGCCGGACACGCCGGGCGTGCTGCGCTTGGTGATGGGCATGGTGCGCGCCGGAAATGCCTTCTGTGTCACCGGAAACCACGAGCACAAGCTGCTGCGCGCGTTGCGGGGCCGGAATGTGCAGGTCACGCACGGCTTGGCGGAATCGCTGGAGCAGCTCGCCGCCGAACCGGCCGAGTTCCGCGCGGAGGCACAGGCCTTCATGGACGGCCTGATCAGCCACTACGTCCTGGACGGCGGACAGCTGGTCGTCGCGCACGCGGGGATCACCGAACGCTTCCAGGGCCGCGCGTCCGGACGCGTGCGGAGCTTCTGCATGTACGGGCAGAGCACCGGCGAGACCGACGAATTCGGCCTGCCCGTGCGCTATCCGTGGGCGAACGAGTACCGGGGCCGCGCCATGGTCGTCTACGGCCACACCCCGGTGCCCTCGCCGGAGTGGGTGAACAACACTCTCTGCCTGGACACCGGCTGCGTGTTCGGCGGAACCCTGACCGCGCTGCGCTATCCGGAAAAAGAGATCGTCTCCGTCCCGGCGGCCGAGGTCTACTACGAGCCGGCCAAACCGTTCCCCGCCAACCCGGCGGCGGCGGAGCCGGTCGCGCACCGCGACCCGGGCGTTCTGGACGTCACCGACGTCCTGGGCCGCCGGGTGGTCGAAACCGCTTACCAGAAGCGGATCGGCGTCCGCGAGGAGAACGCGGCCGCGGCGCTGGAGGTGATGTCGCGGTTCGCGATCGATCCGCGCTGGCTGGTCTACTTGCCGCCGACGATGTCGCCGGTGGCCACCGCGACGGCCGACGGGCTGCTGGAGCACCCGGGCCAAGCGTTCGACTACTTCCGCGCGGAGGGCGTGGATTCCGTGGTGTGCGAGGAAAAGCACATGGGTTCGCGCGCGGTCGCGCTCGTGTGCCGCTCGCTCGACGCGGCCCGCGCCCGCTTCGGCGCGCCCGGCGACGCCCTCGGTGCGGTGTGGACGCGAACCGGACGGCATTTCTTCCCCGAAACGCTGACCGCCGAAGCAGTCGACCGGATCCGCGCGGCGGCGGAGAAGGCCGGGCTGTTCGACGAGCTCGGCTCAGACTGGTTGCTGCTCGACGGCGAACTGCTGCCGTGGAGCGTCAAAGCCGAGCAGTTGCTGCGCGAGCAGTACGCGGCTGTCGGCGCTGCCGCGCGATCGGCGCTCCCGGCTGCCGCGAGCGCGCTTGCCGCCGCTGACAAATCGGGTCTCGACGTGTCCGGTTTGCTGGAGCGCACCCGTTCCCGCGCAGCCAACGCGGACGCATTCGCCCAGTCGTACCGGCGCTATTGCTGGCCGACCGACGGTCTCGACGGCGTGCGCTTCGCGCCCTTCCAGGTGCTGGCGTCGGCTGGGCGCGCGCATCACAGGCAGAGCCACGACTGGCACCTGGCGCTGGCCGACCGGCTCGTCGAGAGCAGCGACGGCTTCCTCGCCCCGACCGGGCGGGTATCGGTCAGCACGACCGACCCCGCCTCGGTCGCGGCGGCCGTCGACTGGTGGACCGCCCTCACCGCGCAAGGCGGCGAGGGCATGGTGGTCAAACCGGCCGCCAACCTGGTCCGGGGGTCGCGCGGCCTCGTACAGCCGGGGCTGAAGGTCCGCGGGCGCGAATACCTGCGGATCATCTACGGCCCCGACTACACCGAGGAACGCCACCTGTCCCGGTTGCGGCAGCGAGGGCTCGGCCACAAGCGCTCACTGGCCCTGCGCGAGTACAGCCTCGGCCTCGAAGCGCTGGACCGGCTCGCGCGCGACGAGCCGATGTGGCGCGTGCACGAGTGCGTTTTCGCTGTGCTGGCACTGGAATCCGAGCCGGTCGACCCTCGCTTGTAGACGGTCAGGCCGTGTACGGCGAACGCCGCTCCAACGACGGGCTCACGTCCGGATGCCTGCCCTCCTGGCTAGGCACCGGCGTGACCGTCGGGGCCTGCAGATCCGTCTCCGACCGCCGAGCCAGCCGCTCGTCCCGATGAGCGATCGCGTCGGCCACGTCCTGCTCGCCGCGGATCCGGGCCAGCGCGCCCAGCGTCGCCGCGTGCGCCAGCGCCAGGATCAGCAGCAGCACGCCCACGCGTCCGACGACGCCGGGCAGGTCGCTCCCGCCGATGTCGACGGTCGAGATCAGAGCCAGGATGCCCAGTGTCCCGAGGTGGAACAACACGGTCACCAGGCGGGTCATCGAGGCGCCGGCTCCGGGGTCCCCGTAGGCGTTCGCGAGGTAACGGCGGCCGCTGCGGTAGATGATCTGGCCGTCCACCAGGACCAGCGCGATCCCGATCGCGAGGAACGAGAGGTAGGCGTTGGTGCTCATGCCGGGTGCTCCTTTCCCTGCCGTGCTCCAGTACCCCGGTTACCCGTCGTGCGGCCCTGGAAACGGGCCGTTCGGGTTTCGCCGGGGCAGCGACGCGCGATGATTGGGCCGCCGCGGCGCGGGTAACCAGGAACGCATGGTTCAGCACCAGGCGGACAGAACGGGCACGCTCACCGCGGCCGCGCCAGTGGTCGAACTGCGCCTGCCTGCCAAGGGAGATTCGCTGTTCTTGGCCAGGTTGGTGGCCGAGGACATCGCCTTTTCCGCGGAGTTCAACGTGGACGAGGCGGCCGATCTCCGCCTCGCGGTGGACGAGGCGGCCGCGGCGCAGGCGCTGCGGGCCGACGACGGGGCGACGCTGGAATGCGCGTTCCGCTGTGCCGGGCGGATAACCGTCACCGTCACCACGTCGTCGTCGTCGGCGTTCCCGCCCGGACCGGACGACATCGGCTGGCACATCCTGCGCGCGCTGACCGATTCGCTCGACGCCTGGACCGCGCCCGCGCCCGGCGCGGACGGCTGGCGGCTGTGCGTCGAATTCGCCAAGGAACCGCTCGCCGCGGTGCGCTGAGTTTCGCCTCCGTCCGAACGGGAATCCGGCTCGCATGCGCCGAGTGGACGAACTCCTCGCCGAACACGGCACGACTTTCGCCGAAGAGGCCGGGATCAAGCTGGCCGACAAACCGCAGCCGCTGTACCGGCTGCTGGTCCTCACCACATTGCTGTCCACCCGCATCAGCGCCGATCTCGCCGTCGCCGCGGCGCGAGAACTGTCGCGATCCGGCTGGCGGTCCCCCGCCGCGATGCGCGATTCCACGTGGCAGCAACGTGTTGACGCGCTCGGCCGCGCCCACTACGTGCGGTACGACGAAAGCACCTCGCAGAGCCTCGGCGAAGGCGCCGGCTTCCTCCGCGACCGTTACGGCGACGACCTGCGCCGGATGGCCGACGCCGCCGACTGCGATCCGCGACAGCTCGAAAAACTCATCGCCGAGTTCCCGCGGATCGGCCCGACCGGCGCGCAGATCTTTTGCCGGGAAGCACAAGCGGTCTGGCCGTGGCTGCGCCCGTGCTTCGACCGCAAAGCCTTGGCCGGCGCGAAGAAAGCCGGTCTGCCCGACGATCCGCGACGCCTGGCGAAACTGGTGCCCGGCGACGACCTGGCCCGGCTGGCGGCGGCCCTGGTGCGGCGGAGCTTGCAGCGCTGACCGGGGCCAGCTAGGCCGGGTGCTCCTCCACGCCCTCCCGCACGATCGCGACCGGGCACGGCGCGTGATACGCCATCGCATG
This sequence comes from Amycolatopsis sp. NPDC114484, assembly GCF_055633755.1. NCBI lineage: Bacteria > Bacillati > Actinomycetota > Actinomycetes > Pseudonocardiales > Pseudonocardiaceae > Amycolatopsis > Amycolatopsis sp. NPDC114484. The sequence goes on along the minus strand of NZ_JBVKDQ010000007.1, from coordinate 25,132 downwards.
GCTCACCGACCCGAGGAACGCACCCCGCAGCGCGCCGCGGCCGTGCCCGCCGACCACCAGCAGCGTCGCCGCCTCCGCGTGGTCCAGCAGCACCTCGGCCACGCTTCCGAGCGCGACCTCCCGCCGCACCTCGACGTCCGGATGCAGCTCGCCGAGACCGGTCAGCGATTCCGCGAGCAGCCGTTCGCCCTCGTCCTGCGGGCTTTGCTGCCCCTCGCCGCCGGAGCGGGCCGGGCCGAAGACGTCCTCCGGCGGTTCCGACCACACGTGCACCGCGTGCAAGGAGCACCCGTGCCGGTCGGCGAAGTCGTACGCGTACCGCACCGCCGCGACGCTGGCCGGCGACCCGTCCACCCCGACGACGACCCGGCGGGTCTTCTCCCCCGCCGGACGGACCACGACGACCGGGCGCGCGCTCGTGTGCACCACCTGCGAGGCCGTCGAGCCGAGCAGCAGCCGGGGCAGCCCGCTGCGCCCGGAAGCGCCGACGACGATCAGCTCCGCCTGCCGCCCGATGTCCGCCAGCTCCCAGCTCGCGCGCCCCAGCCGCACCCGGGTGCGCACCGGCAGCCCCGGCCGCTTCCGGCCCAGCTCGGCGGCGACCTCGGCCAGCTCCTTCCGCGCGTAGTCCACCACGGACTGATCGGCCACGATCTCGCCCGCGACCGGGGTGATCACGCCGGGAACGAAGTCCACGTTCGGCATCGGCAACGTCATCGTCCGCACGAGGACCAGGCACGTGCCGAGCGCCTCCGCCTCGGCTGCCGCCCAGTCCACGGCAAGGCGGGCCCCGGCGGAGCCGTCGTCCCCGACCACGACTCCCGGCTCGGCCTGGTTCGCCTCGTCCATCACCCGCCTCCGTTCGCGCTTTTCCGGTAGGTACCCGGTCGCCTAGCGCGGCAATCGGGCCGGCGGTTTCCGCCCTGGTCAGCGAGGCGGGGGAGGAACGGGCGGCTCCGGCGGGGGCAACGGCCCCGGCCCGGGCCGCGGCGGCGGGGCCGGTTCCGGCGGGAAGGGCGGCACCGGCTCCGGCGGCGACGGCACCGGCTCCGGTCCTGGCGGCACGGGGTGCACCATGACGAGCTCCTTCCTCGATCGGCTCGAATCGACGGGTTACCCGGTGGGCCGCTGCCGGACACGTCGGAGCCTGCGGTCGAAGTCGCAAGTCGAGTCAGTGCTCCGTCTGGCGGCTTCGGCTGGTGGCTTCGGCTGGTGGCTTCGGCTCGCCAATCCGCTGTTCAGCGGGCACCCGCGGACGCTGTCTGGACCGCGACCGAGCCGCGCTGGCCCGCGCTCAGCCGGGCACAGTCCTCGGGGGCAAGGCCTGCCCCAGCCTCGCTAGTTCAGCCGACCCTCGAACCGCTCCACCCTGCCAGAAACAATCCTCGCCGCCGAGGCCCGACCCAACCTCGCGAACCCAGCCGACCCGCAAACCGGACCCGGCTCCACTCCGCCAGACACAGTCCTCGGGGGCCGAGTCCTGACCCAGCCTCGCGATTCAGCTGTCCCGCAACCCGGGCCCAGCTCCAATCCTCAGCCGCGAGACCTGCCCCGGCCTCCCAAGCGCCGCACCAGGTCAACCGTCCCCAAAACCGGAACCGGCCCAACCCTCGGCCGCGAGATCCGACCCAGCCTCGCAAACGCCGCACCAGCCCAGCCGTCCCCAAAACCGGACCCAGCTCCAACCCTCAGCCGCGAGACCCAGCCCGACCTCGCAAGCGCCGCACCAGCCCAGCCACCCCTCACACCGGGTCCGGCTCCCCCATCTCCGCGACCGGCCCGTCCAGCTCCTCGTGCCGGGCGGCGAGCGTCCCCGCCAGGTGCACCAGCTTCACGTTCAGCTGCTGCGAAGTCCTCCGCAGCAGGTCGAACGCCGCTTCCGCGTCCAAGCCCCGGCGCGCCATGATGATGCCCTTGGCCTGGCCGATCACATCCCGGCTGTCCAGCGCGCGCCGCAGCTGCGCCTGGTTCAGTTCGCTCCGGGTCACCGCGTCCGTTTCGGCCACGGCGAGGGTCGCGTGGCTCGCCAGGAGCAGCACGACGTCGCGGTCGGCGTCGGTCAGGCCGCCGGGGGTGCGGGAGTAGAGGTTGAGCGCGCCGGAGAACCGCGACCCGGCGGCGTCGACCAGCGCGGTCGCCAGTACCGCGCGCCAGCCCGCGTCGGCCGCCGCCGAAGCCCAGCGCGGCCACTGGTCGGCACCGCGCAAGTCGGCGCATTCGAGGAATTCGGGCCGGTCCGGGAGCGCGGCGTCGTGGCACGGGCCCTCGCCCAGTTCGTACTGCAGCCGGTCCAGGCCGGCGGCCGCCGGGTCGGTGCAGGCGGCGGTGTGGAAATGCCCGTCCGGCGCGCGCAGCGTGATCGACACCAGTTCGGCCGCGGGAGCCAGCGACGCGGTCGCGTCCACGATGACCTGCAGGACTTCGCCCACGGTCCGCGCGGCCAGGAGCGTCTCGGTGAGCGTCCGGAACTGCTCGCCGGAAGGCCGCGGCGACTCGTCTTCGAAAGCCAGCGCCGCGGACGCGGAATCGGCGACCGGCACGCCCTCCTCTTCGAGCACCCGGCGGGCCACTCCGCCCTCCCGGCAGGCGAACACCGCTTCGCTCGGCCCGGCGGTCTTGCGCAGGGCGGCGAGGTCGTGGCTCGAGAACGAGGTCAGTTCGCTCAGCTCGAAGACCACCATCCGCGGCTCCGCGGACAGCACCTCGCCCACTTCTCCGCGCAATTCGGCAGGATCGCCGCTCAGCCGCACCACGGCCGAGTAGTCGACCGCTGCTCTGCTTCCGCGTTCCACGATTCCCTCCCGCCAGCCCGGATTACCAGCAAGCGCCTGCCAAAATACTCGGATCCGGGACCGGAGGCGCGGCAGCACCTCCCTCTCGCGGACACAGTTCTGGCCCGGCCCACCTGGGAATCCGGGGGCCGGGCCAGAACAGAACAACTAACCGGCTTCGGCCGCGAGACCCCGGACGGCCGCCCCGCCGACCGCGTCGGCAAGGCGTTCGACCACCCGGAACTCCCGGTCGAGCCCGAGAACTCGCAGCGGCCGCAGCACCGCGCGCTGCCCGGCCACCAAAACGAACGCGACGCCCGCCGCGTCGGCCGCCCGCGCGGCGTCGGTCAGCACTTCCAGCCCGCTGACCGAGCAGAACGACAGGCCGGAGACGTCGACGATCAGGGCACGCGGACGCAGCATCGTTTCGTCGGCCAGCGTGTCCCGGAGCCGAGCGGTGGAGCGGAGGTCCAGTTCCGCGGAGACCGTGACGACGGTTTCGTCAGCGGTGGTGGTGATCAGAGTTTTCGCCGGCGTTCCCGGCAGGTAAGCAAGCGTTTCGTGCATCGAGCCCTCCTCGCACCTGCGAGACCGGGCCGTGGGGTGCGGCCCCGGCCCTGCGCCCCGAAAGGAACGGGCCGCAGTAGGTCAGGCGACGGCACGTGGGCTGAACCGCTCCTGGATCGACCGTACCGCAGTGCACTGCCCGCGACCACCCCGCGCCCGCATCCGGCCGGAAGCACTGTGGACGATCCGCGCGGCACCGGCCGCCGATCCGGAACAGACACAGCGCCAAAACCGTTGCCTGAAAGGAGTTCTCAATAGTCCACAATGGACTCGCATATCGCGCCGTGGAGCGGGAACCGGCCGCGAAGGTTTCGTTCGAAGCGGACCGGGTACCCGAACAGCAAGGCGACCGCCAGCCCGGACTTGTCCGAACTGCCCCGGCCGAGGTCCGCCCCCAGCGGACGTCGGTCCGTGACACCGGGCACATCGTCGCGCGGGCGGTCGCCCCGCCGCGCGCCGGGCGAAAACCTCACCACCGCAACACTGCTGCCCCAACCTGACTCAGCGCCGCGAGGCACCACCGACCCACAGCCGGGGCGGCCCCGCGGCGCTGAACCGCTTCGCTCTCTTGAGACTTACTTCAACCGCTCCAGCAGCGCGTCGCAGAACGCAGGCAGGTCATCGGGATTGCGCGACGTGATGACACCGTCATCCGTCACGACCTCGCGATCGACCCACTCCGCGCCCGCGTTGCGCAAGTCGGTCCGCAGCGACGGCCACGAGGTCACCGTCCGCCCGCGGGCGAGCCCGGACTCGGCGAGCAGCCAAGGACCGTGGCACACGGCCGCGACCGGCTTGCCCGCGGCGGCCGTCTCCCGGACCAGCGCGACCATCGGCTCACTCGTGCGGATCTTGTCCGGCGAGTACCCGCCGGGCACCACGACCGCGTCGAAGTCCGCCGCGCCGACGTCCTCCACGGCTTGGTCAGTGGTGATTTCGGTGCCGTGCAACGCGGTGAGCTTCTTGCCCCGCGCCAAGCCGACGACCACCGCCTCGTGCCCGGCGGAGCGCAATCGCTCGCACGGCACCAGGAATTCGTCGTCCTCGGTCATTTCGTCCACAAGCACTGCCACGCGGGCCATGCTGGTCTCCTCTCTCCGACGGCGTCCGTTGCCGCCCGGTTACCCGCCGTCCGGCCGGGCCATGCCCGGCTGTGCGGTGTCCCACGCCAGCGGTCCGGCGGTGCCGCGACGGGCGACACCATCGCGGCACCGCCGGGAAAACCGCGTCAGCCCGGACTTTCGACGTCGCCGCGCCACGACCCCGTTTCGCGTCCGCGCTGCTCGATGAACTGCTTGAACCGCAACATGTCCCCCTTCACCCGGCGGTCCAGGATGCCGAGCTTGTCGGCGGCGTTCTCGGCGAATCCCTCCGGGTCGATCTCCATCTGCGCGGTGACGCGCGTCTTCGTGCCGGCCAGCCGGTGGAAGGTGATCACCCCGGCGTGGTCCGGCCCGGAATCCGAACGCCACGCGACCCGTTCGTCCGGGTGCTGTTCGGTGATGGTCGCGTCGAACTCCCGGCTGAGGCCGCCGAAACGGGTGACCCAGTGCGTGTGCGTCGCGTCGAGCTGGCGGATCTCCTCCACGCCCTCCATGAACTCGGGGAACGATTCGAACTGCGTCCACTGGTTGTACGCGGTCGACACCGGGACGTCGACGTCCACGATTTCGGTGATCGTGCTGCTCATGCGCTCCTCCTCGCAAGCGGGTACCGGACCCGGGTGCCCGGGGCGCGCCGAGGCGAAACCGGCGCGATTGCCCGGCCGCGCGCCGGGTACCCGTTCAGCGGAAAGGAGGCGCCCATGCGAGTCGTGATCGTCGGCGGCGGATTCGCCGGATACCACGCGGCGCGAAAACTGCTGCGCACGCTCGGCGACCGCGCCGAGATCGTCGTGCTGAACCCGACCGACTATTTCCTGTACCTGCCGTTGCTGCCGGAGGTGGCCAGCGGGATCGTCGACCCCCGGCACGTCGCAGTGTCCATTCCGGACACTCTGCGCGGCGTGCGGTTGGTGCTGGGCACCGCGGATTCGGTCGACTTCGACGCCCGCACCGTGACTTTCACGGACCCGGAGGACCGCGAGGGGCAGCTCGGCTACGACCGGCTGATCCTCGCCGCGGGCAGCGTCAACAAGCTGCTCCCGATTCCCGGAGTCGCCGAATACGCGCACGGTTTCCGCGGTCTGCCCGAGGCCCTGTACTTGCGCGACCACGTCACCCGGCAGATCGAACTGGCCGCCGCGACCGACGACCAGTCCGAACGCGACGCCCGGTGCACGTTCGTCGTCGTCGGCGCCGGCTACACCGGGACCGAGGTCGCCGCGCAGGGCCCGGAGTTCACCGCCGCCCTCGCGCGCCGCCACCCCGAACTCGCCGGGCAGCCGATTCGCTGGCTGCTGCTGGACATCGCCGAACGCGTACTGCCCGAATTGGACCCGAGGCTCGGCGCCACCGCCGACCGGGTTCTGCGCGAACGCGGCGTCGAGGTCCGGATGAAGACGTCGGTGGAGCAGGCGGACATCGAAGGCGTGACGCTGACCACCGGCGACGCGGTGCCGACGCATACGCTCGTGTGGTGCGTGGGCGTCCGACCCGATCCGCTGGTCTCCGAACTGGGCCTGGAAACCGTGAAGGGCAGGCTGGTCGTCACGCCGGAGCTGAACGTGCCCGGCCGCGACGACGTGTTCGCTTGCGGCGACGCGGCCGCGGTACCGGATCTGACCCGGCCCGGCGAGACCACCCCGATGACCGCGCAACACGCGCAGCGGCAAGGAAAACTGGCCGGGAACAACGTCGCCGCTTCGCTCGGGACCGGCCGCTCGCGCCGGTACCGGCACCGCGATCTCGGCTTCGCCGTCGACCTCGGCTCGGGCCAGGGCGCGGCCAATCCGCTGCACATCCCGCTGGCCGGCCTTCCCGCCCGGCTGGTGACCCGCGGCTATCATCTGCTGTCCCTGCCGGGAAACCGCCTGCGCACGGCCGCCGACTGGGCGCTGGAGAAGACCGGGCGGCGGCAGACGGTGCAGCTGGGGCTCGTCCGTTCCGGCGCGGTGCCGCTGGACACCGCGTCGCCCGAGCTGCCCCGGACCCAGTGAGGCCGCCCAGGAACAACGGGAGGAAGAATCCGAAATGGACACACACGAACTGCGCGCGCTGCTGACCGACGGACCGTTCGTCTCGGTGCACTTCGACGAATCGCACGACACCGAGGACGCGGCCAAGCAATTGCGGTTGCGGCTCAAGGAGATCGAGGCGACGCTGGAAGACCAGGGCGCCGACCGGCCGACCGTCGAGGCCGTTCTCCGCGCGGTGGAAGAAAGTTCGCCGCCGGTCGGGCGAACCGGACGCACCATCGTCGCCGCACACGGCACGGTTCTGCTCGACCGGCGGCTCGCGGCCCCGCCGCCGACGCAGGAGGCGCGCTACTCGACGCTGCCGTATTTCCTGCCGGCAGTGAGCCATCTCGAAGAGGCCCCCGCGCATCTGGTGGTGCTCGTCGATCGGACCGGCGCCGACATCGAGGCGCACCGGCCCGACGGCAGCGTGGAAACCGAGACCGTGCGCGGGCAGGAACATCCGGTGCACAAGGTACGCGGCGGCGGCCCGGCGCACCGCGACATCCAGTCGCACGCCGAGCAGACCGCACACCGCAACCTCTCGGAAGTCGCCGGCCGCGTCGAGAAGGCCGCCGAACGCGTACGGCCGCGAGCGATCGTCCTGGCCGGTGAGGTCCAGGCCCGCACCGAACTGCACGAGCGGCTGCCGGAACCGGCCCGCTCGCTCGCCGCGGAGGTCGACGCGGGCGGCCGGGCTTCCGGCACCGACCGGGCCGAGCTGGACCGCGCGGTCCACGAACTGCTTACCGGGCAACGGTTGCGCGAACTGGACGACTTGGCCGAGCGCTTCCGCGCCCACGCCGCGCGCGAATCGGCGCTCGCGGTCAGCGGGTTGTCCGCCGTCACCGCCGCGCTGGCGGAGGCGAACGTGGCGACGCTGCTGGTCGGGGACTCCGGCGAGGCCAGCGTTTACACCGGCGCGGAGCCGGCGCAGGTCGGTGTGGCCCGGCCCCGGCTGGACGCACTCGGCGCGGACGACCCGGCCCGCCGCCGCGCGGACGAGGCGCTGCCGTACGCGGCGGTGGCAATCGGCGCGGACGTCGTGGTGATGGACGAGCGGCTTGACCTGGCCGACGGATTCGGGGCGCTGCTGCGACATCCGTGACGGACAAGGCCGGGCCCGGGCGCCTCGACGCCCGGGCCCGGCCTTGTTGTCCACAGTGGACGTTCACCGCAACGCGGGCAGCAGCTCCCGCTCCGCGAACCCCGCGAACCCCGGCTGGTGCTCCGCGCCGCCGATCTGCACCAGCGCCAGATCCGTGAACCCGGCCCGCGCGAACTCCTTCGCCGCGGCCACGATCGGCCCGGCGTCCGGACCGCACGGAATCCCCGCCGCGACGTCGTCCTCCCGCACATGCCGCGTCGCCGCGTCGAACGCCCGCGTCCCCGGCAGCTCGGCGTCCACCGGCCAGCCCGAGCCGAACCACCGGAACTGCTCGCGCGCCCGCCGGATCGCCGCGCCGCGGTCCGGGTCCCAGCTGATCGGCAGCTGGCCGATCTTGCGCGCCGGCGGACCGGGCCGGGCGTGGTCCCATTCCGCGCACAGCCGCGCGTCCGGCTCGACCGCCACCATCGCGTCGGCCACCGGCGCGAACCGCTGCACCGATTTCGGGCCGGACACCGCGATGGCGATCGGCACCCGTGTCGGCGAGAGGTCCCACAGCTTCGCGCCGTCGGCCCGGTAGTGCTGGCCGCTGTAGGTGAAGGTGCCGCCGTCGAACAGGCCGCCGATGATCTGCACCGCCTCGGCGAGCCGGTCGTGCCGCACCGACACCGACGGCCAGCCCTTGCCCACGACGTGCTCGTTCAGGTTCTCCCCCGAGCCGAGCCCGAGGGTGAACCGGCCCTCGGACAGCAGTTGCACGGTCGCGGCCTTCTGCGCCACGACCACGGGGTGGTACCGCATGGTGGGGCAGGTGACGAGCGTCATGAGTTCGATCCGCTCGGTCGCCTGGGCCACCGCGCCGAGCACGCTCCACGCGTACGGCGCGTGCCCCTGTTCGGCCAGCCACGGCGAATAGTGGTCGCTGCAGGCGGCGAAATCGAATCCGGCCTGTTCGGCGGCGGTCGCGCAGCCGACCAGCTCGCGCGGCCCGGTCTGTTCGGTCATCAAGGTGTAGCCGATGCGCATGTTCTCCCCGTTCGACGGGCGCTTCTCGCGGCGGCCGCACCTGCCGGACAGGCGAGGCCGCCGCGGAACCTCTTTCCGCCGCCCGGTTACCCTCTCCCGGCGCGGTTCACCCGTCTCGTCTGTCCGAAAGAGACGGCGGCGGTCAGGACCCGGCCAGCGCCGCCTCGACCGTCGGGTACAGCGGGAGGCTCCGCTCCAGGCCGGTGAGCTGGATGGGCCGCACCGTCGCCCGGCCGGACGCGACGATCCGCAGCCTGGCGCGGGCCGCCCGGGCGTGCGCCATGGTCACCAGCGCGGTCAGCCCGGCCGACGCCAGGAACTCCACCGCGGCGAGATCCACCACCAGCACCGGCGGAGCCGCGGCCAGCACCTCGTCGACCGCGGCGCTCAGCAGCGGCGCGGTGACCATGTCGACCTCGCCGTACACCGTCAGCACCGCGGCCGGGGGCCGATCGTCGCGTTCGACGCGGAACCCGTGCATCGGGTCGCTGCCGGGAGCGGTCGGCTCGTCCATCGTCAGGGTCCCGTCGTCGGTCGCCCCCGCCCGGCCTGGCCAGGCGGGAAGCCCGCGCGGCCGGATACCCGGCCGCCCCACCATGATGCCCGTCCTTCCGCCGCGACGCAGGCGAGCGTTCCGCTTCGTCCGGTTCCGCCCCGGCATTAAATGCCCGCGCCCTTCCTTGCTCCATTTGCCTGACCTCCTGCCTTCGAAGCGATCAATGTGGTGACAAATTCACCTAGGGCGACCGGAAATGGCCGCGTGCCGCCCGCCGCCCGCGCCCCGGAAATTCCCCGCCGATCCGATGTTTCACTCGACCGAGTGAGGGTATCCGGGAGTGAGCACGCCTCATTCCCCACTGAGAGAAGGAAGACGAGGTTCTCCCCGTGATTGTTCTCGGCGTCATTCTGCTCGTGATCGGGTTCATCACCTCGATCCAGATTTTGTGGAGCATCGGGATCGCCCTCGTGGTGATCGGCGCGATACTCGCGGTGCTCGGCGGGACCGGACGCCGAATCGGCGGCCGCGCCCATTGGTACTGATCCAGCGGAAACGGAAACCGTCGGCTGAGGCTCCGGGAGCTGTCCCGGAGCCTCAGCCGGCTTCGTTCAGGCGAGCCAGCTCCCGCGCGGCCCGCAGCGTCGTCGACCCCCGCTCGCGGGCGCGCGACAGCAGCGCGCTCGTCGTGTCCGCGATCGCGTCGATCTTCGCGTTCGCGGCGGCCTCGTCCATCCCGAGTTCCTCGCGGCCGACCGCGTGGATGATCCCGCCGGCACTCGCGACGACATCCGGAATCCACGTGATTCCCCGGTCCCGCAGCACCGTCGCGACTTCCTCGGCCACGAGCTGGTTGTTCGCCGGTCCTACGATCAGCGAGGCACCGCAAGCCGCCGCCGACTCCGCCGTGAGCACTCCGCCCGTCGCGGCGGGCACCAGCACGTCCAGGCGCTCCCGCACCAGGTCTGCCGTCGTCCAAGTCGCGCCGAGCCGTTCCGCGACCGGGCGAAGCGCACCGTCGACGTCCGTCACGACGACGTCCGCTCCGCGTTCGAGCAGTGACTCGCAGAGGAGCCGCCCGACGCTCCCGAACCCGATCACGCCCACCCGCAGCCCCGCGACCGAACCCGGCGCGACACCGGCCTGAAGCGCCGCCAAGACTCCGCGCGCGGTCGCCGCGCTCGACGTTCCGCTGCCGCCCTGCGCTTCCGGACGGCAGAACGCCCAGCCGTGCGCGAGGCGGTGGATCTCCGCCATGTCCTCGGAGGTCGATCCGATGTCCGGCCCCGTGCGATACCGCCCGCCCAGTGCGGAGATCGCCTCGGCGATGTCGGCGATCAGGTCGCGCCGCCGCACTCTCTCCGCGGGCAGGACCGCGACCGTTTTTCCGCCCCCGTAGGGAAGTCCGGCCAGTGCACACTTCATCGTCATCGCCGCCGACAATCGCAGCGCGTCGTCCATCCCGTCCTGCCACGACGGATACGGCTTGATCCGGCACCCGCCGATCGCGGGCCCCCGCGCCGTCGAATGGATCGCGACGGCGATCGCGACTCCCGACCGGGTGCCGCGCACGACCCGCAGCGCCTCGCCAGCGAAACTCTCTGTTCGGTTCACGAGCGTCAGCCTGCCTCTTCCGTCGCCAGCTCAAGCGTGATGACAGTGATATGTTCGGCAAATGACCGAAACTCCGAACCTGGATCGGATCGACAGTCTCATCGTCCACGAGCTCCAGCAGGACGCCCGGATCCCGATGCGCGACCTCGCCGAACGCGTCGGCGTCGCCGCGTCCACCTGTTCCGAGCGCATCGGCAGGCTGCAGGCCCGGCAGGTGCTGACCGGGTTCCACGCCGAGGTCGACCTGCCCGCGCTGGGCAGGTCGGTGCAGGCCATGGTGTTCGCCCAGATCCGCCCGCTCAGCAGGCCGGTCATCGACCGCTTCCGCCGCGACGCGCTGGCGATGCCGGAGGTGATGGCCGTCTTCGTCCTCGCCGGCGGCGACGATTTCCTGCTGCACGTCGCGGTCCCGGACGTCTCGCGGCTGCACGCCTTCCTCGTCGAGGATCTCAGCAGCCGCAAGGAAGTCGTGCAGTTCCGCAGTTCGATCGTGTTCGACCACAGCCGCAAACGGGCGATCGAGAACCTCGCCGGGGATCAGTGACCGGGCGGAGGCCGCCCGGTCAAGTCTCCAACGTTTCGTAAAGACCAATTAATCCGCCGCGCCACAAGAAACCCGCCTCGCGGAACTGCTTTCCCCTATAAGCGGACCTTAGAGCTTCATTGACCATTAGGTCGCCTGTACTTCTTTGACTCATCACCCATGCCGAAGTGCGCCCGTTCGGACGTTGGATGGCCGTTCCGGCCGCTGCTAGTGTCGTCAGCACGGGCAGGGGGTCGCCGTCGTGCGGAATTGCCCGCTATCGCCACTAGCGCAATCAAGCTCCGAGGGGGAGCCCGCATGACTGCTGTCACTGCGTCCGGGCATCGCTATCTCATTCCTTCCCCATCGCGGGGAAAGACACTTCAAGAACTGCTGGACATCGCGCTGCGCGTGGAGTTCGCCACCATTCCGCCCTATCTCACCGCGATGTACTCGATCAAAGACAAGGCCTCCCCGGCCTACCAATTCGTGCGCGGGGTCGCGCTCGAGGAAATGCTCCACCTCAACCTGGCCGCGAACCTGCTCAACGCCGTCGGCGGCACCCCGACCCTGGTCACCGGGGCAGGAGCCGCGCATCCGTTCCCGCCGAGCTACCCCGCTCACCTCTCGGAAGACGCCGAGGACGGCGGGCCGTATCTGCAGCTGATGGCCGCGTCGCCGGAGCTGTTCCGCAGCACCTTCATGCGGATCGAACAGCCCGCCCAGCCGGACGCGGCCGGACAGGAGGAGGATTTCTCGACCATCGGCCAGCTGTACTCGGCGATCCTGAAGAAACTCGAGGAATACGACCGCGCGCCCGGGCGCGCCTACGACACCTCCCGGCAAAGCGACCAGTGGAACTTCGGCAACAGCGGCGGAACAGTCGTGCTCGTGAAGGATCTCGAGTCCGCGAAAAAGGCGGTCAACGAAATCGTCGAACAGGGCGAGGGCGCCGACATGAGCGGCGAACTGGACGATCCGAAATACCGGGTCCGCGAGCCGTGGGGCCAGTACGAGTACTACGGCCCGCGAGCCGACGGCACCTACGGGCCGGTATTGGGAACGCCGCTCGAAATGTCGCATTACTTCAAGTTCAAGGCGATCGCCGACGGCACGGTCCCGTTGCCCCCGACGTATCCGATGATCGCCAATCCCGCCAAGGCGAAGTACGAAAACCAGGCGGCGGCAGCGCTCAGCGACCTGTTCGACCACGCCTACAGCGTCCTGGTCGACGATCTGCAGAAAGCGCTCAGAGGCGACCGGGATCTCTTCTTCACCAGCGTCGTCCCCGCGATGCGGGTGAGCCTTCCGTCGCTCGCCGTGGAACTGATGCAGACCCCGGTCGCCGCCGAAAGCCACACCGCGGACGATCCGACAGCGGGACCGGCTTTCCGGTACCTGCCGGGGAAAGACCGGCGGAAACCGGAGGAACTCGATCAGCTCGCCGCGGATCTGGCCGCGGGCAGGCGGAAGGGCGGATCGCCGACGCTCGCCGCGACCCTGCGCCGGATCCAGGAGAACCGGCCCGGGACGAGCACGGAGGCGGACCATGTCTGAAGCGCTGGCCCAGCTCAGCCGCTCGGTGTCGATCTTCCCGGCGATCGGTTTCGCGAGGCTCGGCAACACCGGAGGAGGCGACAGCACCGAGGACTACTACCTGCCCCCGGACGGGATCGGACGGCTCCCCCGCGAAAGCGAGGGCGACCTGCCCTTCGAACCGGCCGGCTTCCGGGACCGGCACGGCCGCCTCCGCAAACAGGCCGCGACCTTCGCCCTCTACGCCGAGGACCGGCGGGAACCGCTCACGATCGGCACGCGGCTCCCGCTGTCCGACGGCAGCACCGCGACGATCGCCGACATCGTCTGGACAGCGCATCTCGCGAACAAAAAGGCCTCCTGGTACCAAATCCAGGACCGGATCGGCGAGACCGGCTATCCGGCCGGGCACCCGCTGCGCAACGAGGACGTCCAGGGCGAGGCGCGCAAGAAGCTCATCATCGACCCCGGCCCGCGCACCGTGAGCAGCCGCGGAACCAGGATCGGCGAGTTCGACCGGAACGACGGGCACGGCCGGAGCACGTTCCCGCCGGACAGCCCGGATCCGGCGAGGCAGAGGATCACCACGCTCGGGCGGATCACTGTCGGGAAGGACGGCGGCCTGCTGCTGCTCGGCGGCTCCGGAATCTCCTACTTCACCGCCGCCGAACCGAGCATCCCCGACGACGACAACAACGACGGCTGGTGGGACGACGTCTCCGACGGCCCGGTGTCCGCGACGATCGTCGTGCGCGTGCTCGATCAGCACGGCACCGTCGTGGGCCCGGAACAGCAGATCCGCCTCGACGACAAGGCGTGGGCGATCGTCGCCCCGCCCGCCTACGCCCCGGAGATCGTCAACGTGGTCACCCTCTACGACACGATCTTCGACATGGCCGTCCGGTTCACCGGCCTGCGACCGGACCTCTACGACAACGGCCAGTGGCAGGAGACCTACCAGCCGCACTACCCGACGGAGATCGAACCGATCCTGCGCCGGGCGGTCGTGCTCCCGTGGGTCGTGGCGGTCCCGCCCAAGGTGCACACGTTCGACCTGGCCCGGCTCGGCGCCAAAGACCCGCGCTACGACCAGATCCGGCGGCGGCTTTTCGAGGTCCTGCGCCCGCCCAGCACCCCCAACACGCTCGCCTCGCGCAAAACCGGCTACCGGATGATGCCCTACATCGTCGGGGAAGACGCCGCCGGCGACAGCCAGCTGACCGCGAAGTTCCACTCCCTCACCGCGACCCAGTACTTCCTGCTCGGCCAATGGGCCGACGGCAACTTCCGGACGGCCGAGCAGCCCCCGAACCCCGGCTCCGCAGCGGAACGGCGGCCGGGCCACCACCTGACCGAAGCCGCGCTGGGCAACTGCTCCGGCCCGCCGTTCGCGCCCGGCATCGAGATGTCGTGGCTCTCCCGCGTCCCGGCGGTCTACGCCGCGCCGTTCCGGCTCCGCCCCGTCCCGCACCTGCCGGTCGAAGCGGGCCGGCTCAGCCTGATCGCCGACCCGGCGCGCGGCCTCGAACCCGGCGACGTCACGAAGTACCTTTCCGTTCCGTGGCAAGGAGATTTCAACACCTGCTCGGTGCTGGAGGTCGACGAGCACTATCTGTGGTGGTGGCCGGCGCACCGCCCGATGTTCGTCTACGCCCGGCGCGACAAGCCCGGGCCACGCTCCGAGTGGAACCACGTCGGCTGGGTCGGCACGGTCCGCGACCAGACGGTGAAGGGCTACGTGGCGTTCGCGGACAACCTCGGCATGGCCCAGCACTGGCACGAACTCGGCTTCGTCGCCCGCAACACCCGGCTCCGGCCGTCCGATGACACCCAGCCGCCGGAACCGCAGTTCGTCGAAGTGCGGCGGACGCTGCCCCGACCGGGGTATGTCCTCGACGACCACGACCAGCCGCATGCCTAGGGTTCCCAGGGTCGCGGTGCTGGGCGCGGGACCGGCCGGGACGAGCGCCGCGATCGCGCTGCGGCGTGCCGGGTGTGAGGTCGTGCTGGTCGACCCGGGTGGTGCCTTTTGGTCGGGTTGTGTCGGCACCTCGCGCGCTGCCGGGGAGTCCGCGCTGGCTACGGTCGTCGGAGGGCACTTCGACCTCGACCGTGCGGGCTCGTCGTGTGTGGCCGGAGAATCCGTGTCGACCGCGATCACGGAGCCACCGATCGACCTCGACCACTCCCCGGTCGCCAGGCCACCCATCGACCTCGACCGCATAGCCTCTCCGCGCACCGCCGGAGATCCCCGACCTCCCACAGCCACCGGCCCGCCCATCCGCCTCTGCCGCACAGGCCCGCCGCCCGCAGCCGGAGAATCCGTGCCTCCCGCGATCGCCGGGGCGCTCGCCCGCCTCGGCCTCGGCACCGCTGCCCTCGACCGCGACCACCTGCGCTCGCTGGGCACCGCGTCGGCATGGGGAACCCCCGGCCTGGAATACCGCGACTACCTCCTCGACGGGCTGGGCCCCGGCTGGCACCTCGACCGCATCCGGTTCGACCGGATGCTGCGCGCCGCCGCGGTCGCCGCCGGGGCCGTCCTGGTCCAGGAGCGCTGGTCCTCCGCCCGCCGCACCGCGAAGGGCTGGTCGCTCACCTGCCGCGGAACCCGCCTGACCGCCGACATCGTGGTCGACGCCACCGGCCGCCGCGCCGCGTTCGGCATCGCGCAAGGGGCCCGGCGCTGTTTCGCCGACCGGCTGGTCGGCGTCGCCGCGACCGTGCCGGATCCGGCCGCCCGCAGACATGTCGTCCTCGAAGCGGTCGAAAGCGGCTGGTGGTACGCCTCCCCGCAACCCGGCGGCCGCCTGACACTCGCGCTGCTGTCCGACGCCGATCTGGTCCGCCGCGAAGGCCGGGCCAGACCGGCGGGATGGCTGGCCGCGCTCCGAGACACCCGCCACCTCGACGTCCCGCGCGGCGAACCGTCGCTGCTCGTGCGCGACGCCCGCTCCCACCTGCTCACCCCGAGCGCGGGCCGGGACTGGCTGGCCGTCGGGGACGCGGCGATGGCGCTCGATCCGCTGACCAGCGCCGGAGTCACGCTGGCGATCGAGTCCGGGCTGGCCGCCGCGGACCTGATCGTGGCCGGACAGCTCGATTCCGCCCGGCACCGGCAGCAGCTGTGCCGCCGGTTCGACGCCTACCTTCGGCAACGGCGGGAGGTCTATCGGGCGGAACGGCGATGGGGCAGTCCATTTTGGACTCGACGTCGCGAAGGGGTCACCGAGGCCCGGCACCTCGTCCTCCACTGATCAGTTCACGGCATGCTGCGACATCACACGAGCGAACTTGCCGAACGGCTCCCCGGTCAGCCCAGGTCTGCCTCCGGAAGGATCTCGATCGCCGACCCCGGTTGGTGCAACTCCAGCACCACCAGTTCGTTCTTCCCCTTCCGCCACAACGACTTAGGCGCGTAAAGCGTCTTCTGCGGCCCGATCTTCCAGTACCGGCCCAGGTTGAAGCCGTTCAACCACACGATGCCCTTCTCCCAGCCGGGCAAGGCCACGAAACCGTCCGCCGGATCGGCGACCACAGCGGTCGCGCGGTGGAAGGCCGGACCGATGCCCGGTGCGCCGGAGGAGAACCGCAGCCGGGACAGATCGTCCAGCGGCAGCGGCCGGATCTCCCATCCGAACAGTTTCTGCTGGGTGTTCATCGCGACCCAGCCGTCGATGCCCTTGCGATCCGCGAGGTACGGCCCGTAGTTCACCCGGCCCATGGCGTCGACCAGGAGGTCCAGCCGCGTCCGAGGTTTCTCGAGTTTCAGGTCCAGCGTGGCGTCCGGATGGTTGCGGTCCAGAACGCCCAGCCGCACCCCGTCGACGAACACCAGCGCCCGGTCCGCCAGTCCGTGAATGCTCAGCGGGCCGGAATGCGGGCCCTGCACGGTCGTGCGGTAGTGGATCAGACCAGTCGACTGGCCTAGCCGTTCCATGGACACCGGTTGCGCCGAGTGGACCACAGTGGACAGTGCGGACAGCGAGTCCAGAAGGGACACTGACTCGGCTGGGGTCACGGTTTGAGCCGGGAGACGCGGCGAGCGAGCGGGCGGCGGGACAACCGGTTGTTTGGTGTATTTGATGAGCACCGCCTGCAGCGCGGTGAACTTCGCGCCGACGTCGCCTGCTTCGCCGATGGGGGAATCGTAGTCGTAGCTGGTCACGGTGGGCTGGTATTGCAGACCAGACGTGTTGGCGCCAGCAGTGAAGCCATAGTTGGTGCCACCGCAGGCCATGTACAGGTTCACCGACGCACCCGTCGCCAGCAGCTGGTCGATGTGGGCGGCGGTCTGCCGGGGATCGGTGGTGTGGTGCGATTCGCCCCAGTGGTCGAACCAGCCGTCCCAGTATTCCGCCATCATCACCGGCGCTCCGGGCCGGAAAGCCTTCAGCGCGGCGACGCTCGGAGCCGGATCGCCGTCGCCGGTTCCGACTTCCAAAGTGCCCGGCAGCTCGCCAAAGCGCATGAAGAACTCGGAAGCGCCGTCGGCAACGAAAAGAAGACTCGTTATTCCGCGCGAGCGCAGGCTGTCCCGCAAATGCGCGAGATAGCCCGTGTCATTGCCGTAGCTGCCGTATTCGTTTTCGATCTGCACGGCCACGATCGGCCCGCCGTGCTGCGCTTCCAGCGGGGCGAGCTGCGGGATCAGCTGGTCGTACCACGCGTCGACGGCCTTGAGATAAGCCGGATCGGCGCAGCGCAGCTCCAGGTTCCGGTCCGCGAGCAGCCAGGCGGGCAGGCCGCCGAATTCCCATTCCGCGCAGATATAAGGACTCGGGCGGACGATGACCTGGAACCCGAGTTCCCCGGCCAAGCGGATGAACGCCGCGAGATCGCGAGGACCGCGGAAATCGACTCGGCCCGGCGTCGGCTGGTGGAAATTCCAGGCCACGTAGGTCTCGACGGTATTGAGGCCAAGCGCTTTGAGCCTCGACAGGCGGTCGCGCCACTGGTCCGGCCGCAACCGGAAGTAGTGGATCGCGCCGGACACGATCTGGAATGGCTTGCCGTCCAACAGAAAATGGTCGCCGGACACGCTGAGCCCGCGGCGTCCGGCCGCGCCCGCCGGTCCGGCGAACACGGTGCTCGCCGCGACTGCCGCCGCGCCGCCGAGGAAGGTCCTCCTGCTCACGTCCATCCCTCCCCCGCTCAGCCGACAGTCGCCGCGCGGACCTGGACGAGGAACGCGTCGAGCACGCCGTCGCCGACGAGTGCCTGCCGCACGCCCCATCGGTTGCTGTTGCCCGTCTTCACCGCCTCCGCGCGCGTGACCAGAGCGTCCGCCGCGGCCGTCAGTTGCTCGGCTTTGGCGTCGTCACCGCGGGTCGCCGCCGCGAGCGCGTCCAGCCGGGTCACTATCGCGTCGCCCCACAGCGCGGTCGCGTCCAGCCACGGACCCGCCTCGCCGACGAAGGCGCTCTGCACCTGTCCGCCCCGGATGACCGTCGGAGCGTTGCGGATCTGTTCGGCGTACGAACGCAGCTCGCCCAGTGAACGGTGATCGCCAGCGTTCCACCGTTGCCAGAAGTCGGCCACCTTAGCCGCGAGCACCGGTGCCTGCGGCTGCCACGGTGTGGGACCGAAGACCGGTGCCAGGTGTTCGAGATCCGCGAACACCTTCAGCGCCGCCGTCGCGCGCGGGTCGCCGCCCGCGAGCCGGGCCAGCGCCTGCGGCCACGACCGGTCCGGCGAGTAACCCGCGTCGTTCCAGGAGAAATCAGCGACACCGAACTCGGCGACTTCGCTGGCCGCCTCCTGGTTCATCGGATTCGAGACGATGCCGTTGAGATACTTCGACAGGCCAGCTTCACGATGCGCGTACGGCGCGAGCAGCAACCGTCCGGCCGACTGCTCGTAATCGTTGACCGGGTAGTTGTCCCAGAGAAACACCTTCCGTCCGTACACTGTGGACACTTGCTGGGCTTCGTCGTTCGTCACGCTCGGCGGCACCACTGCGGTTCCGGTCCATTGCACAACCACGGACGGGTCGAGATTCTCCCGCAGCTGCGTCTTGTACGGCGAGTCCTTGAGGTCGCTGTATTCCGTCGGCACTGTCTGCAAAGGACGGACGCCGTCGTGGTTCTTCACGAAGTTCTTGTTGATTTCGTTGAGCAGCGAGACCTGGGCCTTGCCCGCGGCGGCCTGACCGGGTGCTCCGAACGCCGCCTGGTCGCTGGCGCAATTCCACTTGGTGTAGGAAATGTCGTCGAACGGCAGCGAGAACGACCGCACGCCGAGGTCGTAAACAGCCTGGAATTTCGCTTTCACCGCCGCGATATCCTGCGGCGACGAGAAGCAGATCGACACCCCGGGCGACAACGCGTAGGTGAAGTCGACGTGGTTCGCATTCGCCGTACGCACGAGCTGACCGAGCGTGTCCAGTTCCTGCTGCGGATACGGATCCCGCCACTGATCGCGCAGATACGCGTCGTCCTTCGCGCTGTAGATGTACGTGTTCGCCTTGGTCTCGCCGAGGAACTTGATCTGCCGAACACGGTCGGCGTTAGTCCACGGTGGACCGTAGAAGCCCTCGATCGACCCGCGCAGCGCCATGTTTGGCCAGTCCCGCACCGCGACGCCGCTCACCGACCAGTCGTGTCCACTTCGGACAAACAGCTGACGCAGAGTCTGCACGCCGTAGTATTGCCCGGCACCGTCGCGGCCGTTGACAGTCACCCCGTCGCGCCGCACGGCGAGCGAATAGCCCTCCGCTTGCGTCGGCGCGTCTCCGCCATTGGCGAGCCGGATGACGAACCCGCCAGTGCCGATCTTCTTCACCCCGTGCTGTTTCAACAAGGAAATCAGCAGTTCCCTGGCCGGTCCGTCAGTGGTTCCGTCCGTTGCGATCGTCACCGAGGACGGCAACGGCACGTCCGCGGCGTCGCGGTTGATCTGTTGCGGCGTCGGGGAAACGACCGGCACTGCGCCCGGCCTGGCGGCAGCCGGCTGGACGACGGTGAGGGCACTCGTCGCGACGACGGCGGCGAGCCAAGCTCTGCGGCGTAGAGTCATGACTTCCTCTCAGGCGGCGGGAACAGTGCGGTACAACGCGAAGGTAGCCAGATACGGCGTCGCCCGCGACTGCGTGACGACCACGCGCAGGTGGCGGGCGGTGACCGGCGACGGGAGAGTGACGAGACGGTTTGCACCAACCGTGGTGACGGTCGCGATCGTGCGCCAGGAACCGTCCGCTTCGGCCTGTACGGTCGCGCCTTCGATGTGCTGGCCGTGGGTGATGTCCTCCCCCAGCCGGAGCTGATCGAAGGCGGCCGCCTTCGGCAGCACGACGTCCATCGTCCCGGCGAGCGCACCGTGCGGCGGCGACCACGACGTGGTGAGCGAGGAATCCGTGACCGCGTTCAGTCCCCGCGCGCCGGCAGCGAGGTTCTGCGCCTGCGTCCTGGCGATGGCCTGTCCGAAGGACGCCAGCGCCGCACTGTCCGCCGGAGCGATCCGGCCGTCCGGCCCTGGCGGAACGTTCAGCAGCAACGAGGCATTGCGTCCTACCGAGGCGCGGTAGAGCTCGACGAGTTGCGCGGGCGTCTTCGGCTGTTCGTCGGGATGGTAGAACCAGCCCGGCCGGATTGATACGTCAGCTTCGGCCGGTGCCCATTCCAGGTACCGCACGGACGGGTCGGCGAGCACCTGCCGCGACCCGAGGTCGGCACCCTCCGCGCCGCCGACGAACAATTCCTCGTTGTGCGCGGTATTGGGATCGCCGGTGGTCGGCAGCGCGCTCCACTCGGTCTGGCGGGCCTGGCCCTGCTCGTTGCCGACCCAGCGCACCCCCGCCGGCCCGGCGAACGTGACCGTGTCCGGCGACAGCGCGTGGATCATCCGGAACCAGGTCGCGAAGTCGTAGGTTTCGCTGATTCCGTTGCCCCGCCAGGGATTCGCCCCGTCCAGCCACAGCTCGTCGATGGGGCCGTACTGCGTGAACAACTCGTATATCTGGTTCAGGTAGTAGGTATTGTAATCGTCTTCTTCGACCGTGAACTTCGGCAGTTTCCCGGCCGCCAGCGCCGTCACCCGGTCGTCGTTCGGCACCAGCGACGGAATGGTGCGGACCTTCGCCGCGCTGCCGGTTCCGTATCGGCCCCGACCGGCGGGCGTATTCGCCCGGTCGTCGTAGGTCGCCTGCTCCTCGATGCTCAGCGGCTGCCCCGCGGCGACCTTCGCTTCGACCCGTTTCACCTGGTCAGCGAAGAACTGCGCGGGCAGCTCGGCACCGTCCGCGGGCGACAGGTACACGCCGACTTTCAGCCCGGCTTTCCGCGCCGAATCAACGTAGTCGCGCAGGATGTCCCCGCGCGGATTGGCGCAGCCCGCGGCGCGAACCTGCCAGTACGCGGACGGATCCTGCGCCCGGCCGTTCTGTGCGGCCGCGCGGGCCTTCGCCACCGCGTCGTCGGCGCACCCGGGCGTGATCCACCACGGGCTCGCGACGACGGAGTGGTTCGTATAGCGCGTCGGGTAGAGAACGAAACCGTCGTGGTGCTTCGCAGTCAGCATCACCTGCGTCACGCCGGCCGCCTTCATCGACCGCATCCACTGGTCGGTCTCGACTGCCGTCGGTGCGAACGTCGACTCCTTTTCCGCGCCGGAACCCCATTCCCGGTCGGTGAAGGTATTCATGCCGAAGTGCGTGAACGCGGTGACCGGTCGCTGCTGCCAGGCGACCTGCCCAGCGCGCGGCACGGTCGCGGCGGCTTTGGCGAGGATCCGGTCCATGCCGTCGCACGACTGCACGGTCTGGATCGCCGCCGGGCGGATCGGTCCTTGGCAGCCAGCGGGGCCCGCGGCGGCGGGAACAGCCGTTCCCCCGGCCGCCAGTACCGCGGCAAGCGCCAGGCTCGCGGGAATCGACACGGCAGTCCTCCTGTCGGATCCGTGACCGAACGGTGACGGCGGGGAGCCTAAGTCGGGCATCCATCGGATGTCTAGACCTGATCGGCGGAGGCCGTCTCGCTTTCACCCAGGCGCCGAGGCTTGGATCAGCCCTGTTCCAAGCGCTCCGCTCGCGGCCCGACCGACCCTGCTGCGGGGGCCCAGTGATCTGATGGATCTCCGTCTAGTACCACGGTTCTCTCAGAAGGAGGAAGGTATGACAGCAGCTTCTGGTGAGATATCAGTCCCGGCCGCATTGACCAGCACCGTCCAGCGCTGGCGAGAACAAGGCGAACCGGTTCAACCTCCGATCCGCTGGTCCCGCGACGCCTGGCGCAGGTACTTCCCGAGCCGGCACGCGTTCCTCGACTCGCTGCCCGACCGCGTCGACCGAGCCGAAGCGACCCGCCACGCAGCGCACGCCGTGACCCCGGAGGGTGCGGAACGGGCGTTCCTGGCCGCGATGATCTGGGGATACGGGCGCGTCGGTTACGGCCCTTGGCGCACCGCCCGCGTGCTGACCGAAAACCCGCACGCGGTCGATCGGCTGGCGGCGGTGGCCACCGTCGCGCGGGAACACGGCGGGCTGGCGGCGTTCCGTGATCTGGCGGATCAGCCGTTGCGCTACCTGGGCGTGGCTTTCGGCACCAAGTACCTGCGGTTCGTCACCGCCGCCCAGTCCCGGGACAGCGCCCCGATCCTGGACGCCGTGGTCCGCCGCTGGCTGGCGACGCACACCGGCCTCCACCTGATGATCGACGAGTGGCGGCCCGCGGTTTACGAACAGTACGTCGCGTTGCTGACGTCCTGGTCGGCGCAGCTCGGGCTGGCCGCGGATACCGTGGAGGAACTGATCTTCCGGTCCGCGGTGAGCCGGGAAGGATCCGGCCAGTGGAGCGAATCCTGGGCGGGCGCGGGCGAATCGGCGTCGCCGGAGCAGAGGGCGCAAGCCGCGCTCCTCGAACTGGAGCAACTGTTCGACACGGCCGAGGCCGGATCGGCGCGCGAAGCCCGGGCGCATCTGGACGAATTGGAACGGATCATCCGGCAGGGCTGGGCCGGTTGAGATCTCACCGGGTCAGCTCCGGCGGGTGGACTCGGACGACTCGGTGAGCACGGAGCGCCAATGGCGGGCCCGCTCGATGATGTCGTCGGTCAGCTGCTGGTGGAACCGGCTCAACGCGTGAAGCCGGGCACCGGCCGGAGTCGAACGGCCGAGGCGAACGGATCCCCGGCGTGCGGTGTCGGCGAGCTGATGATTCCGCTGTGCGCTGGCGAGAAACGCCTGGAACCAGGCGTCCGGGCCGACCTCGTACCGTTCCGCTCGGCTCTTCCCAGTCCGCTCGCGGCGAAGCAAGCCCTCGCCTTCGAGGTACCGGACTGATTTGGAAATCGACGCCGGGCTGACCCGCAACTGCTGAACCAGCTCCGCGGCGCTCATTCCGGCGTCGTCCGTGACGAGCAGCGCGGCGAGCACTCTCCCGGCCATGCTGGGCAGTCCGGTGCCGATCAGCGTGGCGGCCAACTGCTGCTCCACAGTGGCTTCCGTGCGCCGGCTCGGCACAGCGCCGGGCTTGCGGTGGTGCGCACGCCGTTTCGTGGCTTGGTGGGCCGTGTCCGGCGCGTACCCGGCGCGTCCGCCGTTGCGCGTGACCTCGCGGCTGACGGTCGAGGTGGGCCGGGCCAGCCGGCGCGCGATCTCGGCGTAGCCGAGCCCTTCGGCCAGACCGGCGGCGATGACCCGCCGGTCGCGGCGAGTGAGCCGGGATCCGGGCATCTCAGACCTCCTCGTTGCAATAACCCTATTCCTGATGCACCGGAAAGCCGAGCTTGACCTGCACGGATATCTCAACGCGGCGAGTCGCGGAGTTTCCCGGGCGCGGAAGACCGCCGATAGGTTCTGGCCGTTCATCCGCACCGAGGAAGGAAAACTCCGATGCCCGCGACCTCCGAACCCGCGATCCGGGTGCGAGGCCTGGAAAAATCGTACGGAACGCTGCGGGTGCTGCGCGGCGTGGACTTCGAGGTGGCTCCGGGAAGCATCTTCGCATTGCTCGGCTCGAACGGAGCGGGCAAGACCACCGTCGTGCGCATCCTCGTCACCCTGCTGAAGCCCGACTCCGGCACGGCAGGCGTCAACGGCTTCGACGTCGCCGCGAAATCGGCAGAGGTGCGGGAATCCGTCAGTCTCACCGGGCAGTTCGCCGCCGTGGACGAAATCCTTACCGGGCGGGAGAATCTCGTGCTCGTCGCCCGGTTGCGGCATCTCGCGAATCCACGCCGGGTCGCAGACGACCTGCTCGCCCGTTTCTCGTTGCGGGACGCGGCCGCGCGGAGGGCGTCGACGTATTCGGGAGGCATGCGCCGTCGCCTCGATCTCGCGATGAGCCTGATCGGGAATCCGCCGGTCGTCTTCCTCGACGAGCCGACGACCGGCCTCGATCCGCAGGCGCGCGCCGAAGTGTGGCAGGCCGTCAAGGAACTCGCCGGGCACGGTACGACGGTGCTGCTCACGACCCAATACCTGGACGAGGCCGAACAGCTCGCCGACCGGATCGCGATCCTGCACCAGGGCCGGATCATCGTGAACGGCACCCTCGCCGAGCTCAAGCAGCTGCTACCGCCCGCCAAGGTCGAATACGTCGAGAAACAGCCAACACTCGAAGACGTCTTCTTCGCGATCGTCAAGGATCACCGATGACCAAACACTTCTTCACTGACACCACAGTCCTGTTAGGACGTTCCCTGCGCCGCATAGCGCGCAGCCCCGACACCGTCATCACGACCGCCGTCCTGCCGATCGCCTTTATGCTGCTGTTCGTCTACGTCTTCGGCGGCGCGATCCAGCACGGCTCAGGCAGCTATGTGACCTACCTGCTGCCCGGCATCCTGCTCATCACCGTCGCCTCCGGTATTTCCTACACCGCGTTCCGGCTTTTCCAGGACCTGCAAAGCGGCATTTTCGAGCGATTCCGGTCCATGCCGATCGCGCGGTCCGCCCTCCTGTGGGGCCATGTGCTGACTTCGCTGGTCGCGAACCTCATGTCGGTCGCGGTCGTCGTGGGTGTCGCCGTGCTGATGGGATTCCGTTCCGGGGCGGGAATACCGGCCTGGCTCGCGGTCGCCGGCATCCTGCTCCTGTTCACGCTCGCGCTCACCTGGCTCGCCGTCATCCCCGGCCTGACCGCGAGGTCGGGCGACGGTGCGAGCGCGTTCTCCTACCCGCTCGTCTTCCTGCCGTTCGTCAGCTCGGCGTTCGTCCCGACCAGCACCATGCCCGGACCGGTACGAGCCTTCGCCGAACACCAGCCGACGACGTCCATCGTCAACGCCATCCGCGGTCTGTTGACCCGACAGCCAGTCGGCAGTGAGATCTGGACTGCCCTCGCCTAGTGTCCTGCGCCTGAAGTCCGCTATCTAATTGTAGGATGCGGTGATGGCGGGTCGTGGACGGTCCAAGGTCGAGCTGATCCTCAGCGATGAC
>NZ_JBVKDQ010000006.1:0-414560 GCF_055633755.1 Amycolatopsis sp. NPDC114484 | reverse complement strand
AACGCCCGGTCCCATTCCGAACCCGGAAGCTAAGCCTGACTGCGCCGATGGTACTGCAACCGAAGGGTTGTGGGAGAGTAGGACACCGCCGAACTTACTTTGAACAGTCTGGGCCCCGGTCGAGAACCTGAAAAAGGTTTTCCCGGGGCCCAGACTCATTTCCAGACCCAAACGACAGGCCCGAACCCGGTCCAGGGTTCGGGCCTTCGTCATGTCCAGGTCAGAGCGGCAGTCCGCGGCTCCGGACGGGAGACGAGAACACCAGCGACGTCGTCGTCTCGCCGTAGCGCTGGGCCCGTTCCACGAACTCCTCCAGCTCAGCCGTCGTGCGGCAGTGCACCCGGAGCAGCCAGCATTCGTCCCCGGTGACGTGATCGGCGTCGGTGATCTCCGGCAGCGGGAGGATCGCCTCGCGGAACCGCGGGCCGTCCAGGCTGCGGACTCGGACCCGGATCATCGCCTGGATCGGGCGACCCAGTTTTTCAGGGTCGACCCGTGCCGAGTAGCCGGTGATCACCCCGCGCTGTTCCAGGCGGCGGACTCGTTCCGTCACGGCCGGCGCGGACAGCGAGACCCGGCGGCCGAGTTCTGAGAACGTCAGGCGGCCGTCGGACTGGAGCAGCTCCAGCAGGTGCCGATCGACGTCGTCCAGATCCACTCGCGGCACTCCTTTCGCCAGGCTCCAGGCTAGCTGCCGTCCAGACCCGGAAAACCCTGGTGAAGACGGCGGAACACCTGGATCTTCCCCTGTCTCCCACCGGCCACGGAACGGGAGGATCAACAACGTGAAACCACGGATCCTCTCCCTCCCCAGCGAAGCCGCCAGCGCCGTCGAGTACTTCGGGCGCGAGCTTGCCTTCGAGGTCGACCCGGTCGACCTCGCCCTGGACCTCGCGGACGGACGCACCGACGGCTACGTCCTCGTCGAGACCCGCGGCCCCGGGGCGTACGCCGAAGCGCACCTGCCGGGCGCGATCTGCTTGCCATACCGGGAAATGACCGAGGAAAGCACCCGCGACCTCGACCGGAACCTCGTCTACGTCTGTTACTGCGAGAGCATCTACTGCAACGCCGCCACCCAAGGCGCGTACCGGCTCGCGCGGCTCGGCTTCACGGCGAAGCGGCTCTCCGGCGGCATCACGACCTGGCTTGCCCACGGCTATCCGACAGAGGCCGGCGTGGCCGTACCCTGAACGGCGTGACTCGTCTGCTCATCATCCAGCCCGATGCCACCAACCCGATCGGGCCGCTCGGGGAGTGGCTCACGGAAGCTGGCGCCGAACTCGACGTGCGGCTGCCGCCGGAGCAGGAGCTGCCGGCGAGTCTCGACGGGTACGACGGACTGATCTGTCTCGGCGGCGGCATGGGTGCCCTCGACGACTCCAAGCACCCTTGGCTGATCGACGTCCGGAAGCTCCTCGCCGCCGCGGCGGGGAAGGCCGTGCCGACGCTGGCGATCTGTCTCGGTGCGCAGCTGCTCGCCGTCGCGACCGGTGGGCAGGTCGGGGAGGGCGAGACGGGGCCTGAGGTTGGGCCGGGGCTCGTGTCCAAGAAGGACGCGGCGTGGATCGATCCGCTCTTCGCGGACATGCCCTTCCTCCCGGATGTCCTGCAGTTCCACCGGGACGTCATCACCGTCCTGCCGCCGAGCGCCGAGCTGCTCGCGTCCACGCCGGAGTACCCGAACCAGGCCTACCGGATGAACCGTTGTGTCTACGGTGTCCAGTTCCACATCGAGACCACCCCGGACGTTGTCCTCGCCTGGGCCGAGGCGGCGCCGGAAATGGCGGAACTCACCCGTCCGGGCGCGCTCGAGGGCGACTCCTTGATCTCTGCGCACGCGGAGATCGCCGAGACGTGGCGTCCGTTCGCGCGCCGGTTCGTCCAGTTGGCCGCTGGTCAGCTGCAGGCGGCTCCGGAAAGTCAACGCCAGTTGCCGTTGGCTTAACGGATGATGTCGGAATCACTTACGGCGTGTTAACGGTTCACCCAAACGGTCAGGTACCTTGCGAGAGGTATTTCCGTAGGGTTCGGAGGTCGGGGTGGACCCCTCGCTGCTCGTCGTCGTCGTGATCTGCACGGCGCTGGTTTTCGATTTCACCAACGGCTTCCACGACACGGCGAACGCGATGGCGACCTCGATCGCCACCGGAGCACTCCGGCCCCGCGTCGCCGTCGCGATCTCCGCGGTCTTGAACCTGGCAGGCGCGTTCCTGTCGGTCGAGGTCGCGAAAACGATTTCCAGCGGCCTGGTCGACGAGACGAGGATCGGGCCAGCCATCGTGTTCGGCGGGCTCATCGGGGCGATCGTCTGGAACCTGTTCACCTGGTACGTCGGCCTGCCGTCGAGTTCGTCGCACGCGCTGTTCGGCGGCCTGATCGGCGCGACCTGGGTGTCCGCCGGCGCGGACTCCGTGCACTTCGCCAAGATCGTCGACAAGGTGCTCGTTCCGGCCGCCGCGTCCCCGATCATCGCGGGAGTGGCGGCGGCCGCGGTCACCTACGTCGTCTACCGGTTCCTGGTCCGCAAACGCGGCGGGCGCGGGTTCCGGGTCGGGCAGATCGTCTCCGCGTCGCTCGTCTCGCTCGCGCACGGCACCAACGATGCGCAGAAGACCATGGGTGTCATCACCTTGACGCTCGTAGCGGCGGGCAGCCTGCCTGCCGGGTCCGCGCCGCCCGTCTGGGTGATCATCAGTGCCGCGTCCGCGCTGGCGCTTGGCACGTATCTCGGTGGCTGGCGCATCACGCACACCCTCGGCAAGGGCCTCACCGACATCGAAGGTCCGCAGGGCTTTTCCGCGCAGACCAGCAGCGCTGTCGTGATCCTGCTGTCCTCGCACCTCGGTTTCCCGCTGTCGACCACGCACGTGTGCTCGGGCGGCATCGTCGGCTCCGGCGTCGGCCGTCGCGAGGCTCCGGTGCGCTGGCGGATGGCGGGCCGGATGGTGCTCGCGTGGCTGTTCACGCTGCCCGCGGCGGCGATCGTCGGCGCGGCGGCGGGCAAGATCGCTTCGCTCGGCGAGGCCGGGACCATCGCGGTCGGCGTCGCCGGGATTCTCTTCGCGGCCGGGATTTACTTCCTCTCACGGCGCAAACCCGTCACCGCGCACAGCTTCCAGGTCCCCGAACCTTCTGCCGCCGACACCGAACCGGACCGCCTGGCTGCCTGAACCGCCCCGGGTCCGGCTACGGTGTGAGCGATGGCAGAGCGCGCGCGGACCACAGCTTCGGCGGCCAGGTACGGCTTCACTGACACCCGGGCCGACGGTCAACTGCGCGCAGCCGGCTGGTGGACCGAAGGCGGACCCGCCGACGGTGCCGCCGATGTCCTTCTCGCCCTGTCCCGCGCCGCGGATCCCGACCTCGCGCTGGCCGGGCTCGACCGCATCCGCGAGGCCGACGAACCCGGCTGGCCCGAGCTGGACAGCACGCTCCGGGAGAACCGCACGTTCCGCGGCAGGCTCCTGGGCGTGCTCGGCACGTCCACCGCGTTGGCGGACTTCCTCGTCGCCAATCCCGGTGAGTGGCGTTGTCTCGCGGACAACCGCTGCACTGATCCGGCGAAGTTCGCGGAACGGCTGCTTGAGCGGGTCCGGCAGGACGACGGGACGTACCTCACCGGAACCGCCGCCGAACATGAGCTGCGCGCCGGATACCGCGGGCTGCTGCTCGGCATCGCCGCCGCGGACCTCGGACATCTCGTGGAGCCGGGGCTGGAACACCCGCAGTTCCGCGACGTCGCCAGCGAGCTGACCACCCTCGCCGAAGCCTCGCTGCAGGCTGGGCTCGTGGTCGCCGAGCAGGAGGTCGGCGCGTCCGTCGAAGGCACGCTCGCGGTGATCGCGATGGGCAAGACCGGCGGTCGCGAGCTGAACTACGTGAGCGACGTCGACGTCATCTTCGTCGGGGCCGGCGACCTCGGCGTCGCGACCCGGTTGGCCAGCACGATGATGCGGCTGGTCGGCAACGCGTGCTTCGAGGTCGACGCGGCGTTGCGGCCGGAGGGCAAGAGCGGCGCGCTGGTGCGCACGCTCGAAGGGCACACCGCGTACTACCAGAAATGGGCGAAGACCTGGGAGTACCAGGCTTTGCTGAAGGCGCGTCCGGTGGCCGGCGACGCCGAGCTGGGCCGGCAGTACGCGGAGATGGTCGCGCCGATGGTGTGGTCGGCCGCGGACCGCGAGAACTTCGTGACCGAGGTCCAGCAGATGCGCCGGCGGGTGGAGGACCACGTCGCGTCGGAGCATCTCGAACGCGAGCTGAAGCTGGGCCGAGGCGGATTGCGGGACGTCGAGTTCGCGGTGCAGCTGCTGCAACTCGTGCACGGCCGGGTGGATCCAGCGCTGCGCTCGCCGTCCACTTTGGAAGCCTTGGCCGCGCTTGGCGACGGTGGGTACGTCGGCCGCGCGGACGCGGCGGAGATGAGTTCGTCGTACGAGTTCCTGCGCACCGTCGAACATCGGCTGCAGCTGCGACGGTTGCGGCGCACGCACCTGTTCCCGGCCGCGTCGGACACCGATGAGCTGCGGATTCTCGCGCGCGCCTGTGGGATTCGGCCGGTTCGCGGGCGCAGTCAAGGTGAAGCGCTGCTTGCCGAGTTCCGCCGCCACGCGCAGGGGATTCGTCGGCTGCACGAGAAGGTCTTCTACCGTCCGCTGCTGCAGTCGGTGGCGAATGTGCCGACGGAAGCGTTGCGGCTCACCACGAAACAGGCCGCCAGCCGGCTCGCCGCGCTCGGGTATGCCGCTCCGGAAGGCGCGCTGCAGCACATCAAGGCGCTGACCTCGGGTGTGTCGCGGCGCGCGGCTATTCAGCAGGCGCTGCTGCCGGTGTTGCTCGACTGCCTGGCCGATACGCCGGATCCGGACGGCGGTCTGCTCTCGTATCGCAAGGTGTCCGAGGCGCTTCAGGACACGCCTTGGTACCTGCGGGTGTTGCGCGACGAGGGCACTGTCGTCGAGCGGTTGGCCTTCCTGCTCGGTACGTCGAATTTGGTTCCGGACCTGCTCGTCCGGGCACCGGAAGTGCTTCAGCTGCTGGGAGATCCGGCTCGGTTGACCGGACGCACTCCGGCAGAAGTGGCGACGTCGCTGCGGGCTGCTGTGCGTCGTCAGCCGGGGTTGAGTGCTGCCGTTACCGCTGCGCGGTCGCTTCGTCGGCACGAGCTGCTGCGCGTCGCGTGCGCGGATTTGTTGGGACTGCTGGATGTTCCGTCGGTCTGCGAAGCGCTGTCGAGTGTGTGGGTGGCGGTGCTGCAGGGAGCGTTGTCGGCGGCTTACCGGCAACGGCAGGCTGAGCTGGGGCGTACCCCGGCGACGATCGCGGTCATCGGCATGGGCCGGCTCGGCGGCGCGGAACTGGGCTACGGCTCGGACGCCGACGTTCTCTTCGTCTGCGAGCCCGCCGAAGGGGTTCCGGACGCCGAAGCGCTGCGGTTCGCCTCGTCGGTCGCCGAGACGGTGCGGAAGATCCTTGGCGCTCCGAGTGCGGACCCGGCGCTGGTCGTCGATGCCGATCTCCGGCCGGAAGGACGCAGCGGGCCGCTGGTGCGGACGCTGGAGTCGTACCGGGCGTACTACCAGCGCTGGGGCGAGGTGTGGGAGTCGCAGGCGTTGCTGCGGGCCCGGTTCGTCGCCGGGGACGAGGAGCTTGGCCAGCGGTTCATCGAGACGATCGACCCGTTGCGCTATCCGGAGGGCGGGCTCGACCCGACGGACGCGCGCGAGATCCGGCGGATCAAGGCCCGGGTGGAGACCGAACGTCTCCCGCGCGGCGCCGACCCGACGCGGCACACGAAACTCGGCCGGGGCGGTCTCGCCGACGTCGAGTGGACGGTTCAGCTTCTGCAGTTGCAGCACGCGCACGAGGTGCCTGGCCTGCGGACGACGTCGACCCTCGACGCGCTGACCGCCTTGGCCGAAGCGGGTCTCGCGCCCGCCGAGTCGGTGGAGTCGCTGCGCGAGGCATGGCTGCTGGCCACGCGCGTGCGCAACGCGACGATGCTGGTACGCGGCAAGGCAGCGGACGAGGTGCCCGGCAGTGGCCGCGACCTCGCCGCGGTGGCGCGCGTGTTCGGCTACTCGGTGGACGACGACCCGGGTGAGTTCCTCGACGGCTACCGCCGTGTGACGAGGCACGCGCATGCCGTGGTCGAGGAACTTTTCTACGACAACTAACCTGGGTTTCGTGACCGACCGCGAACCGTTCCGCACCCGGATCAAGGTGCGCCACTACGAACTCGACACGCTGGGCCACCTGAACCACGCCGTGTACCACTCGTACGGCGAGGTTTCCCGGCTGGAGGTCTTCGAGGCAGCCGGCGGCAACACCCTGCACGAATCGCGTCTCGCGCCGGTGCTGCTCGAATCGAACATCGTCTACCGGCGGGAACTGCGCGCCGGCGACGAGGTGGACGTGACCTGCGACGCCTCGTTCGGCGACGGCAAGGTGTTCTGGATGACCTCGCGGATCGTGAAGCTGGACGGGACGCTGTCGGCCGAGATCAAGTGCACGCTGGGACTGATGGATCTGGAGAAGCGCAAGCTGGTGCCGGATCCGCGGGGGCATTTCGAGCGGGCCGGGGTTGATTTGAAGGTGTTGTCGACTTCGGAGTGATCGCGCCTGGTGCGGCGGCCCGAAGCGCAAGGGGGAGCGCTTGCGGTGGGAAGCTCGTTGCACGTGTCGCTTGATGGCTGCGTTGTTCGCGGGCAGGCCGCCGGAGACGGTCCGGCGCTGGTGATGGTGCCGGGCGGAGCTGGACAGACCTCATGCGGGAGACGCTCGGCGGTGGCGGTGTGCGTCTCATCGCCATGAGCATCGGCTGCCTGATCGCTCTGGATCTCTTGGCTCGCTATCCGCGGGACGTCGCGCAACCGGCGACCGCGAGGCCGATGCCCCGGAACTCGTGGTGACGCCGCAGTTCGTTCAGGACAGGTCGTTCTACTTCGAACACGATCTTGGCGCGGGGCGCGTCCACCGCCTGGATAGTGAGGCTCTTCGCGCGCATCGAGACCGGTTGATCGTGGGCGTGGGCGAGAAATCCGGCACGCTGTGGACTCGCCGCTGCGCGCAAGCCTTGGCGCCGGTCAGTCCAGCCGCATTCCGTGCCACACCAGGTCGACCACTCCTTCGGTCTCCGCCTTCCAATCTCCTTCCGGAGTAAGGAAAAACAGTCCGCCCAGGCCGCGCATCAGGGTTTCCGTCTTCAGATCCGGCCGGATCGTGCCCGCTTCCGCGTTCGCCTTCCGCAGGGTGTCCAGCGCGTCGAGCATCCGCACGTACGCCTGCGTCGGCAGTTCGCTCTGCGACGCGCGCAACGCGTTGGCCAGCCCTCGTTTCGTCATCATGTAGTGCGCCAGGTGGTCCACGATCCAGACGCGCAACGCCTGATCGGGGGAATGGTTGGCGAGTAATTCGGGCACGATCTCGACGAGCTGGTTCACCTCGCGCTCGTAGACGGCCAGCACCAGCGACTCCGGCGTGGGGAAGTGCCGGTACACCGTGCCGACGCCGACGCCCGCTTCCTTGGCGACCGCGTTGAACGACACCTCTCCTGCCCGGCTCACGGTTTCCGCCGCCACCGCCAGGATCCGTTCGTGGTTGCGCCGGGTGTCCGCCCGCCGCGGGCTCACCGGCATCGCGCCTCCCGCGTCTCTTCGGTTGTCTGACCTGGAGCTACTCCAGCAGGACCTGGAGTAGCTCCACTTCGTTGCGTAGCGGATTCTAATCCGCTAGCCTCGGTCAAAGCGAGCCAAGCGGATGAATATCCGGTTTACCTCCGGCGGCTCGTGTTCCCGAAGGGCCGTCACCACCACCATCACGCCGCAGGACGTCCGCCGCGGACGGACTTGCGGGAAAGCGAACCCTACTGTGGACATTTCCCTTGAAGTCAATGGAAGAACCGAGGAGCTCGGCGTCGAGCCGGGAGTGACCCTCCTGGACGCGCTGCGCGAGCGGCTCGGCATCACCGGCCCGAAGAAGGGCTGCGACCGCGGTCAGTGCGGTGCCTGCACCGTGCACGTCGACGGCAAGCCGGTGCTGTCCTGCCTCACGCTCGCGGCCGCCGTGCGCGGTCCCGTCACCACCGTCGAAGGACTGTCCACTGAGGACGAACTGCACCCGGTGCAGCAGGCGTTCGTGGACCAGGACGCGCTGCAGTGCGGGTTCTGCACGTCCGGGCAGGTGATGTCGGCGGTCGCCGCGGTGCGCGACGACGTGTCCGACGTCCGCGAGTTCATGTCCGGAAATCTGTGCCGTTGTTCGGCGTACCCGAACATCGTGCGCGCCGTGGAGCAGGCGAGGCAGGCCGATGCGACCGTTTGAGCTCACCGCACCCGCCACGGTCGAGGACGCGCTGGGCAGCGCGGGCACCTACCTGGCGGGCGGCACCACCCTGGTCGACCTGATGAAGCTCGACGTCCTCACCCCGCAGCAGGTGCTGGACATCAACGACCTGCCGCTGCGGGGCATCGACACCGCCGACGGCCTGCGGTTCGGCGCGCTGGAGCGGATGGGCGACATCGCCGCGCATCCCGGCGTGTACCCGGCGATCTCGCGCGCGCTGCTGCTCAGCGCGTCGCAGCAGCTGCGGAACATGGCCAGCATCGGCGGAAACCTGATGCAGCGCACGCGGTGCTCGTATTTCCGTGACGTAGCCATGCCGTGCAACCGGCGTTCGCCGGGCAGCGGCTGTTCGGCGCTCTCCGGAGTCAACCGGATGCACGCCATTCTCGGCACGAGCGACTCCTGCGTGGCCACCCACGCCAGCGACGTCGCGGTCGCACTGGTCGCGCTCGACGCGGAGGTCGTGCTGGCCAGCGCCGAGGGCACCCGGACGGTCGCGCTGACCGAGTTCTACCGCGAACCGGGCGACACCCCGGAAATCGAGCACGACCTGCGTCCTGGCGAGCTGATCACCGAGGTGCGCGTGCCGCGGCTCGACTGGGCGGAGAACTCCACGTACGTGAAGATCCGCGACCGGCAGTCGTACGAGTTCGCGCTGTGCTCGGCGGCGGTCGCGCTCGACGTGCGCGACGGGAAGATCGCCGACGCCCGCGTGGCGGCCGGCGGGGTCGCGACGGTGCCGTGGCGGCTGCCTGCCGTGGAAGAGGCGCTGCGCGGTGCGGAGCTGACCGAGGAGGCCTTCGCCGCTGCCGCCGCGGTGGCGGTGGACGGGGCAAAGCCGTTGTCCGGCAACGTGTTCAAACCTTCGCTGCTGAAGCGGACGATCGTCCGCGCGCTGCTCGAACTGACCGAAGGGAGCCGGGCATGAGTGCGCGGCTGGACGGTCCGCGGAAAGTCACCGGCCAGGCCGATTACGCGCTGGACCGCACGTTCCCCGGCATGCTGTACGGGTACATCGTGCTCAGCACGATCGCGCACGGCGAGATCACCGCGATGGACGTGACCGCGGCGAAGGGCGCGCCCGGGGTGGTCAGTGTCTACAGCCCGTTCGACCCGCTCGAGCTGCACCCGTTCAAGTCCCAGCTGATGGGGGACGTGTGGCTGCCGCTGCACGACCGGGACGTGGTGTTCTACGGGCAGCCGATCGGTCTGGTCGTCGCGGAGACGTTCGAACAGGCGCGGGACGCGGCGGGGCTGATCGAGGTTTCGTACCAGGAGAAGCCCGCGCGGACGTCGATGGAGGACGGGCTCGCGACCGCGGAGGACGCGCCGGAGAGCCGTGGTGCCCCGCCGTCGATCGAGGTCCTCGCCGACGGCGTCGAGTCCATTTCGGACGCACTGGCGCAGAGCCCGGTCGTCGTCTCGCAGACCTACCGCACCGCGACGCAGAACCACGCGGCGATGGAACCGCATTCGGCGGTCGCGAAGTGGGACGGCGGCGAACTCACCCTCTACAGCGGAAACCAGGCCAGTCACCTGCAGGCCATGGAAATGGCCGGGGTGCTGGGCATCGAGCCGTCGGCCATCCACGCGGTGAACCCGTATGTGGGCGGGGCGTTCGGCGGCAAGGCGGGCACTTCGGCTCCGGGGATGCTGGCCGCGGCCGCCGCCAAGGCGCTGGGCCGTCCGGTGAAGTGCGCGCTCACCCGCGAGCAGGTGTTCACGGCGACCGCGAACCGGCCGGCCACGGTGCAGAAGGTCGCACTGGGCGCGGACCGTGACGGCACGCTGATCGCGGTGCAGCACGATTCCTGGTCTGCCACGTCGATGAGCCGGTCCTTTGTGGAACCGACGTCGCACGGCACCTCGCGCGAGTGGTACGCGACGCAGAACCTGTCGATCAGCCAGAAGATGGTGCCGATGCACATCCCGCCGGGCACGTTCATGCGTGCGCCGGGGGAGGCGTCGGGGTCGTTCGCGCTCGAAAGCGCGGTCGACGAACTCGCGATCGCGCTCGAGATGGATCCGATCGAACTGCGGCGGCGCAACAGTTCGCTCGCTCCTCCCGGGGTCGATCTGCAGTGGTCGAGCAAGCACCTCGACGAGTGCTACGAGATCGGGGCGCAGCGGTTCGGCTGGGCGAACCGATCGCCGCGCGGGCACGTCGACGGGGACTGGCTCGTCGGCATGGGAACGGCGACCGCGATGTTCCCCGGCCTGCGCTTCCCGGCGACGGTCGAGATCACGCTCAACGCGGACGAGACCGCGGACGTGTCCACGAGCGGGGCGGACCCGGGCACCGGGCTGCTCACCGTGCTGGCCACGATCGGGGCCGAATCCCTCGACATCGACCCGGAACGCGTCACCCCGCACCTTGGCGATTCCCGGTACGCGCCGGGCGGGATGTCCGGCGGCTCGACCGCCACGGCGAGCACCGGCACCGCGATCATGCTCGCGGCGACCGAACTGCTCGACGAACTGGTGGCGCTCGCCGCCGAACCGGGCGCGCCGTTCGAGGGCGAGGTGGTCACGTACGCCGAAGGGCTGCTGCACGGTGACCGCGGCACCATGCCGTTCGGCGAACTGCTGCGCGCGATCGGCCGGGAATCCTTGTCCGCCAGGGGTTCCTCCGCGCCGGGCGAGGAGATGACGAAGCATTCGTTCAGCTCGTTCGGCGCGCAGTTCTGCGAGGTCCGGGTGCACCGGCTGACCCGGGAGGTCCGGGTGTCGAGGATGCTGGGCGTCTTCGACGGCGGCCGGATCATCAACCCGACGCAGGCGCGGAGCCAGCTGTCCGGCGGCATGATCTGGGGCGTGTCGGCGGCCCTGCACGAGGGATTGGAAACGGAGCCGAGCGGACGCCCCGCGAACGCGGACTTCGCGAGCTACCTGCTGCCGGTCAACGCCGACATCCCGGAGATCGACGTGCAGTTCGTCGAGTACCCGGACACGCTGCACAACGCGGTCGGAGCCCGCGGGGTCGGCGAGATCGGCGCGGTGGGCATGGCGGCCGCGGTGGCGAACGCGGTGTGCAACGCGACCGGCGTTCGGGTGCGGAGCATTCCGATCATGATTGAGGATCTGCTGGTGGAGTGACCGGTGGGGGCGTCCGGGTTGCGGGCGCCCCTTCGCCGGGCTCGGCAGGCGGTGGGTCTGGAGGGGGCCGGTAGCGCGCTGGGTGCGGAGCTGCGGCGGGTAGTGCGCGCTGCGGTGTGGTGCGCGGTGGGTTTGCGGCGGCGTGCGGGTGTGCGCCGTGGGCCTCTGACGGCGTGCGGCAGCGCGGGCTGAGGTGGTGCGCGCGGCGGGCTTGGTGCTGCGTGCGGCTAACGCGGGCCGAGGTGGTGCGCGCGGCGGGCTTGGAGCTGCACGCGGGCAGCGCGGGCTGCGGTGTTGCGTGCGGCAGAGATGGCGCTGTGTGCGGGTAGCGCGGGCCGGAGCGGTGTGCGAGACATGCCCCGAGCCCGAGCCCGAGCCCGAGCCCGAGCCCGAGCCCGAGCCCCAAGCGAGTGCGTGCGCGGTCGATCCTGGAGCACCGGGCAGCGCGGGCCGGATCACGCGGGCGTTCCTGGAGCAGCGGCGAAGCACAGCGGCGAAGCACGGCGGCGAAGCACGGCGGCGAAGCACAGCACTGGGCCGCGAGTCGGTCAGAAGCACGGCACCACGCCACGAGCCGGTCAGCTCCGCGGTTCGCCGGGCGCGGCAGAACCCGCCCGAACCGGCGTGCACTCCGTTTCGGCACAGCGTCTCGAACCGCCGCCGGAACTGCTCCGCGGCCCCATTCACCCCATTGTCCACATCCGGAAAATTGTCCTCAGCCGTGCGGCGCCGGTCTGGCCCGAGCGGTCCTGATGCGTCCTCCGCAGGTCAGCGGCAAGATTCTTCCCGCCATTTTCCCCGTGCGAGAAATTCGCTCGTCTCCCTGCTCCCGGGCGGTATGGTTTCGTGGGCACTTGTTCGGGGAGGCTGGCGGATGGACGCAGCACCGGCCGGGAGTGCGGACCTGCCTCGAAGAGGCGGGGTCGGCTCGTATCGCGGGTCCGAACCGGGCGTTCCGCTGATCGGCCGGGACGCCGAATTCGCTGTGCTGGCAGGGGCGATCGCCGCGGCGGGCCGGGGAAGCGGGGGCGCGGTCGTGGTGTGCGGGCAGCCCGGGATCGGCAAATCCCGGCTGGCCGCCGAGGCGATCGGGGTGGCGCGCGGCAAGGGATTCGCGATTGTCGAGGGGCGGGCGGACCCGTTGTTGTCGGGCCTTTCGTACGCGCCGATCGTCCAGGCTTTCCGCGGCCATCTGAGTGAATCCGCCGGATTTTCCCCGGAGCCCGGTAATCTCGGCGCATTGTTCCCCGATCTGCGTCCGGTTTCGCCCGAGTCCGGGGATCCGGGACTGCAGCGCACCCGGATGTGCGAAGCGGTGCTCGCGGCGACGCGACAGCTCACCGTCCGCGGTCCGGTGCTGCTGGTGGTCGACGACCTCCATTGCGCTGATCGGGGGACCGTCGAACTGCTGCACTATCTCGGGCGCAACGCGGAGGAACTGCCGCTGCTCGTGATCGGGTGTTTCCGCTCGGGCGTCGACAACGAGGCGCTCGACGCGATGGCGGAGGCGACCCGGCGGCACCAGGCGGGAAGGCTGCTCGAACTCGCGCCGCTCACCGACGAGGCGGTGCGCGATCTGGTGCAGCACGTCCTGGGCACGCCGCCGCCGCTCGCGTTGCTGCGGGCGGTCACGGCGCGGGCGTCCGGGGTCGCGTTGTTCGTCGTCGCGCTGACCCGGCATCTGGTCACGAGCCGGATGTGCGGGCCGCTGCCCGAGGTGATCCGGGACATCGTGCGGGAGCAGATCAGCCGGCTCGGCGAGGTGGATCGGCGGCTGCTGGAGGTGGTCGCGGTCGCCGGGACGCACGGGCGTCCGGAGGTGCTCGCCGATGTCTCCGGGATGGGCTTGCCCGCGCTGCACGCGGCGTTGCGGCGGCTGGTCGGGCGCCGGCTGGCCACTGAGCATCAGTCGGAGGTCGAGCCGCATTATCAAGTGGCGCATCCTCTTTACGCCGAGGCGGTTTATCACGAGCTTCTGCTCGCTGAGCGGAGGGCGCTGCACGCGGCGATCGGCGCGGCGCTGCATCGCGCGGACCGTACCGTCGCGGCGGCGCCGCATTACGCGGCCGGTGGGAACAGCGTTCCGGTGGACCGGGCGATCGAGGCGTTCAGCGCGGCGGGGGCTCGGGCGCTGACCGTCGGGGATTTGGACGAAGCTGCCGAGTACCTCGCGGCCGCGTTGCGGCGGGCGCGGGATGCGCGGCCGGACGCGGTGCCCGCGCTGCTTGTCGACTTGGCGAGGTTGCAGCAGGGGCGTGGCCGGTTGGACGAGGCCGCTGAACTGTTGCGGGACGCGGTCGCGCTCAGCGAGCGGCGGGGGCAGGACACTGAGCGTCGGCGGGCGTGGCGGCATTTGCAGGCGCTGCTCGAAGTCGAGCGCGGGAACCTTCCGGCGGCGGTCGGGCTGGCCAGGGCCAGCGGTCGCCGTCCGGACACGGATCCGCCGACCCGGTTGCTGATCCATTGGATCATCGCGCTGCGGCACGGCGACTTCCCGGAACTGGCGGTGATTTCGCAGGAACTCGTCGCGCTTCCGTCCACAAGCGACACTCCGGGGGCGCATTCGGTCGCGCATCTCGGGGCCGGTGCGCTGGCGGCGTTGTCGGGGGACGTCGAAACGGCGGTCGTGGAGTTGCGCAGTGCGCTGGAGCTTGCGCTTCGCTGCGGGGACGACGGCCCTCGTCTCGCGTTCGCGCCGCGGATGATGCTCAACGGTTTGTCCACGCTGCGCGGTGACCTCGTCACGGCGATCCGGGTCGCGGACGTCAGCAGTACTCCAGCGGTGCGGCAATGGTTGCCGTCCGCCACGTGTTACCTGCAGACCATGCTCGCGACCACGCGGTACTTTTCCGGCGATTTAAGAACCGCACTGTCTGAAATGGACAGTGCAGTGGCGGAGGCGCGCCGGGTCGGGCAGGACCGGTTGTTGGGGCGGACCCTTGCCGGGCGAGCGTTTGTCCGCGCCGAACGAGGTCACCTCGATGAGGCGGCGGCGGACCTGGCCGATGCGCGCCGCCATTACGACCCTTCGCAAATCGACCTGCTGGACGCGTTCGACCTGGCGGCTACCGCCCTGGCGGTGCGGCGCGGCGTGGCGGCACAAGCCCCGGCGTTGACCGACACGCTGCCGTTCGGCGACACGCAGCTCAACTGTCTTCGGGTTTCCTTCGCCGGATACGCCGCGGTGCAGCGGGGAGACCTGGCGGAA
Organism: Amycolatopsis sp. NPDC114484; assembly: GCF_055633755.1. Classification (NCBI taxonomy): domain Bacteria; kingdom Bacillati; phylum Actinomycetota; class Actinomycetes; order Pseudonocardiales; family Pseudonocardiaceae; genus Amycolatopsis; species Amycolatopsis sp. NPDC114484. The sequence continues at coordinate 399,910 of NZ_JBVKDQ010000006.1, read as the reverse complement.
GCTGACCGCGTGGTCGGTCTGCTTCGCGGGGCGGGCAGCAACGCGCCAGTCCTGCACGCGCTCGCCGACCGGCAGCAGGGATTCGCCGACGCTGCCCGGGGAAACGCCACGGAGGCGGTCGACCGGCTGCGTGGTTCGGCGACCGTGCTTCGCGGATTCGGGATGAATCTGCTTGCCGCGCAAGCGGAAGTGGAGATGGTCGAACTGCTGGACCCGTCGGAAGCGGAGGTGATGGCGTCCTCGGCGACGGCGGCGTTCACCGCGGCGGGCAGCGCGCCGTGGCCGGAGCGGATCGTGAAGCAGGGGCATTCGGTTCCGGCGCAGCGCTGCGGGCCGCTCACCCGGCGGGAGTCGGAGATCACCGTGCTCGTCGGGAAGGGGCTGTCGAACGCGGACATCGCCTCCGCGCTGTTCCTCAGCGAGCGGACTGTGGAGACGCATCTGCGCAACGTCTACCGCAAGCTCGGCCTCAAATCCCGGGTGCGGCTCGCGCAGTGGGTTCGCGACCGGCGCGGCGAGACAGGGGCTCGTTGACCGGAGGGAAGGCCCCGAAAAAAAGGAATATGCCGAATTTTCCTGCCGTCGCGGGAAAAACGGTGACGTCGCGGTGACGGATCCCGATCACACTGCCCCGGTGGTCCAGTGATCGGGAGGGTCCTCGATGGAGCAGCACGTCCGGGTGCCCGCGCCGGGAACCGCCGAGTCCGGACCGGAGCCCGCGCGCGGAGGGAATCCTCTCGAACCCGATCTTCGGCACTTCATGGAGCAGCGCTTCGGCCAGGACTTCAGCCAGGTGCGCGTGTACTCGGACCGGACGGCGGCCGACTCGGCGGCCTGGCTGGGCGCGAAGGCGTACACAGTGGGCGAGCGGATCGTGTTCAGCACTGGGGAATACCGCCCCGAGACGACGTCCGGCAAGCGATCCCTCGCGCACGAGCTGGCGCACGTCGTGCAACAGCGTCGTGGCGGCGGACCGGCAGCAGGGCATCAGCTCGAACGGTCGGCGGACGTCGCGGCGGACGCGGTAGTCAGCGGCGGGCCGGTAACGGTGTCCGGGGCCAGTGCACCCGGTCTCGCCCGGCAGGCTGAGCCCGACACCCGGGTGGCGGTCACGAACCTTCGCGGCAATCGGATCTTCGGCGCCGTGCGGGTGGCCGTCTCGGTGTTGTCGGCGCCGCTGAGGTTGCTGGGGTGGGCGATCACCGGCACCGCGGTCGGGATGCGCGCTTCCGGCAATGCCGGTGCGGTGGTCGGGGCGGGCGCGGGGCAGGACACGATGGTCTTCGTCAACCTCGAGTCCGGCGAGGTGACCACCGACGTCATCGGCTACGGCGAACTCGGGGTCGGGGTGACCGCGGGAGGCAGCGAAGCGATCGTCGTGGCGCTCCGGTTGGGTCCGGCGGGCCGGGCGGGAAATGTCTCCGGCGCGTACGCGGGCGGGAGCGTCAACGTCGCGGTGAAACTGCTTGCGGGCGTGGGGTTCTCGGTCAGCACCGGGCTTTTCTCGGGGGAGGAAGGCTGGGTGGCGGCCGCGTTCAGCCTCGGTGCCGAGGCCGGTGCGCGAGCGTCGGGCAGTTACGGCGTGAGCGTGGCGGACACTGTCGCGCCGGCGATCGCGGCGTGGACTCAGCGGGTCGCGACTGGGCTGGCGTCGGGGGTGCAGACGGCGGGGGTGATCGCACAGGGCGTCAGCAGTGTGGTGGCGCAGATGTTCGGCAGCGTGATCGGCATTCTCGACCCGGCCAACTGGGATCTCACCGGGTACACGCCGGCGGAGCAGCAGACGTGGCGCGAGTTCGGCGGGTACCTGGCCCGGGTCATCACCAGCACTACTCTCGACCGGTTTCTCGCCGGGGAAGCGCAGGGGCTGCCGGTGTCGCGGCGGATCGCCTCGATCGGGGACGTGGGGGTGTTCATCCGGGTTTCCGAGGCGATCAACGCGCGGTACCGCCGAATGGCTGGTGGAGCGTTGCGGCCGGGTGACGAGATCTGGCCTGCCAACGCGTTCACCCAGCGCACGTATCTTCAGTTCCTTTCTTTCCTGCGAGAGCAGCGACTGCTGGCCGGGGCCGGTCCGGGAGGGTCGTTCGCGCGGGAGCGGGAACGACCGTGAGCGAAGTTACGTGGTAGCACGGATGGCGCGGCGGCGGGACGGTCACGATCATCGGAGTTCGACCGGCAGTGCTCCCGGGGGACGCTGCCGAGGATCGAGGGGGTGTCGGTTCGAATGGTCGGTTCGCGGACAAAAACGGTGGACTACGAATCGGGAGAGGGGACTGGAACGGCGTCGGTGCTCGTCGTGCAGACATTGCCGTCCTTCGCGGTGGACGGCGCGGCTGACGCGCGACCGCTTTCCCGTGCGGCTCAACGGTTAGTGACTTACCTCGCGCTTCGCGACCGGCCCGTGCGGCGGGCCGAGGTCGCGCACGCGTTGTGGGCGGACTCGTCGGAGGAACACGGTGCGGCGAGCCTCCGCACCACGTTGTGGCGGATCGGCCGGGTGCATCGGGATCTGGTGCAGGCGACGGCTGAGCGGCTGTCGCTCTCCGACACCGCGGCCGTCGATGTGCAAGCCGCGTCGAGCCTGGCGCGTTCGCTCGCGTCCGCCGGCGCGGAGCTTCCCGACGAGAGCGAACCGGTGATCGGCTTGCTGTCGACCGATTTGCTGCCGGACTGGTACGACGACTGGCTGTTCGTCTTCCGCGAGCGGTGGCGGCAGCTTCGCTTGCACGCGCTGGAATGCCTGGCCGGAGGGCTCGGCGAAGCGGGCCGGTTCTCCGAGGCGATCGACGCCGCGCTCACCGCGGTCGACGCCGAACCGCTGCGGGAAAGCGCGCATCGCTGCCTGATCCGCGTGCACCTTCTCGAAGGGAACCGCGGCGAAGCGGTGCGGGCCTATCGCTCCTTGGCTGAACTGCTGCACACCGAACTCGGCGTGCGGCCCAGCCCGGGAGTGCGGGCTCTGCTCGCCTGATCCGGGGTGACGGTGCGGTGACGGGGAACCGTTGTACTGCACCGTATGGCTGGTGCGGACCCGGAGCGAATCGCGCTGCACGTCCTTCGGGCGTGGTGCACGTCCGAAGGACAGCTGCGGGTCCGCGTCACGACCACCGCGGACGTGCGCACCGACGCGACGACGTCGGAGGTTCTCACGACCCGCGAAGAGATTCTCGCGTCGGTGGACCGCTGGCTGAGCCGGATCGGTGCCGGCGAAGGCGAAGTGACGCCGCGGTGACGGAACCAGAGCACGCTCACGACCACGGCCGAGAAAGCCGCGGAGGGAGACGGCCATGCCCATCACGCCCACGTTTCCGGGTGTCTATATCGACGAACTGCCCAGCGCGGTTCGTACCATCACCGGGGTGCCCACCTCGGTCGCGGCTTTCGTCGGCACCGCACCGCGCGGCGTCACGAACGTGGCGGTGCACATCACGAGCTGGGAGGACTACGAACAGCAATTCGGCGGCCTCGACCCGGCGAGCGACCTCAGCTACGCGGTCTGGCAGTTCTACCAGAACGGCGGCAGCGAAGCGGAAATCGTACGGGTGTACGGGACTCCGACGCCGCCGTCCACCCCGCCGGCGGGCACGGGCCAGCCGGAGGCCGAGGACACCACGCCGCCCCGGACCGCCCTCGCCGCGACAATCGCCTTGCCGAGCGGACCGACCCTGCACGCGCGCGGAGTGGGAGCCTGGGCCAACGGAACGCTGCGGGCGCGGGTCGACTACAACACCGTCAAGGACGAGGCCCACCAGCTGTACAACCTGACTGTTCGCGACGCGACGAGCAAGGTCACCGAGCAGTACCTCAACGTCAGCATCGACCAGAATTCCCCGCGCTCGCTGGGGAATGTCATCGCGTCCTCGGGATTGATCGGGTCGGTCGAGAACGCCGGGCACCGGCCGGACGCGCACAGTTCCGCCGAGTTGGAAGACGGCCAGGACCCGTTCACCGACGATAAAAAGAAAGACATCTGGTACACCGCCGCGGACCACGGAGACGACGGTCCGACGCCGAGACGCGCCGATTACCTCGGCGACAAGGTGCAACAGTCCGGCATGTACGCCTTGCTCAAAACCGACATCTTCAACATGCTCTGCCTGCCGGGCGCACCGGGGCTGATCGGCGGCCCGCAGAACGTGCTGGTCGACGCGATCAAGTTCTGTGTGGACCGGCGGGCGATGCTGATCGTGGACCCGGACCCGAAATGGCACGGGCCGAGGGAAGTCGCCGACGACGTGAAGGTGGACGGCTTCGTCCTGAACAACGATTTCGCCCGCAACGCGGCGCTGTACTTCCCCCGGGTCAAACAGCCGGATCCCAAGCAGGAGAACTTCGTTCGCGAATTCCCTCCGTGCGGGATGATCGCCGGTACCTGGGCGCGCACCGACGTCCAGCGGGGCGTCTGGAAGGCCCCGGCCGGCACCGAGGCGACACTGAACGGGGTCAGCGGCCTCACTGTCCAGCTGTCCGACTTGCAGAACGGCGTGCTCAACCCGCTCGGCGTCAACTGCCTGCGCGGCATGCCTTCGGTGGGGAATGTGATCTGGGGCGCGCGCACCCAGCGCGGCGCGGACGTGCTCGCGAACCAGTGGAAATACCTGCCGGTGCGGCGGTTGGCGCTCTTCATCGAGGAAAGCCTCTTCCGCGGTACGCAATGGGTGGTGTTCGAACCGAACGACGAACCGCTGTGGTCGTCGATCCGGCTCAACGTCGGCGCGTTCCTGAACAACCTGTTCCGGCAAGGCGCGTTCCAAGGCCGTACGCCCAAGGACGCCTATCTCGTGAAATGCGACGCGACGAACAATCCGCAGAACGACATCGACCGCGGCATCGTCAACATCCTGGTCGGGTTCGCCCCGCTGAAGCCCGCCGAGTTCGTGCTCATCCACATCCAGCAGCTCGCCGGCCAGATCCAGGTGTAGCAGGAGGCACACGTCATGTCCGACAGCAAGACGAAGCGGCGCGATCCATACAAGAACTTCCGGTTCCGGGTCAAGTTCGCCGGCGGCGACTATCTGCTCGGGGTCAGCAAGATCACCGGGTTCAAGCGGAGCACCGAGGTGATCAAGCACCGGTCCGGCGGCGATCCGGCGACCAGCGCGAAACTCCCCGGCCGCACCGAATACGACGCGATCACCCTCGAACGCGGCGTCACCGCGGACAAGGTGTTCGCGCAGTGGGCGAACCGGGTGTGGAGTTTCGCCAACTCCGGGCAGGGGCTGGAGACCTCGCTCAAGGACTTCCGCCGCGACCTCATCGTCGACGTCTTCGACGAGGGCGGGCAGAAGGTGCTGTCCTATCAGGTCTTCAACTGCTGGGTCTCGGAATGGCAGCCGGTGTCCGATTTGGACTCCAACGCCAACGCGGTCGCCGTGCAGCACATCAAGGTCGAAAACGAGGGGTGGGTCGCCGAGGAGGTTTCGGAGCCGCAGGAGACGTCCTTCGAAGACCCGGCGTGATGGCAGCGTTCACCGAAGCGAGCCTCCTGGACGTCTGGGAGGCGGCGCACGGGCTGGGCGCGGTACGGCGGGCGCTCGCGCTGGCGGTCGCCGGTGGTGCGGAGCCGGCCGAGGTCGGCGATCTCGCGGTGGGCCGGCGGGACGAATTCCTGCTGGCCCTGCGGGAACGGTGCTTCGGGTCCGCGTTTCCGTGTCTGGTGAGCTGTCCTGCGTGCGGCGAGGAACTCGAGCTGGAACTGTCGGGCCGGGATTTGCGTCCGTCGCGAGTGGACGCTTCCTCGATGGTGGCTGTCGACGGGTACGAGGTCGAGTTCCGTGCGGCGACGAGCCGAGATCTGCTGGAAGTCCACAGTAGACGGATATTGCTCGAACGGTGTGTGGTGACGGCTCGCTGCGGCGAGCGGGAAGTGGCGCGGTCCGAGTTGCCGGACGCGGTGCTCGGCGCGCTCCCGGATGCGTTGTTCGCGAGTGATCCGCAGGCTGACGTCCGGATCGATTTGGACTGCGCGGTGTGCGGCCACCGCTGGGCGTCCCCGTTCGACATCGCGGTTTATCTGTGGACGGAACTGGAAGCCTGCGCGCGGCGGTTGTTGTACGACGTGCACGCGCTCGCGCTTGCCTACGGCTGGTCGGAGGCGGAGGTGCTCGCGGTGAGTCCTGGGCGGCGCCGACGTTATCTGGAACTGGCGGGGACGATGGCATGAACGATTTCGTGGACCGGTTGCTCGGCCGGATCGACGCGCCGCCGATCCGGCCGCTCGTGCCGACGTTGTTCGAACCCGCCAGTCCGGTCGGGACGGAACCCGAGTTGCCGATGGGCACGTTCACCGAATCGGCGCAGAAGCCGTTGGCGGCGAAGGAAACCGAACGTGAGGTTCCGGTCCGAGAGCGGGTTGAGCTGATCCGGGAAACCTTGGCAACGCTCCCGGATCCAGTCGAGCGGGTCCGCGAAACCCAGATGGAACACCGAGATCCGGTCGAAAGCGTTCGCGAAACCGGGTTGCCACAACCGGAACCAGCCGAATGCCTCCACGAGACTACGGTGCCGACTCCTCAAGCGGCCGAACGCGTCCGCGAGGTGCCGACTCCGGAGCCAGGCGAACCGAGCACGGTGGTTCGAGAGAGCGTTGTCGAGTCTCGGACGCACACCGAGCGCGCGACCGTATTCAACTCGGAGCAGGTCACCGAATCGTTGCGGGAGCGAGAAGTACGGACGGAAGAGCTGCGGCGAGAGACGGTCCAGAAGCCAGCCACCGCGGCGAAGCGAGAAACCGCTGCGGTGCCTCCAGAACCAGTCCAGGCCGCGCACATACGCGCGGTCGAACCGGTCCGAGCACACCCAGTCGCGCGTCCCCGGACGGAACGGGAACCGGTGCCCCCGTCGCCGTCGCGACAGCCGCAGCAGCCCTTGGTGCTCCGGCGGCAGAAAGCACCGCCAGAACCGGACGTGCACATCAGCATCGGCCGGGTCGAGGTCACCGCCCGCCCGGCACCGGCAGCGGCGGCGAAGCCACAGAAGGAACGGAAACCGTTGCTGAGCCTGGACGACTACCTCCGGGAGCGGGGATGAGTGACGCCAACGCGATCGAGGCGGTGACCGAGGCACTGGTCCAGCTGGTCCTCGAAGGCGCACGCGAGGTCGAGAGCGGCGCGAAGGTGGAAGCGCGGCCGCCGCACGAGACGCCGGGGCCGAGCGGTGATCCGCAGCTGAACCTGTTCCTTTACCAGATCGGCATCGACGACGCCCTGCGCAACGAGGATCCGGTGGGGTTGCGACCCGGCGAGCACGGCGATCCGCAGCTGCCGCTCGTCCTGCACTACCTGCTCACCGCGTATGTGCCAGGCGGTGCGGACACCATCGCGCACCGGATGCTCGGCGGTGCGCTGCGGACGCTGCACGAGCATCCGCACCTCAGCCGCGCGCGGTTGAGGCAGGTGCAATCGCCCAGCAACGTCTCGGAACAGTCCGAACTGATCCGGCTCACCTGGCAATCCTTCGCGGAGAAGGACATCTACTCGCTGTGGTCGGCGTTCCAGACCAGCTATCGGCTCACTGTCGCGTTCGAAGCCGGGCCGGTGCTCATCGACAGCCGCCGCCCGCCGCGTACGCCGGTGCCGGTGCTGCGCCGGGGTGCGCTGGACCGGGGGCCGGAAGCGGCTGCCAGCGTCGAATCGCCGTACCCGCAGCTCACCGCCGCGGTGCCGGTCGCGGTCGGTCCCGACGGTCTCGAGCACGAACAGGCGGCGGTCAAGCTCGGCGGCCGCGTCGTACTGCGGGGCGCGAATCTCGATCAGGCGAACGAGATCCGGTTGTCGCATCCGCTGCTGCCCGGGCCGGTCTCGATTCCGGTCGTGCCGGGCAGCGCGGCCGAGATCCGGTTCGAGCTGACCGGGCCGCCGCAGGCGTTCCCGGCCGGTTTGTGGTCGGTGGCGGTGGCGTCCGGCACGACGGCGACGAACGAGGTTTCGCTCGCGGTCGCGCCGGAGATCACCAGCCGGATGCCGCTGACCGTGCACCGCCACGGGAGCGCCGCGGTGGTCCGGCTCGCCTGCCGTCCTCCGGTGCGGACCGGGCAGCCGGTGCTGCTGGTCCTCGGCTCACGCTCGGTGCTGGAGCGGCGCGCGGTCGCGGCCCGGCCGGAGGACCCGGTGACCGGCGCGGACCTGACCTTCGACGTGCCGGACGCGCCGGTGGGCACTCATCTCGCCCGGCTCCGGATCGGCGGCGTGGACAGCCTGCTGGTCGACCGCACCGGGCCGAAGCCGGTGTTCGACGCCACCCAGACGGTGACGATCTCATGACCTGGGAAGCGGCGAACGGACGCTTCCTCGCCGCGTCGCTGGAGTGGTTGCGGGAGGTGCTGAGGCATCCCGGCGAAGAGGTCTCGACCGCCGCTGTCGAGGAAGCCGAGGCGATCGACCCGCCGCCCGCGCTGACGGTATTGGCGGCGCGGCTCGGGTTGTCCCGGTTCGAGCGAGACACCTTGCTGCTGTGTGCGGCGGTCGAGCTGGATCCGTCGATCGCGGGGCTTTGCGCCGAGGCGCACGGCAATCCGCACATGGCGTATCCGACGTTCGGGCTGGCTCTTCGCGTACTGCCCGGCCCAGCGTGGGAAGCCGTGTCGCCACAAGGCGGTCTGCGGTATTGGCAGCTCATCGAGGGTGTCTCCGGGCAGGGCGTGGTGTCCGCGCCGCTGCGGGCGGCCGAGCGCACGGTCAACTACCTGAAGGGGCTCAACAGTCTTGACGACCGGCTGGGTCCGCTGGTCACGCCACTGGCTCCCACGGAGTTGTCGGCTTCGCAGCGAAGGGTTGCCGAGGAAGTCGCCAGTCAGTGGGCGCTCGCCGGTCCGGTGCAGCTCACTGGTGCCGACGAAGCCGCGAAACGACAGATCACCGCGCGTGCCGCGGAGATCTCCGGATTGGCGGCGTATCGGCTCGAAGCGTCCGCGTTGCCCGCACAGCCAGTGGAGCTGGATCTCCTTGCCCGGACCTGGCAGCGCGAGGCCGCGTTGCTGCCGCTGGCGTTGTACCTCGAAGCCGAGGAGACCGGCGGTGCGGGGTTTCTCGACCGGATCACCGGACCGGCGGTGCTGGCCGTGCGGGAAGGCGGGCCGGGACTCCGGTCGATCGAGGCCCGCCCGCCGACACCGGCGGAACGGGCGCTGGCGTGGCGGGAAGCGCTCGGGAGCGATCAGCCGGTGCTCGACGCGCTGGCCGCGCAGTTCGCGCTCGACCTGCCGGGCATCGCGGCGGTGGCCGCGGTCGCCGGGGCCGATCCGGAAAAGGTGTGGCAGGAGTGCCGCGTCCGCACCCGGCCGCGGCTGGACGGCCGCGCGCAACGGCTCGAATCCACCGCGGACTGGGGCGATCTCGTGCTGCCGGAGCAGGCCCGCCGGTTGCTCGGCGAGATCGCCGACCAGGTGGGGCAGCGCACGAAGGTGCATGACCTGTGGGGCTTCGGCGAACGCGGCCTCGGCTTGAGCGTGCTGTTCGCCGGACCGACCGGAACCGGCAAGACCATGGCGGCCGAGGTGCTCGCAAACCGGCTGGCGCTGGACCTTTACCGGATCGATCTGTCCACAGTGGTCAGCAAGTACATCGGGGAGACCGAGAAGAACCTGCGGAAGCTGTTCGACGCGGCCGAGGGCGCGATCCTGTTCTTCGACGAGGCGGAGTCGCTGTTCGGCAAACGCGGCGAGGTCCGGGACGCGCACGACCGGTACGCCACCATCGAGGTCGACTATCTGCTGCAGCGGATGGAAGCCCACCGCGGTCTCGCGATACTGGCGACCAACATGCGTTCGACGCTGGATACCGCGTTCATGCGCCGGCTGAGGTTCGTGGTCGAGTTCGTCTTTCCCGGCCCGGCCGAGCGGAAGATCATGTGGCGGAAGGCGTTCCCGACGCGAGCACCGTGCGAGGGCCTCGACTTCGACCGGCTGGCGCGGCTTCAGACGAGCGGCGCGATGATCCGCAATATCGCGCTCAACGCGGCCTTCCTCGCCGCGGCCGCCGGGTCGCCGATCACGATGGAGACCGTGCTGGCCGCCGCGCGCACCGAGTTCCGGAAGCTCGAACTTCCCGTGCCGGAACGGGATTTCCGGCAGTGATCGAGATCCGGATCGACCGGCTGGTGCTGACCGGGCTCGCCGAGGAGCCCGGTCAGCTTCGCGCTGCCGTGCGAGCGGAGTTGGCTCGTCAGCTGGCGGACGCGCCGCGCCGGGGTTGGCGGGCAGCGCGGCGGCGCCGGGTAGTGGTGCCGGAACTGCCGGAGGGAACGCTCGCGGAGGCGATCGCCCGCGCGATTCACCGCGGGATTCGCGAGGCGGCCGGCTGAGCGGTGACGCCTCGGTGACGCGGTCCCGGCACGCTTTGGGGCAAGGCGTTCCGCCGTTCGCTGGGGAGGACTACGACGATGACCACCTTTCCGCAGAGCCTGAATCCCGTCCGGGGCGGGTTCGTGCTGGTGGATCCGGACAGCGGGCGGGCGTCGAAGACGATTCCGTTCCAGTACAACCCGGACACGCTCACCCGCACCCTGCAGGTGCAGGGCATCGGCGGGGAACCGGGCGACCGGCTGGAAGCGTTGCGGCTCAAGGGTCCTTCGCACGAGTCGTACCGGTTCGAGGCCGAGTTCGACGCCACCGCGGCGCCCGACAAGTTCCCGGACGGATTGTTTCCGGTGCTGTGCGCGCTCGAAAAAAGCCTTTCGCCGACGTATGACCAGCTGCGCAACGAAGACCTGCTGGCCGGACAGGGACAGCTGGAAATCGTGCCGGTGGAGGCACCGCTGACGGTCCTCGTGCTCGGTCCTAAACGCGTGTTGCCGGTGCGAATCACGGACTTCAGCGTCGCCGAGGAAGCGTTCGACGCCGCGCTCAATCCGATCCGGGCCAAGGTCAGCGTCACCGTCCGGGTGCTCACTGTGGACGATCTCGGCTATCCGCGTCCCGGCGATCCGGGAGGGCGCGCCAAGGGCGGAACGCTGTACCTGACGTATCTCCAGCAGAAAGAACGATTCGCCGAGCGCGTCGCCAACCCGGTGACCGACGTCGGCGTGCCGACCGTCTAGGAGGTGCTTGATGTTCTCCGCGACCAGTCGATACTACGGCCTGCCCACCGCGGTCCGCGACCTTCCGGACGGTCGCTCGGTCCGCTTCGTTCAGCGGCGGTTGCTGCCGCGGCCCGAGCAACTCGCGCAGATCGGCGAGCGCGTGGTCAAACCCCGGGACCGGCTCGACCGCATCGCGGGCGACGTGTTCGGCGACGCCGAGCAGTACTGGCGGATCGCCGACGCGAACCGGGCGATGGATCCGGACGCGCTCACCGCGGAGCCGGGCCGTCGGCTGCGGATCACCCTGCCGCCCGGGATCCCGGCGGGAGGGACCGGTGGGTAAGAGCTTTCAGCTGCAGTTGATGATCGGCCGCGTCCTCGCCGCGCCGGTGCCGCACGAGCTGATCGACGCGTTGCAGTCGGTGCAGGTCACCTCGTCCGCGGGCGAGCGCAGCGGGTTCCAGCTGACGTTCGCGGTGAGCCGGAAATCGGTGCTCACCACGGCGTTGCTGCCGTCCGGGCTGCTCGATCCGCCCGCGCGGGTCGTGCTCGCGGTGATCGTCGGCGGTTCGGCGGACGTGCTGATGGACGGGGTGATCACCCGGCACGAGATGAGCCCGGGCGCGGGTCCCGGCGAGTCGAGGCTCACGGTGACCGGCGAGGACCTCACCGCGCTGATGGACCTGCACTACGAGCGGGAGGTCTTTCCCGGGATGTCGCTGCAGCTGCGGGTGCTGAAGATCCTGGCGAAGTACGCGATGTACGGAATCGTGCCCGCGCCGGCGCCGGTGCTGCTGTGGGAACCGGAGCTGCCGCAGGAGAGGATCGCCGGCCAGTCCGGCACCGACCTCAGCTATCTCCGGCAACTGGCGCAGGACGCGGGCTACTCGTTCTACCTGATCCCGGGCCCGGTGCCGGGCGCGAGCATCGGGTACTGGGGTCCGGAAGTCCGGGCCGGGATCGTGCAACCCGCGCTCACGGTCGATTCCGGGACGGCGACCAATGTGGAATCCCTGTCGTTCGGTTTCGACGGGATGTCCGGGAAGCAGTACACGATCCGGATCACCGAACCCCGGACGAAGATCGGGCTCCCCATTCCGGTGCCGGACATCGCGTTGCTGCGGCCGCCGCTGGCCGCTCGTCCCGCGGTGGCCCTGCACGAGGAACCGTTGCCGGACTTGGCGGGCCGGTCCACGACGGAGATCTTGCTGCGCGGCCTCAGCAAAACCGCGAAGGCCGCCGACGCGGTGACCGGACAGGGAAAACTCGACGTGCTCCGGTACGGCCACGTGCTCAAGGCACGCGCGCTGGTCGGGGTGCGCGGCGCGGGGCTCGCCTACGACGGCCTCTATTACGTCAACCGGGTCACCCACGAGATCAAACGCGGTGAGTACAAGCAGAGTTTCGGCCTGGCCAGGGACGGTTTCGTCCCCTTCTCCCAGCAGGTGAGCGCATGACCGAGGAAACGCGGTTCGACGGCACCTACCAGGGCGAGGTGGTGTCCAATGTAGACCCGCTCGGGCTCGACCGGCTGCTCGTGCGGGTCGGCGACGTACTGGGCGACAACGCCGTCTGGGCGCGGGCGTGCACCGCGACGCCGGGCATGAACGTGGTGCCGCTGATCGGGTCCGGGGTGTGGGTCGAGTTCCAGAGCGGCGATCTCGGCCGCGCGGTGTGGACCGGGTTCCGGCGCGACGTGGCCGAGGAGGGACCGCCGATCGCGTCGAGCATCCTGCCCGGCGTGCCGCAGGTCGTCATCGGAACGCCGCTGGCCCCAATCGGCCCGCTGCCGCAGAACTACCTGCTGATCACCCAGCAGCCCGGGCCGACCGGCGGCATCCAGCTGCAGATCATGGGGCCGTCCGGGCCGTACGTGAAGCTGAACGAGACCGGGATCGAACTGTCCTGCGGTCCCGGTCTCGCCTCGATCCGGCTCGCCGGGACCTCGGTCATCATCAACAACGGCACCTTCGTCGTTCCGAACTAGGGGGGTGCGGACATGCCGGGATTCCTGCTGCACAGCGGAATGACGATGACCTGCCCGCATGGTGGCGCGGTGACCGCGATCCCGTCCGGGCCGCCCGCCGCGCTGGTGAACGGAATGCCGGTGCTCACCGCGAAAGACCAGCTGATCGTCGCCGGGTGCGCGTTGACTCCGCCGTGTGCGACGGTGCAGTGGACGAACATGTCGTCCCTGCTGGCGGGCGGGACCCCGGTGCTCACGCAACTGCCGCCGGCCGGACAGGGCGGCGGCACCTGTCTCGGCTCTCTTTCACCCGGTCCGCCGATAGTGCTTGTCATGCAACAGAACGTCGCGGGGAGGTGACCACTGTGGACATCGACTTCCCGTTCCATTTCGACCAACGCGGGCGGGTCGCGGAAACCGGCTACGCGAACCACGTGCTCGACCTGATCGAACAGCTGCTCTTCACCACGCCGGGGGAGCGCGTGATGCGCCCGGACTTCGGCTGCGGACTGCTGGACCTGGTGTTCGAGCCGAACAGTCCGGAGCTGGCGGCGGCGGTGCAGGCGTCGGCGGAGGGTGCGTTGCACCGCTGGCTAGGCGACCTGATCACCGTGCAGCACCTGGAGGTCACCGCCGAGGAAAGCACTTTGCGGATCGAGATCGGCTATCTCCTCCTCGCGACCGGCGAACGGCGCGAGGACGTCATCATCGGGAGGGCGGCATGATCGGCTGTGCGGACGAACGCCGCCGAGCGGACGTGCGCGTCGCGGGCGGCAACGGGATCGACTCGGTGGGCGTGAGCGACGACGGTCGTTCGCTCACGGTGGGATTCTTCGGCAAGGCAACGGAAGGACTGGTACCGGCCAACTTCCGGATCGACGGCGGACGGCGTGTGACCGGGATCGCCGTGGTGGCCGTCGAACTGTGGGGCAGCGATGATCCCGACCTCGCCGACGCGGTGCGGCTGACGGTCGACCGCGCCGGAGACCTGTCGACCTACCGGTTGTCCATTGTGGAGTGCGGACCGATCGGCAAGCCGGGGACGAGACCGTATCCGGGCTTCGATCCGCGGTACTCCTATGTGGACTTCACGTTCGGCAGCTGCGGCGACGTCGACTGCGCGCCGGTCGAGGAAAGCGTGCCACCGGCGGAAGCCGCGGCCGAGATCGATTACCTCAGCAAGGATTACGCCAGCTTCCGGCAACTGCTGCTGGACCGGTTGAAGCTGACGATGCCGTCCTGGACCGAACGACACATCCCCGACCTCGGCATCATGCTCACGGAACTGCTCTCCTACGAGGGCGACCGGCTGAGTTACCAGCAAGACGCCGTGGCCACCGAGGCGTATCTGGACACCGCGCGCCTGCGGGTTTCCGTGCGGCGGCACGCGCGGCTGGTCGACTACCCGATGCACGACGGTTGTTCCGCGCGGGCCTGGGTGTGCATCGAAGCGGCCGACGAGGTCACCCTTCCGAAGGGGACTTTCCGGTTCAGCACGCTGCCCGGTGCCTCCTTGAAGGAAAGCGATCTCCGCGGTGCGCCGGAGGTATTCGAGCCGGTCCACGACGAAGAGGTCCGCCTGATTCCCGCGCGCAACCGGATCAGCCTGTGGACGTGGGGCGACCACGATTGCTGTCTGCCGGTCGGGACGACTTCGGCCGTCCTCGTGGACAGCGACCGGGAGTTGTGTCTCGCACCGGGCGACGTGGTGCTTTTCGAGGAACTGGTCGGCGCGCAGTCCGGTCTTCCGGCCGACGCTGACCACGCGCACCGGCAGGCTGTCCGGCTGACCTCAGTGAGCGAGACAGAAGACGAGCTGTACCGGCAAAAGCTGCTGGAAGTGACGTGGTCTCGCGAGGACGCGCTGACCTTTCCGTTATGTGTCAACGCTCGTGGCGGTCCGGACTGTGTCGACCTCGAGGTCGGGGTCGCTCGGGGAAACGTAGTGCTGGTCGAGCACGGCCAGCGGATCGGCCCGGAGTGCCACTGCGTTCCCGACCCCGCGCCGGAAGAACCACAGTGTCCGCGCGACTGTGGCTGTGGTTGCGGAGAAACCGAACCGGTACCTGCTTACCCGCCGTTACCGGTGGTTGTTCAGCCGCAGCTGCGACACCAGCCGGTCACGCAAAGCGTTCCGTTCCCGGATCCCGCCGACCTCGCGGCCGCGCAGGCGCGCTGGCTGGTGGGTCTTCCCGTCCGGATCCGCGCTCGGCTGACCAAGCTGTGGCGAAGTGAACTGTCCGAAGAGGACATCAAGTTCGTCACCGTGCTTTTCGGGGCCAAGCTCGTGAAGAAGTTCGGCCTCCGTGAACATCCACGACGCGCGCTGCGGTATCTGCTGGCCGGTT
This sequence comes from Amycolatopsis sp. NPDC114484, assembly GCF_055633755.1. Lineage (NCBI taxonomy): Bacteria > Bacillati > Actinomycetota > Actinomycetes > Pseudonocardiales > Pseudonocardiaceae > Amycolatopsis > Amycolatopsis sp. NPDC114484. The sequence continues at coordinate 384,577 of NZ_JBVKDQ010000006.1, read as the reverse complement.
TCGACGATTTGCTGGAAACGAAACTGGAGCGGCTGGAAGACCTCGTCCGCCAGGCGCGTGCGGGATACGTGCTCACCGCGAAGAACGAGGGCTGGGAGATCAGCCAGAGCTGGGGTGCGGAGGAAGGCGCGAAGCTCGATGAGCACCGGGCAGCGTTCCGCGGTCCGGCAAGTCTCGCCACGCGACCGGATCCGCGCGCGGCGCTGCCCGCGGTGACGGTCACCGACCGAAACCAGAGTATTTGGCTGCCACAGCGGGATCTGCTCGACAGCGGACCAGCGGACCGGCACTTCGTCGGCGAGGTCACCGACACCGGCGCGACCGTGCTGCGGTTCGGCGACGGCCGCAATGGCGCGAAGTTTCCCTTGGGCGGCGAGCTCACCGCGGCGCTGCGGGTGGGAACCGGTCTGGCCGGGAACGTCGGCCGTGAAGCGATCAGCAGCATCATCTTCGACCGCACGGAGGTGCCCGGCATCCGAAGCGTGCGGAATCCGTTGCCTGCTAACGGTGGAGTCGATCCCGAGCCAGTATCCGAGGTACGGCTGCGGGCTCCGCAGGAGGTCCGGCGTCGGCTGTTGCGCGCCATCACGGCTGACGACTACGCGACGCTGGCCGGTGCCTCGCCGAGCGTGCAGCGGGCCGCGGGCGACTTGCGGTGGACGGGCAGCTGGTACGAGGCGCAGGTCGCGATCGATCCGCTCGGCATGGAGGTCGCGCCGGCCTGGCTGCTCGACGAAACCCGCGCCGGGCTGTACCGCTACCGGCGGATCGGCCATGACCTTTCGGTCTTCACCGCGACCCTCGTCCCGCTCGATCTGACAGTGCACGTCGAGGTGCTGCCCGATCACATCGCCGGACACGTGCGGACGGCGTTGCGGCGGGCGTTCGGCGCGTTCTTCCACCCGGATCGCCTCACCTTCGGCACGCCGATCCGGGTCGGCCAGCTCGTCGCGACCGCGGCGGCGGTACCCGGGGTCCGGCACGCCGAGGTGACCCGGCTGGAGCGGCTGTTCGGCCCGCCCGGCACCGCACTCGCCACCGGCGTCCTCCCGATCGGACCGCTCGAGGTGGCGCAACTGGACGACGACCCGAGCCGGCCCGAGAACGGGCAGCTCACCCTCGACCTGGCAGGCGGACGATGAACGAGTGTGCGCGAACCGGCACAGGGTCCCCGGCCACCCCGGCGACGACCTACCAGCGCCCCGGCCTGCCCGCGCTGTCCCGGCGGATCGGCACCTACGCGCGGTTCCGCCAGTCCATGCTGGCCCGGCTGGCGAGCCGGGAGGCACTGCTCCCGCTCACCACCCGGGACCCGGACGACCCGGCGATCGCGCTGCTGGACTGCTGGGCCGTCGTCGGCGACGTGCTGACCTTCTACCAGGAGCGGATCGCCAACGAGGGTTACCTGCGGACCGCCACCGAACCCGAATCGCTCACCCACCTCGGCGCTCTCGTCGGCTACACGCCGCGGCCCGCGCTGGCGGCGACCACCTACCTCGCGTACACGCTGGATCCCGGCGCGCGGACGGTGATTCCGGCGGGTACCGCCGCGAAGAGCGTGCCCGCGCAGAACCAGCTGCCGCAGACGTTCGAGACCACGACAGAACTCCAGGCCCGCGAGGAGTGGAACGCGCTCCGGGTCGCCACTGCGGACCCGGTGGACATCACCACCGACTCCGCCCCGATCGTCGGACAGATCGGGATCGAAGGCACCGCGGCGGCGCTCAAGCCGGGGGACCGGTTGCTGCTGCTGTTCGGCACGTTCCCGCCGAAGATCCGCGTGGTCGCCGAAGCGACGGCGGACTTCCAGGCCAACCGGACGACCGCGAAGCTGGCCACCACGGGCGTCCGCCTCGAAGACCTGGACCAGGCGATCTCCGTCCTCGTCGAGGCGATCGCCACCGCGGTGCGGCTCCAGCCCGCGCCATCGCCCTGGAGCACCGTCACGATAACCGCGCTGAACGCCACGAAGACCTATTTGCTCAGTCTCGGCACCCCGGCCTCGATGAGCTTCGTCCTGGCCCGCACGGCCTACCACGTGCGCACCGAGCTGGCGGAACACGCCGCGCTCGCCCGGGCGCACGCGAGCTGCGCGATCCAGGAGTGGTTCCGGAATTTCGTCGGACAGGTTGTGGACGCGACCGAAGCGCTGCTGAAGATCTGCGTCGCGGCGTTTCGGGAAAGCGATCCGGAGCTGCGTTACCTGAACAACTTCGCCCGCGGACTGTTCTGTTCGTCGCCGCGATACCGCTCCGACGATCGCGAATCCGACTGCGAATCCGACTGCGGATCCAGCTATGGCACCGATTGCGACCGGGGGACGGCGCTGGTCGGGCTCACCCCGATCCTGCCGTGGCTGCGGCGAGAGCCTTCCCGGCCGCCGCGCAAAGCGATCGACCTTCCGTCCACAGTGGACCAGCTGTTCCATCCCGGTTCGGACGTGCACCCGAAACTGCTCATCGAGGCCGACCCCCGGCTGGGGCCGAACCTGCACCACGCGTGGGCGAACGAGCAGATCGCGCCGCCGCCCGCGTTGTCCGGCCTGCAGGTGCTGCGGATCAGAGCGGTCGCGGGGGATCGGCCAGCCTGTGCGAAGGCGGACGCGGCGGACACCACGACGGTGTGGCTGGACGCGGTGTACGACGGCATCGCCCGCGGCAGCTGGGTCGTGCTGGAATCGCCGGACGGCCAGCAGTCCGCCGCGCAAGTGACGGCTGCGGTGCTGGACACCGTCAAAGTCACCATTCCGGGCAAAGCCGAGCAGATCGGGACCAAGCAGGTCACCAAGATCACGGTGAACCAGGTCGTTTCGCCGGTCCCGGCGGCAGGCACGGTCGTCTGGGCGCGCGGCGAAGCGCTCACCGCGGTCGGCGACCCGATCACCAAGGACGTGGAAGGCGACGAGATCGAACTGTCGCGGGTCTACGACGGGCTCCGGCCGGGCCGGTGGCTGGTGGTGTCCGGCGAACGCACCGACGTGCCGCACACCAGCGGGGTCCAGGCCGCCGAGGTGACGATGGTCGCCGGCATCCGGCAACGGGTCGAACCGTCCCGCCACGGCAGCCGCGTCCGTACGTTCCTGTCGCTGGCCACGGCGTTGTCCTACCGGTACCGCCGTGACACCGTGACCCTCTACGGCAACGTCGTGGAGGCGGATCAGGGCGAGACCCGCACCGAGGTGCTCGGCAGCGGCGATCCGGGCGTGCCCAACCAGATCTTCCAGCTGCGCCAAGCCAATGCGGACAACCCGCTCACGTTCCGGCCGTCCGCCAACGCTTCCGGCGCGGAAAGCACGCTCACCGCGCGCGTGTCCGGCGTGCGGTGGCACGAAACCGACGGGCTGGTCTGGTCCGGGCCGACGAGTCACGACTACGAGGTCTCCGTCGGCGCGAGCGGAACCCGCACGCTTCGGTTCGGGGACGGCGTCCACGGCGCGCGCATCCCCGCCGGCACGGAGAACGTGACGGCGGTTTACCGGATCGGCGCGGGCCACGACGGGAATGTCGCGGCCGGGCAGATCAGCCAGGCCACCGGACGGCCACCGGGCGTGCGTGCGGTGACCAACCCGCTGGCGTCCGGCGGGGGAGCGGACGGCGACGGACCGGCGGACGCCCGGGCGTCGATCCCGCTGCGGATGCTCGCGCTCGACCGGCTGGTGTCGGTCCGCGACTACGAGGACTTCACGCGCGCCCGGGCCGGGATCGGGAAAGCCAAGGCAGTCAAGCTTTCCGACGGCGGACGGCGGGTCGTGCACGTGACGGTCGCGGCGACCGGCGACGCGCGGATCGACTCGTCCTCCGGTTCGGTGGTCGCGCTGGAAGCGGCGTTGGCGGGCTTCGGCGATCACGGCGTCGAGGTGCGGGTCGCGGTGCGGGAACGGGTGCTGCTCGTGCTGCGCGCCGGGATCAAGGTGCTGCCCGACTACTCGTGGGAGCTGGTGGAACCCGCTGTGCGCGCCGCGTTGCTGGACAGGTTTTCCTTTGCGCACCGGGAACTCGGCCAACCCGCGTTCCTCAGCGAGGCGTTCGCCGCGATCCAGGCCGTGCCGGGTGTCGATTACGCCGCGATCAACGTGTTCGACGGGATCGGCGGCGATGTCACGCCGATCGAGCTGGCCACGGTCGCGGACCGGCTCACCGAGGCGAAGCCGTGCGTCGGGGCGTCCGGGGCGCGGTTCGAGGAGGTTTTCGACGAGGTGGGCCATGTGGACTCTTTCGGTACGGACACCTTGACGACCATGGCGCTCCGGCACGGGCTGACGGTGGACGAACTGGTCCGGTTGAACCCGGGGCTGGATTCGACCCAGCTTGAGCCGGGAGAGAAGTTGGCCGTGTACCGCGGAATCCGGCCCGCGCGGCTCGCCGTGCTCCCGGCCGGGGTGCCGGAGGCGTTGATGTTGGTGAGGATCCCATGACCCGCAATCCGGACCGGCTCTACGACCTGATGCCGTCGGTCTACCGGCGGCGCGACGAGGAGAACGCGGGGCCGCTCAAGGCGTTGCTCGGCGTGATCACCGAACAGGCCGACCTGATCGGCGCCGACCTGGACGCGCAGTACGCGGACTGGTTCATCGAGACCTGTCAGGACTGGGTCGCGCCGTACCTCGGCGATCTCGTCGGGTACCAGATCCTGCCCGGTGCCGACGAAACGCTCGCGACGGGATCAGCGGCGGCCCGCCGGTTGTTGTCGGCTCTCGCGCCTCGGCGCGATGTCGCGCACACCGTCGGGAACCGGCGGCGCAAAGGAACCTTGGCGCTGCTGGAACAACTCGCCGCGGACGTCGCGGAGTGGCCCGCGCGGGCGGTCGAATTCCGGCAGCTGCTGGCGGTCTCGCAAGCCGTCCGGCTGCACGGCCGGGATCCGCGAGCGGACCGGCGGAGGCTGACCAGGGGACAGCTGGCCGACCTCCGCGGAGCCGACGCGCTCGACCGGCTCGACGGGCCGTTCGACGAGCTGGCACATTCGATCGACGTCCGGCGGATCACCTCGCACCGGGGGACCGGCCGCTACGGCATCCCGGAGACCGGCCTGTACGTGTGGCGGCTGAAGCCGTATTCGATCACGCGCGGGCCCGCGTATTGCGAGGACCGGGCGCGGACCCGGTTCACCTTCAGCATTCTCGGCAACGACACTCCGCTGATCGTCTCGCCGGTGCGGGAGCCGTCGCCGAATCACATCGCGGACGAGACGAACGTGCCGGTTTTCATTCGGCGGCAAGCGTTCGCCGAGCGCCCGGCTGTCTACTATGGACCCGAAAAGAGCCTGTGCGTCTACCTGAGCGACGGGAATCCGATCCCGCTGGCCGACATCGTGCCCGCGGATCTGTCCGGTTGGCGGTACCGGCCCGCGCACGGGAAGGTCGCGCTCGACCCGGTGCTCGGCCGGCTCGCCTTCCCCGCCCGGCAGGCACCGGAATCCGGAGTCTGGGTCGACTATCACTACGGGTTTTCCGATGACCTCGGCGCTGGTGAATATCCGCGCGCGACGGAAGCGTCGAAGCACGTCTATCGCGTCGGTCCTGGGCATCACGAACTCGTCATGGAAGCCGTCGAGGAGTGGCAGCGGGACAAGGAAACCGATTCGACGGCACGCCAGGCGGTCATCGAATTCACCGACAGCGGGGCGTACCAAGAACAAATCAAGCTGGTGGTCGACCGCGGCGATTGCCTGACACTGCGGGCAGCCGACGGAAAACGTCCGGTGCTGCGCCTGCTCGACTGGACCAGCAACCGTCCGGACGCGCTGCGGATCATCGGGACCGACCGCGGCGCGAAGGACGATCCGCTGCCCAAGGTCGTCTTCGACGGGCTGCTGATCACCGGGCGCAGCGTTCAGGTGCACGGTCCGGTCGGGCAGTTCGCGGTGCGGCACTGCACTTTGGTGCCGGGGTGGTCGCTCGACGCGCGATGCTGTCCGGAACACGAGGAAGAGGCGAGCGTCGAACTCACTGACACGTCAGCGTGTCTCTGCGTGGAACACAGCATCCTCGGCACGATCCTTGTCACCGCCGACGAAGTGCGCCGCGAACCCAACCAGATCCGGCTCACCGACAGCATTCTCGATGCCGCCGGTCCGGACCTCGCCGCGCTCTGCGGTCCGGACGACGGCTGCGCGCACGCGGTGGTCGACGTCCGCCGGTGTACGGTGTTCGGTTCCGTCTTCGCGCACGCCGCCGGATTGCTCGAGAACTCCATTATGGACGGTCGAGTGCGGATCGCCCGGCGTCAAGACGGTTGCGTGCGGTTCTGCTGGCTGCCGGAGAGTTCGCGCACCCCGCCCCGGTTCCATTGCGAGCCGGAGCATTCCGGCGATCCGGTCCGCGTCGTCCCCCGGTTCACCTCGATCCGCTACGGCACCCCGGGCTACGCGCAGCTCGCGCGGCCGGGGCCGGACGAAATCGGCCGCGGCGCGGAGGACGGTTCGGAGATGGGGGTCTTCCACGACTTGTTCCAGCCACAACGCGAGGACAGTCTCCGGCTGCGGCTCGCCGAGTACACCCCGGCCGGCACGGACGCCGGCATCCTGTTCGCCACTTAGGAGACCGCCATGCAAGCCGACTACTCGCGCCGCACCTTCGACTCGCTGAAGCACTTCTCCGCGGTGCTGGCGCAGCAGGGCCGGGTCCAGCTCGACGCGGACGCGAACGAGCAGGCCGCGATCCTGCTCTACCAGCTGCGGACCACGGTGGCCGACCTGCTCGGCCAGTCCGCCGCGCCCGCCGGGGCGCCCGGGTTCCGGATCGACCCGCACCAGGACCACTCGAAAATAGACAACCTGAAGATCTCGGCGGGCCGGCTGTACGTCGACGGGCTGCTGGTCGAGAACGACCAGGCCACGACCTATTGGGCCCAGCCCGAGGGCTACCTCGACCCGGAGAAGGACGAACTCCCCGAGACCGGGCCGTTCGTGGTGTACCTGCGGGTGTGGGAACGGCTGATCACCGCGCTGCAGGACCCGGCGATCCGCGAGGTCGCGCTCGGCGATCCGGGGCCGGACACCGCGGCGCGGGCCAAGGTCGTCTGGCAGGTGGCCTGGTGCGCGGGACAGGGCGTCGGCGATTTCGCATCGTTCCGGCAATCCCTGAACCCGGAGCCCGGTCTTCTCTCCGCCCAGGCGAAACACCCGGGCGACACCGATGCCTGCCACCTGCCGCCGGAGGCGCGGTTCCGCGGCCAGGAGAACCAGCTGTACCGCGTCGAGGTGCACACCGGCGGTCGCGGATGGAGGGATTCCTTGCCTACCAAGGGTTTCGGCCGGACGCTGCACGGCGCGACCTTCAAGTGGTCGCGGGAGAACGCGTCGGTGGTGTTCCCGATCGTCTCGGTGTCCGGCGCGACGGTGACGCTCGGCACGCTGGGCCGGGACAGCAAACTGGACCTGGACGTCGGCGACTGGGTCGAACTGCTCGACGACGCGGCCGCCACCCGCGTCGCGGACGACATCCCCGCGGAGGACCGGCCCGAAGCCGCGCCCGCGCTGCGGAAGGTCGTGGCGATCGACCCGGCGGACCGGCTCGTCACGCTGGACGACGAGCTCGACGAACGCTGTGGCCCCGGCTCCGACGCCGACCTGCATCCGTTCCTGCGCCGCTGGGACCACCTCGCCCCGGACGACAGCGAGGACGGCGCGGTGCCGCTGGTCGAGAACACCTGGATCGACCTGGAGGACGGCGTCCAGGTCCGGTTCGAGGCCCCGCCGAGATCGTCGGCGGAGGTCCCGGCCGGTCAGCCGGGCACCTACCGGCGCGGCGACTACTGGCAGATCCCGGCGAGAACGGTGACCGGAGACGTCGAATGGCCCCGCGACGACGACGGCCCGCGTCCGGTGCCGCCGCACGGGGTCGAGTACCGCTACGCCGTGCTGGGCGTGCTCGACGCGGACGGTGCGGTGACCCATTCGCCGGACGCCTTCGAACCGCTCTTCCGGCCGGGACCGAATCCCGTCGCGCCCGCGCCTCCGGCGGAGACCCCGAAAAAGGCGGCTGAGATCGATACGCCGCCGCCGGTCGCGCATCCGACTGATTCGGTGGTGTTCGCGGCGGAGAAATCAGCCGGTGCGACCGCGGCCTCCGGCTCGAAAGCCGTTGCCCCGGCGGAGAGTCCGGCTCACGCGACGGGCACCGCGGGCGCGGGCGGCAACGGTTCGACCGCATCCGTCGTCGCCGCGCCCGAAGTCGCCACCGAACCGGATTTCCCGAACGACACTGTCACTTCGCCGATCATCACCGAGCCGTCCGCACCGCCGACCCAACCTTCCACCGAGCCGGAGAAACCAGCCATGCCGCAACAGACCACGCAACCGACCACGCAACTCGGCGACCATCTCACCTCCTGGCTGCGCACCGTCGTCCCCGGCCTGTGGTCGGCGCTCGTCGCGTGGCTCATCTCGCTCGGTCTGCCCGCTTCGGTGACCGACGCGGTGTCCGGGCTCGGCAACCAGGTGATCGTTCCGGTCGTGCTGGCCATCGTGTACGCGTTGCTGCGTCAGCTCGAACCGCAGATGCCGCCGTGGCTGACGCGAATCCTGCTCGGTTCCAACCGGCCGCCGAGCTACGCCGAAACCGGGTCGGACCACCATGCGCTGGGCTGACTATTCCGCGGGCCAGCCAAGCCCGGGGTCGCTCAAAGCGGCCGGTTTCGACGGCGTGATCCGCTACGCCGGGCTGGGCCGCGGCACGAAACGGCTCACTGACACCGAATACCGGAGACTTGTCGGCGGCGGGATCACCGTCGCGCTGGTCATCGAACTGGGCACCGACGACGCGTGGGGAAGCGGCAACGACGACGACTTCGCCCGCGGCGTCGCGTTCGGACATGCGGGCCTCGCCGACGCGCGCGCGATGGGCGTCCCGGACTCCGCGCTGATGGCCTGCGCCGCCGACAGCCACGCGGCGGCTTACCAACTCGACGACGTCGTGCGATTCGCGAGCGGGTTCGCCAGCGTGGTCGGCCGGAACCGGGCCGGTTTCTACGGGTTCTCCGAGACGCTGCGCGCGGTCCACGACGCCGGAGTCGTGTCGTGGTACTGGCGCTGCGGTTCGCAGCCCACGGCCGCGGAACGGACCTGGACCCATCTGTGGCAGCGCAACGACGGCAAGGTCGAGGTCGACCGGATCACGTGCGACATCGACGAGCAATACATCCCGCTTCCCGGCGGCGGCGCCGGACCCGCCCCCGGCAATGACGAGGAGACTCTGATGCTGATTCCCGCAGCCCCGAACGGCGACCACTTCTACCTTCCGCTCGCCGGCCGTCCGCCGTATCTGTACCTGTTCGCCGGATACGGCGACACCATCGAGATCAAGCAGATGGACTTCGTGCGGTCGACCAAGGAAGGCAACCAGGGCGACTTCGTGCCCGGCGCGCAGATCCGGAACTTCACGTTCCTCTCCGACCGGCCCGGCCCGCTGGACCTGCGCAGCGCGGCGGCGGCCGGGGCGATCGGCATCTCGATCTGGTACCAGGCCAAGCATTCCTTCACCGCGTACGTCGGCTGAGGTGGGCTCGTTACGGTGCCGCGGAACACCGGCTCGCGCCAGGGGAGAACCCCGAGCGCCGCCGATACTGCACTCCCCACTGAGAAACCTTCATCGGACGCGCCCGATGAAGGTTTCTCAGTGGGGAGTGTGCGGCACGACCTCTCGACGGGGTTTTCGGGCTGTGCTCTGTGTGGCGGGGTTTGCGGTCGGAGGCTCGCCAGCCAGAGAACCACCGCGCCCTGTCGACGTCGAACCGGCTACCGGCAAATCCAATGCGATAGCTCAGCCAGGCAGCTGGGCGCCGTCCGGAAAATCGGTGGACCGGCTCAACTCGGCCCACTCCTCGATCTCCTTGTCGACCGCCGCGCGGCCATTGGCGACGAGACGCAGCGCGTCCGAGCCGAGGACCAGGTGCGCGGGCGGATTCGGGACGTCGAGGATGTGCAGCACGGCTTCAGCGGCCTTCCGCGGGTTGCCGAGCTGTTTGCCGCTGGCGGCGAGGCGGTGTTCTCGGATGGGGTTCATCACCTGGTCGTAGTCCGGCACGGAACGCTCGGTGCGGACCATCGACCGGCCCGCCCAGTCGGTGCGGAACGATCCCGGCGCGATCGCGGTGACGTGCACGCCGAACGGGGCGACCTCTTTGCCGACCGTTTCGAGAATGCCTTCCACGGCGTACTTGCTGCCTTGGTAAAAGGACGTGCCCGGCACGGTGATCAGCCCGGCCATCGACGTGACGCCGAGGATGTGCCCGCGCCGCCGCTGCCGCAGATACGGCAGCACCGCCTTCACTGTCGCGACGACGCCGAACACGTTCACCTCGAACTGCGCTCGCAGCTCCGCCATCGTCGACTCTTCGAAGACACCCTCGTGGCCATACCCGGCGTTGGCGATGACGACGTCGATCGGGCCCACTCCGGCCTCGATCTCGTCGACGGTCCGGAACACCGCCTCGTCGTCGGTGACATCGAGGATGCGCGCGAGGGATTTCCCCGGCTGGAGCCGCTCGAACTCCGAAGCGTCGGCCTGCTTGCGGACGGTGCCGACGACGGTGTGGCCGTGCTGGAGCGCGGCTTCGGCGAACGCGCGGCCGAGGCCGGAGCTGGCGCCGGTGATCAGGAAGATCTTGGTCATAAAACAAACTCTACACCGCGTTGAGAAAAATCTGCACAGTGTCAAAAATAGTCGGCGTGTGATAGAACGTGCTGGTGGAAGAGCGAGGCACCCGTACCCGCCGCCGGACGGCTCCGACCAAGGGCGACCTGCGCGAACGCGCGATCCTCGACGCGGCGGAGCAGCAGTTGGACGCCGCGGGCGCGGACGGCATGACCGTGGCGACGATCGCGCAGGAGGCCGGGATCACCCGGGGCGCGCTCTACTTCTACTTCGGATCCAAGAACGAGGTGCTCGCCGCGCTGGTCGAGCGGACGGTGACGAGACTGCGCACCGAGGTCGACGCGGTGGACGCGGCCGCCGCGGCTCCCGGCGACGCGGTCCGGCAGGGGATCGAGCAGACCGCGCGGATGTGGCGCGAGCACGGCACGGTGATGCGCACGGCCGTGGAACTGTCGCCGTCAGTTCCAGCGATCGATCAGGCATGGCGCTCCGCGGTGGTCGCGCTCGCCGACACCATGCGCGGTGTCGCCGAGCGCGCCGGAATGCCGTCCGGAACCGCGGCGGAGGTCGCCTCGGCGCTGGTCTGGATGACCGAACGCGTCTTCTACCAGGCGTTTGTCGCGGACAGTTCGCTGGACGACGCGGCCGCGACGCTGACTCGGGTGTGGCTGGCCGCGCTCGGCATCTTGGCCTAGCCCGCCGCGATCGCGACTTTGGACGTCCGCCAGCGGAGCCGCCTTCCACCAATGCGTGTGCTTGCGCGATGTCGGACAGCGGCAGCACGGCATCGATCACCGGCCGGAGCTTGCCCTGGTCGACCAGCCGGCCGAGGGCTTCGAGCTTCGCGCGGCCGGGGCTGACGAAGAGAAAGTGGTAGGTCCCGTTGACGCGGCCACGCGGCGAGCAGGTTCTGCGGTTCAAGAATATCCACAATGGACACCACGCGGCCGCGGTCGGCGAGTGCTTCCGGTCTGTGGGTGAGGGTGTCTCCGCCCACCGTGTCCAGCACGACGTCCGCCCCGCCTAGTGCGCGGACCTGCGGCACGTAGTCGCCGGTCGAGAAGTCGATCGCGGTGCTGGCGCCCAGCTCGGCGTAGTTGCCCGGCCCGGCGAACACCGGTGCCAGGTACCAAACCTCGTCGCCCGGCTCGAAGTCGTCCGCTCCGGGGCCGGTTTCGACCACCACGCCGGAGACGTCGTTGCCGATCACCGCGGGCAGCGCGACCTGGTCGCGGTAGTCGCCGCTCCGGGTCTGCAGGTCGAGCGGGTTCACGGAGGTGGCTTCCACCCGCACCAGCACCTGGCCGGGGCCGGGAACGGGTCTTGGCAGCTCGCGGGCGGTGAACGCGGTGTCCGCGGCACCGAAGCGGACGAGTTCCGCCACGCGCATCGAAGTCGGCACGCGGCGCGCCCTGTCCAACCCGACCCGCCGCCAGATGCTGGTCTGGCTCAAGGATCCGCTGGGCTTACCCGGCCAGGAGCCCGAGGACGTCGAGATCGGCGTCTGCGTGACCGACATCCAGCGGCGCGCGGGCCTTGGCCAGTCGACCACCTCGCAGTACCTCGCGATGTTGCGGCAGGCGGGGCTCGTCGTCGCCACCCGGCGGGGCAAGTGGACCTGCTACCGCCGAGACGAGGCGAACATCGCCCTCCTTCTGGAGACCCTGCGCGACGTGTTCTAGCCGGGGTTGCGAAGCCCGCCGTGGTCCTGCCCGCACGGACCAGGCGGGGGCGACATTGGGGCAACTATGGCTCCCCGCGGAACTTCGGAGCAACGTCCTCCGGTGCTTCACGTCTTTGGGGTTAGAGATTCGCCAAAGACGCCAAAGACACGGAAGCCGGGGAGAGCACAATGGGATTCACCGCGATGAAGTCGATGAAGCTGGTCATGGTCGGCGGGGCGGTCGCCGCGACCGCGTTGCTTTCCGCGTGCAGCGGAAACAATGTCGACGGAAATGGTTCCGCGGCGAAGAGCGTTTCCGACGCGGCGGCGGTCAAGCAGGGTCCGCAGGGCGGTTCGGCCGGTGCCGCGGGCACCGCGGCCACGTCGAACGGCGACGTCAACTGCAGCAAGCACGGCGGACAGGTCGGTCCGGCTGGCGGCGAGCAAATGGACCTGATCGCGGTGCAGAGCACCAACGGCAGCATTCCCGGATGCACCGAGGCATTCAATGTGATGACGAAGTACTACGAATTGGTGCCGTCGCAGGGCGAAGGCCCCGGTCACCGCGTTCTCGGCGTTGAGGGACACTGGGACTGCGCATTGGGCGCGGAAGAAGAATTCACCCAGGGCGTCGTGAACTGCGGCAAGGACGGCGGCACCGAGTTCATGATCAAGACCGCGCCGACCGCGGGCAAGGGCCAGCAGCCCGCCGCCCCGACGCGCCGCTTCCCGAACACGACGCAGACCGTCAAGTTCACCGGGTTCGACCGTTCGGTCAACATGGCCCAGTTCCAGCTGATCACCTGGCAGAAGGGCGGCCCGGACAACGGCCACTTCGTGCCGGTTCCCGGCGACGGCAAGACCTACCGCCTGCCGGTGAGCAAGACCGCCCAGGTGTTCGGCGCGGCCGAGCTGTGCCCGGGCGGCGACGTCGCCCTCGACCCGCAGGGCCGCGGCACGAACCCGTGCACCGAGCAGGCCCTGATGGAGGCGCTGTCCGGCGCGAACCCGCCGCACGCCGAGATCCACGTCGACAAGAACGACAACATCGACGTCGTCAAGGAGCTCTACCGCCCCTGAGCGGATAGCTGTTGCGACCGGCGGCCGGGTGCTCGAAACCCCGGCCGCCGGTTCGCGTTACGCGTCGAGTTTCTGTTGCCCAGCATCGAAACTGCGCAACGCGGCACCCACGGCTGCGGCGACGGTGATCTCGTAGACCTCGTCCTCCTGATATTTCGAGGCCAGCTCGGCGAAATCAGCGTCGGTGAGCCGGTAGGACGCGTCGCGGACCTTCGCCGCGAACGGCTGCAACGGCGCGGGCAGGCCATCACCGCTCGCCGCCGCGCCGCGAAGCGCCTGATCGGTCACTGCGGGCGCGGTGAACACCGAATACCGCATGTTCTCCACCGGATCCTCGTGCGTGTCCGCCGGGCCGCCGGCGAGCAGGAAGCCCGGGAACCGGTACCCGAATTTGTGCAGGGCACGGGTTCCGCTCTCCAGCTGACCTTCGCGGAGCACGAAACCGAATGCGTTCGCAAGCCGGTTCACGATGTTCCACACCAGATTCACCCGCAGCGCTTCGCGAATCGCCGCGGGCGGGAGATCCGGTAGCGCGATCTGGTCCGGGTTCAGCGTGACGGTCTCCAGAAACGCCCGGATGGTGCGCACTTCGGGCCGCGCCGCGTCGGGCCGCGACGGGTCGATCTCGCCTTGTCCGGCGATCCGGGTCAGCTCCGCGTGCGAGTCGACGCAGAACGGGCACTCGTGCAGCAACGCCGTTGACATGGCGAGGAATTCGCGTTCCCCGGCCGTCCAGTACGACGGGCCGCGCATCGCCGGAGCGGTGAGATCCAGCAGCGGCCGGGTGAGAAAGCCGGGACGGTACAGCAGCATCTTCACGATGTCCGGCGGCTGTTTCGAGGTGATCGACAGAAACAGCCTGGCCCGCAGGCGATGCCCGTTGTCGAGAATGGACAGTCTCATCAGGACTCCAAGGTGGCTAAGCGGCCCGCGAGGAATCGCCGGTCGGCTGGGTTGACGGCGAGTTCGTGAGCGCGCCGGTACGCGGCCATCGCGTCGGCGGCACGGCCGAGACGGCGGAGCAGATCGGCGCGCGCGGCGTGCAGCAGGTGATACCGGTCAAGGCCTTCGATGCCGTCGATGAGCGCGAGACCTTCCGCCGGGCTGGTGGCCATAGCGACCGCGACGGCGTGGTTCAACGCGATCACCGGCGACGGATTCGTTTCGGACAACCGCTGATACAGCCCGGCGATCGCCGCCCAGTCCGTGTCCGCCGCGGAACGAGCCTGAGCGTGCTGAACGGCGATGGCGGCCTGCAGCTGATACGGCCCCACCAGCTCGAATCGCAGCGCGCGGTCCAGCAGCCCGATCGCCTCGGCGATTTCGCTGTGGTCCCAACGACTTCGGTCCTGGTCTTCGAGCAACACGACGTCGCCGTCCGGGGTATACCGGGCGGCGGCGCGCGAATCGTGCACGAGCAGCAGCGAAACCAGGCCGAGCGCTTCCGGTTCGTCCGGCATGAGCGTCGCGACCAGTTTCGCCAGCCGGATCGCTTCCTGTTGCAGCTCCCGGTGTTCCGGTGCGGTGTAGCCTTGGGTGAAGATCAAGTACAGCACCGCCAGAACCCCGGACAGCCGCTCGGACAGCAGATGATCGGGCGGGACCGCGAGGCTGATCCCGGCGTCGCGGATCTTTCGCTTGGCCCGCACCAGCCGCTGCGCCAGCGTCGCCTCGCTGACCAGGAACGTCCGCGCGATCTGCCCCGCGGTCAGCCCGGCCACCGCCTGCAGCGTCAACGCGACGCGCGCTTCCTCGGCGAGCGCGGGGTGGCAGCAGGTGAAGACGAGGCTGAGCCGTTCGTCGCCGATCGCGAGCAGGCGTTCCTCGGCCGGCCCCACGCTCGTGGCTGGTTCTTCGAGCTGAGCGAGTTTCTCCTGGCCGCGGCGGGCGCGCCGGAGCCGGTCGATGGCGCTGTTGCGGGCGGCGGTCAGCAGCCACGCCACGGGGTCGTCCGGCGGCTCGTCGCCCCAGTTGCGCAGGGCGAGCGCGCACGCGTCCTGCAGTGCGTCCTCGGCGAGTTCGAAGTCGCCGAGGACGCGGACCAGCGCCGCGAGCATCCGGGCCCGGTGCTCGCGGTAGGACTCCCGCAGCAACGCCGACGTCATGCCTGGTCGGACAGGCCGGGCACGTCGGCGACCGGACGCACCTCGACGGTGCCGACCTCGGCCATCGGGCACAGCGCGGCGAGTTCGAGCGCTTCGTCGAGATCGCGGCAGTCGAGGACGTAGACGCCGCCGAGATGCTCGTGGGTCTCCAGGAACGGCCCGTCGGTGATCAGCGTCTTCCCGTCGCGGACGCTGACCGTGGTCGCGGTGTGCTCGCCCCGCAGCGGATGGGCGGACACGAACGCCCCGCGCCGGCGGCATTCGTCGGCGAACGCGTTCACCCTGGCCAGCGCGTCCGGGAAGGCCGGGTCACCGGGTTCGGGACGGTCGCAGTCGTAGATCACCAGCAGGTACCGCATGTGTCCTCCGAGGGCCGGTCCGGCGTCGTCGTAATGGAAGACGAATGAGCCGACCGTAACTCGACACCGCGGTCCGGGCTTCCCGGAAAAACGGAGAACGGCGGGCCCGGGGGAGCCCGCCGTTCTCGTGGGAGGGGATCAGCCCTTCTGCCACAACGCTGGCGCGTTGGGAGGTTCCCAGCCCTGCTGGGCGGTGTGGCCCTGGAGGCACACGTAGCCGACCCCGTTGAACGTGACGCGCGTGCCGGCGGAGTACGCCTTGCCCGCGGACCAGGACGTCCCGCCCGGCTGGCCGGTCGGCGTCGTCGGCCCGGTGCTCGGCCCGCCGGTCGGCGTCTGCTGGACGCTGAGGACGAAGTCGAACGCGGCCTCCTTGGCGTTGTTCGGGGCGTCCCGGACGGTCATGAGCAGCCGCGGGTCGAAGATCGTGTCGGTGTTGTTCCGCGGTTCGCCCGGGAAGTACAGCTGCGTCGTCAGGATCGGCTGGCCGGGGGCCTGCACCTTGACGTGGATGTGCCGCGTCCGGCCGGGGTAGAGGCCGGGCACGATCGTGGTCAGCTTGAACTCGCCGAGATCGTTCGTGTACTGGTGGCCGCGGAAGTTGAAGCCGTCGTTGTCGTAGGCGCCGTTCACGTCCGCCTGCCAGAAGTCCAGCAGGGCGCGGCCGATCGGCTGGCAGGCCAGTCCGAAGACGTACCCGCTCACGGTGAGCCGCTGGCCCGGGGTGCTGTCGTCGACGAGCACGCCGCGCTCGGGCGAGTCCGGCTTGAAGTACGGGCCTTCGGTCTGGTCGATCGTCGGCTCGTCGCCGTCATGGCAGTACGGGGTCGGCTCGACCTTCTGCCCGCCCGCGAAATTCGTGCGGGCCAGCGCGGGACCGCCGACGAGCGCGACCGGCGCGGCGACTCCGGCGGCCAGCGCGGCCTTCAACACTGCTTTGCGGCTGAACTTCCTGTCTTCGTTCATGCCTGCTCCTCGGTGGGGGCTCGGGATTCCCCTCGACCGTAGGGAGGAGATCAGCCCGCAGCGATGGACGGAGTCATGCAGTCGTGGTGAATCTTCGGGGCGGTGTCGCCGGTGCGGCGGAATCCGCCGGGGCTCAACCCGGTTTCGCGCCGAAAGAACCGACAAAAGTAGGCTGGATCGGCGAATCCGACGCGGCTCGCCACCTGCCGCACGGACAGATTCGTCCGCAGCAGGAACCGTTTCGCCTCCTG
The DNA here is from genome assembly GCF_055633755.1 of Amycolatopsis sp. NPDC114484. Lineage (NCBI taxonomy): Bacteria > Bacillati > Actinomycetota > Actinomycetes > Pseudonocardiales > Pseudonocardiaceae > Amycolatopsis > Amycolatopsis sp. NPDC114484. The sequence continues at coordinate 367,559 of NZ_JBVKDQ010000006.1, read as the reverse complement.
CGTTCGCGCTTCGCGCACCAATTCCGCCGCGGTACGCCCGGTTGCCGCCTTGACGGCCTCGGTGAGATAGCCGGGAGTGACGCCGAGCCGTTCGGCGTGCGCGCGCACCGACCACAGTCCCAGCTCGGATTTTTCGGCCTGCTGCGCGAATTCCGCCGCTACCGCGCGGGCGCGGGCGGGTGCTGGCGCTGGCGGAATGCCGGGAAGCCTTCCGGCGCGCACGATCAGCACGTGCAGCAGCGCGCGCAGCACGGATTCGCCGTCCTCGCCGCCTCGGCGGAATTCCTCCTCGAGTTCGGCGATCAGCCGCGCGGTCCGGTCGTGCTCGTTCCGGTCCAGCCGCAGCCACGGCCGTTCTCGCAGCCTGCGCAGGGTTTCGCGGTCGGCCGGATGGTCGAAGAGGAAGTCGTCGGTGAACAGCACGACCGATCCGGTGAGCCCGCTCGCCTCCCAGTGGTGCACCTGGCCCGGTGTGACGACGCCGAGGTGCGGCGGGCTCAGTTCCCACCGCGTCAGGTCGACGACGTGCGCGCCGGTCCCTCCGGTGACGAGCACGATTTCGTAGAAAGTGTGCCGATGCGGGAATTCCGCCCGCGACAACGGTCCCACCGCGTCGAAAGAGCCGACCGCGAACGGCACCGCGTCGGGCGCGGGCACCTCGAGCCGGTGCAGTGGAAGTTCACCGGTTTTGACCGGTCGGCAGCACATTCCCGGGGGCACGGTCGTCCCTCGCATCAGTCCGTCCTTTTCGCCGGTTTCGGAACGAAAAGTCTAGACCAATTCCCGGGTTGATGCCTCCGGCGGAAGTATCAGTAACTCGGCGGAGTGACGCTCACGAGGAACCGGGCGGTGGTCCGGCCGTCGTTGCGGAAGCGATGCGGGATGGTCGAATCGAAGTGGCAGCTGTCGCCGGTCTTGAGCACGTGCGTCTGCTCGCCGACCTGGACGGTCAGCCGTCCGGCGATCACCACCACGCATTCCTCGGACGGATGCGAGCGCAGTTCGTCGGACGAGACGCCGCCGGGTTCGAGCACGCCCTCGAGCACTTCGAGCTTCGCGCCGCCCGGAGACGCGCGGGTGTAGGTGATCGCGTGGTGCGGCGAGGAGATCCGGTAGCGGTCGTCGTGCCGGATCACCGCGACGGTCTCCTCGTCCGGCTCCTGGAACAGGCTGAACAGCGGGATGTCGAGCACCTCGGCGATCCGCCGCATGGTTTCCAGGCTGGGGTCGGTGACGCCCCGCTCGACCTGGCTGATCAACCCGGTCGACACTCCGGCCTGGTCGGCAAGCTGGCGCACGGTCAGCCCGCGCAGGGTGCGGAACTCGCGGATCCTCGTCACGGTCACTCGATCATTATCATCAAACGGCGCTTCGGCGCAGGTCACCGGCCTCTGCGGGCCCCGGTGAGCGGTCCCCGGCCCCGACGTCGATCGCGGTTTCCGATGGCGGCCGGGTCACCAGGCTGACCGCCACCGTCACGATCAGATTGACGACGAGCGCGGGCAGTCCGACCACGGTTCCGGGCGGCATCGTGTGCGCGACGAGCGAACCCAGCGCGGGCACGCCGACGATCAGTCCGCCGCACAACGCACCCGCCGCCAGCCCGGGCGCGGTGACCCGTCGCCACAGCATCGAGAGGAACAACGCGGGGGCGAGCTGCCCGACGGCGCTGTACACGTTCGTCATGATGCTCAACAGTTTTTCGTTGCTGTGTGCGACCAGAAGTACGGAAAGCGCAGTGAAAGCGAGAACGCCTACGCGCATCGCAGGCAACGACGAGGCCAACTTCTTCGAGCGAGCGCCGAGCACATTGCGGGTGAACAGGCTGCTTGCCGCGAGCACGAGAACAGCGGTCGGCACGAGCGCGACGAGAATGCCCGCGCCGCCGAGCAGTCCGATGACCCATTCCGGGTACTTCTCGCGCACGAAAATCAGCAGCGACGCGTTGGCCTGTTTGTCGGTCAGCTTCGGCAGCGCGAGCACCGCGGCGAGCGCGATCATCACGATCAGGACGTAGAACAGCGAATACAGCGGCTGGACGACCTGATTGCGGCGGATCGTCGCGACGTCCTTCGCGCTGTAGGACACCTGGAACATGTGCGGCAGCGCGAACGAGCCCAGCGGGGTGAGCAGCAGGAAGCTCATCCACCACCAGGTGTTCGTGGCGGTCGACCCGTGCAGTCCGGGCAGCGTCGCGCCGCTCGGATGCGCTTGTTTCATCGCGTCGAACACGCCCATCGGACCGCTCACGCCCGCCGCGTTCGCCGCGCCGATCGCGACCACGAGCAGGATCGCGATCAGCAGCACGTCCTTGACGATCGCGGTGAACGCGGCACTGCGCATCCCGCCGACCAGCACGAACCCCGCGACCAGCGCCCCGCCGGCGATGACGTAGACCAGCGACGGGACCTCACTGCCGAACAAGCTCGCCAGGATCAGGCTCAGCCCGGTCAGCTGGACCTGGGCATACAGCAGCAGCGCGACGATGCCGAAGACGGCGACCAGTCCGCCGAACCAGCGGGCTTCGAAGCGGGTGGTGAAGTAGTCGGCCATGGTGACCAGGCCGTGCTGCTTGCCCGCGCGCCAGATCTTGGGCACCACCCAATAGCCGATCGCCGCGGTCAGCACGACCGTGCCGAGGACGTAGAACCCGGGCGCGCCGTTGCTGAAAACGCCTTGCGACGCGCCGAGCAGTGCGAAAGTGGTGAACGTTTCGCCGACCAGCAGGAACCAGAACAGCCAGGTGCCGAACCGGCGTCCGCCGACGGACCATTCCTGCAGGTTCATCGCCCGGCCGCGCGCGGCGGCGAGGGTGCCCCAGACGATCGAGCCGACCGCGATCAGGAGAGCGAGCGCCAGTGCCATCGCGCTACACCCGGTCCAGGTCGCCGCGGCGACGATCGATCGCGTAGACCAGGCCGATCGCGCCGGAGCCGATCAGCACGCCCGCGGTCATCCACACCAGCAGGAACGGGATCGAGCCGAAGACGTAGTCGATCCGGTTGACCAGGGGAATCGCCGCGACGCACCACGCGAAGGGGACGACGAGCAGCAGCCAGTGCCAGCGGCGTCTGACGGGTCGGGCCATGATCGCTCCTCAGCTATCCACGTCGCTGTGTTCAGCCTGGATGAATGTGCATCAGTGTGAGCGATGACTTGTATCGCGTCAATGACGACAATTGTGGCGGCGCGAGAGAGGCTTGCGTAGTGGGAGTGCTGGCTGTTCACTGTGGCTGACGGCAGTTCTCGCGGAGGTGACTCGTGGATCCCGACCGGTTCCGTGCCCAGTTCCCCAGTTTGGTCGACACCACGCACCTGGCTTCGTGCAGCCAGGGCGCGGTTTCCACGCAGGTCACCGCGGCGTTGGGGGAGTTGGCGTACTCGCTGCGCGACCAGGGTGCGCCCTGGGGGCCGTGGATGACCGAAGTCGAGCGATTGCGTTCTGCGGCAGCGGGTTTCCTCAACGCGCAGCCGGGCGAGATCGCTTTGGTGCCGTCCGCGTCGCACGCCGCTTTCCAGGCGGTCAACGCGGTCGACTTCGACGACGGCGGCGTGATCGTGTCGATGGCGTCGGAGTTTCCGAGCGTCGGACAGGTGCTGCACGCGCGGCGTCCGGCGGGCGAGCAGATGCGGTGGGTCAGCCAGGACGCGATGCGGTCGCTCGGCGTCGTCGAGGCTTATCGCGCTCAGATCGACTCGTCGACCCGGCTCGTGTCGATCCCGTTCGCCTTGTACACCAACGGTTCCTTGCAGCCGGTGAACGAGATCGCCAAGCACGCGCGGGCTGTCGGCGCCCGCGTGCTGGTCGATGCGTACCAGGCGGTCGGTGTCGTTCCGGTCGATGTCGCGCAGCTGGACTGCGACTACCTCGTCACCGGAACCCTCAAGTATTTGCTCGGCCTGCCCGGAATCGCGATCCTGTTCGCCCGCTCCGGCGTCGAAGACCACCAGCCGCCGCGCATGACGGGCTGGTTCGGCCGCGTCGACCCGTTCGACTTCGACCCCGCGCTCCTCGACGTCCCGGCCAGCGCCCGGCGCTTCGAATCCGGCACTCCGGGAATCCCCGCCGTCTACGCTGCCCGAGCAGGCCTCGAAGTGCTCGGCCAACTCGACCCCGGGGCGGCCTGGGCCCACGCCGAACGCCTAGTGGCTTCAACGGCCGAACGCCTCGCCGACACTGGCGAAACGCTGAACGGACCCGCCCCGGACGCCCGCCCCGGCCCGCAAGTCGCACTGGTCGACGCCGATCCCGTTGCCCTGGCGGATTTCCTGGCCGCCCGCCGGATCGTCACCGCACCACGCGGGTCGAACCTCCGGCTGTCCTTCCACTGCTACAACACCACCGGCGACATCGACCGCCTCTGCGCGGCGATCGCGGAGTACCGGAGGCAAGCATGATCTTCGCAGCCGCGCGACTGCTGACCGACGCGTCCGCCCCGCTGATCCACGACGCCGCCGTGGCCGTCTCGGACGGGGTGATCACCTATGCCGGGCCACGGAATTCCGCCCCCGCCGGCGAAGTCGCCGACCTCGGCGACGTCACCCTGATGCCCGGCTTGATCGACTGTCACGTCCACCTCTGTCAGGACCCGGGTTCTGGCGAGGTCACCCTGGAAATGTCCGCCGACGACGACGCATTGACCCGCCGGATGGTCGCCAACGCGCAGCGATTGCTGGACGCCGGGGTCACCACCGCCCGCGACCTGGGCGCTCCCGGCACCCTGAGCACCCGCGTACGGGACTTGCTTGCCGCCACCCCGCAAGCGACGCCACGGATGCTGGCCGCGAACGCACCGATCACCGTCGCCGGCGGCCACGCCGCGTCGATGGGCGGCATCGCGGACGGAGTCGACCAGGTTCGCGCGAAGGTCAAGCAACACGCTGACGACGGCGTCGACCTGATCAAAGTCATGACCACCGGCGGCTTCATGACTCCCGGCAGCCATCCTTCCGAAGCGCGGTACACCGTGGCCGAGTTGACCGCTTTGGTGGCTGAAGCGCACGCCTGTTCCTTGCCGGTCACGACGCACGCGCTGGGCGTCGAAGGCATCGAGCGAGCCGTACTCGCCGGTGTCGACTGCATCGAGCATTGCGGCTGGGTCACCCGTACCGGCACGGAATTCGATCCCCGGGTCGCCGAGATGATCGTCGCGCGCGGAATCGCGGTCAGCCCGACGATGAACACCGCTTGCACCGCAACGGATTACATGTGCCCGTGGGATGAACGCGACGCCGTCGTCGGCAACCTTCGCGCGCTGATTTCCTTGGGTGCCATCATTGTCGCCGGGACCGACGCCGGAATCCCGTTAGTCCACTTCGAACGCTACGCCGACTGTCTGGACACCTTCGCCGAGGCCGGAATGTCTCCCCGGCAGGCAATTGCCAGTGCCACCTCGGTCGCCGCGCAAGTCTGCGGCTTGGCAGGCGTAACCGGTCGATTGGTTCCCGGGCTCCGCGCGGACATCATCGCGGTAGACGGTGATCCAACCGAGTCGCTGGACTCCCTGCACCATCCACGCTTCGTCATGGCCGATGGGCTCCGCCACGAAGTCCGCAGCAGGGACCTGGGAACGGGCGATTCGGCGGCCAGGGACCGGATCCGCCGAAACCTCGAACAGGGAGCCGGACGATGACAGACTGGAGGTCCGCTGTCCGAAGGGGGACTTGATGCTTTTCGACTGGACGCCGCAGGCGGTCGTCTTCGACTGCGACGGCCTGCTGATGGACACCGAACCCTGCTGGTCTGTCGCCGAAACGGAGCTCTTCGCCCGTCGCGGCCTCCCGTTCGGTCCCGAGCAGAAGGCGCTGGTCATCGGCAAATCGGTCGCCGCGGCCGCCGGCGCCATGGCCGAGGTGTTCGGCGAACCGGGCAACGGCCCCGCGATCGCGGACGAGCTCCTGTCGATGGTGACCGACGTGGTGTCCGCCAAGGCCGAAGCGATGCCCGGCGCCCACGAGCTGGTCGAACTGGCCGCCGCCGCGGTACCGGTCGCAGTGGCCAGCAATTCGCCCCGCGCGCTCTTGGAAGCCGCGCTGGCGCGAGGCGGCTTCGAGTTCCAGATCAGCGTGGCCGCCGACGAGGTCGCGGAGCCGAAGCCAGCACCGGAGATCTACCTGACGTCCTGCGCCCGGCTAGGCGTGGCTCCGGCGTCCGCCCTCGCCTTCGAGGACTCGATGACCGGTCTGCGGTCCGCCCGCGCCGCCGGCGTACCGGTGGTAGGCGTCCCGACGTTGTCCGCCGCCGAGTTCCCCGCCGACGTCGTGGTCCCGTCCCTGCGGGACACGGAACTCCTGACCTGGGTCAAGCGGTGGCGATGACCCCGCCGGAACGACCACGCCAATCCTCTCCTCGGGCATCCCGCCCGGCTCGTGATTGACTGGCCGGCATGGCCGTACTTCCGCATCCGGGTGCTCGGGGTCCGCAGTGACCTCCGAACCGGCCGCGGCCACCCGTCCGCGCAACCGCAAACAGCTCATCGTCGAAGCGGCGGGCCGCGCCTTCAGCGAACGCGGCTACCACGCGGCGTCCATGGAAGAGATCGCCGCCGCCGTCGGGATCACCGCGGCGGCGCTGTACCGGCATTTCCCGAACAAGTACGCCCTGTTCACCGAATGCGCCAACGTGATGGCGGACCGGCTCGTCGCCGCCCTGGACACAGTCCCCGCCGAGGCCCCCGCGGACGACGTCCTCCGCCCGCTGGCCCGGGTCACCGTCGCCCACCGCGAGTCCGGCGGCCTGTACCGCTGGGAGGCCCGTTACCTCGACCGTGCGGACCGGCGCGTCCTCAGCGCGAAATTCGCCCAAGTCGTCGCGCGGGTGACAGACGTGGTGCAGCCGTCGCCGGACGCGGACCTCCGCGCCGCAGCCGCGCTCGGCGCGATCGGCTCGATCACCATGCACCGCACCTCGATCGCCCACCACCGCGCCGAGAACTTGCTGACCGAATCCGCCCTGCGCCTAGTTACCGCGACGACCACCGTGCCGGTGCCCTCCGTGGCTCTGCCCGCCCAGCCCGTCCCGCGAACCCGCCGGGCGCAAATCCTCGCCGCCGCCGTCCCGCTGTTCGAACGCGACGGATTCGCCACCGTCACCAACGCCCGAATCGCCGAGGCAGTGGGCTTGGTTCCTTCTGCCCTCTACCGCCATTTCCCCAACAAAGCCGAGATCCTGGCGGCCGCCTGCCTGCAAGCCGCCGGGCTCCTGTCGCAAGCCGTAGAACAAAACCTCCACGGCACCACCGGCGCGGAAGCCTTGCCCGTACTAGCCGCGACCTACGTGGCCTACAGCTTCGAACACACCGCCCTGACCAACGTCGCCGCCGCCGAACTAGGCGGCCTCCCCGCCGCGTTGCAACGCCCGTTGAACCTCGCCCAACGCGAGCACATCGCCGTCTGGGAACAACAACTCCGCTTGGCACGCCCGGATCTGGACGCACACCAAGCCCGCGTGCTGGTGCACGCGGGCTTCGGCGCGGTAGTCGAAACCGGCCGGCGGCTGCGGTGGGAGGACACCCCCGGCCACCGCGCCGCCGCCACCGCCTTCCTGCTGAGTGCGCTGGGGCTCTAAGCGCCCGGCCGATTCGCCGCGGGTAGCGTGATCGGCGTCTGCGTCGGCGACGTTCCGTTGTTGAGGTACAGCATCGAAATGCCGCGCACGAACTGATCGAAGAGATAGAAACTGCCCGGCATGATCTTGGACGCGCCCTCCCGAAACGCGACATACGCCGGCCACTCGATCCGTATCAACGCCGCCTGGGCGTAATCGCGGGGGAGTCCGAGCCAATCGCCCACCTGGTCATTGAGCAGATACCGCACCAGTTCGTTGACGAACCCGGAATCGAGCCCGAGCGTCGGCTTCTCGATATACCCGAGAAGCGTCTTCGCCAGGCTGACCCCTTCGTCGGTCGGCCCGAGCACCGGCCACAACATCTGCTGCGCCTGTGCTTCCGCGTCCGCCCAGGTCTGCGGAATGAACTGCTCCTGCACGCCAAGCAGATGCAGCGCGACCTGCCAGGCATGCAGATCCGCGTCCTGCTCCGCCGTCGACAACGCGATGTTCCACTTGAGCATGTTGCTGCGCGCGAACGTCGCCACCGAATGGAACGTCCGCAGAATGTCGCCATTGCTGATCGGCTTCGGTTGATCCGCTCCGGCCTGGTACTTCGCCGAGGTCGGCAGCAAATTCCGCACTACAGCGTGCACCAACCGGGTCTTGTTGGCGGTAACGACGAAATGCCCGTCCGGTGCCCAAGCCTTGGAATTGTGCAGGTCGTACCCGAAAGTGAACGTCTTGGCCGCCCGCTGCTTCATGTCCGCGCCGCCGGCCGACCAGTAAACCGCCCGCGCCTCTCGCGGAATGACGGTGCTCATGATCCCGCTGCCCAGAGTCTCCGAGACGAACAGATAACTGCTCAACCGGGTATAAAGCTTCTCCGAAGCGGCGAGCTTGGCCGGATCCGCCCACGAGGGAAGCTTGTTGACCTGCCGCAGATACGCCACCAGATAGTCCGGCATGCCCGCGGGCAACGGAGCGCTGTTGTCGATCCAGCCCTGCCAAGCCGTATTGACCGCCGGAATCCTGCCCTCGTTGAGCAATGCCCTGGCGACCGCGTCCGCCGTGTCGTCCCAAACCTGGAACGGATCGGCTCCCGTCCCGCTCCCGGCGATCGACCCCTTGCCCGACCACGCCCACGCACTGCCGGTGGTGCCCGCCATCCCCGCGATGCCCAACGCCGCGCCGAGGGTCAGCATCTTCCTTCTGCTGAGATTCTCCATGTACTTGTCTGCCTCTCTGGTAGGCGTCGTTGCCATCCCATCACCGGCCAGGAGCGGCTCGCCGCTCCCTGTCGACAGTCTCGGAAGAAGTGATTTCTCATTAACATAACGGCGCCGGTCGGCTGGTGGCAAGAGGTGTCGCCGCTCCGGATCAACACGGAAGCGGCGACACCTGCGACCATCGGTCAGGCGCAACAACCCTCGGGCTGGGCGGCTTCCTCGGACGTGCAGCAAGAGGCGAGCGCGGCACTGTCGGAGCCATACGTCTGGGAGTCCGCCTTGACGGTATAAACCTCCCAGGGCTCCTGGCCGGGACCGTGCACCCACACCTTGTCCTGCACGGCGTAGCAACAGGTGGTGTTGTCCTCGGTCAGGGTCTCCAGGCCCTCGCCGGTGAGGCGCTTGCTGGCCTCGTCGACCTCGTCCGTCGACTCGACCTCGACGCCGACGTGGTCCAGAACGGTGGCCTGGCCGGGCTCGCCTTCCAGCAGCACGAGCTTGAGCGCGGGCTCAGTGACGGCGAAGTTGGCGTAACCGGGCCGGAGCTTGGCCGGTTTGACGCCGAACAGCTTCGAGTAGAAGTCGATCGAACCCGTCAGGTCTCCGACCCGCAGTGCGAGCTGAACTCGGGACACCGGTCCTCCTTGAATAGATGATTGTCGAAACAAGGCAGGACCTAGATTGCTGTCTATCTAGAGACCTGTCAAGATAGACGCATGTCGAAGCAACTGCCGCTGGTCGCGTTGGACGCGTGTTGCTCCCCGTTGGCGCGCGAGCCGCTGACGGCCGACCAGGCCGTGGAGCTGTCGAAGCTGTTCAAGGCGATGTCCGACCCGGTGCGGCTGCGGTTGCTTTCGCTCATCGCGTCCCACGCCGGCGGGGAAGCGTGCGTGTGCGACCTGACCGACGCGTTCGACCTGACCGGTCCGACGATTTCCCATCACCTGAAGGTGCTGCGCGAATCCGGTCTGATCACCGGGGAACGGCGTGGCACCTGGGTCTACTACCGCGTCCACCCCGAAGTGCTGGCCCGGCTCTCGGCCGTGCTGGTCCCGGGCGGCGCGGAGGCGCTGGCATGACGACCGAAACCGGCGTCGTCGGCAAGCTGTCCATTTTGGACCGATTCCTTCCGGTGTGGATCGCTGCCGCGATGGTGCTCGGACTGCTGGCGGGCCGGTGGATTCCGGGCCTGGCCGGGGTGCTGAACGCGGTCTCGGTCGACGGAATCTCGTTGCCGATCGCGCTCGGACTGCTCGTGATGATGTATCCGGTACTGGCGAAAGTCCGCTACGACCGGCTCGGCGACGTGACCGCCGACCGGCGGCTGCTGTGGCCGTCGCTGGTGCTGAACTGGCTGATCGGCCCGGCGCTGATGTTCGCGCTCGCCTGGCTGCTGCTGCCCGACCTGCCGGAATACCGGACCGGACTGATCATCGTCGGCCTCGCCCGCTGCATCGCGATGGTGATCATCTGGAACGACCTGGCCTGCGGCGACCGGGAGGCCGCCGCGGTGCTGGTCGCGCTGAACTCGGTGTTCCAGGTCGTCATGTTCGGCGTCCTCGGCTGGTTCTACCTCGCCGTGCTGCCCGGCTGGCTCGGTCTGCCGCAAGCTGATCTGAGCGTTTCCGCGTGGCAGATCGCGAAGAGCGTGTTGGTGTTCCTGGGCATCCCGCTGCTCGCTGGCTATCTCTCGCGGAAGCTGGGCGAACGCGCCAAGGGGCGTACCTGGTACGAATCCCGGTTCCTGCCGAAGGTCGGGCCGGTCGCGCTGTACGGACTGCTGTTCACCATCGTGGTCCTCTTCGCGCTGCAGGGCGACCAAATCACCAGCCGTCCGCTCGACGTCGCCCGGATCGCGCTGCCGCTGTTGGTCTACTTCGGACTCATGTGGGCAGGTTCCTACGCAGTCGGCAAGGCGGTCGGCCTTTCGTACGAACGGACCACGACGCTGGCGTTCACCGCCGCGGGCAACAACTTCGAGCTTGCTATCGCCGTCGCGATCGCCACTTTCGGCGCTACGAGCGGACAAGCCCTCGCCGGAGTCGTCGGACCGCTCATCGAAGTCCCGGTCCTTGTCGGACTGGTCTACGTATCGCTCGCGCTTCGACGTCGATTCGCAACTGCGGAGGTTTCGCCGTGACTGTCCCCGAAGTGCTCTTCGTCTGCGTCCACAACGCCGGGCGTTCGCAGATGGCGGCCGGACTGCTGCACCATCACGCGGACGGCAAGGTCGTCGTCCGCTCCGCCGGTTCCGCGCCGGCCGACACGATCAACCCCGCCGTCGTCGCGGTCATGGCCGAACTCGGCATCGACCTGTCCCGCGAGTTCCCCAAGCCCTTGACCACCGAAGCGGTCCGCGCCGCCGACGTCGTGATCACGATGGGCTGTGGCGACGCCTGCCCGGTGTTCCCCGGCAAGCGCTACCTCGACTGGAAGCTGGACGACCCGGCGGGCCTTCCGGCCGACCAGATCCGCCCGATCCGCGACGAGATCGACCGGCGGGTCCGGGCTTTGCTCGCCGAACTGGCCAGCTGACCCCTTCATCGTCTATCGTCGATGGACGATGAAGGGGGTCGTCATGCTGGACCGAGCCGCCGCGGAGACCTACGCCGGATGGTTCCGCGCGCTCGCGGATCCAACGCGCGTCCAGGTTCTGCACCTGATCGCCTCCGCGGATCGCCCGCTGTCGGTCGGCGAGATCGTCGAGCAGGTGAGCGTGAGCCAATCGACCGTCTCGGCGCATTTGAAGATCCTGACCGAAGCCCGGTTCGTCCTCGTGCAACCGCACGGCACCGCCCGGATGTACCGGGTGAACGAGCAGTGCCTGTTCTGCTTCCCCAGTGCGGCCGACGTCGTGATGGGCCGCGCCGCCGTCCCCTTCGCCGACATCGCTTGCGAGGTAACGAGATGAGGCCAGACCAGGACGCGATCCGTGACCGCTACGCCAATGCCGCACGCCGGGCACTGGCAGGCGAGGCCACCGGCCTGCTATCCGAATCCGAACGACTCGGCGCAGTGCACTACACCGAAGAAAGCGTCCCGGAAACGCTGGCAGCCACCAGCCTCGGCTGCGGAAACCCGCTCGCCGTCGCCGACCTGCGACCCGGTGAAACTGTCCTCGACCTCGGCTCCGGCGGAGGCTTGGACGTCCTGCTTTCCGCCCGGCGCGTCGGGCCCGCCGGCCGCGCCGTCGGCCTCGACATGACCGACGAAATGCTCGCGCTCGCTCGGCGGCACGCCGCGCAGGCGGGGCTCGCGAATGTCGAGTTCGTCAAGGGCGCGATCGAAGCCATTCCCTTGCCGGACAACACGGTGGACGTCGTGATCTCCAACTGCGTCATCGCCCTGTCGCCGGACAAACCGGCTGTCTTCGCGGGCATCGCACGCGTTCTGCGTCCTGGCGGCCGCCTCGGAGTGACTGACCTCCTCGCAGAGGAAACCCTGACCGACGCGGAGCGTGCCGCCGCTGACGAGGAATGCCTCGGCGGAGCACTCACAGCTGACGATTACCTGGTCCTGCTTCACTCCGCGGGCCTCGTGAACGTGGACGTCCGGCGTACTCACGAGGTCGGAAACAAGCTGTACTCGGCAATCATCCGCGCCGGCAAGCCTCACTGACGGGGCAGCGGCCTCACTCCCGGAACCCGGGTGATCTCCTCCGCGAGAAAGTCCCGCAAAAGCCGCACCCGAGTCAGCTCCGCTCGCTCCGGCACGACGAGCAGATTCAACGGCAACGGCGCACACCCATATCCCGGCAGCACCGCTTGCAGCATCCCGTCGTGAAGAAGATCGTCCACCAGCCACCGCGGCACCGGCGCGATCCCGCGTCCAGCGACAAGCGCCTCCCGCGCAGCAAGCCCATGATCGACGCGAAGCCGAGGCGTGAAGGTCGCGACGTGCGCCGTGCCCTGCTCGTCGATGAGCGTCAACTCGCCGCTCTTGGCGACGCTCGTCCGCCGGATCACGTCGTGCGACGACAGGTCTTCCGGCGAATCAGGCGTCCCACGCCGCGCGAGATAGCCGGGTGACGCGACGAGGATCTGGTGCGCCATCCCGAGCGGACGCAGGCGCAGTTCACTGTCCGGCTGCGGTCCGATCTGGATGGCGACGTCCACACCGTCGCGGATCAGGTCGGAGCGTTCGTCGGTGAGGACGAAGTCGACGCGAATGTCGGGATAGCGATCCTGGAAGTCGAAGATCAGCCTGCTCAGATGCATGACGCCGAAGAACGCCGAACAGGAGATCCGCACCTTTCCGGACGCGCCCGCCTTGGCGTCCTCGACCTCCTGCCGCGCCTCCTCGACCAGCCGGAGGATCTCCGTGGCGCGGGCGTAATAGCGACGCCCTTCCTCGGTCAGCGAAATACTCCTGGTGGTACGGCTGAATACGGACACCCCGAGCGCCTCTTCCAGGTCGCCGACGTGCCGGGTGACGGTGGACTGCCCGACGCCGAGATCCCGTGCGACAGCGGAAAAGCTGCCGCTCTCGGCGACCCGGACGAACGTGCGCATTCGATCGAGCGTGACTTCTGGCTTATGCATCGTGTGGATAAATCCTCTCCGCCGACGAGGCTAAATGAATCGCTCTTCCGCGGCTACCGTCAGGACCATTCCGACGGAAAGAAGCGGAGAGTGCCCATGGGACCTGTGCGGGCTTGGCCGGACGGCAAGAAGGTCGCGGTGAAGATCTGCGTCGCGCTCGAATCGTGGTCCGACGGTCATTGGCCGGTCTACGCGCCGATGGCCGCCGCGTGGCCGCTGCCCCAGGTCGAGTGCCGGCACAGCATGTCGTGGGCCGAATACGGGGCGACGACGGGAGTCTGGCGGCTGCTCGAGATCCTGGACCGGCATGACCTGCCCGCGACATTCGGCGTCAGCGGCCTTCTCGCGGAACGGCACCCCGAACCCGTGCAAGCCGCGCACGCCGCCGGTCACGAGATCGCCGCGCATTCCTACGCCCAGGACATCATCCCCGGACAGCTCAGCGCCGAAGCCGAAGCGGCGAACATCAATCGCTGCACCGACATTCTGCGCCAGGTCACCGGCACCCGGCCCACCGGCTGGCTCAGCCCCCGCGCCACCGAATCCCGCAACACCCCCGCTCTGCTCGCCGCGTCCGGCTACCTCTGGTCCGGCGACCGCAGCGACCAGGACCTGCCCTACGTCAGGACCACTTCCGCAGGCCCCTTGGTGTACCTCATGCACAGCGACTTCACCGACGTACGCGGCGTAATGGCGGGCCCGCGCGCGTACCGGGACATCCACGTCGACTTTCTCGACTATCTCCTCCGCCAGCCGACGCCAGGCATCCTCAACCTGACCGTCCACGCACATGTCGGCGGCCGCCCACTGTTCGCCGACCAGTTCGAACAGTTGCTCCAGCAGATCGCCCTCCTTCGAGACGACCTCTGGATCGCCACCCATCACGAACTGGCCGAGCATGTGCTCAACACCGAGAAGGTCGCATCATGACCCGCACCCTCATCATCGGCGGCACCGGAGCCATGGGCAGCCGAGTCGTCGCGCGCCTCCTCGCCGACACCGACGACGAGGTCACAGTCCTCACCCGCGACCCAGATTCGCCACGCGCAGCGGCCCTAGCCCACGACCGCGTGCGCCTGGTCCGAGGCGACGCGGGCGATCCGCGAAGCATCCAGACCGCGCTGCAGGACGTGTCCAGGGTCTTCTGCAACACCGACTTCTTCTCCGCCAAAAGCCCGCTCGCCGAGTTCACCCAAGGCACGAGCATCCTCGAAGCAGCCCGACAGCACGGCGTCGACCGATTCGCATGGTCATCGCTGGACAGCGCCGCGACGCTGACCTCCGGACGCGTTCTCGCGCCGCACTACGAGGCCAAAGCCGCTGTCGCCGCACACATTCAACTCCACCGATCCGAAGAAATGATGCGGCACGAATCGGACGGCTGGTACACCGAACACGTCTCGGTCCTGGTGACCTCGCCGTACTTCGAGAACCTCCAATCACGCCTGTCACCCGCCGCCGCACTCGACGACGGCGTGGTCTTCACCCTGCCCCTAAGATCCGGCCGATACCCCATGATCGCCCTGTCCGACATCGCCTGGTTCGCAGTGCATATGTTGGAATACTGGCAATCCTGGGGCGCACGCGATCTAGCCGTCTCCGCGGACAGCCTCACCGGCGCCGAGATCGCCGCGACTTTCGAACGAGTGACCGGAACGCCCGCCCACTACAAAGATCTGCCACTCGACGCCCTCCGAACCGAAATCCCCGACGTCGGCCACGACTACGCCGGAATGTTCGGCTTCTTCCAACAACACGACGTCGCCACTCACGACCGCGACCTCGCCTTGCTGCGGCGAATCCACCCCGGCCTAATGACCTTCGAAGACTGGCTGCACCACACCGGATGGGACGGCAGCCGACGCGAGGTCCAGCAATTCAGGCCCCGCTCATGACCTACACGTCCGTCCAAACCGAACTGCGCACCGCTCTAGACAAACTCCGCGCCGCAGACCTATACAAGACCGAACACCTTCTCTCCTCCCCACAATCACCGCGGATTGTCGTTGCCGGACAGGAGTTCTTGAACTTCTGCGCCAACAACTACCTAGGCCTGGCCAACCACCCCGCAGTAATCGACGCCGCCAAACGAGCCCTAGAAGATCACGGATTCGGAATGGCAAGCGTCCGCTTCATCTGCGGCACCCAAAGCCAACACGCCGACCTCGAAGCACGCCTGTCAGCATTATTGGGAACCGACGCGACGATCCTCTATTCCTCCTGCTTCGACGCGAACGGCGGCGTATTCGCCACCCTGCTGGACGAGCAGGACGTCGTGCTCTCCCACGCCCTCAACCACGCCTCAATCATCGACGGCATCAGACTTTCAAAGGCGCGCCGCCACCTATACCGCACCCTGATCGACCTAGAAACCCAGTTGGCGCCCGCCGCCCGCCGCCGCCTCATCGTGACCGACGGCGTCTTCTCCATGGACGGCACCATCGCCCCACTGCGAGAAATCTGCGACCTAGCCGACCGCTACGACGCCCTGGTCATGGTCGACGACTCGCACGCCACCGGAATCCTCGGCCCGACCGGAGCCGGAACCCCCGAACTGCTGGGCGTCCGCGACCGAGTAGACATCGTCACCGGCACCCTCGGCAAAACACTCGGCGGCGCCTCCGGCGGGTATGTCAGTGCCCATACCGAGATCGTGGAACTCCTGCGGCAGCAGTCCCGCCCGTACCTGTTCTCCAACGCCCTCCCACCCGCCATCGTGGCAGGCGCCCTGGCCGCCCTGGACCTCGCCGCCGACCCCTCCCGCCGCGAGGCCCTCCACCGAAACGCCGCTCACTTCCGCTCTCGGATGAAGCGGTCAGGTTTCCGCCTCCTACCGGGCGAACACCCAATCGTGCCAATCATGTTCGGCGACGCAGGCGAGGCTGCCCGCGTGGCCGAACGAATGCTGCGGCTGGGCGTCTACGTGACGGCGTTCAGCTATCCAGTGGTGCCGTTGGGGGAGGCCCGCATCCGGGTGCAGATCTCGTCGGAACACTCCCGCGAGGACCTGGATCGCTGCGTCGCCGCATTCGTCGCCGCACGCGATGCGCACGGCTCCGAGGCTAGGTGTTGAGGCGTCGAGCCAGGTAGATGTGCCAGTTGTAGGCCGCGCTTGCGGCGAAGAACGCCACAAAGATCCACGAAGTCCACGGGCTCAAGAACACGGCCAGGGCAAGCCACATGAGGACGCCGCACGTACTGGCGATGGCGCAAGCGAGAACCCACCGTCGCTGACGCCGACTGAGCTGGGCTGGATAGCCGCCTATCCATCGCTGTCGGTCCACCTGCACATTTTCCACGTGGCCTGCCCTGAGCGAAGCGTCGCCGGAGGGTCAATAGTGCGCATTAGCTCGGACGTGCGGCGATTCAGATGCACAAAAACGGGACGGCAGCCGAGGAATTCCCTCGACCGCCGCCCCGTGCCCGGTAGGTCGTCACCTGATGCCCTTCAACGGCCCGGTGACGCCCCCTCGCATCACACGTCGTAGTACAGCGAGAACTCGTACGGGTGCGGGCGAAGCCGCAGCGGGTCGATCTCGTTCTCGCGCTTGTACTGGACCCACGTCTCGATCACGTCGGGCGTGAAGACGCCGCCCTCGAGCAGGTAGTCGTGGTCCTGCTCCAGGGTGTCCAGCACGGTGCCCAGGTCGCCCGGGACCAGCTTGACGTTCTTGGCCTCCTCGGGCGGCAGCTCGTAGAGGTCCTTGTCGATCGGCTCCGGCGGCTCGATCTTGTTCTTGATGCCGTCGAGCCCGGCCATCATCATCGCGGAGAACGCGAGGTACGGGTTGCCCGAGGAGTCCGGGCAGCGGAACTCGGCGCGCTTGGCCTTCGCGTTGTTGCCGGTGATCGGGATGCGCACGCAGGCGGAGCGGTTGCGCTGCGAGTACACGAGCGAAACCGGTGCCTCGAAGCCCGGCACCAGGCGGTGGTAGGAGTTCACCGTCGGGTTGGTGAAGGCCAGCAGGCTCGGCGCGTGCTTGAGCAGGCCGCCGATGTAGTGCCGCGCCGTGTCGGACAGGCCCGCGTAGCCGGACTCGTCGTGGAACAGCGGCTGGCCGTCCTTCCACAGCGACTGGTGGCAGTGCATGCCCGAGCCGTTGTCGCCGGCGAGCGGCTTCGGCATGAACGTCGCGGTCTTGCCCGCGGCGAACACGGTGTTCTTCACGATGTACTTGAACAACTGCAGGTCGTCCGCGGCGTGCAGCAGCGTGTTGAACTTGTAGTTGATCTCCGTCTGGCCGGCGGTGCCCACCTCGTGGTGCGCGCGCTCGATCTCGAAGCCGGAGTTCGTCAGCTGGCGGACGATGTCGTCGCGCAGGTCGGCGAAGTGGTCGACCGGCGGGACGGGGAAGTAGCCGCCCTTGAACTTCGTCTTGTAGCCCTGGTTCCCTCCCTCGGTGTCGGCGCCGGTGTTCCACCAGCCCTCGATCGAGTCGATCTCGTGGAACGACAGGTGCTCGGCGTCCTCGAAGCGGACCGAGTCGAAGATGTAGAACTCCGCCTCCGGGCCGAAGAAGACGTTGTCGGCGACGCCGTACTCCGCGATGTACTGCTCGGCCTTGCGCGCGATGTTGCGCGGGTCGCGGCTGTAGGCCTCGCGGGTGAACGGGTCGTGCACGAAGAAGTTCAGCGAGAGCGTCTTCGCCTTGCGGAACGGGTCGATCCGCGCCGTCTCGGGGTCCGGCAGCAGCAGCATGTCGGACTCGTGGATCGACTGGAAGCCGCGCACCGAGGAGCCGTCGAAGGCGAGGCCCTCTTCGTACGCCTCCAGGTCGAACGCCTTGGCCGGCACCGTGAAGTGCTGCATGACGCCCGGCAGGTCGCAGAACCTGACGTCGATCGACTCGACCTTCTCGTCGGCGATGAGGCGCTGAATGTCGTCTGGAGTAGTGGGCACCCTCGGTGACTCCTTCTCGTTCGTTACCGGCGGCTGTACTCTCTTCGGCTCACGCTAAGAGGGCGGTGTTGCCCGACCGTCACCCGAATGTTTCGCGGGTGTTAACGGGCCGCCGTCACTGCCCAGTCGACCAGGCCGGATGTGGTCCGCGCCACCGGCATACCCTGGACGGGTGGCGAGATGGACGGGTGAATGGCTGCCGGGCGCGGGCGACGGCTCCACCACTGCGGGCCCGCGCGAGGCCCCGAAGTGGCGCGGCGAGTCGATGGGCCTGCCCGAAACCGGCGTGGGCGCGGTCGCGAGCGGCGGCCCGCGCTTCCTCGCGCTGGTCATCGACCTGGTGCTCGCGTCCCTGATCACCGCCCTGTTCGTGCGCTATGACCTGCAGAACGCCGCCGCGATGCAGACGTTCAACCTCTGGGCGGGCGCGGTCTGGGCGGTCATCACGGTCGCCCCGGTGACGTTCTTCGGTTTCACCCCCGGAATGGCGATCCTGGGCATTCGGGTGGCTCGCCTGGACGGCGCGACGATGGTCGGCGCGTGGCGCGCGCTGGTGCGGATGGTGCTGACAGTGCTGTTGCTCCCGCCGCTGGTGCGCAACGCCGACGGCCGCAACTGGCTCGACCGCGTGACCGGCACCGTCGTCATCCGGATGCGCTGACCTCGGTCTCCCGAACACAAAGAACCCCCGGTCGGCACCCGACCGGGGGTTCTTCGCAAGAGGTGTCAGCGACGGCGGATGGTGCGCTGCACGTTCCGCATCTTCGCGCCCGCGGGCATCGGTCCCTTCGGCATCGCCGCGCCGCGCGAGCCGAGGGCGGCCAGCTTCGCTTCGAGGGCGTCGACCTGGGCCGGCTTGAGGTTGCGCGGCAGCTTCGCCAGGTGCGACTGCAGCTTCTTGAGCGGGATCTGCTTGTCCTCGTGGCCGATCGTGACGTCGTAGATCGGGGTGTCGCCCACCAGTCGCGACACGCGTTTCTTCTCCTGCGCGAGCAGGCTCTTCACCCGGTG
Source organism: Amycolatopsis sp. NPDC114484 (assembly GCF_055633755.1). Taxonomy (NCBI): domain Bacteria; kingdom Bacillati; phylum Actinomycetota; class Actinomycetes; order Pseudonocardiales; family Pseudonocardiaceae; genus Amycolatopsis; species Amycolatopsis sp. NPDC114484. The sequence continues at coordinate 348,332 of NZ_JBVKDQ010000006.1, read as the reverse complement.
CGGGGCGCCTTCGGCCACGAGGATGACGCCGGGGTGGCCGAGCACGCGGTGGACGGCGTCGAGCTGGGTCGTCGCGGCGACGGTCGGCGTGACCTTCCACTTGCCGCGCATGTTCTCCAGCGCCCAGGCTCCGGCGCCGGGCTGGCCGTCGGCCTTCCCGTAGACCGTGCGCTGCACGCGCCTGCCGAAGATGATCACGGCGAGCAGGATGCCGAGCACGATGCCCAGCGGAAGCAGCGTCCACTGGATGTCGAAGAGGAACCCGATGCCGAACAGCACACCGGCGACGACCACGATCGAACCGACCATCCAGGGGATGAGCATCGGGTCTTCGCGGCGCTGCATCTTGAACGCCTCGAACAGCTGGCCGCGCCGGGCCTTGCTCGCAGCGCGCTTTTCCCGCTTGGCCTGCTTGGCCGCTTCCTTGTCCTGCTTGCCCGCCATATGACCAGGATACGGCCGCGTGCCCGGCCGGGAATCCGTCGGCCCCCTCTGCGAGGATCGCGGGGTGGCCATCGCATCGTCTCCCCAGAGCCGGCAGAGCCGCCAAGGCCTGCTCGACGGGCTTGATCCCGAGCAGCGAGCCGCGGCGGCGGCCCCCCGCGGTCCCGTGTGCGTCCTCGCCGGCGCGGGCACCGGCAAGACCCGGACGATCACGCACCGTATCGCCCACCTGGTGCAATCGGGCCACGTCTCGCCCGGTCAAGTACTGGCGGTCACTTTCACGACGCGCGCCGCGGGGGAGATGCGCACCCGGCTGCGCGGCCTCGGGGTCGACGCGGCGCAGGCGCTGACCTTCCACGCCGCCGCCCGCCGTCAGCTCCGCTACTTCTGGCCGCGGGTCGTCGGCGACCGGCCGTGGGACCTGATCGACAACAAGTTCCGGCTCGTCGCACAGGCCGCCCAGCGCGTCCGGCTGAGCACCGAGACCGAGGTGCTGCGCGACCTTTCGAGCGAGATCGAGTGGAGCAAGGCGTCGCTCGTGTCGCCGGACGACTACCCCTCGGTCGCCGCGCGGATGCAGCGCGACACTCCCGCGCCGGTCGCTCAGGTCGCCGAGGTCTACCGCTGGTACGAGGAGCTGAAGACGAACGCGCAGGTCCTCGACTTCGACGACCTGCTCCTGCAGACCACCGCGGTGCTGGAGAAGCACGAGGCGGTCGCGGCCGAGTTCCGCGACCGGTACCGCTGCTTCGTGGTCGACGAGTACCAGGACGTCACGCCGTTGCAGCAGCGGCTGCTCGACGCGTGGCTCGGCGGCCGCGACGACCTCACCGTCGTCGGCGACGCCAACCAGACCATCTACTCCTTCGGCGGCGCCTCGCCGAAGTCGCTGCTGGAGTTCACGCGGCGCTTCCCGGAGGCGACTGTCGTGCGCCTCGAACGCGACTACCGGTCCACGCCGCAGGTCGTCGCGCTGGCGAACCGCGTGATCGGCGCCGCGCGCGGACGTCCGGCAGGCTCGCGGCTGAAGCTCATCGGACAGCGCCCGGAAGGCCCGGAGCCGCGGTTCGCCGAGTACGAGGACGAGGCCGCTGAGGCCAGCGCGGTCGCGCGGCGGGTCCGCGAACTGCTCGACGCGGACGTGTCGGCGAGCGAGATCGCGGTGCTGTTCCGGGTGAACGCGCAGTCGGAGGCTTACGAGCAGGCGCTCACCGAAGCTGGAATCCCGTACCTGGTCCGCGGCGGCGAGCGGTTCTTCCAGCGCACCGAGGTGCGGCAGGCGATGTCGGCCTTGCGCACGGCGTCGATGGAACCGACCTCGTTGGAGCTGGTCACCGCGGTGCGCTCGGTACTCGCGCGGGTCGGGCTCACCGAGCAGCCGCCGTCCGGCGGAGCGGCGAAGGAACGGTGGGACGCGCTGCTCGCGCTGGTGGAGCTGGCCGAGGAGCTGGCGGCGTCGGTCGAGGACGCGGACCTGCCGCGCTTCGTCGCGGAGCTCGAACAGCGCGCGGCGGCGCAGCACCCGCCGACGGTCGAAGGCGTCACGCTCGCGTCGCTGCACGCGGCGAAGGGGCTCGAGTGGGACGCGGTGTTCCTCGTCGGGCTGTCCGAGGGCACCATGCCGATCCTGCACGCGGACGGCGACGACGCCGCGATCGAAGAAGAACGGCGGCTGTTCTACGTCGGAGTCACGCGGGCTCGGGAGCATCTGTCGCTGTCGTGGTCGCTCTCGCGCGGGCAGGGCCGAGGACGCAACCGGCGACGGTCGCGGTTCCTGTACGGGCTGATCCCGGAGGACCACCCGGCGGCGCGCATCGCCCGTTCGCAGCAGGTGTCGAAGCCCGGGTCGAACGTCGCGCGCTGCCGGCTGTGCGGCGGTCCGCTGGTGCAGACCATGGAGGTCAAGCTGGGGCGGTGCGGGAAGTGCCCGTCCACAGTGGATGAGGATCTGCTGGAGAAGCTGAAGACCTGGCGCGGGGAGCGTTCGCGGGAGTTGAAGGTCCCGGCGTTCGTCGTGTTCACCGACGCGACGCTGATGGCGATCGCCGAACAACGGCCGACCGACGACGGCGCGCTGGTGTCGATCTCCGGGATCGGCGCGACGAAACTGGAGCGGTTCGGCGCGGAAGTGCTCGACGTGGTCCGCGCGTCGATGCGATCTTGACCGCGTCTTCGCGGTGATCGATGCGGCGAACCTGCTGCTAGGGGGCGATCTTCGTCTCTTCGGCAGAGATTTGGGAAAATAAGTTGCCCCGGTTGAGGCGGGGCGCATAACCTGCGTAGGCACCCGGGCGAGAGCCCGGTCTGGGGATGAACACGACGGCTGCCGCTTCGAGCGGCGCGGTCCGACAGAGAAAGGCGGTGCCGGTGAAATGATCAGCAATCTGATGCACACGAATCCTGGCACCGGTCTGTCGCTGTGCATGACCGTCCCCGCTCCGCGCCAGGGCACCGGTGTGTCCTCGTTCGCGCACGTCGACGGAACGCGTCGTCACATCGACGGATTGCGTCGCATCGAGCGCAACGGGGCCCCGGCCGGCATCACTCTCGCGACCGCCGCCGTTGTTGCCGCGTACCCGCAGGTTGATGTCGATCTGCCGACCATCAAGCAGTTCCGTGTTCCGTTGTCGATACGGGAGCGAAGTTCCTGACCTAGTCAGGACTCAAGGCTCACGAAGGCCGCGGAACCGGTAACCCGGATCCGCGGCCTTCGTGTTTTTTTGGCTGCACAACAAGAAGGAACAAGTTGTCCAGTTCGATCGCCCACCGCCACACCACCACCGAATCGCAAAGGAGCATGGAAATGTCGTCTGCCATCGCCCTCGCCGAGGGCCCCTTAGTCGAAGGGTTCGACATCGGCGACCTGCTCGACGGGGTAGCTGAGCCCGAACTCCCCTGCCGCTCGCGCGACGCGGACCTCTGGTTCGCCGAATCGCCCGCGGAACTCGAGCGGGCCAAGGCGTTCTGCGCCGGCTGCCCGGTCCGCGAGGCCTGCCTCGCGGGTGCACTCGCCCGGCGTGAGCCGTGGGGTGTCTGGGGAGGGGAGATCTTCGAGCGCGGTGCGGTGATCGCGCGCAAGCGGCCCCGTGGCCGTCCGCGCAAGAACGCCGCCCTCGAACCCGCCGCCGCAGCCCGGAGCGCCGCCGCATGACCATCGACCTCATCACCACGCGCGATTTCGAGGCCCGCACCGGAAAACCGGTCCGTGTGCAGCCGAAACCCAAGCAGAACAAGTCTCAGGAGACCACGAAGATGTTGCTTCACGAAGAACTGTCCCGAGCGCGAATACGCGACCTGATAACCGAACACGAGATCCAACGCCCATGGCGCCAAGCGCGAGCCGCGCGCCGCTGGTCGCGGGTAGCCCGCTGGGCGACCAGCCGAGCGGAGCGATACCAACCACCGAACTAGAGGGTGGCCCGGCCCGGTCAGGCAGATCCAGCTTCGGCTGTCCCCGCCTGACCCGGCCGTTGCCCCGTGCCCGGGAACCCGTGCCCGGGAACCCGTGCCCGCCACCAGGATTGTCTCCAGTCCTGGTCGGCGAGCGTCGGTCGCCCGGGCTGCTCCCACCTCCGGCACGATTCCGCACTGCCCGGCTCATCCCCGGCCGCGCGGCTTCGGTCAGGTCCCGTCGCCCGATCACCCGGCTGCGAACCAGGCGATCAGACGTCGACCTGATTCGCCTTGCCCAACCGACTCGGACGACGAGCAACCCTTCGCGGCGAGCGCCCGCGCAACCGCTTCGGGGCAGGCGACCATTCCGCCGCTGATTCACGACTTCACCGGAAAGAGCCTGGACAGTCCGTCGGGGGACCGTCCAGGCTCATTCTCGTCCGAGGCCCGCGGACGGGTGTTCAATGAGCCCCGTGTCCGGACATACGCACGACCACATCGACTGGGCTGACCGGCTGGTTCTCCTCCGCGCAGCCGACACTCTCGACGCTCCCGCCCAGGCCGCCATCGCAGCACGCCTAGTCGCGAAACTCCCCGCCAACCCGACAGTGATCGACCTGGGCTGCGGCGCTGGCGGGATGAGCACCCACTTCGCCGAAGCCCTGGCCGCCGGGGACGGCGGCACGATCATCCTGGTCGACGCGACCCCCGAACTGCTCCACGAGGCCGAGCGAGCCGTACGCGCCGCCGTCGACGCAGCACAACGCAACCGCGCAGACAACCCATCCCTCACCCCCGAACGCGGCGTCCACCCCACGACCGATGGAGATCGGACCGACCTCGCGACTGGCGCGGATCCGAGCGGCCACCTCGCCGCCAAGGCAGGCGCAGGCGGCGAGGTCTCAAGCAACCACGCCGCCCCCGCTGAAGACTCGGGCAGCCGCAGCCCAGTCCGCGAAGGCCCGGACGACCACACCACGGCCGACGGGGACGCGGAACGCCTCGCACCGGCCAGAGACGCGGCCCCGACAGCCGAGGCTCGCGCGGCGATCGCCGACCTCGCCGATGAGGACGAGGGACACCTCGAAGCAGCCGGAGCCACCGCGCCACCGGTCGCGATTCGCGCGTCGGTCGTCGATCTCGCCGACGGAGATGCGGAAGGCCTCGCACCGGTCGGAGGCACCGCGCCGACAACCGATGCTCGTGGGGTGGTCGCCGACCTTGCCGATGAGGACGCGGAACACGTCACACCGGTCGGAGGCACGGCCCCGGCAACCGAGGTTCGTGCAGTGGTCGCCGCCGGAAACGCGGAAGGTCTCGCATTGGCCGGAGGCGCCGCGTCGACAATCGAGGTTCGTGCGATCGTCGCTGACCTCGCCGACAGTGCCTTGCCCGACTTGCTTCCCGCCGCGGATCTCGTGTGGGCGTCGCGGGTGGTGCATCACCTTCCGGACCAGCAGGCCGCGGTTGGCACGCTTGCCGCTGTCGCGCGGGCTGGCGGGGTGGTCGCCCTCGCTGAGGGTGGGTTGTCTTTTTCTTGCCTCCCTTGGGATCTCGGAGTCGGACGGCCCGGGCTAGAAGACCGGCTGCAGGCCGCGCAGGCTGAGTGGTTCGTCGGAATGCGCGAGGGCATCGACGGCGCCGTGCCGATGCCCTACGGCTGGACCGTCGCGCTCGAACGGGCCGGGCTCGCCGACGTCAGTTCGTTCAGCGCGTTGGTGGACCACCCCGCACCTGGTCCGGACGGTCTCCCTGACTACGTGCACCACCACCTTTCCCGTCTTGCGACGCATGGTGCCGACCATCTCGCGGACGAGGACCGCGAGACGTTGGCTTCTTTGCTCGATCCGGACAGTTCCCACTACCTCGGCAAACGCCGCGATCTCTTCCTGCTCGGCGCGCGCACCGTGCACCACGGACGTCGGTCGTGACCGCGCCTGAGCCGACGTGCTCCTGGTGCGGTCGAGCACGTGCTGCCGAAACGGACCCGCTCGCGACCCTGGCGTGGGTCAGCACCAAGGAAAACGGCGAGCAGCGCTGGCTCTGTCCGGACTGCGCGCGCAACCACGTCCGGGACATCGAGGGCAAGCTGCCGGACGAATACTGGTGATCGTGCGAGCAATGAGGTCCAGCCAGCCTGGCGAGTGTCGGTGACTGGACTGCGTGCTCAACGACGAACAGGGGAGCGGAGCGCTGGCTGCCCACCTTGCGCGCAACGACCGCGTGGCCGCCGAAGCAAGTTGTCTGCCGAGCGCTGATGGCAGAGCCGGTCCCCGTCCCGCGTCGTCTCGCCCGGTGCGTCAGGGTTGGGTCATGCGGCATTTCCTGTCTTGTAGACAGCGCGCACTTTCGGGCGGGGAGTGCGCGCCGCGTGGCGGTAGGCGTTGAGAAGCTCGGTGCTCATCTCCTCCGGTGAATCCCGGAGTTGGCGTGGGGTGCACCGAAACAACACAGCGCCGGTCGCGGCTAGGGCTAGATGGCTGAAGTCTTCGGGGCCGGCCGCCGTTCGGTAGCGCCAGGCGAGGCCGATTTCGTCCCACCAAGCATCCGCGGTACCGAGTCGTCGGCCGCGGCGGTCGCATACTGCGACGTTCCATTGCGGGGTGGGCAGCGGTGTTCGTTGGAGGACACGGAGTGCTTGTCCGTGCGCGAAGGTTTCTTGGTCGTCGAGGCCGCGCAGGACTGTGCGTACGGCCGCGGAGCCGCGCTGGTTTCCGTTGTCCAGTTCGCGCGTCAGCTCCGCGCGGTCCGCTAAGCCCCAATACAGCGGCAGCGAGACCAGCCTTGCGATCTCGTCCGGATCGTTTTCCCGCCGGGCCAGGTCGAGAGCGGCGCGGGCGGCGCTTGCGTAGGGCAGGCCGTCGATCAGGATCGCTTCGGGCATCCGGGCGGTGCGGTACGTGATGACGCTCGGTTCGTTGGCAGGCCTTCGGTTGTGCGGCACCAGCACATGGATCTCCGGGGTCCGGGGATGGCTGATTCCGTGTGCGCACAACGCATCCGTGCCGGTGATGACGGTTCCGGGACCGTACCGGGCAACGGCTGCGTGCAGAAGTTCTTCCCGGCTCGGAGGTTTGTCGTGCACGAGGTACACGCCGGAGTACACCTGTCGCCACGGTCCGCCCGGGCCGGAAAGCTGTGCGGCTCTTCGGTCTGAGATTCCCGCTACGCGCAAGTGCCGGCGGTGGAGAACTCCGTGCGAGACCAGATCACCGAAAGCGAGGGAATCTGTGCTTGTCGTAGTCGTCATACCTCGAGAATGACGGCTTGATCAACTCCGCGAAACCACCCTGCGCAATCTGTGGACAACTCGGCGTTATGCTCCTGCCTTGTGGATAACTCAGGCGGCGAACCCCGGTTGCCACCGTTCCACGATGCCGCGAGCCGGGATCTCGGCGTCAAGCTGGCAGAGGATGCCCGTCGATCCCGCCGTGACCCGGTGGATCATCAGGTACTCCGGCGGCAGGTTCAGCGAGCGGCCGACGTGGAAGTCGTTGCCTCGGGAGTCGCCGACGCGTCCCGCTTGCCTTTGCATCCAGCGACGCGTGAAGTGGAACGTCGGCTCGGCCAGCGGTTCGGTGAACGGCGCGAGATAGGCCAGCACCTCGTCCGCTTCCAGAGACGAATCCGCGCGCACGAAACGGTTCTCGCGCAGCAGCCGCATCAGTTCGTCGGAGTGGCCGTCCAAGGCGAGTCGCGTGATTTCGCCCAGGTGCCGGGGAATTCCGTGCGGCAGCTTCGCGACACCGCCGAAGTCGATCACGCACAGCCTGCCGTCGCCGGTGAGCATGAAGTTGCCGGGGTGCGGGTCGGAGTGCAGCAGATGCGCCCGCGCCGGCGACGAGTAGTGGAACTCCGCGAGAAGCCGTCCGGCGAGGTTGCGGGCGGCCGGATCGCCGTCCGAGATGATCTTGGCCAGCGGGGTGCCGGTGGCCCACTCGCTGACCACCACCTTCGGCGCGCTCGCCACGACGCGCGGGATCAGGAATTCGGGGTCGCCCTCGAACGCCTTCGCGAACGCGCGCTGGTTGTCGGCTTCGGCGAGGTAGTCGAGCTCCTCGTCCATCCGCTCGGCCAGCTCCGTGAGCAGCGGTTTCACGTCGGTGCCAGGGACGAAGGCCTGGAACAGCCTGCTGAAGCGCTGCAACTGGCGCAGGTCGCTGCGCAGTGCCTCGTCCGCGCCCGGGTACTGGACCTTGACCGCCACCTCGCGACCGTCGTGCCAGGTCGCGCGGTGCACCTGGCCGATGCTCGCCGCGGCGGCAGGCTCGTCGTCGAAGTGCGAGAACCACCCGACCCACGATCGGCCCAGCTGCTCGGCGAGCACGCGATGGGTCTGCCGGGCAGGCATCGGCGGTGCGGCCGACTGCAGCTTCGTGAGCGCTTCCCGATACGGCTGCGCCATGTCGTCCGGCACCGCGGCCTCGAAGACGCTCAGCGCCTGGCCGAACTTCATCGCGCCGCCCTTGAGCGTGCCCAGCACCTCGAACAGCTGCTCAGCGGCCTTGGCCGAGAGCGTCGCGCTCACCTGCTCAGCGCTCTGCCCGGCCAGCCGCTTGCCCCAGCCGCCCACGGCTCGTCCGGCGATGCCGAGCGGAAGGCTCGCCAGCTTCGCGGTACGGGCAGCACCGCGACGCGGCATGGCGGAATCGCGGTCTCCGGTTCGGTCGCGAAAGTCGGTCACCCTGCGATTCTGCCTTGACGAGCACGACGCCCGCAGCCCGCTGACCGCACCCAGGTGTGTCCTACGTCTCCTGAAGCACCTCCTCGGGAGCTTCCTCCGCCGGTGAGGGGCCTTCCTCGACGGGAACGGGCGCTCCGCAACCGCAGTCCGGGTGTGGCTCCCAGTTCCGGCGGTGCACCTTCCCGTCGAAGTTGTCGATCTCCAGCGTGGCGTTCCAAGCCGGCGGCGGGGTTTCGCTCGGCGAGAGCAGCCGCATCGCCTGCGCGACGGCGAGTGAGGCGCACGCGTGGACGGCACCCAGATCGGCCCGTGGAATCCGGCCTACCAGCTGCGTCGCGATCCTTGGCCACGACAGATCAGCGTCGGTCCGGTGCAGGTCGCAGCAGCGAAGGCAGGCGCTGCGGCCAGGCACCACGAGCGGGCCGACGATGCCCGTGCCCTCGCACACTCGGACCGGCAGGTGCGAGGTGGCCGAGTCGACCAGCTCGGCCACTTCTTCCGGTGGCGGCACGAGCGTGTCGGTGAGCAACACGAGATCGGGGAGGCGGCGCTGATTCCGGGCGGTGGTGACGTCGGGTGCGATCCGCGCGACGACGGTCCGGATCGCGCGTTGCCTGGGTTGGCCCAGCTCAGCAGTCGTGAGCCCGGAACCGAGGTCGGCTTCGGTGACCCTGCCGGACGCGCGGATGTCGAGGTGCCCGACGCCGGACGCCGCGAGCAGTGCGGCGACTGCCACGGCGATCCGTCCGCTGCCGTGGACCGCGATGAGGCTTTGCCACCGACGGTCCGTGAGCGCTGGCTGGTAGTGCCGGGCACGCAGCGACCACATACCGGTCTCGACCCGTTTCGCGCCCTTCTTCGCCGCTTCGGTGACCAAACCGAGCGCGGCGAGCTGTTTCAGCAGCAGATGGAACTGGTCCCGGTGTTCGCCTACAGCGAGCAGGACGTCCTCGAGCCCGCGTCGCCCGTCGAGCCTGCGGACGCTGTCGACGATCGGAGCGGGCAGGCCGTTGGCGATGATGCCGTGGCGGGGGTCGAGGCCGAACTGGATCTCGTTGCCGTCGCGTTCGAGCACGTGGATGCCCGGAAGCAACGTCGGATACGCCGGGAGGAGCACGTCCGGCGGCGGAACACTGGACAGGGTCATGCGGCCAGCTTGGCAGCTTCGGAGAGCCACTCGCGGGTGAGAAGCTGAGTTGTCCACAGGGAAATCTACTTGTGGACAACTCAGGGCTGTGACCTTTCGGCGCTCCAAGTTGTCGGTGCGGAGCCTTACCGTTGTCGAGTGGTCGAAGCACGGATGCCCTCACTGAGAGGCAGGGGCGAGAAGGCCCCGTCGGACACTTCTCAACACAAGGTCGAGGTGCGGCGCAGCCAGCGCAGGCACCGGACGGTCACCGCGTACTGGAACGAGGACACCCTGGTGGTCCTCATCCCGGCACGGATGACCAGCGAGGAAGAGAAACACTGGGTCGCGGAGATGGAGCGCAGGCTGCTGCGCTCGGGAGGACGGAAGGCAGCGCCGCCCAAGGCGTCGGACGCGGCGCTGCTGGCGCGCTGTGCCCTGCTCGGGGCGAAGTACCTGGACGGAAAAGCGCTGCCGGCGAGCGTGCGGTGGGTGCCGCCGATGCGCACCAGGTGGGCGTCGTGCACGCCGGTGGACGCGACCATCCGCGTCAGCGACCGGCTCCAGCGGGTGCCGCAGTGGGTGCTGGATTACGTGCTGATCCACGAGCTGGCGCACCTGAGCGAGCCGGGGCACGACGCGGCGTTCTGGACGCTGGTCAACCGGTATCCGAAGACGGAACGGGCGATCGGGTATCTGGAGGGGCTTTCGGCGGCGGCTGGGTGGGGGATTTCGGAGGAGGACTGAGGGGCGGCCGGGTGCGGTTGGGTTGGTGCTTGGAGGGGTTGGCGGACGGTTGGTCTGCGGTGGTGCGGAGGGGCGGGGAGGAGATGGGGCGGGGAAGAGCGCTGGTGGCCCGGCTGGGTGCGGCTGCGCGGGGACGCGTGGGCGATTCGGTGAGCGGCTGGGGCGTTGAGGGATGGTGGGTGGTTGGCCGCGGTTGCGGAGGACTTGGAGGAGGGTCGGGCCAGCGCGGCTGGGCGAGGCTGGATTGAGGCGGTGGATGGTCCGGCTGAGCACGGCTGGATTGGAGCGGTGGAAGGCGCTGTGGGGAAGGGCTGGCGTGGAGGGCGCTGCGCGGAGGGACCTGCGCGGAGGGCTGGATCCGGGCGGCGGAAGGCCTGGCTGGGTGAGGCTGGGTGGGGGGCTGTGGAAGGCCTGGCTGAGTGCGGCCGGATCTGGGCGGCGGAAGACCCCTGGCTGAGTGAGGCTGGATGGGCGCTGTTCTTGCACACGGAGCGTGCGGAGGCCCGGCTGAGTGAGGCTCGATGGGCGAGCGCATGCGGAGCCGGAGCACGGGCCGTAAAAAACCGCGCGGACCGTCTCAACCAGGTGAGACGGTCCGCGCGGTGGGGCTGAACTGCAGCGTAGCCAGGGCACGCAGCCTCAGGAAGGCGAGTTCCCCTCGTCCTTCGGGGTCTCGTCGCCCTTGTCGTCGGAGGCGGAGGGAGAAGCGGAGCCGGAGTCAGCGCCGGAGTCGTTGGCCTCGGCGGCCGACTTGGCCTCGCGGGCCTCTCGTTCGGCCTTCTCCGTGCGCTCCAGCTCGGCGATCGGGTCCAGGTCCGACGCGAGAGCGGGCGGTTCGGCCATGCGGTCGGCGAAGTCCAGGGGCTCGTCCAGGTCCTCGGCGGTAGGCATGAGGTCGGGGTGGGACCACAGACCGTCGCGCTTCTCGAGGCCGTGGCGTTCTCCTACGAGATTCCACAGCGACGACGCGGCGCGCATCCGGCGCGGGCGCAGTTCGAGGCCCACCAGGGTCGCGAATGTCTGCTCGGCGGGGCCGCCGGTCGCGCGGCGGCGGCGCAGCGTTTCGCGCAGGGCTTCGGCTCCGGGGAGGCGGTCGCCGATGGCCTCGGCCACCACCACGTCCACCCAGCCTTCCACCAGCGCCAGCAGGGTTTCCAGGCGCTTCAGGGCCGCCTGCTGCTCGGGGGTGGTTTGCGGTTCCAGGAGACCGGACGACATCGCTTCCTCGATGCTCGCCGGGTTCGCCGGGTCGATGCTTCCGGCCAGGGACTCCAGCGCGGAGGTGTCGACGGTGATCCCGCGGGCGAACTCCTCGACCGTCGCCAGCAGACGCTGCCGCAGCCACGGCACGTGCGCGAACAGCCGCTGGTGGGCGGCCTCGCGCGCGGCCAGGAAGACCAGCACCTCGCTGGCGGGCAGCTCCAAGCCTTCAGTGAACTTCTCGATGTTCGCCGGGAGCAGCGCCGACGTCGTGGCCTCGCCGAGCGGCAGGCCGACCTCGGTCGACGTGAGCACTTCCTGGGCGAGCTGCGCCAGGGCGTTGCCGAGCTGGGAACCGAAGGCCATCCCGCCCATCTGGCCCATCATCGACAGCAGCGGGCCGGCCGCCTGCTTGGCCTCCTCGGGCAGCGCCTGCATCCATGCGCCGGACACCTGCTGCGCCACCGGATCGCACAGCCGCTGCCAGGTCGGCAGAGTCTTCTCGACCCAGGTGCGCGCCGACCACGACACGGTGGTGGTCGCGCCCGCGGGGAGGATCGTCGCCGCGTCGAGCCACAGTTCCGCCAGGTGCGCGGCGTCGCGCACGGCGGTGGCGGAGTCGCCGCCCTCAGAGGTGAAGCCGAGCTTGGCGTCGTCCCGTCCGCTCAGGTTCTGGAGTGCGATCTGCTTCGCCAGGTCGTAGTTGACCGGCCCGCTCGACGAGCCCGCCTGGCTCAGCATCTGACCCAGCTGGCTCAGCATCTGCCCGAGCTGGTTGAACGCCTCGGCTCCGCCGGGCTGGCCCGGGTTCGAGGGGTCGTTGTCGCCTCGCTTGTCGGGATCGGGCGGTCCGAAGCCGAACGGGGGATTGCTCATAGCTCCACCGTACGCGGGTACGACCCGGCTCAGCGCGTCAACCGTGGCCTTCACCGGGAAGCGAACACAGTCACCGTACGCTGTCGCTCGTGACAAAACCGGACGAGGACACCGCGAACCAGTCCCGCCGCGCAGAGCCGTCGCGCGCGCCGGCCCGCAGCGACCGGCGGATGACCCGCCGCGGATGGACGATGCTGGTCAGCGGCGTGCTGTTCCTGGTGTTCGTCGTGGCCGGGTTCCTGGTCCAGGTGCCGTATGTCGCGATCAGCCCCGGGCCCACCTACGACACCCTCGGCCGCGACGCCGCGGGCAACCCGGTGATCCAGGTCAAGGGGCAGCAGACCTACGGCACCAGCGGCGAACTGCGGATGACCACCGTCTCGCTCAACGACGGCATCAACCTCTTCACCGCGCTCGGCCTCTGGGCCAGCGGCCGCTACGCGCTCGCGCCGCGCGAGGAGTACTACAAGCCCGGCGAGACGAACGAGCAGGTCAAGCAGGAGAACATCCAGCAGCTGCAGAACTCGCAGAGCAACGCGCAGGTCGCCGCGCTGCGCCACCTCGGCTATCCGGTCCAGGTCGTCGCGAAGCAGATCGTGTCCGGCAGCCCGGCCGACCACATCCTCGCCCCCGGCGACAAGCTCATCGCGGTCAACGGCAAGCAGGTCCACGAGGCCGCCGAGGTCGCCGCCTCGATCGCCAACACCAAGCCGGGCGACAGCGTCCAGGTCACCTTCCAGCACCTCGGCCAGCCGGAACGCACCGTGCCGGTCACGCTCGCCCAGCGCGAGGACCGCACCCAGGGCTTCCTCGGGCTGACCGCCGTCGACCGCGCGGTCGCGCCGTTCTCCGTCGACATCTCGCTGCAGGACGTCGGCGGTCCTTCGGCCGGGCTGATGTTCACCCTCGCGATCATCGACCGGCTCACCCCGCCCGGGAAACCGGGCAACGACCTCGCGGGCGGCAGGCACATCGCGGGCACCGGCGAGATCAGCGAGACCGGACAGGTCGGGCCGATCGGCGGGATCTCGTTCAAGGTCGTCGGCGCGAAGGAAGCGGGCGCGACCGACTTCCTCGTCCCCGAGCACAACTGCGCCGAGGCCAAATCGGCCGCGCCGGAAGGGCTCAACCTCATCAAGGTGGCCACGCTGGACGACGCGCTCAAGCAGCTGGACAACCTGAAGGCCGGTCGTCCGACGGCGCACTGCTGACCGGAGCACAGACACAGTGAAGGCCCCCTCGAACTTCGAGGGGGCCTTCACCGTTCAGGGCAAGATCAGGGCTGCAGGGTCGTCTTCAGCGCGTCCACCAGATTCGGCGCGAGATCCGGGCTCTCCACCAGTTCGTCGACCGCGTTCTCGTCCTCGTCGCCCGGCTGGACGCCGCGCAGCCGCATCACGCAAGCCGCGTCGCCTTCGCGCAGGACGGCGGCCACGAGACGCGCCTCGGTGCGGCGCGGGTGGTCCGCGGCGGCGCGGCGGAGGCTTTCGGCGTCCGCCTCGGCGATTCCTTCGAGTTCCGCCTCCACGTCCGGGGGCAGCACGATGATCTCCTGCGCCAGCGCGCATCCGACCACGATGTCCGGCCACGCGATCCGGCCGAGCGATTCGGCGAGATCGCCGTCCGGCAGCGCCTCCTGGGCCACCGGGGTCAGCGGGTTCGCGCGGTCGAGCTGACCGGCCAGTTCGGGCTGTTCGTCCAGCAGCGCGGCGGTCGGCACCAGCGCGAACAACTGCGGCGGCTGGTTCCAGCCCGCGGCGGCGACGAACTCTTCGACTTCCCGGGCCAGCCCGGCGACAGGGTGGGCGGCAGACGGCTCACTCGGTGGCATGGCGACCATCGTGTCAGGCGTCCCCGCGACGCGCCGCGCGTGCCCGGTTTGGGCGGTCCCGGGAACTCGCGGCACCATCCGTAGAGTTAGAGGTCACGGGGACACAGCTGTCCCCGGCGAACGTGTTCACGAAGACAGGAGCATTGCCGTGGCGACTCGGCCCCCGGTGAGCCTGAAGCTGTCCCGGCGCAGCCGGATCCTTCTCATCATCGCCGCGGTGATCGTGCTGGCCCTGCTGGCCGGCGTCCGGTTGCTCGACACCTACGTGGACTGGCTGTGGTTCGGCGAACTGCAGGCGCGTTCGGTGTTCACCACGCAGCTGGTCACCCGCGTCGTGCTCTTCCTCGCGGTAGGGCTGCTGGTCGGCGGGACGCTGGCGGTCAGCCTGGTGATCGCCTACCGGACGCGCCCGGTGTTCGTGCCGGTGTCCGGCCGCGACGATCCGCTCTCGCGCTACCGCTCGGTGATCGTCAGCCGGATCCGGCTGTTCGGCATCGGCATCCCGGTGCTCACCGGCGTCATCTCCGGCGCGTCGGCGACCGGGGACTGGCAGACGATCCAGCTCTTCCTCAACGGCACCTCGTTCGGCCAGAAGGATCCCGAGTTCGGCATCGACCTCGGTTTCTACGCCTTCTCCCTGCCGTTCGTGAACTGGCTGCTCGGCTGGCTGTTCGTCACCATCGTCATCTCGTTCTTCGGCGCGCTGATCGCGCACTACATCTTCGGCGGCATCCGGCTCGCCGGCCGCGGCGGCCAGCTGGCGGGCCCGACGCGCGCGCAGCTCGCCATCACGGTCGGGCTTTTCGTGCTGCTGAAGGCGGTCGAGTACTTCTTCGACCGGTACAACCTGCTGCTGTCCGACCGGAATATGCCGCTGTTCAACGGAGCCACTTACACCGACCTCAACGCGGTGCTCCCGGCGAAGCTGATCCTGCTGTGCATTTCGGTGATCTGCGCGATCGCGTTCTTCGCGGGCGCGTTCCTGCGGAATCTGCAGCTGCCGGCGATTTCGCTGGTCCTGCTGATCCTCTCCAGCGTGCTGGTCGGCGTCGCCTGGCCGGCGATTCTCGACCAGTTCTCGGTCAAGCCGAACGCCAACGAGAAGGAAGCGCCGTCGATCCAGCGCAACATGGACGCGACACGCGCCGCGTACGGCCTCACCAACGTGAAGTACGAGCAGTACCCGGGCAAGACCGAAACCACCGCGGACGCGGTGAAGGGCGACACCGGAACGGTGTCCAACATCCGGCTGCTCGACCCGAACATCCTCAGCGACACCTTCACCCAGCGCGTCGGCCGCGAGAACTTCTACGGCTTCCCGTCCAAGCTGGACATCGACCGCTACAGCATCGGCGGCACCACGCAGGACTACATCGTGGCCGCCAAGGAAATGAAGACCGACGGGCTGAGCGGCAACCAGACCAACTGGATCAACAAGCACATGGTCTACACGCACGGCAACGGATTCGTCGCCGCGCCCGCGAACACGATCGACCGTGCGGTGAAGGATTCGAACTCCGACGGCGGTTACCCGATCGCCACCACGAGCGACACCACGAACCCCGTCGGCGCGGGCTCGGTGAACGGCCAGCCGGGGATCAGGGTCGACCAGCCGCGGATCTACTACGGCGAGCTCACCAACCAGTCCGACTACGCGATCGTCGGCGGCACCCCGGGCAAGGCACCCGGCGAGTACGACACCGACGCCCAGCGCGGCTACCTCTACCAGGGCAAGGGCGGCGTCTCGCTCGACAACTGGTTCAACCGGCTGATGTTCGCCGCCGAATACCGCGAACCGAAGATCCTCTTCTCCGACGCCATCGGCGACGGCTCGAAGATCATGTACAACCGTGAACCGCGCGACCGCGTCGCCAAGGTCGCCCCGTGGCTCACCCTCGACGGCGACCCGTACCCCGCGGTGGTCAACGGCCGCATCCAGTGGATCGTCGACGGCTACACCACGCTCGACAACTACCCGTACGCCCAGCAGACACAGCTCGGCGAAGCGACCAACGACTCGCTCAACGGCGTCACCAAACAGGCGAACAACTCGATCAACTACATCCGCAACTCGGTGAAGGCGACCGTCGACGCGTTCGACGGCACCGTCAACCTGTACTCGATCGACGACAACGAACCCGTCCTCAAGGCTTGGGAGAACGTCTTCCCGGGCGTCGTGAAGCCCAGTTCGGAGATTTCGCCGGAACTGCGTTCGCACTTCCGCTACCCCGAGGACCTGTTCAAGATCCAGCGGGAACTGCTCGCCCGCTACCACGTGGACAGTCCGCAGGAGTTCTACGCGCAGCAGGCGTTCTGGAGCGTCCCGCAGGACCCGACCGAGGACGGCAGCTCCACCACAGCCGGCTCGAATGTCGCCAACCAGCCCGGCTATTACGTCCTCGCCAACGCGGCGGGCGAAGGCAGGCCGACCTTCCAGCTGACCAGTGCGCTCACCGGTCTGCAACGGCAATACCTCTCCGCCTGGATGTCCATCTCGTCCGATCCTCAGGACTACGGCACCATCCGCGTCCTGCGACTACCCCCGGCCAGCGGAGCCAACCAGGTCGACGGACCCGTCCAGGTGCAAAACCGGTTCCAGAGCGACCTCCGGGTCGCCCAAGACCGGACATTGCTGAACAACCCCAACATCATTCCCATTTACGGCAACCTGATCACACTGCCGGTGGCGGATGGATTCCTGTACGTCGAACCGGTCTACATCCGCCAGCGCAACCAGCTCAGCTATCCGCAGCTGGCGCGCGTGCTCGTTTCCTACGGGTCCAAGATCGGCTTCGCGTCCACCCTCAACGAGGCACTGGACCAAGTGTTCGGCAAGGGAGCCGGCACGGCGGCCACCACGCCGAAGGAAGCCGGCCCCGGCGCCACGACGACCCCGCCGACGTCCAGCACCGCCACGCCGCCGCCCAGCACCGGCGGCAGCAACCCGGCCATGGACAAGGCCGTCGCCGACATCCAAGCCGCGCTGGCCAAACTCAAGGCGGCACAGCAATCCGGCAACTTCACCGACCAAGGCGCGGCACTCGCGGCGCTCGACGCGGCCACCAAGGAGTACAACTCCGCCAAACCGACCACCCCACCCGCCTCCAGCGGGCCGCCGTCCCAGCCCGGCGGGTGACCTCGGTTACGTAATAGGCACCTGCTTTGCACCCCCGGGAAACCAGGGCGTAAGGTAGGTCCTACGACGCGGGGTGGAGCAGCTCGGTAGCTCGCTGGGCTCATAACCCAGAGGTCGCAGGTTCAAATCCTGTCCCCGCTACAGAGGTAGGAGGCCCGTCCTCGCGTAAAGCGCGAGGCGGGCCTCTTTCGTTGTTTCCCTGGGGGTCGAACCCCCAGACCCCCGCCAGGGGGCGAGCCCCCTGGACCCCCGGGTGGGGTGCGTTGGGGGCGGGGGGCTCGTCTTTTGGTTTGCTCCGGTTCGGGCTAGGGCGCGCTCGATGTGTGCGGGGTTGTTGTCGGCATCCTCTGCGGAAGTATCGGGGATGTGCGCGGTTGGGGGCTTGGGGTTGGTTGTTGGTTTTTTGCGGTGTGAAGTCGCCTAGAGAGCAAGAATTTGTGGGGCGCCGAGTGGCGTTGGGGTTGCTGCTTGGGGGGTTTGACAGGTTTAGACCTCTTCTTTTGTCTCTTGTAGAGGGTCGGGAATCGTTGTGGGTGTTGGAATATTCCTGCGTTGAGGTGGTGTGGGTGCGGAAGTCGTGGTGTTTGTTTCTTGGGGCGGCGGGTTTCGTGGGGATCTTTGTGGGCCGGTCTGGCGGGTGGGGGGTGGCGTCCGGGGGGTAGTGGGAGTGTTTTTGCTGGTCAGGGGGTGTTTGTGGGGGTGGTGTGTTGGGGGGTTTTCGGGGGTGTATTGTTGTTTTCACAACGACGCGGGGTGGAGCAGCTCGGTAGCTCGCTGGGCTCATAACCCAGAGGTCGCAGGTTCAAATCCTGTCCCCGCTACTTGGAACGAAAGCCGGGGCTCGTGCGGATGCACGGGCCCCGGCTTTTTTGTGCGCCATTTGGCCGTCGCTCGGGTGGTGGTTGCGGCGCGGTGATCGTTTCGGCGGTGGTTGCTGAGAGTGGCAGAGTCTATTGTGGACATACCTGCGGACTGGGCTGTTAGAGGGGTTGCCGCTGGCCACAATGGACTGAGTGGTGACCACTGTGGACACAGCGACCGATAAGTGGGACCGTAGAGGGGTGTCCGAATTGAATGCAACCGCCGCCGCTCTGCTCGGTCTGCTCCATGACGGCCCCGCCACGGGCGGCCAGCTCGTCTCGGGCGCCGACGAGCGCTTCGGCGCCTTCTTCAGTGTCACCCGCAGCCAGGTCTACCGCGAGCTCCCGGCGCTCTCGAAAGAGGGTCTCGTCCGGCTCGGCAAGCAGGGACCCCGTTCGAGCCAGCAGTACGTGCTCACCGCGGCAGGCAAGAAGGCCTTCAAGACGTGGCTCACGTCCGAGGCCGGACCCGACCACCTGCGCAGCCCGCTCATCCTGCGGCTCGTGCACGCCGGCTCCTTGACGGCCAAACAGCGCGGCGCCCTGCTCGACAGCGCCCGCACCACCTACCAGGCGCAGCTCGAAGAGGCCAAGAACGCCACCAAGACCGCCGACGGCCCCTACGCCAAGGCGGTCGCCGAGTTCGCCCAGGCGCAGGCCAAGGCCGCGCTGAAGCTGCTCGACTCGATCCCGGCGGCCTGAGCTTCGCCACGGCCCCACGACCGGTTCGCGACCGGTCGTGGGTTTTGCCGTAACGTTGTCCGACGTGAGTGATGAGTTCGATGCGGCGCTGAAGGACCTGACCGGCAAGCTGACGCAGATCGAGTCGGTGATGGACCTCGACGCGCTGCGGGCACAGGTCGCCGAGCTCGAGGAACAGGCGTCCAGCCCCACCCTCTGGGACAACGTCGAGGAAGCCCAGAAGGTCACCAGCCAGCTGTCCCACCGGCAGGCCGAGCTGCGCCGCGTCTCCGAACTGCGCCAGCGCCTCGACGACCTCGGCGTCCTCTACGAGCTCGCCGCCGACGAGGGCGACAGCGGCAGCATGACCGAGGCCGAGGGCGACCTCGCCGACCTCGGCAAAGACATCGACGCGCTCGAGGTCCGCACCCTGCTGTCCGGCGAATACGACGACCGCAACGCCGTCGTCAACATCCGCTCCGAGGCGGGCGGCGTCGACGCGGCCGACTTCGCCGAAATGCTGCTGCGCATGTACCTGCGCTGGGCCGAGCGGCACGGCTACCCGACGGACGTCTTCGACATCTCCTACGCCGAAGAAGCGGGCATCAAGTCCGCCACCTTCAAGGTGACCGCCCCGTACGTCTACGGCACGCTCTCGGTCGAACAGGGCACCCACCGCCTCGTGCGGATCTCGCCGTTCGACAACCAGAGCCGCCGGCAGACGTCCTTCGCGCACGTCGAGGTCCTGCCCGAGGTCGAGGAAGTCGACCACGTCGACATCCCGGAAAAGGACATCCGCGTCGACGTGTACCGCTCGTCCGGCCCCGGCGGGCAGAGCGTCAACACCACCGACTCCGCGGTCCGCCTCACCCACCTCCCGACCGGCATCGTCGTCTCCTGCCAGAACGAGAAATCGCAGCTGCAGAACAAGGCGGCCGCGATGAAGGTCCTCCAGGCGCGCCTGCTGCAGCGCAAAAAGGAGGAGGAACGGGCGGAAATGGACGCGCTCAAGGACGGCGGCTCCAGCTGGGGCAACCAGATGCGCTCCTACGTGCTGCACCCGTACCAGATGGTCAAGGACCTGCGCACCGAATTCGAGGTGGGCAACCCCACCGCGGTCCTCGACGGCGACATCGACGGCTTCCTGGAAGCCGGGATCCGCTGGCGCAAGCAGACGAACGCGGTCTGATCCGCGACGCGGTGCGCACCCGCGCCGGGACGAGGCGCGGGCCGCCCAAGGCACCGGCAACCCGGGCTTAACGGGGTCCATGGGTAGGATGCCGAACCGTGATCCGGCTCGAAGAGGTTTCCAAGGTCTACAAGACCTCGACCCGTCCCGCCCTCGAACGGGTGTCGGTCGAGATCGACAAGGGTGAGTTCGTCTTCCTCATCGGTCCGTCCGGTTCCGGGAAGTCGACGTTCCTGCGGCTGCTGCTGCGGGAAGAGGTGCCCTCCAAGGGGCGGGTCATGGTGTCGAACTTCGACGTCGCCAAGCTCGCCCGGCGCCGGGTCCCCCGCCTGCGCCAGACCATCGGCTGCGTGTTCCAGGACTTCCGGCTGCTGGCCAACAAAACCGTCGCGGAAAACGTCGCGTTCGCCCTCGAGGTCATCGGGAAACCGCGGCCCACGATCCGCAAGGTCGTGCCCGAGGTGCTCGAACTCGTCGGCCTCGACGGCAAAGCCGACCGGCTGCCCAACGAGCTCTCCGGCGGCGAGCAGCAGCGCGTCGCGATCGCCCGCGCCTTCGTGAACCGCCCGCTCGTGCTTCTCGCCGACGAGCCCACCGGGAACCTCGACCCGGACACCAGTCAGGACATCATGCTGCTGCTGGAGCGGATCAACCGCACCGGCACCACCGTGCTGATGGCCACGCACGACCATTCCATCGTGGACTCGATGCGGCGGCGGGTCGTCGAGCTGCAGCTCGGTCGCGTGATCCGCGACGACGCCCGCGGCGTCTACGGCATCGGCCGCTGACGCACCCCGCCCTTTTCCGCCCCGACCCAAGGAATTACTAGAGCGATGCGAGCCAGTTTCGTCTTCAGCGAGGTCGTCACCGGGTTGCGCCGGAACGTCACGATGACCATCGCGATGATCCTCACCACCGCGGTCTCGCTCGCCATGCTCGGCGGCGGCCTGCTGGCCGTGCGCACGATCGACAAGATGAAGGCGAACTTCCTCGCCGAAGTCGAGGTTTCGGTCGCGCTGGTCGACGACGTGAGCGCGAACGACAAGAACTGCACGCAGGCGCTCTGCAACGGGCTCCGCCAGTCGCTGCAGAACAACCCCGGTGTCGAGTCGGTCGTCTACGAGAACCGCGACCAGGCCTACGACCGGTTCAAGAAGATCTTCTCGAGCCAGCCCGAACTGCTCGAGCTGACCGGCCCCGAGGCGCTGCCCGCGTCGCTGCAGGTGAAGCTGAAGGACCCGGACCGGTCCGACGCGATCATCAAGCAGTACACCGGCCAGCCCGGCGTCAAGAAGGTCGACGACCAGAAGAAGTTCCTCGACCGCGTGTTCAACGTCTTCAACGGCGTCCGGAACATCGCGTTCGTGATGGCGCTCATCATGGCCGTCGCCGCCCTGCTGCTGATCGCGAACACCATTCAGGTCTCGGCGTTCACGAGGCGGACGGAAGTCGGCATCATGCGCCTGGTGGGCGCGACGCGGTGGTATACCCAGCTGCCGTTCCTCCTGGAGGCGGTGGTCGCCGGCACGGTCGGCGCCGTGCTCGGGGTGGTGTTCCTGCTTCTGACGAAGCTGTCGTTCCTCGACACGGTCTTCACCGGTGAAGTGTTCCCGCAGATCACCACGCTCGAGGTGCTGTTCCCGGTCGCGCCGATCCTGCTGGCGGTGTCGATCGTGATCTCGGCGATCACCGGATACGTCACGCTGCGGCTGTACGTGCGGCACTAGCGGCGGAGAAATCCGCTGCTCGCCGTCGGACACATCACGTAAAGTGGTCGGTATGCCCAAGGAACGTGGACAGAAGGTCATCGCGTCGAACCGCAAGGCTCGGCACGACTACTCCATCCTGGACACCTATGAGGCCGGGATGGTGCTGGTGGGCACAGAGGTGAAAAGCCTGCGGGCCGGCAAAGCGTCGCTTGTGGACGCGTTCGCGACGGTGGACGACGGCGAGGTGTGGCTGCGCAACGTCCACATCCCCGAGTACACCCAGGGCACCTGGACCAACCACATGCCGCGGCGCACGCGGAAGCTGCTGCTGCACCGGCGCGAGATCGAACGGCTCATCGGCAAGACCAAGGAAAGCGGTCTGTCGCTGGTGCCGCTGTCGATGTACTTCAAGGACGGCAAGGTCAAGGTCGAGATCGCGCTGGCCAAGGGCAAGAAGGCCTACGACAAGCGGCAGTCGCTCGCCAAGCGCGACGCGCAGAAGGACATCAGCCGCGCGATGGGGCGGGCGTTGAAGGGCCGGTTCACGGAGTGAGCGCGGGCCCGGCGACCGACGCCGACGTCCCGGGCTGGATCGCCGGGCTCGGCCTCGACGGGATCGTCGACCTGCACGTCCACTTCCTGCCGAAGCCCGTGCTGGACAAGGTGTGGGCCTATTTCGACCGCGCCGAGAAGCATTACGGCACGCCGTGGCCGATCCACTACCGCACGCCCGAGGCGGAGCGGATCGAGACGCTGCGCGCGCTCGGCGTGAAAGCCTTCGCGCCGCTGGTGTACCCGCACAAGCCGGGCATGGCGGAGTGGCTCACGTCGTGGGTGCTGGAGTTCGCCGAGCAGGTGCCGGAAGCGGCGCCGACCGGCACGTTCTACCCGGAGCCGGGCGCGGCATCCTATGTGGACAGTGCGTTGCGCGCGGGAGCCCGGTGCTTCAAGGCGCACGTGCAGGTCGGGGCGTACGACCCGCGGGACGAGCTGCTTGACGCGGTGTGGGGCTCGCTGTCCGAGGCGGGCGTGCCGGTGGTGATCCATTGTGGACACGGGCCGTTGCGCGGCGATTTCACCGGGCTCGAGGTGTTCGAGGAAGTCCTGCGACGGCATCCGCGGCTCACCGCCGTCCTCGCGCACGCGGCGATGCCCCAGTTCACCACCGCGTTCGAGCTGATGGCCCGCTACCCGCGGGTGCACCTCGACACCACCATGGTCGGCGTGCCGTTCGCGGAGGCGATGTCGCCGTTGCCGCCGGACTGGACGGTCCGGTTGGCGGAGGTGGCCGACCGCGTGGTGCTCGGCACCGATTTCCCGAACATCCCGTACTCCTACGCCACACAGCTGCGGGCGATCGCCGGCTGGGCAGCCGACGATCGCCTTGGCGAGCCGTTCCTGCGAGCGGTGCTGCACGACACCCCCGCGAAGCTGCTCAGCGTTTGACCGCCACGAGGGCCCGGCCGCGCGGCAGCGAAACCTGACGTCCGGCGAGCGCGAACCCGGCCGCGACCAGCGCCACCCACGGCAGCGGACCGTTCCGCAGGCTGCCGTCGCCCAGCGGGGCGAACCCCTGCGCGGCCAGGCCGAGGAGACCGCCGGAAGCGAGCAGGCCCGCCAGGACCAGCTGAGGTGTCCGCGCGGTGACGACCAGGCCGTCCGGCTGCATCTCGAAGCGTTCGAACAGGCGCAGCAGGCCCAGCAGCACCGCGCCGCACACCGCGAACCAGGCGGGCGCCATCAGGAACCACATCGACGAACCCGGGGTCGGCGTCGAGTAGCCGAGGCCGAACACGGTCACGCCGGAAACCACGACCAGCGCCGGCATGTGCCAGAGGTAGACCGACATGAACCGCGGGCTGAGCCAGCTGAGCGCGGCGGTGACGCGGGGGAGCGAGACGAGCTTCTCGCGGAAAGCCAGCAGGAACCCGATCTGGCCGAGCGCCAGGAACAGCAGCAGCACGGTGGGCGGGCTCATGTTGGACACCGGCGCGCCCGGCATGCCGATCATGCTCGCCGGGTACGGACCGAACGCGACCAGCAGCGCCGTCACCCCGAAACCGGCCGCGGACACGGCGAGCGCGGCGCGGCGGGTGAGCGAGCCGAGACGGCCTTCGACGTAGTGGAAACCGAGCTGGTGCACGGCGACCCAGACGATGACGGCGTTGGCGTACCCGATCAGGCCGAGGTCGGAAAATCGTGCCACGTCAACGAGAACGCCCAGTCCGGCCAGTACCGCGGGCACCGCGAGACCCCAGCGGCGGTGTGCGGCGACCATCAGCGGCGTGAGCAGCACGGTGAGCAGATACACCGAAAGGAACCACAGCAGCTGCGCGGCGATCGCGCTGGCCACCTGCACTGGCTGCGGCGGAACTCCCATGCCCTGCAACAGATCCGGCACGACTAGCCACACCGCCATGAGCGGCAGCACCGGAACGAGCAGTCGGCGCACGCGTCCCGCGAACCAACCGCGGGTGGATTCCGCCCGGCGCAAGGAGATCAGGTTCGCCGCGCCGCCGGCGAAAAAGACCAGGGGCATGACCTGCGACGCCCAGGTGATGATCCACCAGCCCGGCGTCGCGAGGGCGTTGCCGGTCGAAAGAGTGTTGCCGGAGAAGGAAAGCACCGGCATCGTCCAGTGCTGCGCGACCACCGCGAGGATCGCTCCGGCGCGCACCACGTCGAGGAACTTGTCCCGGGTCGCCCTTGGGCCGCGGGTCGGCAGCTGGCTCGTCGTCATGCTGAAGAGCCTGTCGGTTCCCGGTCGCGGAAACAGCGGTGCAGACCACCGAAAAGGGGTTCAGGCCAGCAGGGGGTGCGGGGTGGGGTTTGCCCTACCTCCCTACGGGAGGGTGTCCGGCTCCGGTTCGGATTCGTGCGCTTGTACCCGGTACGCCCAGCCGTTTTCGGTGAGGCCGAGCTCGTACCGCGTCTCGATTTTCGGCCCGCCGTGCAGGTGGATGTGGCGCACGACGGTGCCCGGAACCGGTTCCTCGTCGGCGAGTTCCTGCACCCGGCCGTCGAGCGGGCCGCCGAAGAAGCGGACGCTGCGGTCGGACATCGGGTTCTCCTCGCTCGTTTCGGGCGGCATCAGTCCATGGTAGGCGAGGGACGCCCGCCCGGGCTGCCGTCAGTTCGAGTGAGGGGTTTCAGCGGCCGAGGTAGGTCAGCACCGCGCGAACCCGGCGGTGTTCTTCGGAACTGGCCTCGAGACCGAGCTTCGAGAAGATGTTGCCGATGTGCTTTTCGACCGCTCCGTGCGACACGACCAGCGAGTTCGCGATGGCGTTGTTGGACAGGCCCTGCGCCATCAGTCCGAGTACCTCGGATTCACGCGCAGTGAGCGAATCGAGCGGGTTGCGGCGGCCGCGGGCCATCAGCTGGGCGATGACGTCGGGGTCGATGGCGGTGCCGCCGTCCGCGACGCGACGGACCGCGTCCAGGAACTCGTCCACGTCGGCGACGCGCTCTTTCAGCAGGTAGCCGACGCCGCCAGCACCTCCGGACAGCAGTTCGACCGCGTAGCTTTCCTCGACGTACTGGGACAGCACGAGCACCGGCAGGCCAGCGATCTTCTTGCGGGCGGCCAGTGCCGCGCGCAAGCCCTCGTCGGTGAACGTCGGCGGCATCCGGACATCGACAATCGCCAGGTCGGGACGGTGTTCGGTGATCGCGCCGAGCAGGTCGTCGCCGTTGTCGACCGCGGCGACCGTCTCGATGCCCTCGTCGGCGAGCAAACGAGTGACCCCCGCCCGAAGCAACACGGCGTCTTCGGCGATCACTACTCGCATCAAAGCCCCCAGGTCCGTGAGTGAAAAGCTCCCGGGGGCTATTCACTCACGGACGGGTCACCATTGACACGGCAGGTCCGCTCGGATGACCGTCGGCCCGCCGACCGGGCTCACGACGGTGATCACGCCGTCGATGGTGGCCGCTCGGTCGGCCAGCCCGGCGAGCCCGCCGCCAGGACGGACCTCGGCGCCGCCGTGGCCGTCGTCGGTGATCTCGGTGATGACGTGCGTATCCGAGCGCCACACCTTCACCATCGCCTCGGTCGCGCCGGAGTGCTTGGCGATGTTGGTGAGGGTCTCGCCGACGATGAAGTACGCCGTGGTCTCGACCGCGGCCGGCGGCCGGGGCTCGACGTCGACGTGCACGTCCACCGGGATCGGCGACTTCGCGGCCTGCGCGGACAGGGCCGCGTCGAGTCCGCGGTCGCCGAGCACGGCGGGGTAGATGCCGCGGGCCAGGTCGCGCAGCTCGGAGACGGCGAGCTTGGCGTCCGAATGCGCCTCGTCGATCAGGTCGCGCACCGCGTTCGGGTCGTTGTCGAACTTCGACTTCGCCCGGCCGAGGCTCATCGCGACGGCCACGAGCCGCTGCTGGGCGCCGTCGTGCAGGTCGCGCTCGATCCGGCGGCGCTCGGCCTCCGCGGCGTCCACGCCACGAGCCCGCGACGCCTGCAGGTGCTCAGCCTTCTTTTCGAGCTTCTTCGTGCGGTTCGGGCCCAGCATCGACAGCGCCAGGTTCCCGTGCAGCCAGCCCAGCCACGGCGTCACCCAGATCGCCATCGGCAGCAGCACGATCGACGCGAGCGCGATCGGCAGTTCGACGATCGACAGCGGGAACGCGACCATCAGGTAAGCCAGGTCGCGCCAGGTCGTCGGGTCGGACAGGCGGGTCAGCCAGCGGCGGGTCATCGGCTGCCCGTCCAGCGGCAGCCGTTCGACCGGGCCGAGCGGGGTGCCGAGCATCCGGCGGGCCCAGCGCCGTTCCAGGTCGCCTGACCAGCGAATGAACCCGGTGACGGCCAGCAGGATCGGGAAGCCGATCCAGATGATGAGCGTCGCCGTGCCGACGGTCCCGCCGACCACGATGAGGACGAACTGCAGCAGCCGCAGCACGAACGACGGGATCATGTACGCGATCGTGCGAGCGGGATGCGGACGGGGGTGCTCCGGAGGCGGGTCTTGCGAAGTCATCCGGCCACCGTGATCCCGTCGATCTCGTTCCACGAGCGCTCCATGCGACGCCGCTGGGCGACCGTGGGCCGCAGCAGCCCGGTCGCGAACGCCGCGTGCAGCGCAGCCAGCCCCTTCGTCAGGGCCACGGCGATCGCGGCGAACAGCACCCCCAGCGCCGCCCAGGGCAGCGCGGTCACCGTCGAGTCGACGACGAACCACGGCACATCGTAGCTCGGGAAGGCGTAGACGCCGTCCGGAAGGAAGCGGTAGTAGATCGGGAGCGCGACCAGGCCCAAGCTGACTGCCCACACCGTCACGACCAGCACGAACTCCATCAGGCCGAGCGGGAAGAGCAGGAACAGGTAGGACAGGTCCCGCCAGGTCGCCGGGTCCTTCAGCCGGGTCAGCCAGCGCTGCTTCAGCCCCGACGGCGGCAACGGCAGATAGGGGTCGTCGACATACACGTCCAGCAGGGCGAACACCCGCCCCCGCTCGACCCGGCCCGCGGTCCGCGCGAACAGGACGAGCAGCGCGAGCAGCGGAACGCCCAGCCACACGATGAGCGTCCCGAACCCGGCCGCCGCGAGGGTCACGATCAGCGTGAACGAGAGGATGCCGATGGGCAGGTTGAGCAGCAGATACGCCAGCGCCCCGCCCAACGGCGGAGTGCGGCGCGCAAAACTGCGACCGGCGGGCACGGTGACCATGGCGGGGCTCCCTCACTGCGGAAACTGACCTGCTCAGCATGGCCGTGCGGGCACCGGGCAACCAGGGGGCGAGCGGGCATCTTCGAGGTGGGGACAGCCCTACCCCGCCCGCTGGCACATGCCGGAATTATCGGGTTGCCGGGGGAGTTATGATGGGGAGGTTACAAGCACCTACAAGGGGGTGAACGGTTTCGACTCTGGACGTTGAATCAAGGGAAGCGTGCCGGTGCAGGCGAGAGACCACCGTAAGCGTCATCGCAACCTAATAAGCGCCAAGGCCAATAGCCAGCGCGACTTCGCTCTCGCTGCCTGATCGCAGCAGAGCAAGTCTGTCGGCCCGGGGTCGCCTCCGACCCGGTCGCCGGCATCAGCTAGGAGGCTCACCGCCGGTCCCGGCCACGGGGCCCGGTAGGGAAGCAAACAGTGGCTGGGCTCGTCACTTCAGCTTGTTCGCGTGACTGAAGGGGCCAAGCAGAGACACAGCGGACTGCGCACGGAGAAGCCTTGAGGAGGCGCTAGAGGACCCGGGTTCAATTCCCGGCACCTCCACTCGATCGCGGAAGAGCCCTGCCCATGCTGACGCTTGGGCCAGGGCTCTTCTTCGTATCCTCCTTTGGGGGTCGGACCCCCAAACCCCCGCCAGGGGGCTGCGCCCCCTGGACCCCCATCGTGGTGGTTGCGTGGGGTGGGTGGGGTGGGTTGTGTGGGGTGGGTCGGGTGGGTTGCGTGGGTGGGGTGGGGGCGTTTGCTGTGTGTGTGTCGCGGGCCTGGTGCGGGGCTTGGCTGGAGGGGTGGGGTGCGGTGAGGGGCGGAGTGTGTTCAAAATATGGGTATGTTCAGTTCAAGTGAACATGCGGACTTACTGAACGCTTTGGGCTGGCCTGCTGAGGTGCGATCCAGGCTTGAGGAATTCGGCTTGCGGGTCGAGGTGCTTGATCGTGCTGATCCGCTTGGGCGTCAGGTGGACGCCGTTGTGCGGCTCACCACGGGGTCCGGTGCCGTCCGGACGTACGGTGTTGAGATCAAGCGGCGGATGACCGCAGAGCTTGCCACGGCGGTTCATTTCCCGTTGGGGCTTCCACCGTTGCTTTTCACCGCGCACCTCGGTGATCCGGTCGCCGAACGGCTGCGTGCCAGGGGGATCGATTACGTGGACACTGCGGGCAATGCCCATCTTGCCTGGGGTGACGTTCTGATCGACGTTCGAGGCCGTCGTAAGCCCGCCGTGCCTGCCGGGAGAGTCTCGATGCGAGGCGCGGGAGCCTTTGGTCGTGCTGGCCTTCAAGTTCTGTTCGTTCTGCTCAGCTGGCCTGAGGCGGCCGACTTCCCCTATCGCCGCCTGGCTGAACTGAGCGGCGTGTCACTCGGCACGGCCAAGAAGGTCGTCGATGAGCTCGCTGGTGCCGGTTATTTGTACAAGGCAGGGGACGAACGAAGGCTTGCCCGCGGCGCCGAACTGCTTGACCGGTGGTCGGAGGCTTACTCGATCACTTTGGATACTGCGCTGGCCCTCGGCGAGTTCGAGGCGGCCGACCTTTCGTGGTGGCGGGATTCGCAGGAAGACCTCTTTTCCCTGGGGGTTCAAGTAGGTGGGGAAGCAGGGGCCAGCCTTCTCGATTCGCACCTGCGGCCCACCTCGCTCACGCTTTACGCCGATCACTTGCCGAGCCGGCTCATCGGCCAGCATCGTATGGCCCGCGCGGAAAAAGACGGCAACGTGCACATCCGGACCCGGTTCTGGAAAGAGCCGTTGCCCCAGCCGCGGCCGGAGTCCTGGATCGTGCCGTCCCCCCTGATTTACGCCGACATGCTGGCCTCTGGAGATCCGCGCCAGCGCGAGCACGCAGACCGTATTCGGAGCAGTGATGATCGGCTTAAGCGCATCGACCGAACCTGATCTCCATCTCGCTGCGAAAGTGCTGGTTCGAGTCGACGCCATCGCCCGTGCGGCGGAAGTCGACTACTTCGGGGTCGGGGCAACAGCACGCACGATCTTGTCGGTCGGGCTGGTCGGCAGCCCGCCTGAACGAGCTACCCGAGACATTGATATCGCCGCCGCGATGGGCACCTGGGACGATTTCGAACGGTTTGCGGCGCAGTTGAAGCGACGTGGCCAGAGCGTCCATTCGTTCCTCGTGGAAGGCGTCGAGGTCGATGTGGTGCCTTATGGCGGCATCGAGGAAGAAGGCCGGACCATTCTCTGGCCCGACGGCCATCGGATGAACGTCCGAGGGCTGAGCGAAGCCGTGGCGTCGGCCGAGCAGGTGCTGCTGCCCGGTGGCCTCGTCGTCAAGGTGCCCGCAGCGCCCGCGCAGGCTCTGCTCAAGCTCCTGACGCGGTGGGAGCGGCGCGCCGTCACCACCCGCGACGCCCTCGATCTCGGGACGATGATCGGCTGGTACTCAGCGGGGCCATACTGGGATCGGCTTTATGCGGAGGAAATCGAAGTGCTCGAACGGCACGACTACGACCCCGCGCTCGCGGGAGCCTGGCTCCTGGGCTCGCACTTGCCCGGTCTGCTCGATGCTGAAGGCGTCACGGTACTGCTCGGCATCGTCGAGGACGACGATGTACTGGCCCGGCTGGCCAACGACGCTCGTCTCGTTCGAGGGCCGGAACTTGTTTCCGCGCTGGCTGACGGAATTAGGGAGACGTGCCTCTAGCTGGAACGTCTCCGGCGCATACCGCCTGAGGCCAGAGCCCAGAGAAACCGGGTCGCTGGGCATCTGGCCAAAGGCATGTTCTTCTCAGACCTCCAAGTTGGCGGGTTTGTGCGTCTAGGGCTTCGTGGCGGTCAGGGTTAGGCTTGTTGGGTTTTTTGCGCAGCGGGTGGCTCGGGGGCGGTCGGCGGGGGCGATCGTGGCGGAGGGTTTTACTGGGGTCCAGGTGATGTTTGTGAAGCCTGCGGTTTCCAGGACGTTCACGATGGTCGCGGTGGGCCAGTGGTGTACTTCGATCTCGGTGGGCGGGGTGGTGAGGACGGCTACCTTGAACTTGTCGCCTTCCTTTGGGTTGGCGGGGCGGTGGGTGCGGAACCCTGCTGCGGTTTCGGATTCTTCGCTTGAGTCTGCGTTGGCGCTCAGGACGACCAGGCGGCCGCCGGGTTTTAGGTTGGCTTGCATGGTGTTTGCCATGGTTTGCATGGTTTCGCGGGTGTCGGCGTAGTGCAGGACGTGGATGGCCGTTACTACGTCGAACTCGCCTTGGGGTGGCATTGTCGCCAGGTCTTGGACTTGGTAGGTAATGCCTTGCGGGTCCCGCGCTTCCGCTTGCTGGGCCAGGGCGATCATGCCGGGGGAGAGATCGGTGCCTACTACTTGCGCGGCGCCTAGTTGTTTGATTCGGCGGGTGAAGCTGCCTTCGCCGCAGCCTACGTCCAGTACTCGCAAGCCTCGAAGGTCTCCTAGGAGTTCTTTGAACGAGGGCCATTCCAGGTTTTCCCGGACGAAGCTGATTACTGCTTCCACCTCGGCGAAAGTAGTGGCTACTTGGTCGTACTGATCGGGCATCAAGTGTCTCCGTGTTCAGGCGGGGCGGATTGTGGCGTAGCCCTGGCCAGGGTCTGGTTTCAGGGCGGAGGTGTCGGAGAAGATTACGTTCGCCAGGGGGAGGGGCTGGTGGTAGAAATTGAGGGAGGCGTCTACGTCGAAGATTCTGCACGACGAGACGAAGAATGGCAGCTCGGCGATCAGGTAGTTTTTTGCTTCGGCGATTTGGCCGGGAGTGGGGTCGCCGGTTAGGCCTTTGGCGGCCAGGACTTCCTTGGTCATTTCGGTGCTGGCGGCGGACAGGGTGGGGTCGGTGGCCGTCAGGTGGGCGCAGTGCGCCAAAGCCTCGGTGTAGGTGAGGTTTGGCGAGAGTTCGGACATGCGGTGCAGGCCGTCGGCTGGTCTTGGGCCGCCTAGGTCGGTCCAGGCTCGGAGGACTCGGTTTCGCAGGACGTTGGTTTCCGCTCTGGCCTTCTTCGCCGCTTTGGATTCGTCGTAGCCCAGTGCGGTGAAGGTGTGTTTCAGGGCGCTGTCGGGGACGATGACGTCGATTTGCTTGAATTCCGTTTGCAGCCATTCCAAAGTGGCGCGCAGGCGGTCCACGTTGAAGTAGCTGTTTCCCGGGCTGACGCCGAAAACCGCGTGGCGGCGGGATTCCCAGACTTCGTGGCAGGGCGTGGTCAGAGGTTCCACGGTGAAGCCGTTGCTGATCATGTCCAGCGTCCGGTGCCGGGGGTGGCCGCGGTGTCCAAGTAGGTGCGGCGGAGTTCTTCCCGGACTATTTTTCCGGTTGCGGTTCTTGGCATGTCCGTTGTTGTGATGACGACCGGGTCGGCCAAGGACGGGAGTCCGGTGCGGGCATGGGACCAGTCGCTTTCGTCGAGGCGGCCGTCTCGGGTCGCGACGACGGGGAGGGGCAGGTCGTTCCCGCGCGGGAGGATGGCTACGTCGGAGCCTTCCGGCAGGCGGTCCACCAAAGTGTCTTCGAATTCCAGGTAGCCGATGCCGGACGAGACGTTGACCTCTCGGTCCACGATCTTCAACGCTCCGGTCGAGGTGAGGATGCCGATGTCGCCGGTGTTCCACCAGTCGCCCACCAGCTTTTCCTTCCAGCGCTCGGGTTCGCCGTAGTAGCCGGCGCAGCGGGCCTTTGTTTTGGCGAGAACCAGGCCGGGGCGACCGCGCTCGACCGGTTCGAAAGTCGACGGGTCGACGATCTTGAGGGTGACGAAACCGGGCATGGGGCGGCCTACGACGCGCGGTCCGGGTTTGTGGTCGCGCGGGCGGTTCGCGGAGCGGCGCGAGAGCACGGTCATGCCCATGCCGCCGGTTTCCGACTGGCCGTAACCGTCGCGCCAGAGCGGGAACGGATGCCGGGACGCGTTCAGGAAACGGCGGATGACCGGCCAGCGGATCGCGTCGAAGTTCCCGGCGAACAGGCGGATCTTCGAGAACGGGTTGTCCGCGCCGGTGCGGATCAGCGGTGCCATGGCCGAGTAGTCGATGGGCAGCGCTTCCATGAAAGTCGGCTGGTACCGGCGGAAAACCCGGTCGACTACCTCCGGGGAGCTGTCGTCCATGACCAGTACGGTCGCAGGCGAGAGGGTCAGCACCGAATAGATCCACGTGAAGGCCCGGGCGTGCACGTACGGCGTGAACATGGCCACCACGTCATTGCGGCGGAACGTCAAGGGAGGGAAGTGGCGGCATTCCAGTCTGGCCATTTGTTTTTGGATGGTGGCGGGAGGGAAGATGATCAGCTTGGGGATGCCGGTGGTGCCTGAGGTGTGGGTGAGCATCAGAAGTTCGTCATCGCGGCGGGGGACGGCGTGCTCGTGCGGCTCCGCCTTGAGGTCGGCGTAGGTCTGTGCGTGCGGGGAGTCGCCGTTGACGCTGAAGATCTTTCCGGCGAGATCGGGGAACACCGCCGGCGAGATTTCCGCGCGTTCGATGCGTACCGCGTCGGTGACGACTGCCGCCGGTTCTACGCGCCGGATCAGGGCTTGGACGGCTTCCTTTCCCAGCATGCCGGACAGCATCACGGCGACCGCGCCGATCCGGGCGATCGCGGCGGCAAGCAGAATGCAGTCGAAATGATTGGCTTTGTAGACGACCACCCGCTCGCCGGGTTTCACGCCTGCTTTACTCAGCACGCCCGCGGAATCCTTGACCAGTGCCGCCAGTGCGGGGAGGTCCAGCGTCGAGCGGTTTTCCCGGTCGATGTCCAGCGGCCGGGACAGGTGGAACGTCATGGGCTTGCCGGAACTGCTTCGGTGATCGAACAGTTCGCCCAGGTTGAAGGCCCAGTTCGGTTTCATCGGTCAGTGCTCCTATGCGGTGGAATGCGGCAGCACGAGGCCGCTCGCCGCCCTTGTCCGAATGCGGGCAGGGGGAATCGCAGCGAGTCGAATGGCGCTCGAATCGCTGGCGGGAATGTTCGGGTGGCAGAGCAAGGCTGATCCGGGCCTCGCCCCCGCGATGCCCGGATCAGGGAAGATAGCCTACCGGTAGCCGGTAAGCGAACAAGCAGAAACGTAGTGAAGCGAATCCACTCAAGCCCCCTGATGTTTTGAGTTTCGCTTTAAGCCTATTAGAGCTATACCTGAGCGGATAGTGTCTGTCAATCGTCCGTTGGGGCTGGTCAACGCGGGTATTGCGACAAGTGGGGGACCCGGCGCGGTGCCGTTGTGTCGGGTTTGTCGTGGCTGGAAAATAAGTGGTTGCGCAGTTGAACGCTTCGGTTGAGGTATGCTGGTTCGTGCGGACGTTCTGGGGTTCGTGTTTTATTTCTGGGGAATTGCCGGGGGGTGGGCTTCAAACAAGGAAGGCGCGAGCAGTCCGGTCGCGCGGGCTTGTTCAACTGCTTCAGCCCGGCGGTGTGCGCCGAGTTTCCGGACGTGGATCTTGATCGTGTTCCGCGAGACGGTCAGCGCGTCGGCGACCTCCGGGATCTCCGGGATCTCCGGGATCTCCGGGATCGACAGGTACCGCAGCACGCGGATTTCGGCTTCGCTCAACGGATCCAGCAGTGGTGTCGACACCGAGGCAGCCCATCCGGCCAGGAGACTGCGGATGTCGGCGATGAGTCCGGCGTGCTGGGTACGGCGTGGCGGTCCAGCAGGTACGCGGCGGAGGCATTCCGCGTCGCGGGCGACCGTGCGGCTGGGGCGATCAAGGTGGTCCTAGAACCCTAATCTCATTCCGGGCGGTTGCCGCCGATGTGCGTGGTGAGCGTTGCGGCTGTCGCGGCGACGGCCTCGGCTAGGTCGGGGAAGGTCTCTTCGCAGGGACGGTCATCCGGACAAAGGTGGCGCAGCGTCACGCTGATCGCGGCCATCGGGCGGGAGCCGTGGTCGAACACTGGTGCGGCGACAGACGCGAAGCCAGCCGTCACGTGACCGTCTTCCACTGACCAGCCCAGGCGGCGTTCGGTCGCTAAGGTGCGGCGAAGCGCGGCTAGCGAATTCGGCCCGCGCGGAGTGCGCAGGACGAACGACGCGGCGGCCGGGAACAGCGCGCGGACGTGTGCGGCGGGCAGGTGCTGCAGCATCGCGCGGCCGGAGGCGGTCAGGTGTGCGGGCAGGCGTACGCCGACGTCGGTGACCAGCGTTTCCGGGCGGGCTGGGCGTTCCTTGATCAGGTACAGCGATTCGTTGCCGTGCAGCACGCCAAGGTGCGCGGTGTGGCCGATGCGGTCGACCAGCTTGCGCAGCAGCGGTCCGGCCAGCCGTTCCAGCGGGTCGTGGCGCAGGTAGGCCGAGCCGAGTTCGAAGGCGGCGATGCCGAGGCCGTAGCGGCGTTCGGCGGGCAGGTGGGTGACGAAACCGGCCGCGGTCAGCTCGTTGAGCAGGTGATACGTCGTCGACCGGGGCAGGTCGAGGTCGCGGGCGACGGCGGCGGCGGAGACCGGGCCGGCGTGGCCGGCGAGCAGGCGCAGCACGGAGAGGCCGTTGCGCAGGGCGGGAACGTCGGAACTGCTCACTGGGGGCTCCTTTGCCTCCTCCGGAAATGGTGCGAGGGGACCCCTCACACCGCCCAGACGGAGTATGAGGGGTCCATTCGCTCCGGCGGCCGAGGCTCTCGCCACGTGTTGTCTTGGATGTCAGACACTACCGCCAACTCCGCACTGTCGCCGGGGCTCGCCGGGAGGTGCAATGGCGGCATGCCGGAACCAGTCCTCTTGAGCTCGAAGCCGATGACCGCGGCGCAGGTCGTCGACGTCGTCCGCGGGCACGCGCACGTCGGGCTCGCCGAGGCGGTCGAGAAGAACCTCGCCGCCACTCGCCAGCACATCGAAGACCTCGCCGACGCCACGTCGCCGACCTACGGGGTCTCGACCGGGTTCGGCGCGCTCGCCACGCGCCACATTCCCGTCGAGAGCCGCACCGCGCTGCAGCGCAGCCTGATCCGCTCGCACGCCGCGGGCGCCGGGCCCGCGGTGGAGCCGGAAGTGGTGCGCGCCTTGATGCTGCTGCGCCTGCGCACGCTGGCCAGCGGCTACACCGGCGTGCGCCCGCAGACGGCGCAAACGCTTGCGGCACTGCTCAACGCGGACATCACGCCGGTCGTGCACGAGTACGGTTCGCTCGGCTGCTCCGGCGACCTCGCGCCGCTGGCCGCGGTCGCGCTGGCGTTGATGGGCGAGGGCGAGGTGTTCCACGCGGGCGAGCGGAAGCCCGCCGCGGACGCGTTGCGGGCGGCCGGGATCACGCCGGTCGTGCTGGCCGAGAAGGAGGGCCTCGCGCTCACCAACGGCACCGACGGCATGCTCGGCATGCTGCTGCTCGCCGCGGCCGATCTGCACCGGCTGCTGGACGTCGCGGACCTCACCGCGGCGATGAGCGTCGAGGCGCTGCTGGGCACCGACCGCGCGTTCGCCGCCGATCTGCAGGCGTTGCGCCCGCATCCCGGACAGGCGACCAGCGCGGCGCGGATGTTCGCGGCGCTGCAGGGGTCGAAGATCGTGGAAAGCCACCGCGGTCCGGACTGCAACCGCGTGCAGGACGCGTACTCGCTGCGGTGCGCGCCGCAGGTGCACGGTGCCGCGCGGGACACGCTGACGCACGCGGAACTGGTCGCGGAGCGGGAACTCTGGTCCGCTGTGGACAATCCGGTGGTGCTCGCCGACGGCCGGGTGGAGTCGAACGGCAACTTCCACGGCGCGCCGGTCGCGTATGTGCTCGACTTCCTCGCGGTGCCGGTGGCGGACGTGGCGAGCATCGCCGAACGCCGCACCGACCGGATGCTCGACCAGGCGCGCTCGCACGGGCTGCCGCCGTTCCTCGCGTACGACCCCGGCGTCGACTCCGGGCACATGATCGCGCAGTACACGCAGGCCGCGGTGGTCAGCGAACTCAAGCGGCTCGCCGTGCCCGCCTCGGTGGACTCGATCCCGAGCAGCGCGATGCAGGAGGACCACGTGTCCATGGGCTGGTCCGCCGCACGCAAGCTGCGCAAGGCGGTCGACGGCCTGACCACCGTGCTCGCCGTCGAACTGCTCACCGCGGCCCGCGCGCTCGACTTCCGCGCGCCGCTGCGGCCTTCGCCGGTCACCGGACGCGTCCGGGACCTGCTGCGCACCAAGGTCGAAGGGCCTGGCCCCGACCGTCACCTGGCGCCCGAGATCGCGGCCGCCGAAGAACTCGTGGCCTCGGGCGCTGTCCTGGCCGCGGCCGAACTGGAGGCCTGAGCATGACAAGCACCGCCCGTACCGTCCGCGCCGCCCGGGGCACCTCGCTGACCGCGAAGAACTGGCAGACCGAGGCCGCGCTGCGGATGTTCCACAACAACCTCGACCCGGAGGTCGCCGAGCGGCCCGACGACCTGGTGGTCTACGGCGGCACCGGCCGCGCCGCGCGCAACTGGGCGAGCTTCGACGCGATCACCCGCGAGCTGACCGCGCTGGAGCAGGACGAGACGCTGCTGGTCCAGTCCGGCAAGCCGGTCGGCGTGTTCCGCACGCACGAGTGGGCGCCGCGGGTGCTGATCGCGAACTCGAACCTGGTGGGCGACTGGGCGACCTGGCCGGAGTTCCGCCGGCTCGAGCAGCAGGGCCTCACCATGTACGGCCAGATGACGGCCGGTTCGTGGATTTACATTGGTACGCAAGGCATTCTGCAGGGCACCTACGAGACGTTCGCCGCGGTGGCGAAGAAGCGCTTCGGCGGAACCCTGCGCGGCACGCTCACCGTCACCGCCGGGCTCGGCGGCATGGGCGGCGCGCAGCCGCTGGCGGTCACGATGAACGACGGCGTGGCCTTGTGCATCGAGGTCGACGCCCAGCGTGCGCACCGTCGGGTCGAGCACCGGTACCTCGACGAGGTGGCCGACGACCTGGACGACGCGATCCGGCGGGTCACCGCGGCGAAGAAGGAGCGGCGTCCGCTGTCGGTCGGCGTGGTCGGCAATGCCGCCGAACTGCTGCCGGAGCTGCTGCGCCGCGAGGTCGAGGTGGACATCGTCACCGACCAGACGTCGGCGCACGACCCGCTGTCGTACCTGCCCAAGGGCATCGGCGTGGACGACTGGCAGGACTACGCGGCGAAGAAGCCGGACGAGTTCACCGACCGGGCGCGCGAGTCGATGGCGGAGCACGTCGACGCGATGCTCGGGTTCCTCGACCGCGGTGCCGAGGTCTTCGACTACGGCAACTCCTTGCGCGGCGAAGCGAAACTCGGTGGCTGCGAGCGCGCGTTCGACTTCCCCGGTTTCGTGCCCGCCTACATCCGGCCGCTGTTCTGCGAGGGCAACGGGCCGTTCCGCTGGGCCGCGCTGTCCGGCGACCCGGAGGACATCGCCGCGACCGACCGCGCGATGCTCGAGCTGTTCCCGGAGAACGAATCGCTGGCACGCTGGATCAAGATGGCCGGCGAGCGCGTCGCGTTCCAGGGCCTGCCCGCCCGGATCTGCTGGCTCGGCTACGGCGAACGGCACCTGGCCGGCCTGCGTTTCAACGAGATGGTGGCCAGCGGCGAGCTGAAGGCCCCGGT
Source organism: Amycolatopsis sp. NPDC114484 (assembly GCF_055633755.1). Classification (NCBI taxonomy): domain Bacteria; kingdom Bacillati; phylum Actinomycetota; class Actinomycetes; order Pseudonocardiales; family Pseudonocardiaceae; genus Amycolatopsis; species Amycolatopsis sp. NPDC114484. The sequence continues at coordinate 310,308 of NZ_JBVKDQ010000006.1, read as the reverse complement.
CGTGATCGGCCGCGACCACCTCGACTCGGGCAGCGTCGCCTCGCCGTACCGCGAGACCGAGGGCATGGCCGACGGCTCCGACGCGATCGCCGACTGGCCGCTGCTCAACGCGCTCGTCAACACCTCGTCCGGGGCGAGCTGGGTTTCCATCCACCACGGCGGCGGGGTCGGCATGGGCCGGTCCATCCACGCCGGGCAGGTGTCCGTCGCGGACGGCACGCCGCTGGCGGCGCAGAAGCTGGAGCGGGTGCTCACGAACGACCCGGGCATGGGCGTCATCCGGCACGTCGACGCCGGTTACGACCGTGCGGCCGACGTCGCCGACGAGCGCGGCGTGCGGGTGCCGATGCGGGAGCAGGCGTGACCGCGTCCGGGCTGCTCGGCGAGATCGCCGACGTCGGGCGCGACGCCCGGCGCGGCGGTTACTCGCGGCACGCGTTCGATTCGCCGGAGCACGACCTGCGCACGTGGTTCGTCGAACGGGCGCGGCAGCTGGGCCTCGACGTCGAGACCGATCGCAACGGCAACCTGTGGGCGTGGTGGGGCGCTCCCGGTGCGGACGCGGTCGTCACCGGCAGCCATCTGGACTCGGTGCCCGGCGGCGGCGCGTTCGACGGGCCGCTCGGCGTGGTGAGTGCGCTGGCGGCGGTGGAAGCGTTGCAGGCCAAGGGGTTCCGTCCGGTCAAGCCGTTCGCGGTGGTCGTGTTCGCCGAGGAGGAGGGCGGGCGCTTCGGCGTGCCGTGTCTCGGTTCGCGGCTGCTCACCGGGACGATCGACGCGGACCGGGCCCGGGCGTTGCGGGACCCGTCCGGCGTCACGTTCGCCGAGGCCGCCGCGAAGGCCGGGCTGGACGTCGACCGCGTCGGCGCGGATCCGGACCGGCTCGGGCTGATCGGGCAGTTCCTGGAACTGCACGTCGAACAGGGCAGGGGGCTGATCGACCTCGGGTCGCCGGTGGCGGTCGGCAACACGGTGATCGCGCACGGCCGGTGGCGGTTCTCCTTCGCCGGACAGGGCAATCACGCCGGTGCGACGCTGCTCGCGGACCGGGTCGATCCAATGCTGCCCGCTGCCGAGACCGTGGTGGCGGTGCGGCGGTTGGCGCGGAAGCTGTCGGACGCGCGGGCCACGGTGGGGCGGCTCGTGCCCACGCCGGGCGGGACGAACGTGATCGCGTCCACTGTGGACCTGTGGCTGGACGCACGGGTGCCGGGAACGGCTACGCCGGGGCTGGTCGAGGAGATCACCCAGGCGGCGAAGGCGGCCGCGGAAGCGGAAGGGTGCGAGCTGGCGGTCACGCGCGAGTCGTACTCCGACGACGTGGTGTTCGACGAGTCGCTGCGGCGGTCATTGGGGGAGTGGCTCGGCGCTCCGCCCGAGCTGCCCACCGGTGCCGGGCACGACGCGGCGATCCTGGCGGGATTCGTGCCGTCCGGAATGCTCTACGTCCGCAATCCGACGGGGATCAGCCACGCGCCGGAGGAATTCGCCGAGGCGGACGACGTCGAGGCGGGCGCTCGGGCGCTCGCCGAGGTGCTGGAGCGGCTCGCGAGATGACCACATACTGGTGCGAACGGGCCTGGCTGCCCGACGGCGTCGCGGAAGCGGTCCGGATCGAGATCGCCGACGGCCGGATCGTTTCGGTGGCCGCCAACACCGACAAGACCGGAACCGTCCTTAATGGACTGACTCTGCCCGGGTTCGCCAACGGCCACTCGCACGCGTTCCACCGCGCGCTGCGCGGCCGGACGCACCACGAGCGGGGCACGTTCTGGACGTGGCGGGAGCGGATGTACTCGCTCGCCGCCCGGCTCGATCCGGACTCGTACTACCGGCTCGCCCGCGGCGTCTACGCGGAAATGGTGCTGGCCGGGTACACGAGCGTCGCCGAGTTCCACTACCTGCACCACGGGCCGGGCGGCAAACCGTATGCCTCGCCCAACGCAATGGGCGACGCGTTGCGGCAGGCCGCGCGGGACGCCGGGATCCGGATGACCCTGCTCGACACCTGCTACCTCGCGGGCGGAATCGGCGTGCCGCCGGACGAGGTGCAGAAACGGTTTTCGGACGGTTCGGCGGAGAAGTGGGCGGAACGCGTCGCACTGCTCAAAGAAGACGACCTGTTCCGGGTCGGCGGAGCGATCCACTCGGTGCGCGCGGTGCCGGAGTACGAGCTGCCGAAGGTGGACGACGCGGTACCGCAGGACCGGCCGTTGCACATTCACCTGTCCGAGCAGCGTGCGGAGAATGAGCAGTGCGAGGCCGCGTACCGCTGGACGCCGACCGGGTTGCTCTGGGATTACGGCGTGCTCGGCGAGCGGCTCACCGCGGTCCACGCGACGCACCTGACCGAGCAGGACATCAAGTGGCTGGGCGATTCCAGGAGCGGCGCGTGCTTCTGCCCGACCACCGAACGGGACCTCGGCGACGGCATCGGGCCGGCCCGGAGCCTGCTCGACGCGGGGGTGCGGCTCAGCATCGGGAGTGACAGCAACGCGGTGGTGGACGCGTTCGAGGAGACTCGGGCGCTGGAGCTGGACGACCGGCTCGCCAGCGAGGAACGCGGCCGGTTCACCGCGGAGGAACTGCTCGCGGCCGGGACTGAGCACATTTCCGCGGGCTGGCCGGAGACCGGCACTCTCGCGGCTGGTGCCGGGGCAGACCTGGTCACGGTCGCGACCGACACGGTGCGCACGGCTGGGATCGAACCGTCCGGCGTGCTGTTCGCCGCAGCGGCCGCGGATGTCCGTACCGTGGTGGTGGCCGGGCGGGAAGTGGTGCGCGACGGGGCGCACGTGCTGATCGAACGACCGGAAACCTTACTGGCCAAGGAGATCGAGGCGCTGTGGCAGTTCTGATCACCGGAATCGGCGAGCTCACCACGAACGACCCGGAGCTGGGCAAGCTGCGCGACGCCGCGCTGGTGCTCGACGGCGAGACCGTCGCGTGGGCCGGTCCGGCCGCGCAGGCCCCGGACGCTGACGAGCGAGTCGACGTCGAAGGCCGCGCTGTGTTGCCCGGGTGGGTGGACAGCCACACCCACCTCGTGTTCGCGGGTGACCGCACCGCCGAGTTCGAGGCGCGGATGGCCGGACAGGCTTACGCAGCAGGCGGAATCGCGGTCACCGTCGATGCGACGAGGGCGGCCTCGGACGAACAGCTGGCGGCGAACCTTCGTCGACATGTCGATGAAGCGGCTGCCCAGGGCACTACCTGCCTGGAGACGAAGACCGGCTACGGCCTCACGGTCGCTGACGAGGCCCGGTCGGCGCGGATCGCGGGCGCGGTCGCTGATGAGGTGACCTTCCTTGGCGCGCACCTCGTGCCGCCGGGTGCCGATGCAGAGTCCTATGTGGACTTAGTGTGCGGCGAGATGCTGGACGCGGTCGCACCGCACGTGCGGTGGGCCGATGTGTTCTGCGAAACCGGAGCGTTCGACGAGGCACAGTCGGCGCGCGTGCTCAAGGCAGCGGCGGAACGCGGCCTAGGCTTGCGAGTGCACGGCAACCAGCTCGGCGAGGGTCCCGGCGTGCGACTGGCGGTGGAACTGGACGCGGCGAGCGTCGACCACTGCACGTACCTGAGCGATGCCGACGTCGAGGCGCTCGCGGCCTCCAACACGGTCGCGACGATCCTGCCCGCGTGTGATTTGTCCACGAGGCAGGCGCTGGCTCCCGCGCGACGGCTGCTCGACGCTGGCGCGACGGTTGCGTTGGCCAGCAACGCTAATCCGGGCAGCTCGTACACCACGTCGGTAGCGTTCTGCGTGACGACGGCCGTGCTTCAGCTGCGGATGACAGTCGACGAAGCCGTGTGGTCGGCGACCGCCGGCGGTGCGCGGGCGCTTCGCCGCGAGGACGTCGGCTATCTGCGGCCGGGTGCGCGGGCGGATGTGCACGTACTCGACGCTCCGTCCACCACGCATCTCGCTTATCGGCCCGGGGTCCCGTTGACCCACGCGGTGTGGCGGAAAGGGGCAAAGCTGCGTTAATCCGGTGGCGACGGAGTCCGCCGCTGCGCTAACGTGAAAGGGAACAGGACGCGCGAAAGACCATTGTCCGGTATGGGTTAGGCTGGACGATCCATTCGCTCTGTTTCCAAGCGCCCGGAGTAGGCGGGCCAGCCCAGTGCGTCCCTCTCGAACCAGAATTTGGTACGGAAGGGACTTCGCTGATGGCGAATAACGCTGCCACCGACAACGGTGGCAACACCGGCAACGCTGACAACACGGTGCTCGTGATCGGAGCCGGGCTCGGCGGGCTGTGCCTCGCGCAGGGGCTGCGCAAAGCCGGGATCCCGTGCGCGGTCTACGAACGCGACCCGGCGCTGGACGCGCGTCGTCAGGGCTACCGGCTGCACATCGATTCCCGCGGCGACCAGACGTTGCGGGAGGTGCTCCCGCCGCACCTGCACGAGCTGTTCCTGGCCACCTCGGGCCAGCCGCGCAACGCCACCACGATCTACGACAGTCAGCTGACCCCGCTCACCGAGTTCGTGCTGGACCACGGCGAGGTCCAGCGCAACGTCAACCGCTTCACGCTCCGGCAGATTCTGTTCGAGGGACTCGACAACGTCCACTTCGGCAAAGAGTTCGTCCGGTACGAAAAGCACGAGAACGGCGTGACCGCGCACTTCGCCGACGGGACCCAGGCGCGCGGCGCGGTTCTCGTCGGCGCGGACGGCGTGAATTCGCCGGTGCGCCGCCAATATCTTCCGCACGCGCAGGTCGTCGACACCGGATTGCGCCAACTGTACGCGAAGATCCCGCTCACCGCGGCCAACCGGGAACTGTTCGATCCGGAGATGTTCGCTGTGTTCAGCATTGTTTCCGGGCCGCGGAAGCAGATGATCGGGTTCGCGCCGGTCGACTATCCGGAGCCGATCGCCGACGCCTGCGCGCGGCTCACGCCGCGGGTCCGGCTCAGTCCCGACGAGCCGTACATGACCTGTGCTTTCGGTGCCCGCCAGGAAATCTTCGGGCTGTCCGACGACGAACTCCGCGCGTTGTCCGCGGAGGAGATGCGCGAGCTCGTGCTCGACCGGGTGGCGGACTGGAATCCGCGCGTGCGTCGGATGGTCGAAAACTGGCTTCCGGACTCGCCCTTCCTCGTTTCGATCCGGACCAGCGTGCCGATCGGGCCGTGGGAGCCGTCGCGGGTGACCCTCGTCGGCGATGCGATCCACGCGATGAGCCCGGCCGCCGGAGCCGGAGCGAACACCGCGATGCGCGACGGCGCCGCGCTCGCCGCCGCGTTGCGCAGTGGCGATCCGGAAGCGATCGGGGAATACGAGGCGGAAATGCGCCGGTACGGGTTCGACGCGGTGCGCGAGTCCGCGGCGAATGGAGTGCGGCATCTGGGGCAGAACCCATTGCCGGAAATGTCTTCCGCGTCCGTTTCCTGAATGTCTCGAAAAGGGCGCGGGGGCAGGATTTCCGCCCCCGCGCTCAGCTCTGCGCGCGGTCCCGGAGCGCTTGGGCGACGATGAATCCGAACCAGCAGGTGAACAGCGGAAAACCAGCGGTGGCGGCAAGATCTCGTTCATTCAGAGTTCAACTACTGGCCACTCGCTGAGGGATCTGGAGACCCCGCTCGCGTCGGTACCGTCACTCCCCGCAGGACACTCCGGACTGGAGAGCGGGCATGGACTTTTCTCTCATCGTCCTGGTGGTGATCGTCGCGGCGCTGGCCTTCGACTTCACCAACGGGTTCCACGACACGGCCAACGCCATGGCCACTTCCATCGCGACCGGCGCGTTGAAGCCCCGGGTCGCGGTCGCGATCTCGGCGGTATTGAATCTCGTCGGCGCGTTCCTTTCGATCGAAGTCGCGAAGACCATTTCCGGCGGGATCGTCGACGACACCAAAGTCACGCCGGTGGTGATTTTCGCCGGATTGGTCGGGGCCATCGTCTGGAATCTCGTGACGTGGCTGGTCGGGCTGCCCTCGAGTTCGTCGCACGCGTTGTTCGGCGGGCTGATCGGGGCGACCTGGATCGCGTCCGGCGCGGACGCCGTGCACTTCGCGAAGGTCGTCGAAAAGGTGCTGATCCCGGCGATCGCGTCGCCGGTGGTGGCGGGCGTCGTCGCGATTGTCGGCACCTTCCTCGTCTACCGGATCACCGCCAAGTCCCGTCAGGACGTGGTGGGCAAGGGTTTCAAGACCGGCCAGGTGCTTTCGGCCAGCCTGGTTTCGCTCGCGCACGGCACCAACGACGCGCAGAAGACGATGGGCGTCATCACGCTCGCGCTGATCGCGGGCGGTTCGCTCGCGCCGGGGTCGAACCCGCCGGTGTGGGTCATCCTCGCCTCCGGCGCGGCGATCGCGCTCGGCACCTATTTCGGCGGCTGGCGGATCATCCAGACGATGGGCAAGAAGCTCACCGAAATCCAGACGCCGCAAGGGTTCGCCGCCGAGACGAGTTCCGCGGCGGTCATCCTGGCTTCGTCGCACCTCGGCTTCGCGCTGTCGACCACGCACGTCACCTCGGGCGGCATCATCGGCTCCGGGCTCGGCCGGAAACTCGCCGAGGTCCGCTGGGGCGTCGCGGGCAAGATGGTGATCGCCTGGGCGCTCACGCTGCCCGCCGCCGCGATCGTCGGGGCCATCGCCGCCGCGGTCTCCACGCGCGGCAGTTGGGGCACCGTCCTCGTCGGCGGGGTCGGGGTGCTGGTCGCGCTGGGCATCTGGCTCGCGTCGCGGCGCAACCCGGTCACGCCAGCCACGGTGAACAACGAGCCGGGGGCCGCTGAGGCCGCGCCGGTCGCGGTTTGAGGGAGCGCGGCATGGCGATCAGCAACGGGCCGGGGGCTGCTGAGGCTGCCCCCGGTTGCGGTTTGAGGGAGCGGGACTTGGCGATGAACAACGAGCCGGGGGCTGCCGAGGCTGCCCCTGTTGTGGCTTGAGGGTGCGGGACTTGGCGATCAGCCGCGGGCCGCTGAGGCCGCGCCGGTCGCGGTTTGAGGGAGCGCGGCATGGCGATCAGCAACGAGCCGGGGGCTGCTGAGGCTGCCCCCGGTTGTGGCTTGAGGAAGCACAGCATGGCGATGAACAACGAGCCGGAGGCCGCTAAGGCCGCCCCGGTCGCGGCTTGAGGGGAGCACGACATGGCGATCAACTGGGGTGCCCTCGGCATCGTTTTCGTAGTAGCGCTGGCCGCGGTGGTCGTGCTGACCGGGCTGTTCGCGTACGGAGTGCGCGGGCTGTCCGAGCGCGTGACGGCCCGTGCGCACGGCGGCAGCGGCACGGTTCAGCTGACCGGTGCAGTCGTGTGCTTCGCGATCTGCGCCGCGGTGATCGGATACGGGATCTATCTGATCGTGGCCTAGGTGAGCGCCGCCTCCGCGCGGGCCCGCAGTTCTTCCGGAAGCTCGTCGAGCAGCGGCCGCACCGTTGCCCGGCGGGTTTCGTTCAGGTGGGCCAGCACGTCCAGCGTCGGTGCCCACAGCGACTCGTCCGCCGCGGCGGTCCGGACCAGTGCGGGCAGCCGGTCGTTGCCGAGCAGGCTGAGCACGTGGTCGATCCGGCTCCGGTCGTCCAGTACGTACGCGGTGCGCAGAAGACCGGCGTCGTCCAGCAGGCCGATACAGCGGCGCACCGTCTCGTCCGGCAGGTGGCCGACGAACCGGCCTAGCGTGATCCAGTCCTCGCGGCGGGTCAGTTCTTCGGCGACCGCCACGACCGTCGTCACCGGGATGCGCGTGATGATCGACGTCGCGCGCCGCGGGTCCAGCTCCGCCGCGACCGAGGCGAGGAACTTCGGTGACAGCCGCTTCGCGACGTCGACGCCGCGTGACACGTCGACCAGTCCGGCGATCCGTGCGCACAGCAGCGGGCCGAACACCTTCTCCGCGATCTTCGCGGTCACCGCCGCCGGCAGCAGTTTGCTCGCCAGCGCCATCCGCTCCAGCACGACCAAGTTCGCGTCGAACAGGGTGGTCGTCACCTGCTCGCGCAACAGCCGCACCTCACCCTGGTCGACGTCGGCGAGGTAGTCGAGCCGAGCCGGGTCGACGTCGAGCACCCTGGCGAGCTTGAGGATCTCCGGGTTCACAGGCCGACCGCTTTCCGCACCGCGCCGCGCAGCAGGGCGGGCACGTACTTCAGGCTTTCCTCACCCGCGCGGGCGAGCGCCTGCGCTTGCCGGTGCCGGGCGTCGCACAACGCCGTTGCCAGATCCTGTTTGTGCTGCTCAGGCAGGGTTTCGATGCCGTCCGGCAGTGGAGCGCCGAGCTGCTCGGCCAGGGTGCGTTCAGCCATGGTGACCCATCATGCCGCACAGGCTCGACCTTGACTTTCGGCAGTGGTGACGAATCGGGCGGCCCTTGTAGCGTCAGCGGAATGAAGGAGGCAACGCGAGTCCGCTGGCGCGTGGCGTTCGACGTGCTGCTCTGGGCCGCGTTGTGCGGATTCGTCGTGCTCGACAGCCCGCGCGAACCGAACGTCTGGGAAATCGTCTACGGCCTGGTGTCGGTCACCCTGGCGATGGCCACCGCCCGTGTCTACCCGGCGTTCGCGCTGGCCGTGGCGATGGCGACGGCGCTCGTCATCGCGTTCGGCTGGGGCGGGCGGGTGGCGGTGTGGGAGTTCTTCCTGATCGTCGTGATCTCGTACCTCGCCGGTCTGCGCCTTGCTCGGGCGCGCGTGGCGATGATCTGCTTTTTCGCCATCGCGGTGGCCGGGATCCCGCTGGCCTTCCTGCCGACGTCGGGATTCGACGCGTGGGGCGCGGTGCTCGGCACGCTCGCGTTCGCCGGGGTCGCGCCGTGCCTGCTCGGGCGGCACGTGCGGCTGCGGCGCGAACTCGCGCAGGACGGGTGGCGTCGCGCGGAGGAGATGGAGAGCAGGCACCGGCTGGTGGCGCAGGAGGCGCGGTTGCGGGAGCGCGCCCGGATCGCCAGTGACATGCACGATTCGCTCGGCCACGAACTGAGCCTGATCGCGGTGCGAGCGGCGGCACTTGAGGTCGACCGCGAACTAGGCGACGAGCAACGCCAAGCCGCCGGACAGCTCCGGGCCGGTGCGGCGACGGCGACGGAACGGCTGCGCGAGATCATCGGCGTGCTGCGCGAAGATGCCGCGCCGGTCGAGCCGGTGCAGGGCGATCTGGGGGAACTGATCGATCGCGCGCGGGCGTCGGGGATCGAGATCGGCGCGCGGATCGACAGCCTGGACAGCGCACCGCCGATGGTCGCGCGGGCGGTCTACCGCGTGGTGCAGGAAGGGCTCACGAACGCGGCGAAGTACGCGCCCGGCGCGGCCGTCACGGTGGTCGTGACCAGCACCGACGAGGCGACCGGCGTCCAGGTCCGGAACGCGCCGCCGCCCGCCGGACCGCTGCCCGGCCGGTCTGGACAGCGGGGTCTGATCGGCCTGCAGGAGCGAGTGCGGCTGGTCGGCGGGAGCCTGACCGCGGGCCTGGCGGACGGCGGGTTCGAGGTGTCAGCCAGCCTGCCGCACGACGCGGCGCCCGCGCCCGAGCAGGACGACGGGGTGGTCGGGCAGGCCGCGCGCGAGCTGGAACGCGCCCGGCGCGCCGTCCGGTCGAGCCTGGTGCAGGCGATCGTGGTGCCGCTGGGGTTGTTCGGGGTGATCATCGGCGGTGCCGGGGTGGCGTTCCTGGCGCAGTGGTCGTCGTCGGAGCTGGCGCCGGACTCGTACGCGCGGATCGAGATCGGCATGCCGCACTCGGCGGTCGAACCGATGCTGCCCTCGCGACAGCGCACGACGCTGCCCGCGATCAACGTGCCGCCGCAGCCCGCCAGGAGCGCCTGCGAGTACTACGGAGCCGGCCGGAGCTGGTTCAACTTCAACCATGCCGTCTATCGACTGTGCTTTGTGGACAATCGAGTGGCGAGCAAAGACCTTTACAGTGAGGACGAACCGTGATCCGCGTACTGCTGGCCGACGACGAAGCGATGATCCGCGCCGGCGTGGCCGCGATTCTGGCCTCGGACAAGGAAATCGAGGTGGTGGCCGAGGCCGCGGACGGCCGTGCGGCGGTCGAACAGGCGCGCGCGAACCGGCCGGACGTCGCGCTGCTCGACATCCGCATGCCCGGTCTCGACGGGCTCGCCGCGGCCGAGGAGATCCGCAAACTGCTGCCGGACACCGGCGTCCTCATGCTGACGACGTTCGGGGAGGACGAGTACATCGAACGCGCACTCGGCCTCGGCGCGAGCGGATTCCTGCTCAAGGCGGGCGATCCGCGCGAACTGCTGGCCGGAGTGCACGCGGTGGCCGACGGCGCGGCCTTCCTGTCGCCGAAGGTCGCGCACCGGGTGATCACGCGACTCTCCGGCAGCCGGTTCAGCCGGGCCGCGACCGCGCGTGAGCGGGTGAACGTGTTGACGAACCGGGAACGGGAAGTCTTGGTACTGCTGGCCGAAGGACTGTCCAATGCGGACATCGCGGCGCGGATGTTCGTGGTGGAGGGCACGGTGAAGGCGCACGTGAGCACGATCCTGACCCGGTTGGACGTGCGCAACCGGGTGCAGGCGGCGATCACGGCTTTTGAGGCTGGACTGGTTTGAGCCTCGGCGGTTGCCAGCGGCTGATGCTGGCTCCGATCCGAGTGGTGACCGCTGCGGGCAGCAACCGCGTAAACGCTGCTCGAAGCGCAACAGCCGCCGGATTACGGAGGAGTGGCCCGCTGGCACCAGCTTGAATCGACGCCTTCGCGACCTTTTGCGTGCGCGGGCGCCGTTCAGCGTCGTAACGGCGGAGCGCTTCGTCCACTGTGGACGTTCCGAGGTGTGAAGCCAGCACCACCGCGTCCTCCAGCGCCTGGCAACCGCCTTGTCCGAGGAACGGCGGCATGGCGTGCGCAGCGTCCCCGAGGAGCGCGATGCGGCCACGGATGTAGCTGGGCAGTGGTGTCGCCAGGTGATGCGTGTCGTGCAACAGAATTTCCGGAGTGGCGTCGATCAGTTGCGGGATCGGGTCGTGCCAGCGGCCGTACTTCGCGCTCAGGTAACCGCGGACGTCGTCGTGCCGAACCCCGGCCGGGCGGGCTTCCGAGACCCACCAGTACACCTCGTCGTCCAACAGCGGCAAGACACCGATCTCGATTCCTGCCGCCCACGTTGTACTCAAAGTGGGCGGCATCGGCAGCTTGGCGATGCCGCGGAAGGCCGCTCCGCCGCTGTACTCCACGCGCGCGGCCGGGAAAAGCGCCTGCCGGATCGGGCTGTTGATCCCGTCGGCGGCCACGACCAGGTCGGCCTCGATCGAACCGGAATCGTGGTGCACCACGCCGTTCTGCTCGACGCTCGTCACCTCGACCCCGGTCTTCAAGCATTCGTCCGGCAGCGCCGACCGCAGCGTCTCGATCAGGCTTGCCCGGTGGATCGCGCCCAGCGGCAACCCGTGGCTGCGCACGAAGCGGTCGGCGTCCCACCTGGCCAGCCGATGTCCGCGCCAGTCGACCAGTCCGCCGCCGCGCTGTGCGGAGATCCGAGGTTCGACGCCCAGTTCGGCCAGCGCTCGCTGAGCGTTGGGCCACAACGAGATCCCCGCGCCGATGGCGGTGAGTTCCGGTGCCCGTTCGAGCACCGTGACCTCCCACCCGACGCGGCGCAACCCGATCGCCGCCGCCAGTCCGCCGATGCCGCCCCCGACCACGACCGCGCGTTGCGAAGCCATGCCGACCTCCTCTACGTCTGTAGAGGACTCTACACCTGTAGTGTCCCCGGAGTGGAACGGATAGCTGTGATCGGCGACGCAGCCGTCGAGGTGATCGCGGCCGAGGGCATGCGCGGGCTGACGCACCGCGCCGTCGACCGGGCGGCCGGGCTGCCCGCGGGCTCGACGTCGTATTACGCGCGCACCCGCGCCGCGCTGCTGGAACTGGCCGCGGACCGGATGGTCGCGCTGGACCAGGCTGAAGTCGTGCCGCCGGAGGGGAAACTCGCGGAGTTCCTTGGCGCGATGGTGTACCGATCGATCACCGTCGGCCGCACGAGAATGCTCGCGCGCTACGAGTTCGCGCTGGAATCGGTCCGACGGCCGGAGTTGCGGGCCCGATACGACGCCGGCGGGCTGGAATTGCGCCGCCGGTGTGCGGAAGTGCTGGCCGCGGCGGGTTCTCCGACGCCGGAGGACCACACCCGGGTGCTCATCGGATGGCTCGACGGATCGATCTTCGACGCGCTGGCGGGCACGGGCTCCCTCAACCCGCCGGCCGAAGCCGACCTGGTCGAGGGAGCCCGTGCCGTGCTCGCCGGACTGGGATTGGCGCGCGTCTGACTGGCCCGTAGCTGTCCGTGAGGGGAACACCCAGGGACTCTGATTCCCTCAGGGTTCCCCTCACGGACCTTCCCGGAAAGCTGATCAGGCGTCGCGGCGGTTCAGCAGCGCCGTTCCGGCACCGAGTCCAGCGACCGCCCAGACGAGGCAGACCAGCACTCCGACCCAAGGCCCGTACGGCGGCATGCTGCCGAGCAACGGGTTCGCGTCGCCGGGCGGCACCATCGCGTTGATCCCCGCGAAGGCCGGGAAATAGTCCATCGCGCCGGGCAGCACGTACGACGACATCAGCATCGGCAACGGCAGCAGCAGCACGATCACCACCACCAACGTTCCCGCCGCGCTGCGCAGCACGAACGAAATCCCCAGGCACAGCACGCCGAGCAGCGCGAAATACGCCCCCATGCCCAGCGCGGTGACCGCCCCTTGTGACAGCGACGTGGAACCCCCAGCCCCACGCAGCAGCACCGAGGCGACCCCCATGCCGAGAGCCGCGACCACTACGCCGTAAACAAAAAGCACCGGCACCAGCACCGCCGCCTTGGCCGCGGTGACCCGGGCCCGCACCGGAACCCATTGCAGCGTCGAGCGAATCGAGCCGCTGGTGTACTCGCTCGTCACGAACAACGTCGCGACCGCGAGCACGCAGAACTCGACCAGGTAGATCGCGCCGGCGTTGACGATGCCGTGCGCGGTCTGCTGCCGCTCATCGTCGGCGTGCTGAGAGATCCCCGAGACGACGGCGTAGAAAGCCATCAACAGCGCCCCGCCGGTCAACGACAGCCACGTCGCCCGCACCGACCAGAACTTCGTCCACTCCGCCGAAATCGCCAGCTTCGTCATGCCGTAACCCCGTATTCCACCGATCCGGCAGTCAGTTCCATATACGCCTGCTCGAGCGAAGCGGTCCGCTCTTGAAGCCCGTGCAGCCGAACACCCAGTTCGTAAGCCAGATCCCCGATTTCGGCCACGCTCGCCTCGTCGATGAGCAGTTCGCTGTCCTCCCCGGGCAGCACCGACCGGCCGTGCCCCCGAAGCCGGTCCGCGAGTTTCGCGCGCTCGGCCGGATCCGGCACGCGCACCGCGACCGACCGGCTCGAGTTGCCCGCGATGAAGTCGCCGATCGCCGCGTCGGCGAGGATCGAGCCCTTGCCGATGACCAGCAGCCGGTCCGCGGTCAGCTGCATCTCGCTCATCAGATGGCTGGACACGAAGACCGTGCGGCCTTCGGCGGCGAGCGAACGCATCAGCTGCCGCACCCAGCGGACGCCGTCCGGGTCGAGGCCGTTGACCGGCTCGTCGAACATCAGCACGCCCGGGTCGCCGAGCAGCGCGCCGGCGATGCCGAGCCGCTGGCTCATGCCGAGCGAAAACGTCCCGGCGCGCTTGCCCGCGACATCGCTCAGCCCGACCGTCGCGAGCACTTCCTCGACGCGGCTAGCGGCGATTCCGTTGCTGCGCGCCATCGCGAGAAGGTGTTTGCCCGCGCTGCGTCCGGGATGCATGGCCTTCGCGTCCAGCAGCGCGCCGACCTCGCGAAGCGGGAACCGTAGTGCTGCATACGGTTTTCCGCGGATCAGGGCGTCGCCGGAGTCCGGCCGGTCGAGGCCGACGGTCATCCGCATGGTGGTGGACTTGCCCGCGCCGTTCGGGCCGAGGAACCCGGTCACCGTGCCTGTCTCGATGACCGAGGTGAGGCCGTTGACCACCGTTTTCTGTCCGTAGCGCTTCGTCAATCCGCGAAACGTGATCATAGGGCGAAGTCTGCGCCCGCATGGGGCGCGCGGGCATCGGCCGACCGTCGTGGACCGACCCCGACTTTAGGCAGGGGTCAGCGGGTCCGGCGGGTGGTGTGCCGGGTCGGCTTGGCGGTCGCGGGGTCTTCCGGCCACGGGTGCTTCGGGTAGCGGCCGCGGAGATCGGCGCGGACGGCAGCGTATCCGGTGCGCCAGAAGGATTCGAGGTCCGCGGTGACCGCGGCGGGGCGACCGGCGGGAGACAGCAGGTGCAGCACCACCGGTATGCGGCCGTCGGCGAGTGATGGTGTCTCGCTCCAGCCGAACGTCTCCTGCAGCTTGACCGCGAGCACTGGCTGGTCGCCGTGGTAGTCCACGCGGTAGTGCGAACCGGACGGGACTTCGAGCCGGTCCGGGGCGAGTTCGTCGAGCCGCGCGGCTTCGGGCCAGGGGAGCAGGCCGCGCAGGGCGGTTCCGGCGTCGACGTTCGCCAGATCGGTTCGGCGGCGGACCCGGGAGAGATCCAGCCAAGTGTCTACATCGGACAGCAGGGTCTCGTCGTCCACTGCTGGCCACGGCTCGCCCAGTGCGCGGTGCAGGAAGGCCAGGCGTTCGCGGAGGCGGGTGCCGTCTTGGCTCCAGCGCAGCAAACCGAGACCTTCGGCGTGGAGCCCGGCGACCACCGCGTCGTGGACTAGCCGCGGATCTGGGTTGCGCAAAGGCTTTTCGGACAGCACGATCGCGCCTAGGCGGCGGACCTGGCGAGCGACGACATCGCCGTCCCAATGCACTTCGTCCACTTCGGACACCAGGGTCGGCGCGGCTTGAGTAGCCAGCGCTTCGTCGGCGGTCGCGGCGAGCCGGATGGTGCCGTGTACGCGGCCCGGGTCACGGGTGGCTTCGGCGACGGCCAGCCATTCGGCGTCACCCAGCCCGCTGCCGCTGGGCAGTTCGGCCGCGGTGCCGCTGGCCATCAGATATACCGGTGCCGAACCAGCGCGCCGCCGCGCGAGGCGTTCCGGATGCGCGAGCGCGACAACCAACGCCGCGTCCGGGGAGGCTTTGGCTGGCGAATTAACCAAGCCTGCCAACCGTTTCGCGTCCCGCTGCCAGCGGCGGGCCGCGTCGTCGTGCGCGGAACGGAGGCGTCGCAGCTCGGCTTCGACATCGGTCAGCGTCGCTCCGGCGTCGAGCAGCGCAACCACTTCCGCGGCAGCACGAGCCCCGACAGCCTCCGCACCGTCCAGCAACGCGCGCGCCAGCCGGGGATGCAAGCCGAGGTCTGCCATCTTCTGCCCGCGCGGCGTGACAGCACCGTCGGGGGTGGTCGCGCCAAGCGTGATGAGCAGGCTTCGCGCGGCGGCGAGCGCGCCTTCGCCGGGCGGGTCCCACCAGGCGAGGCCGGTTCCGTCCGGAGTGGACCAACAGGCGAGTTCCAACGCGAACCGCGCCAGTTCGGCGGTGCGGATTTCCGGCTCTGGGTACGCGGGCAGCGTCGCCTGCTCGTGCTCCGGCCAGCAGCGGTACGCCCGACCAGGCGCTTCACGGCCCGCACGGCCAGCGCGTTGTTCCGCTACCGCAGCGGAAACCCGCACCGTCGCGAGCCCGGCGAGGCCGCGCCGGTGATCGACCCGAGGAACGCGCGCCAGGCCTGAGTCCACGACCGCGCGCACACCGGGCACGGTCAGGCTCGACTCGGCGACGGCGGTCGCGAGAACCACCCGGCGCCGGTCGCGTGGTCGCAACGCTTCGTCTTGTCGGGCAGCGGAAAGCCGTCCGTGCAGCGGCAGCACATCAGCGTCCAGCGAACTCAGCAACGACGACGTACGCGCGATTTCCCCGGCACCCGGAAGGAACGCGAGCACATCACCGTCCCCTTCGGACAGTGCTTTCCGGACCGCCGACGCCACCGCGGCTTCCGGGCGTTCTCCGCGCGCTGGAGCGCGGTAGCTCAGCTCAACCGGATACGTACGGGCGTGTGCGGTGATCACCGGCGCGTCGCCGAGCAATTCGGCCAGCCGTCCGGACGCGACCGTCGCGGAGGTCGCGAGCAGCCGCAGGTCGTCGCGCAACCCGGCGCGGACGTCGAGGAGCAGGGCGAGCAGCAGATCGGCGTCGAGATGGCGTTCGTGGCATTCGTCCAGAAGAACCGTCGACACCCCGGCCAGCTCCGGGTCGTGCTGCACCCGCCGCACCAGCAGCCCGGACGTGACCACCTCGATCCGCGTGCGCGAGGACACCTTCCGATCGCCGCGCACGGCATACCCGACCGTCTCGCCGACCGGTTCGCCCAGCAACGCGGCCATCCGCCCGGCGGCGGCCCGAGCGGCGAGCCGGCGCGGTTCGGCGACCACGACGCGTCCTTCGCCGCGGTTCAGCGCCAGCGGCACGAGCGTGGTCTTGCCGGTGCCCGGCGGGGCCACGAGCACCGCGGCGCCGTGGTCGTCGAGCGCGCTCAGCACGGACGGCAGCACCGCGCGGACGGGCAGGTCCGGCAGCGAGGCTAGGTCGGTCACTGCTCGGTGATCTCCGGTGGATTCGGCAACGGATAGTTCGACGGCCCGATGTTCGTCTCCAGCGACTTCCGCCAGGCCCCGGTCGACACCATCTTCCGGATCGCGTCGTCCACGGCGTGCTGGCCCTCGGTGTCGCCCTTGCGCAGGCCGACGCCGTACCGCTCAGTGGAAAACGGACGGCCGACGACCTTCAGCAGCTCCGGGTTCTGCGCGGCGTACCCGGCGAGGATCACCGCGTCCGTGGTGACCGCGTCGACCTGGTTGGCCAGCAGGGCGGTGACGCAGTCCGGATAGCGCGGGTACTCGACCAATTGCACCCGCTGCGCGAACTTGTCCTTCACCATCTGCGCGGGCGTCGAGCCGGTGACCGAGCAGAGCCGCTTGCCGTTGAGGCTTTCCGGGCCGGTGATGTCCGGCGAGGTGAGCCGCACCAGCAGGTCCTGGCCGGTGCTGAAGTACGGCCCGGCGAAGCTCACCCGCTGCTTCCGCTTGTCGGTGATCGAATAGGTGGCCACGACCAGGTCGGCCGCGCCCGAGGTCAGGTCGGTCTCGCGGCGCGCCGGGGTGGTCTCGTGCCACGTGATGCGGTCCGGCTCGACACCCAATTCGCGCGCGACGAAAGTAGCGACATCGACGTCGAAACCGGCGAGCCTGCCGTCGACAGTTCGTTGCGAAAGGCCCGGCGCGTCGAACCGGATCCCAATGGTCAGGTGGTTGCCGTCACGCGCCCGGGTGGGAAGGGGATCGTCCTTCGACACCGTCGACGATCCGCAGGAGACGCAGCTGACCAGCAGAAACACGGCGGCGAGCGCTGCGCGTAACCGCATCGGTGCCTCCGCTTCGCCGGTTGGCTGCTCACATAGTTCTCAGGTCAGACGGCTAGCCTAAGCGCGTGCGCCGACTGCCCCAACCTGTACTCGACACCATCGGCACGCTCGCCCGTCTCGGGCTGGCTGCCGTGTGGCTGGTGTCCGGCGGCCTGAAGATCGCCGACCCGGGGCAGACGTACATCGCCGTGCAGGCCTACGACGTGCTCCCGCACGCGCTCGTGCGCCCGGTCGCCACCGGGCTGCCGCTGCTGGAGCTGGTGCTCGGACTGCTGTTGCTCGCCGGGCTGGCCACGCGCTGGGTCGCGGGCGCCTCGCTGCTGCTGCTGGCCGTGCTCGTCGCGGGCATCGCGCAGTCGTGGGCGCGCGGGCTGAGCATCGACTGCGGCTGCTTCGGCGGCGGCGGGCGCGTGGACGCCGGGCAGACCGAGTACCCGCAGGAAATCCTGCGCGACACCGGCTTCGCCCTGCTCGCGGTGTGGTTGCTCGCGCGGCCGCGCACGTGGCTCTCGGTCGACGGCTGGCTCGGCTGGGGCAAGGGCAGGAACGCCGGGAACTCGGAAGAGGTCTCGGACGACTACCCCAAGAGCATCGCGGAAGGGAATTAGGAACAGTGGGTGGAGCTGCGCGCAACGCGCGGAAAAGCCGTCAGCAGGCGGCGGCCGCGAGGTCGGTCGCCCAGGCGCGGGGCTCGAAGAGCGACCGGAACAAGATCATCGCGGTGTCGGCGGCCCTCGTGGTGGTCGCCGCGCTCGTGATCGGCGGTGTGCTCTGGATCAATTCGACCAAGAACGCCACACAGGACAGCGCGATCCAGCCGAGCACGACCTCGGCGCTCGGGCCGGGCGTGGTCGAGAAGCGCGACGGAGCCGTGGTCTCGGTCGGCAAACCGGGCGCGCCGAAGACGATCGACCTGTACGCCGACTTCCTGTGCCCGTACTGCGCCAAGCTGCAGCAGGACTTCGGGCCGCGGATGGAGAAGGCGATCAGCGACGGCCAGCTCACCGTGCGCTACCACATGGTGATCCTGCTCAACAAGAACTCGGACCCGCCGGGCTACTCGCTCGACTCGGCCAACGCCGCGCTCGCCGCCGCCGACCAGCAGAAGTTCACCGCGTTCCACGACGCGCTGTTCAAGAACCAGCCGCAGGAAGGCGGCCGCGGGTACGACAAGGGCCAGCTGATCAAGCTCGGCCAGGACCTCGGGATCCGCGACCCGAAGTTCGCGCAGGCAGTCAACGCCGGCGCCTACGACCAGGAGCTGCAGATGGCGTTCCAGCAGATCCAGGGCGACCAGAAGCTCCAGCAGGACTTCGGCAACGGCCAGGTCGGCTTCGGCACGCCCACCGTCGCGGTCGACGGCAAGGCGGTCCCGGCTTCCGGGGACTGGCTGACCAAGATCCTCAACGGCTGACCTGATCCGGTCAATTCGCCTGTCCGGGCACAACCCGTCCGCTAACCTGGGCCGCAGGGCTCAGGGGAGGGGCGGGTTGTGTCCGGTTTTCATGTTGACGACGGCGCGTATGAGAACTACGCGAAGCAGGTCGACCCACTCGGCGACGAGGTGCGCGCGGCGGCGAAGGCACATCTAGGTCCGCACGTGACGCTGTCCGGAGACGGGTTTTCCGCGATCGGGGACGAATCCGGCTTCGCCGGCGCGTACGGAGCGCGGATGCGGGCGTTGCAGGAACGGATGCACGCGCTCGGCGGCGGCTGGCAGGACGTCGGCGAGGCCGCGCGGCGTACGCAGGGCAATTACGCCGCGGTGGAGCAGGAACACGGCGACGCGTTGCGCAGGCTTTCGTGAACGCTCCGGTCGATCATCTGGTCCGCAATGGACTGGACACCACTAATCAGTTCGCCGCGAAGCTGAAGCACGATCCGTCGGCGATCAACGGCGCGCGCGACGGGCATGTCGCGCTGCAGACGTCCGTCGGCCAGGCGAATCAGCACGCGGGCGCTCAGCGGGTGAATCTGGCGCAGGCCAGTTCCGGGGCGACCTCCGAGCGCGCGGTCGCGACGTCGAAGGATCTGGAGAAGGAGGTCCAGGATCTTCTCGACGAGAGCGCGGAAATCGAGCGGGCGGTCGCGGAGGCGGCGGAGACGCTGCATGTCGGCGAGATCCGGAATGATCAAGTCCGGGACCAGATTCTGCGGGAGATCGCGTCTTCGATGAAGGCGCTGGCGGCGGTCAACGGGATCCAGCCGCAGGAGAGCCGGGCGGCCGCGGCACGGCAGATTCTGTTGCAGCTGCAGACGAAAATCGGGCAGCTGACCGGTCAGGCGGCGACGTTCACCGAAGAGACGCTCGGGAAGCTGACCGGGCTGGGGCAGCGGCTCGGCGGGTCGGACTCGACTTCCGCGAGCAGCGCGACGACTTCGGTGCCGCAGGCGTTCAACAACAACGGTGCGCACGTCAGCCACGGCGGTGGAGGCGGTGGCGACAGTGGTGGCGGTGGAGGCGGCGGCGGGTTTGCCGGGAAGCCGCGGTTGCCGGTAGCCGTTCCGCCTCAGCCGGGCAGTGGCGTCGGGATTAACTTGCCGGGCGGGAAGACCGTGATGGCGCCTAACGAGACTGCGGCCAAAGCGGTTCGGGCGGCGTTGTCTCAGCTGGGCGTGCCCTATGTGTGGGGCGGGACCGCGCGGGGGCAGGGGCTCGACTGCAGCGGGTTGACCATGACGTCCTATCAGGACGCTGGGTTGCAGTTGCCGCGGACGGCCAAGCAGCAGACTGTCGGGGCTGAGGTGCCGTCGATTGATCAGTTGCTGCCCGGGGATTTGGTGGTGTGGTCCGGGCACGTCGCGATGGTGATCGGCGACGGGCAGATGGTCGAGGCCGGGGATCCGGTGCAGATCAGCAAGATCCGCACGACCAACGCCGGGCAGCAGTTCATTGGGTTTTACCGGCCTACGGGGTGAGTGGTGGCTGAATTCGACCTGGATCGCGCGGTGGCGCGGGTGATGGAGGAGGCCTCCCGGACCGGCGAGGCGGCTGCTGCTCGGTTCGAGCGGGCCGGGCCGGTGGTGGGGAAGGCCGCCGCTGGTGGGGTTTCGGTTGAGGTCGCTCCGGGTGGGTTGCTGACCGGGCTGACGCTGACTCGGGCTGCGTTGCGTAGTGGGTCGGAGGCTGTTGCTTCGCAGATTCTGGAGCTGTCGCGGCGGGCCGAGCGGCGGGCCGCGGATCGGATGCATCAGATCTTGGCACCGGTGTTGGGGGCGGAGGCCGTGGTCGCGTTGGGGTATGCGGCGTTGGCTGAGGATGATCCGGATTTTTATGACGAAGAGCCGGTGGTGTTGTGAAGACTCGGGAGCTTATCGAGCTGGCTCGTTCTCGGGAAGCTGCGTTGGGGCAGGTCGCCTCGTTGATGTCGGAGGCGCGCGGGTCGGCTCATGCGCTGGATGGGTCGGTTGAGGTGACTGTGGATGCGTTGGGGGCGTTGAAGCGGTTGTGGCTTGCTCCTTCGTTGATGGAGGGGGATCCTTCGCGGGTTTCGGCGTTGGTGCTTGAGGTTGTGCGGGTGGCTATGGGTGAGGCTGAGCAGGATTGTTTTAACCGGGTGGGGTTGTTGCTGGGGGAGGAGGCTGGGTTGCTTGTGGAGGCGCTGTCTGGGCGGGCGGCTCCGGCTCGGTCCGCGGATGATGACCCGGGGATGACGGTGGAGGAGTTTCAGCGGTTGCGGGGGGAGAGGGTGGGGGAGAGGCTGTTTCCATCCCCTGCTTCGGTTGAGTCCATTGCGGAGGATGAGGAGTGGGAGGGGTTTGATCCGGCTTCGTTGCGGTCGGATCGGTGAGTTTCTCGGCTCGTCGCCTGGGGGCGACATTGCGCCTCGCTTGGTTGCGTGGGGGCACCCCGAAGCTGATTGTGACTACGGCGCGGAGGTGCTTGTCAAGGCGGGAAAGATGCCTTGACAAGCACCTCCGCGCCGTGTTTTTGGCTTCGTATCGGGGTGCGGGGGTGGTGTGGGTGCTTGGTTGGGTTGGGGTGCGGTGGCTGCGGTTGGGGAGCTGATGGGGGTTTGTTCGAGCTGCAGTGGGTGGGGCTATCAGAGGGGTGAAACGCTTGTGCATTGCTGAGAAAGCGTGGACTGCTGCGGTTATCCCGTCGCAGTCGCCTGTTATAGCCGCCTCGCCGCAGCCGCCTGCCGCGGCGGCCCGTCATAGCCGCCTGCCGCAGCCGCCCCGTCACAACCGCCTGCCGCAGTCACCCCGCCACAGCAGCCCTACTGCAGTCATCACGTCGCCACTGCCTGCCGCAGCGGCCTTGCCGCAGTCATGCCGTCGTAACTGCCTGCCGTAGCCGCCTTGCCGCGGTCATGCCGTCGTAACTGCCTGCCGTAGCTGCCTTGCCGCGGTCATGCCGTCGTAACTGCCTGCCGTAGCTGCCTTGCCGCGGTCATGCCGTCGTAACTGCCTGCCGTAGCCGCCTTGCCGCGGTCATGCCGTCGCAACTGCCTGCCATAGCCGCCCTGCCACGGCCATCCCGTCACAGTTGCTTGCCGCATTGGGCTGTGGCGCGCCGGTTGTGGCGGGGGCGACTGGGTGCGCGGGTCGTGAGGGGAACCCTGAGGGAATCAGAGTCCCTCAGGGTTCCCCTCACAGTCGGCGTGGGGGCGTGGCGAGGCGCGCGAGAACCGGGCGCGCCCACCGGTGGGTTAGCCGCGTTCGATTAGGTGGCCTACTACTTCTGGGCCGGGGTGGGCGTGGCCTGAGCCGTCGCGGCGGAGGTCTGTTTCGGGGAGTTCCACGGGGTCTCCGGTGCGGCTCGCGCCTGCTGGGCGGGGGCCGATCCAGGCGACCTGGATTTCGGTTTCTCCCTTGAGGAACCGGTGGGTTCGCACGCCGCCGGTGGCTCGGCCTTTTGCTGGGTATTCGCTGAAGGGCGTGACCTTCACGCTCTGGCCCGTCGCGGTGACGACCATCGGTTCGCCGTGTTCTTCATCGTCCGTGCGGATCGCGCCGAAGAAGACGGCGGTGGCGTTCGCGGACAGTTTCACTCCTGCCATGCCGCCGCTCTTGGTGCCTTGTGGGCGGATCAGGCTCGCGGCGAAACGCAGCAGCGACGAGTCCGACGAGACGAAGGCCAGGGTTTCGTTTCCGTCCGTCAGCCAGGTCGCGCCGACGACCTCGTCGCCGGGTTTCAGGGTGATGATCTCGAATTCGTCCGAGCGGACTGGCCAGTCCGGAGCGCAGACCTTCACCACGCCGGCGCGGGTGCCGATGGCCAGGCCGGGCGAGTCTCCTGCCTGCTCGCCCAGCGGGGCGATGCCTACTACGCGTTCACCCTTTTCCAGCGGTACCAGCTCTTTTGCTGCCATGCCGCCGCGCAGGGACACTGTGCCTGCTTGTTCCGGAAGCACTGGCAGGGGCAGGACATCCGTCTTGAACGCGCGGCCTCGGCTCGTCACCAGCAGCACTTGGCCGCGTGCGGTGGTGTGCACGACGGCCGACACGGCATCGTGTTTTACGCGGCCGTTGCGGCGGCGTACTTCCGACGCCTCTTCCGATTCCGCCGCGGTACGGGCGACCAGGCCGGTGGCCGAAAGGATCACCTGGCACGGGTCGTCGGCTACTTCCAGCGGGCCGGACGGCTTCGACGCGGCCAGGACTTCCTTCAGGTCGCCGTCGATGAGGCGGGTGCGGCGTTCGGTGGGGAAGTCCTTGGCGATCTTCGCCAGTTCCGCCGACACGAGCTTCTTCAGGACCGAATCGTCCTCGAGGATCGTGGTCAGCTCGGCGATCTCCGCGCGCAGCTTGTCCTGCTCGTTCTCCAGTTCCAGGCGGTCGTACTTCGTCAGGCGGCGCAGGGGAGTGTCGAGGATGTAGGTCGCCTGGATCTCGGACAGCTTGAACTTCGTCATCAGGCCGTCCTTCGCGGCGGCCGCGTTCTCGCTTTCGCGGATCAGCCGGATGACCTTGTCGATGTTCAGCAGCGCGACCAGCAGACCGTCGACCAGGTGCAGGCGCTCTTCGCGCTTGCGGCGGCGGTAGCGCGTGCGCCGCGTGACGACCTCGTAGCGGTGCCGCAGGAAGACCTCCAGCAGCGCCTTCAGACCGAGCGTCTGCGGCTGTCCGTCGACGAGCACCAGGTTGTTGATGCCGAACGACTGCTCCAGCGGCGTGAGCCGGTACAGATCCGCCAGCAGTGCCTGCGGGTTGACGCCCACCTTGCACTCGATGACGAGCCTCGTGCCGTTCTCGCGGTCGGTGAGGTCCTTGACGTCCGCGATTCCGGTGAGCCGCTTGGACTTGTTGACCTCGTCGGTGATCTTCTCGATCACCTTCTCCGGGCCGACGCCGTACGGCAGCTCGGTGACCGTGATGGCCTGCCGTCCGCGGCTGCCCTCCAGCGGGCCGGTTTCGACGTTCGCGCGCATGCGGACCACGCCGCGGCCGGTTTCGTAGGCCTTGCGGACCTCGTCCAGGCCCAGCAGGCTGCCGCCGGTGGGCAGGTCGGGGCCGGGGACGTACTCCATCAGCTTGTCGAGCGTGGCGTTCGGATGGTTGATCAGCCACCGCGCGGCGCCGATCACCTCGCCGAGGTTGTGCGGGATCATGTTGGTCGCCATGCCGACCGCGATCCCGGACGTGCCGTTGACCAGCAGGTTCGGGTACGCGGCGGGGAGCACCGAGGGCTCTTCGAGCGAACCGTCGTAGTTCGGCCGGAAGTCGACGGTGTCCTCGCCGAGTTCGCCGACGAGCAGCATCGCTTCGTTGGACATCCGGGCTTCGGTATAACGCGACGCGGCCGGGCCGTCGTCCGGGCTGCCGAAGTTTCCGTGCCCGTCGACCAGCGGCGCGTTCATCGAGAAGTCCTGCGCGAGCCGGACCATCGCGTCGTAGATCGCCACGTCGCCGTGCGGGTGGTACTTGCCCATCACGTCGCCGACCACGCGCGAGGACTTCACATACGCGTGGGTCGGGCGGTAGCCGTTCTCGTTCATCGAGAACAGGATCCGGCGGTGCACCGGCTTCAGGCCGTCGCGCGCGTCCGGGAGGGCGCGCGAGTGGATCACCGAATACGCGTATTCCAGGTACGAGTCTTCGATCTCCGTCTTCAGCGGGTTGTCGAAGACCTGCGCGCCCGGAGAGTCGAACGCGCTCGGGTCGACCCGGGTCACCGGGGTCTTGCTACGGCGAGCCATGGCTCACAACTCCTTGGGAACGAACGGAAAACTCAGACGTCGATGGCGTCGCGGTCGACGCGGTCGGACGATTCGACCAGCCAGTTGCGCCGCGGCTCGACCTTTTCGCCCATCAGCAGTTCCAGCGCCAGCTCCGCGGCCTCGACATCCTCGAGCGTGATCCGCCGGACCGAGCGCGTCGCCGGGTTCATCGTGGTTTCCCACAGTTCGTCGGCGTCCATCTCGCCGAGGCCCTTGAACCGCGGCACCGGCGTGACGATCTGCTTGCCCGCCGCTTCGAGTTCGACGACCTTCTGCTCCATCTCGCGCTGGGTGAAGGTGAAGACGGTCTCCGAACCGCGGCCCTTCGTGGTGATCTTGTGCAGCGGCGGCATGGCCGCGTACAGCCTGCCGTCCTCGATCACCGGGCGCATGTACTTCGCGAACAGCGTGATCAGCAGCGTGCGGATGTGCGAACCGTCGACATCCGCGTCCGCCATCAGGATCACCCGGCCGTAGCGCATCGTCGACAGGTCGAAGGTGCGGCCGGTGCCCGCGCCGAGCACCTGCACGATCGACGCGATCTCGGCGTTCTTCAGCGTGTCGCCGAGCGACGCCTTCTGCACGTTGAGGATCTTGCCGCGCAACGGCAGCAGCGCCTGGTACTCCGACACCCGCGCCATCCGCGCCGAACCGAGCGCGCTGTCGCCCTCCACCAGGAACAGTTCGCTGCGCGAGACGCCGGTGGTGCGGCAGTCGACCAGCTTCGGCGGCATCGCGGCGCCCTCGAGCGCGGTCTTGCGCCGGGCGGCGTCCTTCTGCTGTTTCTGGGTGAGCCGCACGCGCGCCGCGTCGACCACCTTCTGCAGCACGATCTTGGCCTCGGACTTGGTTTTCCGGTCCTCGGTCCAGGCACGCAGCTGCTTGTCGACGATGCCCTGGAGGACACGCGTGATGCCCGCCGTGGACAGTTCGTCCTTGGTCTGCGAGGTGAACTGCGGCTCCGGCAGCCGGACGTGGATCACCGCGGTCATGCCTTCCAGCACGTCCTCGGTGGTCGGCGGGTCCTCCTTCGCCTTGAGCAGCCCGCGCGTCTTGCCGATCACGTCCTGCAGCGCTCGGGTGACCGCGCGGTCGAACCCGCGCCGGTGCGTGCCGCCGTGCACGTTGCGGATCGTGTTGGTGAAGCATTCCACGGTGCGCTCGTAGCCGGTGCCCCAGCGCAGCGCGACCTCGACCTCGGCGTGTCGCTCCACATTGGACTGCATGACGCCGTTGGCGTCCGCCGCGTTCTCCTTGTACGTGCCCTCGCCGGTGATCATCAGCGTGCCGCAGACGGGTTTTTCGCTGTCCGGGGCGAGGAAGTCGACCATGTCCGACAGCCCGTTCGGGAAGTGGAAGGTCTCCTCGTTGATGGTGTCCTCGAACGTGGTGCGCAGCACGTACGTGACGCCTGGCACGAGGAACGCGGTGTTGCGCAGCTTCGCCCGCACGCCTTCGACGTCCAGCGCCGCGCCGGTCTCGAAGTACCGCGCGTCGTACCAGTAGCGGATGGACGTGCCGCTGCGCTCGCCGCGCTTCATCTTGCCGACGAGGTTGAGCCCGGAGCGGCGAGTGAACTTCGCCTTCGCGCCGGGGCCGTCGAACACGCCGGGCACGCCGTGCGCGAACGACATCTGGTGGACCTTGCCGTCCTGCTTCACCGTGACGTCGAAGCGGTGGGACAGCGCGTTCACCGCCGAGGCGCCGACGCCGTGCAGACCGCCCGACGTCTTGTACCCGGAACCGCCGAACTTGCCGCCGGCGTGCAGCCGGGTCAGCACCAGTTCGACGCCGGAAAGGCCGGATTTGGCGTGCACGCCGGTGGGAATGCCGCGGCCGTCGTCGTCCACCTGGACGCTGCCGTCGCCGTGCAGCGTGACGACGATGCGCGAGGCGTGGCCCGCCACGCCCTCGTCGGTGGAGTTGTCGACGACCTCGGAGAACAGGTGGTTGATGCCACGGCTGTCGGTGGAGCCGATGTACATCCCGGGGCGCTTGCGGACCGCCTCGAGTCCCTCGAGGTGGGTCAGGTCGTCGGCCCCGTACAGAGTCTCAGCAGTCACGAGGTCGTTCTCCCGGATCGAGGCGAGCTGTTCGGTGGGCAAACAGGCGGCCGGAGCAGGGGCCCCGGGCCGTCACCGTACTGCAGGATATCCGCACCCCCCGACAGGATCTGGCCGCTGCGTCCCCGATGGGGTCCGGCAGCGTGTCCCAGGTCACCGGTATAGTCCCATCGGAATACATCTTCCACGCGAGTAGTTGTGC
Organism: Amycolatopsis sp. NPDC114484; assembly: GCF_055633755.1. Taxonomy (NCBI): domain Bacteria; kingdom Bacillati; phylum Actinomycetota; class Actinomycetes; order Pseudonocardiales; family Pseudonocardiaceae; genus Amycolatopsis; species Amycolatopsis sp. NPDC114484. Next base: position 283,556 of record NZ_JBVKDQ010000006.1, on the reverse strand, counting down.
CGACAAGCAAGGTAAGAAGCAACCGGCTAGGGAGCGGTCATGCAGTTCGGAATCTTCTCGGTGGGCGACGTCACGACCGATCCCACCACGGGCGTCACGCCCACGGAGCACGAGCGCATCAAGGCGATGGTCAAGATCGCGCTCAAGGCCGAGGAGGTCGGCCTCGACGTCTTCGCCGTCGGCGAGCACCACAACCCGCCGTTCGCCGCGCCGGCGAACCCGACGGTGCTGCTGTCGAACATCGCGGCACAGACGGAGAAGATCGTCCTCTCGACGTCGACCACCCTCATCACCACCAACGACCCGGTGCGGCTGGCCGAGGACTACGCCATGCTGCAGCACCTGGCCGACGGGCGGCTCGACCTGATGATGGGCCGCGGCAACACCGGCCCGGTCTACCCGTGGTTCGGCAAGGACATCCGCCAGGGCATCCCGCTGGCCGTCGAGAACTACGCGCTGCTGCACCAGCTCTGGCGCGAGGAGGTCGTCGACTGGCAGGGCAAGTTCCGCACCCCGCTGCAGGGCTTCACCTCGACGCCGCGCCCGCTCGACGGCGTGCCGCCGTTCGTCTGGCACGGTTCGATCCGCAGCCCGGAGATCGCCGAACAGGCCGCCTACTACGGCGACGGGTTCTTCGCGAACCACATCTTCTGGCCGACCTCGCACTTCCAGCAGCTGATCGCGTTCTACCGGCAGCGCTACGAGCACTACGGGCACGGCAAGGCCGACCAGGCCATCGTCGGGCTCGGCGGGCAGGCGTTCATCCGGCCGAAGTCGCAGGACGCGTGGAACGAGTTCCGGCCGTACTTCGACAACGCGCCGGTGTACGGGCACGGCCCGTCGCTGGAGGACTTCACCGAGCAGACGCCGCTGACCGTCGGCAGCCCGCAGGAGGTCATCGACAAGACGCTGACCTTCCGCGAGCACTTCGGCGACTACCAGCGCCAGCTTTTCCTGATGGACCACGCCGGCCTGCCGCTGAAGACCGTGCTGGAGCAGCTCGACCTGCTCGGCGAGGAGGTCGTGCCGGTGCTGCGCAAGGAACTGGAAGCGAAGCGGCCGGCGCACGTGCCGGACGCGCCCACGCACGAATCGCTCAAGGCGGCTCGCGAAGCGTCGGCCGTCACCGCTTGACCTGGGTTTCGCCGGACTTAGTGGAGAGGTCATGACTGCACGCACTATCGCCGTGGTCACCGCGGGATTGAGCCAGCCGTCGTCGACGCGGCTGCTGGCCGACCGGCTGGCCGAGGCCACCCGCGCCGCCTTGGTCGACGACGACGTGACGGTGAAGGTATTCGAACTCCGCGACATCGCGGTGGACGTCACCAACAACATGCTCACCGGGTTCCCCAGCCCGCAGCTGCGGGAAGTGATCGACACCGTGACACGCGCGGACGGCCTGATCGCCGTGACGCCGGTGTTCACCGCTTCCTACAGCGGGCTGTTCAAATCGTTCTTCGACGTATTGGACAAGGAAGCGCTCGACGGCAAACCGGTGCTGCTGGCCGCGACGGGCGGTACGGAACGGCATTCGCTCGCGATCGACTTCGCACTGCGGCCGCTCTTCGCCTACCTTCGCGCGACCGTGGTTGCGACGGGCGTGTATGCGGCGTCGTCGGACTGGGGCAGCGTCGAGGCGACGGGTGCGTTGCAGCAGCGCGTGGAGCGGGCTGGCCGCGAACTGGCGCAGCTGGTCGCGGCGGCACCCGAGGCGAAGCCGGACGACGAGTACGCCTCGGTGTCGTTCGAGCAGTTGCTGGCTGGGCACTAAGGGCGGCTCCGAGCGGTCAAGATTGCCTGCGGCGCCGGGGTTTCCGGATCGAGGAGCAGTTCGGCCTCGACGGTGAACCCGGCCGCGCGCAGCCAGTTCGTCACGCGTTCTCGTGGGCGGCGGTGCACCTCGACTTTCATCGGGTGGCCGCCGTAGCCCTCGGTTTTGAGCCGGGTTTCGTCGCCGACGTGGAAGAGCAGTTGCAGCAGTCCGCCGGGACGCAGCGCTTGGCGGAAGTTCGCGAAGACGTCCGGGACCAGGTCGTCCGGCAGGTGGATGACCGACTGCCACGCCACGATCCCGGCCAGCGACGCAGCGGGCAGCGGGTCGGTCATCGAGCCGACCTCGAACCGCAGCGCCGGGTAGTCGCGCCGGGCAACCTCGATCATGCCGGGGGACAGGTCGACGCCGTACGCGGCTACGCCGAGTTCGTTGAGGTGGGCAGTCACTTGGCCGGGGCCGCAGCCGACGTCGGCGACCGGGCCGTCGCTGACCTGTTCGGCGAATAATCCCAGTGCGGCAAGCAGATACGGCTGTTTGCCGAGCGCGTCGCGGACGAACTTGGCGTAGTCCTCCGCGACGGTGTCGTACGAAGTCCGGGTGTCGGTGAGCCATTCCATGTCAGCCCGCCGGGGTCTGGGCGATGAGGACGGTGGCGCGCGTGGTCCAGCCCAGCGCTGAGTACAGCTGCTGACCGTCCGCGGTGGCGACGAGAATCCCGGTGGTCGCGCCGTGCGCCACGGCGTTTTCCACCAGCGCACTCATCACCACGCTGCCGAGACCGCGGCGGCGATGCTCGGGGACGGTTTCGATCCGGTCCGCGATCGCGTCGGTGCCGACCACGGCCATGGTTCCCCGCGCCGCGACGCCCGAATCGGGATGTCGCAGCACGGTTTCGCACACCGTTCCGTTCATAGTCGTCGCGCCCGTGTAGGGCGGCGGGGCCGGACGCGGTGGATGTCGGCGCAGGGGAATCGTCATGAGCGCTTCGCGTTCGTCCCGCAGTTTCAGGCCAGCCTCGCGGATGATCGCCTCGACCGCCTCCGGCCGGTTGGTCGGCACGGTCAGCCAGGTCGGGCGCGATGCCGCGGCGACCTCGTCGGCGAGCCCGCGCAGGACGGCGGGCTCGGCGGACAACGCGATGACCTCGCGATGCCGACCTGGTTGTTCGAGCAGGACCTGCAGCCCGCCGCGGGTTTCTTCGGCGGGACGGAATCCTCGGGACGTGCCCCATCCCGCCTGCCAGCGGCGGATGAGGTCAGGCAGTGATTCGACCACGCTGAGCAGCTAAGCACCCGGCACCGACAAAAACGGGCCGGTCCGCCGCGAGGGTCCAGTATGGACAGTCCGGCTGGCAGCACCGCGCGCCCGGCGGCACACTGACCCGATGGGATTGGGCAAGCCAGTGCGCCGGGTGCTCCTCGCGGTCGTCGGCGGGGTGCTGGTGATCGTCGGGGTCGTGCTGCTCGTGCTGCCCGGACCGGGACTGCTGCTGGTGCTCGCCGGGTTGCTGGTGCTGGCCTCGGAGTTCCCGGCGCTGCAGCGATTTGTCGACCCGGTGCGGAAGCGCGCGATGCAAGCCGCCGAGGAAAGCGTGTCTTCGCCGTGGCGGATCGCCGGCTCCGTGGTGGCTGGGCTGGCGCTGCTGGCCGCGGGCATCGTGTGGGGGACGGTGCGGTCGCTTCCGCTGAGCGGATGGAGCACCGGGACGAGTTTGATCCTGTCCAGTCTGATCTTGTTCGCGTTGCTGATCTGGAGTTACCGGCGGGTGCGCGCGAAGCGGGAAGGCTCAGGAGAGCGCGGCGGCAAGTCCTAGATAGCCGCCACCGCCGATCACGACGCCAGCCACCGCGCCGACGGTCACTTGCGCGACCGTGTGGTCCTTCAGCTCCACGCGCGACCAGCACACCCACGCGACGGCCAGGAAAAGCAAGGCGAGCCAAGGGCTATAGACCTTCATCAGCATCACCGTCGCTCCGGCGGCGACCATGGCGTGCATCGAGATCTTGAACTTCAGCCCGAAGGTCACCGCCAGCGCGACAACCAGGCAGGCCAGTTCGGCAGCGGCCAGCGCGATCATCTCGTGCGGCGCGCCACCGACGAGCAGCACCGCGAATCCGAGCGCTAGGGAACCGATGCACGCGGCGAACGGCACGAGCCGACCGGCTCGATCGGTGACATGGTGGCTGTCCCACTTCCCGCGTTTCGCGCCGCGCACGATGACCGCCATCGGGATCAGGGAACCGGTGATTCCCACGATCAGGCCCCACAGCACGGCTTCGCCAAGCCGGTGGCCAGTGACTTGCCAGGCCACCACGAGCGGCAATCCGAGCACCCACACCCAGGGGGCGAGCACTTCAGTCGCTACTCGTGCGAGGCGGTGGCGCGTGCTGCTGGGAGCCAATTCGTCCGGCGGGGCGGATGGCACGGCTGGGCTCCTCGGGGGCTCGGTCGTCTCGGCGCTGGGGAATGGTACCGGTGGTCGTAACTCGCGAGAAAGGAGCGGCTGGACCTGCGAAAACGCAGGTCCAGCCGCTCCTTCAGCAGGCGTCAGGAGGCGTAGAGCTTGGCCACCTCCGCGGCGGACAGCGCCCGGTCGTACAGGTGCACCTGGTCGACCGCCCCGTTCAGGAAGTCGACCGGATTGCCGCCGTACTTACCGCGTCCGATCACCGTGTGCCCGGTGGACGCGTCGCCCAGACAGACACTGCGCGACGCCGCCAGCTGGCCGTCCACGTACAGCGCGAGCTGCCCGGTAGCGGCGTCGCGGACGCCGACCAGGTGGTACCAGCGTCCGGCCTCCGGCGTCATCGGCGCGAGGGCCCGCGTACCGACGAAGCTGAACGCCAGCTTGTGGTCCGCGCCGGAGTACTGCAGGAAGAACGCGCTGTGGTCGTTGCCGTCCTGGCTCACCACGGTCTGGAAACCGTCGCCGACCGCGTTGAACTTGACCCACGCGGCGACGCTGTAGCTCAGGTCGGTCTTCGCCAACGCCGCACCAGTGTCGGCGTACTGGCCGGAGCCGTTCACCGCGAGGGCAGAACCGCTGTGCCCGGCGGTCCAGGAAGCGCCGCCGACGAGCGTCGCGTCGTGGTGGCCCACGGTGTCCGCTGCGGTGGTGCCGCTGTTCTCGTCGAACGGGTACGCGGCGATTCCGTCGATGCCGGGAGTGCCTGGCGGGATCACCGGACCCTGTTGCGGTGAACCGTCGACGCCCTTGATCACCGACAGGTTCGCGGCTCGGACGGCGGCGAAGTCCATCTTCTTCACCTGACGGTCGTAGGTGAAGAAGCCGTTGACCTCCTTTTCCACGTCGGTGGTCTGCGTGTACACCCCAGCCGACACCCCGCATTGCCGTCCGGCGAGCAGCAGGTGTTGCTGGAGTTCGGCGTAACGCCGGGTGAGTGTGGCGCTGTCCGGTTCCATCTCGTAGGCGAAGCTGCCGGCCGGGTCGAACTGGTGGCCGTCGACCTTCAAGCCCAGGCCGCCGTATTCGCCGTCGACCGCGGCGCGTTTCGCGTCCGGCACCGGGGTTCCGGGGCCGGTGTAGGTGTGGTCGTCGTAGAGATCGCCGCGTCCGCTGTCCGGTTCGGAGCGGCAGCAGTTCACCCCGGACTCAGCGTCCACGAGCCGGGTCGGGTCCCAGGCCTTGACCTGGTCGGCGATCCGGCCGACCGCGTAGTCGCCCCAGCCCTCGTTGAACGGGACCCAGGTGACGATCGACGGGAAACTGCGGTGCTGGTCGATCATCCGGTGCAGTTCGGATTCGAAGTTCGCTTGCGACGCGGGAGTCGCCTCGATGTCGTCCTTCATCGCGGGCATGTCCTGCCACACCATGAGCCCGAGTTTGTCCGCGTAGTAGTACCAGCGATCAGGTTCGACCTTGATGTGCTTGCGCACCATGTTGAACCCGAGCGCCTTTTCCTGCTCCAGATCGAACTTCAGCGCCGCGTCGGTGGGGGCGGTGTAGATGCCGTCCGGCCAGAAACCCTGGTCCAGCGGGCCGAGTTGCATCACGAACTTGCCGTTGAGCATCATCCGCTGTTTGCCGTCCGCGGTTTTCCCGACGGAAACCGACCGCAGGCCGAAGTACGAGCCGACACTGTCCCCAGAGGACAGTGACACGCGCAGGTCGTACAGGAACGGATCGTCCGGGGTCCACAGATGCGGCCGGTTCACCTTGAGCTTCAACGGAGTGTTCGCCGGTCCGGACACGTGGCCGACGACGCGGCCGTGGTCGTAGGCGACGGCTTCCACGCGTTGCTTCACCGGTCCGCCCACCACGGCGTTGACAGTGACCGAGCCGCTGGCGACGTCCGGCGTGGTGTCCACTTTGGAGATGTAGGCCGGGGTCACCGGCTCCATCCAGACGGTCTGCCAGATTCCGGAACTCGGGGTGTAGAAGATTCCGTCGCCGGGTTTGCGTTGTTTGCCGAGCGGTTGTCCGCCGGCGTCATTGGGATCCGTGACGCCGACGACGACTTCCTGGTCTTTCCCAGTGGTCAACGCGTTGGTGACGTCCGCGGAGAACGCGTCGTAACCGCCGGTGTGGCGGGCGACCTGATGGCCGTTGACCCATACCGTCGTGTCGTAGTCGACCGCTTGGAAGTGCAGGATCAGCCGTTGGTCCCGGCCGCCGACGTGCCAGTTCTTCGGCACCTGGAACGTCCGCCGGTACCACATCGACGTTTCGTGCCGCATGATTCCCGACAGTGCCGATTCGACCGGGTACGGGACGAGGATTCGTTCGTCCAGGCTGCGTTTGATCGGCGGCGCGTCGCCCGGTTTGGCGGCGGAGAATTCCCAGACGCCGTTGAGGTTTTGCCAGTTGTCGCGGGTCAATTGCGGGCGCGGGTATTCGGGGAGGGCGTTGCTCGGGGAAACCTGGTTCGTCCACGGGGTGGTCAGGGGAGGGGTGAGGCGATGCCATTGCGGCGGATCGGCCGCGGCGGCGGGGACACTCGACAACCCGGACACGGCCACGGCGAGCGCGGCGGCCACCGTGGCCAAACGGCCGGGTCTGCGGGCAGGACGGACCATCGTCGAACCTCCTAGGGACAGGTGGATCAGCGCGGATGGAGCGGCACGAGGTCAGGATCGGCGGGAACGGGCCAGCAGCCGCTGGATCACGACGACGACCAGCAGGAACGCGCCGCTGACCACCGTCTGGTAGTTGGAATCGAGAGTGCCGACCTGGTTGATGACGTTCTGGATCAGCGTCTTCAGCAGCACGCCGACGAGCGTGCCGATGACGGTTCCCGCGCCGCCGGTGAGCAGCGTTCCGCCGATGACCACGACGGAGATCGCGTCCAGTTCCGTGCCGACGCCGAGCACGGTGACGCCCGATTGCAGATACGCCGCGGTGAGCACTCCGGCGAAACCGGCGAGCGTGCCGCTGAGCGTGTAGAGGGTGATTTTGGTGCGGGCCACCGGAAGACCCATCAGCAGTGCGGACTGTTCCGCGCCGCCGAGAGCGAACACCGACTGGCCGAACCGGGTCCGGCGCAGCAGCAGACCGCCGAGTCCGAAAAGGACCAAAGCGAGGTACACCGGTACGCCGACACCGAAGATCTTGCCTTGCCCCAACCAGAGCAAGGCCGATCCCGGCTCCACTTTGTACGTTGTCGCGCCCTCGTTGGTCAAGGCCAGCAAGAGCCCGCGCGCGAACAGCAGCGAGGCGAGCGTGACGATGAACGGCGCCATTTTCGTGCGGGCGATGAGGAGACCGTTGATGAACCCGATCAGTCCACAAACGACTAATGGCAGCAGGATCGCGACGACCAGGCCATAGCGGGAGCCGTACGCAGCCAGCACGCCGCCGAGCGCGTACACCGATCCGACGGAAAGATCGATCCCGCCGGAAATGATCACGAACGTCATGCCCAGCGCGATCACTGCCAGGAAAGAGCTTTGCAACGCGAGGTCGCGCAGGTTGTCCGCGGACCCGAAGCGCGGGAAGGCGAACCACGCGGCGGCCACGCCGAGCACGAGCACCACGGCCGCGCCTTGGCGTTGCAGGACTGCGGCGAACGCCGCGCCGCGTTCCGACGGCGGGGCGGCGGTGGTCGCGATCATCGCGTGCTCCGTTCCCGTGCGACATAAACCGCGGCGACGATGATGGCGGCCTGCACCATTTGCGCGGCGGAATCGGGCAGGTCGTGTTTGATCAGCGTCGCGTGCACCAATTGCATGAGCAGTGCGCCGAACACCGTGCCGAGTACGCGCACGCGGCCGCCGGTGAGCGGAGTTCCGCCGACCACCACCGCGGTAATTGCGGAAAGTTCCATCAGCAGACCGAGATCGTTGGGATCGCTCGCAGCGAGCCGAGCGGTGGACAGCACCCCGGCGATCGCCGCCAGCGCACCGGACATGGCGTACACGCCGATCAGCACGCGTTTCACCGGCAGTCCGGCGAGTGTCGCAGCAGGACGGTTACCGCCGACCGCGACCAGATGGCGGCCAAAAGTGGTGCGCCGCACCAGCAAACCGGCCAGCACCGAGAGAACAGCGGCCACCAGGACCATGATCGGCACACCGAGGACGTCGCCGGTTCCGAGCGCGAGGAAGTCCGGGTTGTGCAGCTGCACCAGCTGTCCGTGGGCGATCACGAGCGCGAGCCCACGACCGCCGACGAGTAAGGCCAGCGTCGCGATGATCGGCTGAATGCCGAGCTGGGCCACCAGAAACCCGCTGAACAGCCCGGATGCGACCCCTGCGATCAGCGCGACCACGATCACCATCAGCGGCCCGGCCCCGAGGTACAGCGGGACGAGCGCGGCGGCGACCGACATCACCGAGCCCACCGACAGGTCGATGCCCTCGGTGCCGATCACCAGCGCCATGCCGAGCGCGACGATGCACACTGGCGCGGCTTGCACCAGCTGCGTGCGGAAGTTGGCCGCGGAGAGGAAGTTCTTCGTGAACGCGATGTTGAACAGCAACAGCACGACCACGGCCAAGTACACGCCGTAGTTCTGCAGCCAGCTCGTGACGCGGGTGCGGTCAGGTCTCGTCAGTGTCGCGGTCGACATCGTTGTCACCCCCTGCGGCGATGGCCGCCAGCACGTTGTCCTCTGTGACCGCGTCGCCGGCCAGTTCGGTGGCGACGCTGCCGTCGCGGAGCACGACCACCCGGTCCGCGCCGTCGAGAATCTCTTCCAGTTCGGACGAAATCAGCAGCACGCCGAGCCCGTCCTGGGCCAGTTCGTCGATGAGCGCCTGCACCTCGGCCTTGGCCCCGACGTCGATGCCGCGCGTGGGCTCGTCCAGCAACAGCACTTTCGGTCCGGTAGCGAGCCAACGTGCCAGCAGTACCTTCTGCTGGTTGCCGCCGGACAGCTCGGACACCTTCTGCTCCGGGCTGGACGCCTTGATCCGCAACCGTTCCATGAACGTCTTCACCACCCGGTCCTGTTTGGACCGGCTGACGAAGCCGAAAGTGGACAGTCGCGGCAGCGCGGCGAGCACGATGTTTTCGCGCACGGACAGGTTCGGAATGATCCCGTCCGCCTTGCGATCCTCGGCCAGCAGCGCGATCCCAGCCCGCATCGCGGCGGAGATCTTCCCGCGCTTCAACGGCTTTCCGGACAGCAACACGGTACCGCCGTCGAGCGGGAAAGCCCCGACGACAGCACGCGCGGTCTCGCTCCGGCCGGACCCGAGGAGCCCGGCCAGCCCGACAACCTCGCCCGGCCGTACGCTCACCGAAACGTCGTGGAGCTTGTTCCCGCCAGACAGATTCGAGGCCTGCAGCAACGGTTCTTTCTCCGCATGATGCTCCTCGCCGAACGCAGTGACGCCCTCGGCGCGGATCTGCCGGATCTCCCGGCCGAGCATCATCGACACCAGCTCAATACGCGGCAACGGCTTCAACGGTCCACTGTGGACCACGCGGCCATCGCGCAGCACCGTGACGCTGTCGCACACCCGATACAGCTCGTCCATCCGGTGACTCACGTAGAGCACCGAGATGTCGTCGGCGTGCAACCGCGCCAGCACCTCGAACAAGGTGTCCACTTCGCGCGGTTCGAGCGACGACGTCGGCTCGTCCATCACGACCACACCGGCCTTTGTGGACACCGCACGCGCCAGCGCGACCATCTGCTGCGCGCCTACCGCGAGCGTGTGCAGCGGACGCCGCACATCGGTGTCGATCCCGTACCCGCTGAGCAGTTCGCGCGCCTGCTCGTTCATCGCGGACCAGTCCACCAATCCGGTGCGGGTGCGCGGTTCCCGGCCGAGGAAGACGTTGCTCGCCACGCTCATCAGCGGAACGAGGTTGACCTCCTGGTAGATGGTGGAGATCCCGGCGCGCTGCGCGTCGATCGGCCTGCGGAACCCGACCGGTTCGCCGAGGTGGCGCACCTGCCCCTCGTCCGGCCGGTACACGCCGGTGAGGACTTTGATCAAAGTGGACTTGCCCGCGCCGTTTTCCCCGACCAGCGCGTGGACTTCGCCGCGGCGCAGGCTGAAGGAGACGTCGTCGAGGGCCACGGTGCCGGGGAACCGCTTGGTCACCCCGGACACCTCGAGCACCGGTGCGGTCATGGTCGCCACCTGGGTGTCGGCCGCGCTCGTCATCAGTACGCGTTCCCGACCTTCTGGGCCGCGTTCGATTCGTCGTAAGAGTCGTCGGTGATGACGATGCTCGGCGGGATCGGCTTGCCGTCCTCGAACTGCTGCAGCGTCTGGAACGCGAGCTGCCCGAACCGCGGGTTCGATTCGACGACCGCGTTGTAGCTGCCGTCTACGATCAGCTGCACCGCGTTGCGCGTGCCGTCGACGGACACGACCTTCACGTCCTTGCCGGGGTTCTTGCCCGCGGTCTTGAGCGCGTTGACCGCGCCGATGCCCATCTCGTCGTTCTCCGCGTACACCGCGGTGAGGTCCGGGTGGCTCTGGATCAGCTGTTCCATCACCGACTGGCCCTTGGACCGGTCGAATTCGCCGGTCTGCTCGGCGACCACGGTCAGGCCGGGCGTCTTGGCGAGTTCGTCCTTGAACCCCTTGGTGCGGTCGGTGGTCACGTTGTTGCCCGAGGAGCCGAGCAGGATCGCGACCTTGCCGTTGCCGCCGGTGGACTTCGCCAGCGCGGCGGCCGCGCGGTGGCCCTGTTCGATGAAGTTGGAGCCGATGAAGGTGAGGTAGTCGGTGCACGCCTTCGACGTCACCTGCCGGTCGATCGTGACCACCGGGACCTTCTTCGCCTTCGCCGCGTCGAGCGCGGGCTGCAGCCCGTCGGAGTTCAGCGGGGCCACGATGAGCAGCTGCGCGCCCCGGTCCAGCAGCGATTTGATGTCCGAGATCTGCTTGTTGAGGTCACTCTGCGCGTTCGTGGTGAGCAGGTGGTCGGCCGGGATGCCGAGTTTGCCCGCCTCGCTGCGGATGGATTGCGTCTCGGCGATCCGGAACGGGTTCGCCTCCTTCTCCGACTGGGAGAAGCCGACGATGGCGGTCTTCGGGTCGAGCTTCGGGTATCCGGTCTTGTCGATGGTGCAGCCGTCGGCACTCGGCGCGGCGGACGCGGCCGAGGCGGCCGGGCCGGAGCCGTTGCTTTGCGCGGCCGGGGTTTCCTCGCGGCTGGTGCACCCGGCGAGCACGAGTGCCGTGGCGGCGCCGGCGACCAGGGCGAAGCGGGCAGGGACGGACGGGGACACGGCGGACTCCTCGCAGCCGACGACTGGGGCAACCCGCTCGGCGGCGTGACGACCGTCACCTCGCTGAGCTCCGGCTATTTTTACATCGTTGGAACAACGTTGTAAACAGGCAAAACGTCGCTACACTACGTGGTCGTCGGGGCTGGTGCCGGGAGCCTCGCGGGCCCGTGATGGGCTCTGGGCGGACGAGATGAGGAGTCAGCGTGGCCGTGACCCTGAAGGACGTCGCTACGCTGGCGGGCGTTTCGGTGAAAACCGTGTCGAACGTGGTGAACGGCTACGCGTTCGTGAAGCCGGAGAACCGGCGGCGCGTCGAAGAGGCGTTGGCCGCGACCGGATACCGGCCGAATGTGGGCGCGCGCAACCTGCGCCGCGGGCGGACCGGATTCCTCGCGTTGATGGTGCCGGAGCTGAGCATCCCGTACTTCGGCGAAATGGCCGGGCTGGTGATCACCGCCGCGCAGCGCCGCGGATGGAGCGTGCTGATCGAGCAGACGCAGGGGACTCGCGACCGGGAGCGGGCCACTGTGGACTCACTGGGCCCGCATCTGGTCGACGGTGCCCTGGTGCATCCCGAAGCGCTCGAAGCGGATGATTTCCCTGACGCGGAAGGGAAAATCCCGCTCGTGCTGCTCGGCGAGCACGCGGTGGACGTCGCGCTGGACCGGGTGGCGATCGACAACGTGCAGGCCGCGCACGTCGCGGTGTCGCACCTGGTTTCGCTCGGCCGTCGCCGGATCGCCGCGATCGGCGCCAACCCCAAACGCGGAACGTCGTCGTTGCGGCTCGCCGGTTATCGGGCAGCGTTGGCGGATGCCGGTTTGCCGTCGGCGGATTCCTTGGTGGAGCCGGTGGCTAAGTACCACCGCGCCGAGGGGGCGGCGGCGATGAAACGCTTGCTGGCCCAGGAAGAACCGCCGGACGCGGTGTTCTGCTTTAACGACCTGCTGGCCGTCGGCGCGTTGCGTTCGGCGGCCGAGCACGGGCTTCGGGTGCCTGACGACATCGCCATCGTCGGCTTCGACAACACCGAGGAGAGCGCGTTCAGCCTGCCCGCGCTCACCACGATCTCGCCGGACAAGGCGGCCATCGCCGAGGCCGCGATCGATCTCATCCACAGCCGCCTCGCCGGTACCGAGAGTGCTGAGCCGTGCTCGGTGCAGCCGCCGTTTTCCCTGGAGATAAGGGAAAGCACGGTCGTTTCCTAGAGCAGCCGCACCGCCAGCACGAGAATCACCGCGCTGGACAGCAAAGCGGTGCCGAGCCGTCCGCGCGGACCGGTGAGTCCGCGTCCGAGCAACGCTCCGCCGATGGCCAGCAGCAGTTGCCAGCTGGCTGAAGCGGCGAACGCGGCGGCGGCGAACACGGTGCCGTTGGCTGGTCGTTCGCCGAGGACGAGCGCGGTGAAGTAGATGATGGTGGACGGGTTGAGCATGGTCAGGCCGAGCAGGGTCGCGTATGCCCGCAGCGGGTGTGGTTCCGTTGCCAGCAAAGGAGTTTCGGCGGACCGGTAACGCCGGATAGCCCGGACCGCGGTCCACGTGGCGAGCAGGAACAGAGCTGCGGCGGAGGTCAGGCGGAGGGGAGTGGTGATCGGGGCGAGCAGCGGGGCCAGCGCGGCGCCGCCGGTGGTGGCGAGAACGGCGTAGACGCCGTCCGCGGTGGCCACGCCCATCGCCGCGGCCGCCCCGACCCGCCACGACGTTCGTGCGGTGAGTTCGACCAGGTAGACGCCGATCGCACCGACCGGCATGGCGATCCCGTACCCGGCGACGAGCCCCGCGACCAGCGCGGGGCTCATCGAACGGCCTGGCTCGTCCCTTCCCGCGCCGTCTGCTGCTTGCCGTACGAGACGAGACAGCGGGACGGAGGACGGTGGGCGGGTTCGGTGGTCATGGCGGGAATACTCGGCTGTCCGAACGGGGCTGGGCAACCGAATTTCCGCAGTGCCAGGGTGGGCGGATGCCGGTTGAACAACCTGTCTCGCCGGTCGTCCGGTACCGGGCGGTGGATCGGGAAGCGGCCCGGGCACACGCGACCGATGCCGCGGCGGAAAAGCAGCCGCTACTCGCCGCGAGTCGCCGCCGCGATCTTGTCGATCACCTCGGCCACCGCTTCCGGCTGAGAGAGCAGCGAGTAATGGCTGGCAGCCAGTTCGACACAAGCGGACCCGGCCCGCTCGGCGGACCAGCGCTGCAGATCCGGGTTCAGGATCTGGTCCTCTGTGGACACCGCGTAGGCGGTCGGCAGGTCGTGCCAGGCTCCGGGGCCGGTCGGCGTGGTGAAGGTGGCGGCGTGGGCCCGTCGCTGCACTGCGGCCAGTGCGGCGGTCCGCTCGCGCGGCACGTCGGCGGCGAGCGCGGCGTGGAAGCGGTTCGGGTCGAGGGAGGTCCAGCCGTCCTCGTGGAACACCAGGACGTCGCCGCCGGGGGATTCCGGGAAGCGGGCGTTCAGCGAGGGGATGGTCTCGCCTTCGTCGGGGACGTACGCCGCGAAGTAGGCCAGGCCGGCGACCTGCGGGTTGTCCTTCGCCGCACCGGAAATGACCATGCCGCCGTAGGAATGGCCGGCCAAGACGACCGGTCCGGCGAAGCCGGCGATCTCTCGCCGGACTTCGGCGATGTCGTCGGCCAGCGTCGTCATCGGCAGGTGCGCCGCGCGGACCCGGTGTCCCCGCCGGTGCAGCGCGGGGACCACGTCCAGCCAGACCGACCCGTCGCCCCAGGATCCGTGTACCAAAACGATTTCCGCCATGGAAGACTCCTTCTCTCCGAAGGCGAGCCAACCAGCGGCGGTCCGCGGTCATCCCTGAAACGGCGTGATACGGAGGATTCCGGCCGCAGAGGCGGCCCGAACGGCGCTATCCGACACCGGAACCTTGACAGCGAAGCGGCGGCCGGGACGCACCCGGCCGCCGCTCGCTCACCTAGTTCAGCCGACCGGCGAGTGGTCGTAGATCCGCTGCTGCGGACCGGAGACCGCGCTGAGCCCGTTGGCCCACAACCGCTGCACCCGGGACGCTTCCTGGGAGTTCGGGTTGGCGTTGCGGCAGGACGGGCCGGGGCCGCCGCCCGACATCAGTTCGGAGCACGGGCCCGAGTAGTGGTCCGGCAGCCCGAGGGCGTGGCCGGTCTCGTGCGCGGTGATCCGCGTGTTGTCGTACTGCTGGGCCTGGCTGTAGTCGATGAAGATGGTGCCGTGGCCGTGTCCGTCGGTCTGCGCGTACGAGCCCCGCGGGTCGTTGCCCTCGGTGTAGCGCAGCGTGGCCCCGGACGAACGCTCGACCAGCTTCACGTTGGTCACCGCGCGGTTCCAGTTCGCCGCGCCCGCGTTGATCGCGGCCCGGAACGACGGTGCGCCTGACGTCGAGTAGTAGACCGTGGTGGTCGCGGCGGCGGAAGGAGCCGGAGCGGCGACCGCTACCGCGCCCGAGAGCGGGGCGGCGGCCAGAGCGAGTGCGACCGCGCCGGACAGCACGAACTTCCTGGACATAAGAAAGCTCCTGGGGGATTGGGGAGTTTGCCGGGTTTGCGCGCGCTCAACCCAAAGTAGGCATTAGCTCCCGGAATGTGACCCCCCATTCGTACGGTCCGGTAACTGGTGATTTCCCACCACTAACGACGGGTTGACAACCGGGTCACCACGGCTGCATCTCGTCGTCGTCCTCGCCTGCCGCGCGTCGGCGGTGCGGACCGGACGTCGGCCGGGGCGGTTCGGGCGCGGCCGGGGGCGGCGGGGTGTTGCCGGGAGGCGGCATCGGCGGACGGCTGTGGGTCGCGCCGCCCGGCGGGGGCATCGGGCGGCCGTAAGCCGCGCTGCCCGGGGGAGTGGTGCTGCCCGGCGGCGGTCCCGGGTACCGCGCGGGCGGTTCGGACCGCGGCGGCTCGGCCGGCGGCTCCGGCTCCTGCGCTTCCTCGGGCTCCGGCAGATACGACTTGACCACGTTCATCATCTCGCTGTCGCCGGCGATCGGCTCGAACGCGTCGATGACGTCGCGCGACACCTGGCGCTGCGCTTTGCCGTAGGCGTCCATGATCGAGGCGGTGAGCCGGGCGCCGCCGTGCCGCAGGGCGCGGTCGTCGATCTCCAGGTTCTTGAGCGCGCCGTTCGGGGCGACCGAAACCGTCACCAGTCCGTCGCCGGATTTGGCGCGGCCCTCCGCGGTGCTCAGCGTCTCCTGCAGGGCGGCGCTTTTCGCCTGCATCTCGTCAATCCGCCGCTGGAAGTCGTCCAGCCACCCCTGATCGTCCACCGGCGAACGCTATCGACCGCCCCCGCCCAGTTGGTGAACCTCGGATGGCTGGCGGGCGACGAAACGATCGACATCCGCGGCGGGCCGGAGCCGGATGAGGCAAGGCGAGCGGTAACAATGGGCAAGTGTCCGAAGAAGTCCAGGCCCGCACGCGCAACCGCTGGGGCGAGGGCGAACGGCTGCGCGGGGAGATCCTCGCCGCGGCCAGCAAGCTCCTGTCGGAACTCGACGGCGAGGACGCGCTCACCATCCGCGGGGTCGCCCGCGCCGTCGGCATCGCCCCGGCCAGCATCTACCAGCACTTCAGCGATCGAGCCGCGCTCGTCATGGGACTCACCGAGCACGAGTTCGGCCGGCTGCGCGTCGCGATGGACGCGGCCGAGTCCCGTCTTCCCGCCGGGGACGCGGTGGGCCGGGTGCGTGCGCTGCTGCACGCGTACTGCCGTTTCGCGATGGCCAACCCCGGCCACTACCGGCTGATGACCGCCAACGGGGCCAGCCGCACTTCGCCGGAGGCCCGGGCGCACGGCCCGGCGGTCGATCTCATCGACCGGATGACCGCCGCGTTCGCTCGCTGCGCCGAGTCCGGCACCCCGCTCCGGGTGCCCGCCGAACGGGCCGGGGTGATCGCGTTCGTCGGCGCGCACGGCCGCGTCGCGCTGTTCCATTCGACCGGAAGGAAGCCGGGCGGGGACGAAGTGGTCAGCTTCGCCGACGAGCTGCTGGCGCTCATTTTCGCTTGAGCCACGGGCGTTTTCTCCCGTTTTTCTCCGCTCGCGCACGGCCATCCCGGTGATCTTGACCCGCACGGGTGGGCAATCGTTCACCAAGCCGCCTAACATGTGTTCAATAAGTATCCGAACACTCGTTTGGTGACTTCTCCTCCTGGAGGCTGCGATGCCGGAGGCCCGGCCTGTAGAGCAATTCCCGATGTCCCGCGGGCGCTGCCCGTTCGATCCGCCGCCCGCGCTCGACCGCAAGCTGCGCGACGAGCCGGTGTCGCGCGTGCGGATCTGGGACGGCAGCGAACCGTGGCTGTTCACCCGCTACGAAGACGTGCGCGCGCTGCTCGCCGACCCTCGGGTGAGCGCCGAACCCGATCGCGCCGGCTATCCGCCGCAGACGCCCGGGATCAAGGCGCGGCGCAGCCGGTTCAAGTCGTTCATCGGCATGGACGACCCGGAGCACGCGGCCCAGCGACGGCTGCTCACCGGCGATTTCATGGTGAAGAAGATCCAGCGGATGCGACCGCGGATCCAGCAGATCGTCGACGAACTGCTCGACGAGATGCTGGCCGGTCCGAAACCGGCCGACCTCGTGCAGGCGTTCGCGCTGCCGGTTCCGTCGCTGGTGATCTGCGAACTGCTCGGCGTGCCATACGACGACCGCGACTTCTTCCATCGCTGCAGCAAGACCCTGGTCTCGCGGGAGGCGACCGCCGAAGAATCGGTCGCCGCGGCGGCGGAATTGCAAGGCTATCTCGCGCGGTTGGTGGAGAAGAAGATCGACGACCCGGCCGACGACGTGTTCAGCCGGCTCGCGACCGGACCGGTCGCCACCGGCGCGATGACCGTCGAGGAAGCGGCCGCGATGGGGCAGCTGCTGCTCGTGGCCGGGCACGAGACCACGGCGAACATGATCGCGCTCGGCACGGTCGCGTTGCTGGAGAACCCGGACCAGCTCGCCGCGGTCCGCGACGGCGACGACGCCTTGCTGGCCAACGCGGTCGAAGAGCTGCTGCGGTACCTGACGATCGTCCATTCCGGACGCCGTCGTGTCGCCCTTGAAGACCTGGAGATCGGCGGGCAGGCGGTGCGCAAGGGCGAGGGCCTGGTCGCGGCCACGGACATCGCCAACCGCGACGAGACGCAGTTCCCCGAGCCGGACAAGCTCGACGTCACCCGCAAGGCCCGCCACCACGTCGCGTTCGGCTACGGCGTGCACCAGTGCCTCGGCCAGCCGCTCGCGCGGGTCGAACTGCAGGTGGTGTACCGGACGCTCTACCGGCGGATCCCGACGCTGCGGCTGGCCACGCCGGTCGAGGAGTTGAAGTTCAAGCACGACATGGTCGTCTACGGGGTGCACGAACTCCCCGTGACCTGGTGAAAGGAGTCGCGAGATGAAGGTGGTCGTCGATCAGTCCCGCTGCGTCGGGGCCGGGCAGTGCGTGCTTGTCGCGCCCGAGGTGTTCGACCAGCGCGACGAAGACGGGATCGTGGTGCTGCTGCGGGAAAACCCGCCTCCGGAGCTGCACGCGCGGGCTAAGGAGGCGGCTCAGCTCTGCCCGGCGCTCGCGATCGAGGTGGACGGCTGAGCGAGCGGCCCCGGCGGTCCTTTATCCTGTAAGGGGAAAGGGGTCCGCCGGTGGTCGTGTTCGCGGGGCAGGGCGACGCCCGCCGTTCGATGGAATTGCTGTGGCGCGCGGGCAGCGAACCGCGCAGCGCACCGGGGCCGAAACCCGCGCTGAGCGTGGACCTCATCGTGGGCGCGGCGATCGAACTCGCGGACGCCGAGGGCATGTCGGCGTTGTCGATGCGCGCGGTCGGGGAGCGGCTCGGGCGCACGGCGATGGCGCTGTACACGTACGTGCCGAGCAAGACCGAGCTGATCGACTTGATGTGCGACCAGGTGTTCGGCGATCTGCGCGACGACCACGACCTGTCCGGCGGATGGCGTCCCGCAGTGTTCGAGCTGGCCGGTGACCTGTGGGAATTCCATTTGCGACACCCGTGGCTGCTGCAGGTTTCCTACGCGCGGCCGGTGCTGGGTCCGGGGGAGTTCCGAATGCAGGAGACGGTGCTGCGGGTGCTGTTCGCGACCGGCCTTCCCGCCGGTCAGGTGCGACGGCTGGTGGGCGCGCTGCTCAACGTGGTGCGCGGCGCGGTGCAGATCGCCGCCGAATCGCGGTTGGCGCTGAAGGAAACCGGACTGTCCGATGAGGACTGGTGGCGGGCGCGGACCTCAGCGCTCGGTGAGCTGGCTCCGGATCTGGCGGAGCGGTACCCGAATGTCGCTCGGCTGGGCAAGGAGAGTTCGCCGCCACCGCCCGTCGGAGTGTCCTATTTGGAGCATGAAGCGCGGCTGAGCTTCGAAGCCGGCGTGGCGGTGCTGGCGGACGGGATCGAGGCGGCTATCGCTTGCGCGCCTCGATCAGGTACCGAGTAGTCGTCGCGACGAACGGCCCCTTCCGCAGCTCCTCGTGCAGCTCCCGCAACCGCGGCAGATACTCGTCCACAGTGAACCCCGGCACCATCCAGATCACCTTGCGCAGGAAGTAAATCACCGCGCCGATGTCGTGGAACTCGGTGCGCAGTTCCTCGAAGCGCAGATCCACCACCTCAAGCCCGGCCTTCTCCGCCGCGGCCTTCGCGCGGTCCGGATGGCGGCCGTTGCGCACCTCTGGCGGCTGCGGCCCGAGGAAGTACTCGACCAGCTCGAACACACTCCACGGCCCGACCTGTTGCGACAGATAACTGCCGCCGGGCTGGAGGACGCGTTTGATCTCGTCCCACCAGACAGTGACCGGATGCCTGCTGACGACCATTTCGAACGTGTTGTCCTGAAACGGAAGCGGCGGCTCGTCAGTGTCCGCGACGACGGTCGCACCCCGCGGTTCGAGCAACGCGGCGGCCTTCTCGATGTTGGGCGGCCACGATTCGGTGGCGACCGTCAACGGCGGCAGCACCGGCACGCCTGCCAGCACCTCACCGCCGCCGGTCTGGATGTCCACAACGGACTGGACGTCCCGCAGCCGTTCGCCGAGCAGCCGCTGATACCCCCAAGACGGCCGTTGCTCGCTCGCCCTGCCGTCGAGCCACGAGAAATCCCAGCCGGCCACGGACACCGACGCGGCCTCGTCCACCAGTTCGTCGAAGGTGCGCATCCGGTGATCGTCACAAATTCGGCGCGGGCGGGCCACTCGATTTCCGCTTCTTCCCCGGACCGATCGATTTCGGCCGCGGCGAAATCGGGGTGCTGGCGGGCGCCACCAGATGACTGACCGCCACGACGGCCAGCAGCACCCGTGCCCGCTGGACGGGCACTGGTACTGGTCGCGGCCTGGCGCTCAGCGAGGACCTCGGCGGCGATCTCGCCGGGACGGACGGGTCCTCGGGCGGCGACGGTCGCCAGCGCCTGGATCCGGGTGAGATCCAGGCGCCCGGGAGATCTGGCGGTGGCCCCGGTCGATGAGCTCCGCGACCGCTCGGGCCGGTCGTCGTCAGAGGTTCGGCGCGGCCGATTTTCGCTGGGGCGGTGGCGGCACGGGTTTGGCGGCGACCACCGCGGCCAGCGGGACGACGACCAAGCCTCGTTTGGTCTCGACAGTGCAGGTGTCGGCGTCGCGGGCGCGCAAGGGACCGAGGGCGTCGGTGAACCCGCCCTCGATCCGGCATCGCACGACAACCCGCGTGCCCAGTGGGAGTTCCGTCAGCGGGGTCACCGCGACAGGTGGGCGTTCAGCTCGTCGTCGCTCGGTTCCACGAGGTGGCTGCCGTCCGCGAAGACGATGGTCGGGATCCGGCGAGCGCCGTCCTGCAGTTCGCGTACGCGGGCTTCGGCGGCGGGGTCGGCCTCGACGTCCACGTAGTCGTACTCGACGCCCTTCGCGTCGAGCAGCGCGCGGCTGCGTTTGACGTCCGGGCACCAGCTCGCGCCGTAGACGATCGGGTTGCTCATGACACTACCTCCGAGGGGACGACAGGGGATTTTTCTTCGGCCGCACCGGGTTCCGGGTGGCCGAGGAAGGTGAGCCAGTCGCGGAACACGCGGTGCACCGCCTCCGCGCCGACGGGTTCGCCGGGCGCTGGGAATTCTCGCGGATGCAGCAGGAAGCCGCGCTGCTGCGGTCCGCCGAGCCCGCCGTGCGAGCCGACGTGCCGTTCGAACGGCGAGGACTGGTCGGAGTCCGCGTCGTACCGGCTGTTGATCATGATGTCCGCGCAATGCGGGAAGCTGTCGACCCGCTGGACCAGGTCGGCGGCGTACGGGCCGTAGCCGGCCAGCGGGTCTTCGCCGATCACGACACCGGTGGCCAGCCGCTTCAACCCGTCGCGGCCCAGCACCACCGGGCCGAACTCGCGGCTGCGGACCAGCAGGAACCCGACGCCCTCGTGGTCGACCAGCGTCGGCAGCAGGTCCGGGTACTCGCGTTCGATCGTCTCCAGTTCGACCCGGCCCTCGTGTTCGGTGAACGACACCATCGCCAGGTGCCCGGACACCACGGCGACGACCCCGGGAGCCACGCGCGTGACCTGGCCCGGCGAGCCGGTCGCGGTGCGCGGCCGGTTCTCGGCTCCTTCCGCGCCTTCGACCCGGGCCCGCAGCCGTCGCGCGATCAGGCCGCCGGTCGCGGTCGCCTCGGCCAGCGCGGCGTTGACCTGCCAGCTTTCCGCCTGCCGGCGTTTTCCTTGCTCGGCAACAGGTTCGCCGCCGCAGAGCCGTCCGATCAGCGACTCGACAGTCTCGCCGAACCGGTCGACGAACGCCTGGCCTTGGGTCTGCCCGTGGTCCGACAGCCCGACGATGTGGTACTTCCGCGGCGAGAGCCGACCGGCCCGCAGCAGCCGCGCGAACTGCTGGTCGATCGACCGCAGCACCTCCAGCGTGTCGAACCGTTCGATGCCGGAGTGGTGCGCGACCTCGTCGTAGCCGAGGAAATCGGCGTACACCACCGGCCGTCCGGCGAGCATGTCGCCGATGATCGCGGACACCACGACGTCGCGCGCGATCACCGTCGTGCCTGGCCGGGCGAGCGGATAGAACCCGCCGCGCGGGATCCGCGGCAGCACGCCGGCGCGTCGTTGTTTGGCCGCCGCGGATAGCTCGCGGACGACGTCGGCGAGCGCGACACCGAAGGTGCGCAACGCGTTGATCGGGTTGGCGAAGTAGGCGCGATACCCAGCGCCGACCCGGCCCCGCCGACGTTTGCGCGGAGTGAGGACCGGCACTGAACTCATGGTCAGGCTGACATGCGGGGCGTCGCCGGAGAAGAGGTTGCCGTGGCTCGCGCCGCCGATCGACAGCAGCCCGCGCCCGTCGCTGTGCCGCCGCTCGATCTCGGCCGCGTCGGACGGATGCGCGCACGCCATGACGTGGTCGCGATCCTTTTCATACCAGCGGAAACCGAGGATGTCGTGGTTGGAACCGTGCAGGATCCCGCAGACGCTCGCGCCGGTCTGCGAACTCCAGTCGGTGTGCCAGCGGGTGAGCGAATGCGTGCCCTCGGACAGCCACGCGGCGAAGGTCGGCATGTCGCCGTCCCGGACAGCGCGGCGGACGGTGTCGTAGCCCAGCCCGTCGATCTGAAGGAAGACCACGCCGGGCGGTTGATCGGCGAAATCGGTGCGGTGCTTCGCTTTCCGCCGACGGCGCGCGGCGCGACGGAAGAAGATCTCGTCCTCGTCGACGGCCAGCACGCTCGAGATCACCGCGCCCACCGCGGACATCGCGACGGTGATGACGACCGCCGTCGAGAAGCCGTGCAGCTCAACGCCGGGCACGGCCTGCAGGATCGCCAAGGCCGCGGCGCTGAGCAGGATGTACGTGCCGACGCCGAGAGTGAAGTACGCGATCGGCCACGCCACCCGCACCACGAGCGGCCACACCACGGAGACGAGCAGACCGAGGATCAGCGCGCACACCGTCGGCTGCCACCACGATTGCATGCTGAACCCGTCGAGCCACGCGTCGAGCAGTCGCAGCGCGCCGGTGACCGCCACCCAGACCAGCAGGACCCGCGCGACGACCCGGCCGCCGCGCAGCAACCGGCCCTTCGCCGGAGCAGGTGTCGTCATCGGTGTCCTCCGGTCTGGCTGGCCGCCCGTTTCTTGGAGATCAGCGTGGTCAGCACGGTCACCAGCAGCACCAGGACGGTGGCGAGCAGCGTCGCGATGAGCGGCGAGTCGAAGATGCCGCCGCTGAGGATGCCCAGCAGCGAGTACGCCACTGCCCAGAGGACGCAGGCGAGCAGGCCGGACGGCAGGAACTTGCGCCAGGGGTAGCCGAGCGTGCCCGCGGCGAGCAGCACCGGGATCCGTCCGGCGGGTACCAGGCGGCCGATCACCACCAGTTGCCAGCCTCTTCTCGCGAACTGCTCGCGGCCCTTCGCGAGGCGTTCGGCTTGCTGGCGTCGTTCTACGAAGCGCAGCAGCGGTTCGCTGCCGAATCTCGGGACGGCGAAGGTGATCACGTCGCCTAGGTATGCGCCTGCCACGGCCAGCAGGATCACCAGGGGGAGCGAGAGGTGGACTGTGGTCATCGCGACCGCGGCCGCCGCGCCGACGAGCGCGCCGGTCGGGACGATCGGGATGACGGAGCCGAGCAGTACTCCGCCGAACAGCGCCGGGTAGCCGATCGCTGACGGGTCTGTCCAGTTCACCCGCGCTCCTCGCGGGTGGGGAGCAGGACGTCGGAGCCGGGGCGGGTGTGCAGGACCTTGGTGTCCAGGCCCAGGCAACGGACGTGGTGCGCGAAGGTGCGCGGGGGTTCCACGAGGAGCCGGCGCATTTTGGCGGTGCGGTGGATGCCGGGGACGGCGAGGGTGCCCCAGTGGACCGGGACCGCGGCGCGGGCCTGCAGGAGAGCGGCGGCCTCGGCGGCTCGTTCCGGGGTGAGGTGGCCGGGGCCGAGGTTGGGGCCCCAGCCCCAGACCGGGAGGAGGGCTACGTCTACCGGGCCAAGGTCGGCCATGACGGGGAAGAGGTCGGTGTCGCCTGCCGAGTAGATCCGGGTGTTGTCGGCTTCCAGGAGGTGGCCCAGGGCCGGGCTTTGCGGGCCGTGGGTGAGGCGGGGGCCCCAGCGGTGGCCGGAGTGGATCGCTTCGGTGGCAGTGATTTTCAGGGGGCCGGAGGTGGTGGTCTGGCCTGGGGAGAGTTCTTCCACCTCGGTGAAGCCTCGTTTGGCCAGCCAGGATCCGGCGCCTCGGGGGACGACGATTCTGGTGGTCTTGCCGAGGAGGTTCAGGGAGGGGAGGTGGAGGTGGTCTCCGTGGAGGTGGGAGATGAGGACGAGGTCTACTCCGGTCCAGGCGGTGAGGTCGGGTTTGGGGACTACTCGGGTGAGGAGGCCGATCCAGCGGGTGAGGACTGGGTCGGTCAGGGCGACCTGGCCGGCTAGTTCCACGCGGGTGGTCGCGTGGCCTAGGAAGTGGAGGTTCGGGCTGGTCACGGGTTCGAGTATTGCTGGATGTGTCGTGGGATGCTCGGTGGAGTGGTGGGGGGGGCACCGTTTTGGGGGTGGTTGTGCGGGGGTGGCTCGTCGCCTGGCGGCGACATTGCGCCCGGGTGCGTGTGTGGGGCACCCCGAAGCTTGATTGTGATGACGGTCTGAGGGTGCTTGTCAAGGCGGGAAAGATGCCTTGACAAGCACCCTCAGACCGCATTTTTGGCTTCGTATCGGGGTGCGGGGGGTGGTGTGGGTGCCTCGCTGGTTGGGTGCGTTGGCTGCGGTGGTGTGGGTGCGGTGGTGAGTTGGGTGCGCGGGTTGTGGTGGTGCGCGGTGGTGTGGGTGCGGTGGTGAGTTGGGTGCGCGGGCTGAGGTGGCCCGGGGGTGGTGTGGGTGCGCGGGCTGCGGTGGTGTGGGTGCCTGGTTTGTTGGGTGCGTCGGCTGCGGTTTGGTGGGTGGGTGCGCGGCTTGGGTCGCATCGCGGCGGCGGTGGGACGGGTCCGTGAAGGGCCCCTTGAGGGAATCTAAGTCCGTGAAGGGCCCCTTGAGGGAATCTAAGTCCGTGAAGGTTCCCCTCACGTCTTCAGTGGGTCGTGACGTCGGCGGGTGCGGGGATATGCAGGGATTGGGTGCCCAGGCCGGTCGGGCCATGGGGGTGGAGGCGGGTTCCGGTGCCGATCGGGACTGGTTCGGTGCCAGTGCAGCCTGGATGCAGCAGGGCTTTCGGGGCGGCGGGGTGTTCCGCGGTGTCGCTCGGTTCGGTGGAGACTCGTGCGTCTCGGACTCGGTCCAGTTCTTCGTCGGTGTACCGGGCGCATGCCTGGTGCCAGTTCGCGATTCCGGTCATCAGGTTCTTCAGCAGGTCCGCGTAGTCGGTGAGCGTGTCTTGCGCTTCCGCGTCCAGGCCGTAGTCGGCGAAGAGGCTTGGCAGTCCGACATCGACCGCGTGCTGGAATTCGGTCAGTCTTGCTTCTGCCAGGTTGGCGACTATGCGCAGGGCTTGATCTTGTTCTGCGTCCAGGAACGATCGGACCACCAGCACTGCGTTGTGCAGGCCGCCTTCGTATTCGATTTCCTTGCGGTAGGAGAACAAATCGTTGATCAGCCAGGCGTAGTCGGCGGCCGAATCCTCCAGTGCTTCGATGACTCGGTTGCGGTGGATTTCCGCGGGCACGCTGCGGCTGTTGGTGAGCCGGCTGATGCTTGTCACCAGGTTGGAGCCGAAGGTTTGGCGGCGCATTTCGACGTAGTCGATCGGGTCCGGGATGCGGTTTTGGGCTTGGTTGGCCAGTTCCCACACCCACGCGTCGATCATCTCCTCGACCGTGCCGCAGAAGGTTTCGCGTTCGGTGGGGCTCAAGGGGCAGGCGGTGCGTTGCCACAGGTCGGAGAGGCCGGTTTCGAGTGCGGTCAGCGGTGGGGGCGGGGGTTCGCCGTTGGTCGGCATGAAGAGTTTCAGGCGTTCGGTGGCCAGTCGAGCCGCGGGCAGGTCGTGTGCGAAGACTTCTGCGTAGTAGTCGTCGGCGTAGGTTCCCCAGGTGAGCCAGTCGGTGGTGAGGGACAGTTGTTCCGCGGGAGCGTCGGGGCAGATGCCTGCGGCGGCTAGTGGTAGGTCTGAGGCGCGCAGACGGGTGGCGTCCCAAACCGATTCGGACAGCAGGCCCGTTCGTTGCGGCCAGTCTGCGATTTTCTTGCGTTCCGCGGCTAGGTGCGGGCTGAGTCGCAAGGGGAACGGCAGAGTCAGAGTGGGCAGGGTGACTGGGCCAAGTTGTTCATAGGGCTGGTGTGTGAAAGCTCGTGCGCGTTGTGGGGCGGTGGTGGCGATGGAACGGAAGATTCGGGCTGCGGAGGTGCCGAGTCCGGACGGGCCGCCTAGCAATTCTGGGCCGCCGTGGGCGTCTAGGGCGCCCTCGTTCATGTAGCGGCTTGAGCGAAGGTGCCATTCGTGTCCGCCGGATTGCCAGTCTTGCAAGCCTTTGACGTACGCGAATGTTTCGGCTCGTCCGGCTGGTTTCACGCGGTGTTCTTCGAATAGGGCGGGGACTTCGGTGAGCGCGGTGTGTTCGAATTGGTGCAGGCGCGAGGTGAGGAGGTCGTTTACCGCGTCCGCGGCCTGCTGGGTGGTGCAGTCAAGGAACTTTTCGAAGACCAGGACGCTGTTGGAGAGTTCGCCCTCGTCCTCGACTTCTCGCTGGTAGGAGAAGAGGTCGTTGCGCAGGTGCACGGCGTCGGCGAAGCAGTCGCGCAGGACTTCCATCGGGCGTTTTGCCGCGATTTCGTCGGGGACTTCGGCGTCGAGGGAATGTTCGATCAGGTTGGCCGACCAGGGTGCGCCGCCGACTTTGCGGCGCATCGCGACGTATTCGATCGGGTTCGCGACGCGGCCCTCGTTCATGTTGGCGAGTTCCCACAGCGATTCGTCGAGCAGGTTGCGCGTGCTTTCGCGGAAGCGGCGCCGCCAGCCTGCCGAGCGGTGTGGCACGGTGCGGTTCCACAGGTCGGTCAGGCCGCGTTCGACGGGGTTTTCCGGGGTTTCGGTGATTTCGCCTTCGGCGGGCATGAAGCGAGCGATGCGGTCCAGGTAATCGCGCGCGTGGTCGATGTCGCCGGTGCGTTTGAAGAGTTCCAGGAAATGGTCGTCGAAGTAAAATACCCAGACATACCAGTCGGTGACCAGGTCGAGTTCCCGCGGGGCGGCGTCGGGGTGGGTGTAAGAACACAACAGCGCGTAGTCGTGGGAGTCGAGGTCGTGCTCGTCCCAGATGACGGTGCCGTGCTGGGGCACGTCGATCATGTCCATCGAGTATGCCCACGCCTTGCTGTGCTTCCGCGCGCCGTCCAGGTGCGGGTTCAACCGGGCGGGGTACGACAGATAGAACTCGGGCAGGACGAACGGCTGCACGCGTGCTCCCCTCGCAGTCGGTGGTGCCGACTCCACGAGGCAAACAGACCGGACCGGCGTGGCGGAAGTGCTGCCACTCCGCCGATTTCGGGGATCGCCCGTGCGGACCAGCGCGGTCCGCCGCGGGGCCTCCGCTGCGTGCTCCCGCGTCGCTCGTCGGTGGACGGCGGGCCGACATCCGGGTGCGGGCGGGCGGTGCCAATTGTCCGCCGGACAGATTCTTGCAACGTGTGCAAATCGGAGTATTCTCAGATTTTCATACGATGGCAAAGCGGCCTGGATCCCACCGGGGGCCACCTCCCGAGAAGCTTCGCGCGCGACGGCGGACCTGCCGCGTGCGGGCCGTTGTGCCGGGAAGGGGAGTCGCCAGGAGGTTGTGGCGCCGTCCCGTCCTAGGAGTGACGCTTATGTCGCCTGGTCCCCTCACCTCCCGATCCCGTCCGAGACGGCGCTGTGCGCTGGTCGCCGCTGTCGTGCTCGGTGCCGCCGTCGCGGTCGCGTTCCCGGCGGGCACCGCCACCGCGGCCACCACCTCCGGCGGGGTGCTCTACCGGCCCAGCACCGCCAGTGGTTCCACTGAGGACGCGAGCTATCCGCGCGTCATCCGCCTCGCGCACAACGGCAGCGCGAACGGCACTCTGCTGGCTACCTTCTCCCACTCCGGCACCGGCGTCGGGAAGGCGAACTTCCCGGTCTACCGCTCGACCGACAACGGCGTCACCTGGACGTCCTCGCCGATCAGCACGGTCACCGACACCCAGCACGGCTGGGATCTCGACGGCCCGACGCTGTACGAACTGCCGCGCGCCGAGGGGTCGCTGCCGGCCGGCACGCTGCTCGCCGCGGGCACTGCCTGGAACCACGGCGACTACACGCAGCAGGCGGTCGAGGTCTTCGTATCCACCAACCAGGGCGCGAGCTGGACTTACCGAAGCTCGTGCGCGGCCGAATCCGGGATGGCGAACACGACCGGCCACGGAATCTGGGAGCCGGAGTTCGCCACCACCGATCACGGGCTCATCTGCTACTTCTCCGACGAACGCCCGTCGGTCGGCAACTACCCCCAGGTGCTCGCCCACGCGGTCTCCACCGACGGCGGCCTGACCTGGGGCAACGAGGTCTACGACGTCGCGATTCAGAACGGCGTCGAGCGGCCCGGGATGGCCACTGTCGTCCCGTTGCCCAACGGCACCTACGCGATGACCTACGAGGACTGCAAAGCCGGCTTCGATCCGGACCAGGCGTGCGACGTCTACTTCAAGACGTCTCCGGACGCCGAAGCGTGGAATCCCGGCAGCCTCGGCACCCGGATCGAGACAGCCGACCACCGGTTCCTGCTGCACACGCCGTACCTGACCTGGTCGCCGGCGGGCGGCGCGAACGGGACCCTCGTCGCGTCCGGACAGCGGGTCGTCGCGGGCACGGACGGCTCGCTGGCGATCCAGCCGGAGGACGGGCACGTGCTGTTCGTGAACCGGAACCTCGGATCCGGCCCCTGGCAGGAGATCACCACACCGGTGACCACCGCGCCGACCGGCGGCTACGACGCGGGCGAGACGGCCTGCGCCGGGTACAGCTCGCCGTTGCTCGGCGCGCCGTCGGGCAACACCTTCCTGATGCTCGCGGGCACGCATTTGTCCACCGGCAAATGCGAAACGGACTTCGGCACGGCGACGCTGCCGAACGCGCAGGGCCAGATCACCGGACCCGGCACCACCGGCAAATGCGTCGACGTGAACACCAACACGTCGGTCAACGGCAACGCGGTGCAGCTCTACACCTGTGGCATCGCGACGGGTCAGCAGTGGTCGCTGGAAACCGACGGCACGATCCGGGCTTTCGACAAATGCCTGAACATTGTCGGCGGCGGCACCGCGAATTCGTCCAAAGTGGAGCTTCGAGACTGTCTCGGCACGCCCGCACAGCAATGGCAGGCAAGGGCGGACGGGTCGATCTACAACCCGCAGTCGGGTCGTTGCCTCGACGATCCGCAGGCGCAGACCGCGGACGGCACGCAGTTGCAGATCTATGACTGCAACGGTTTGTTCACCCAGGTCTGGCACGTTCCAGCCTGATCAGAAAGGGCGGCCAGCTCGAGCTGGCCGCCCTTTCCCCTTAACGGATCAGTCCCGCGCGCCGCGCCGGTTCAATTCCTCCACGACCGCTGCGTCCACAAAGGTCCGCGCGGTCACCTTGCCGTCCGTTTCCAGCCACAGGTGCAGTCGCGCCGGACGTCCCGGTGCTGGGACGGTCAGCGGGAACGCGTCGCTGAGCCGGAATGGTTTCGCTTGCGCGGCAAGGGAAGCCGACGCCGCGGGCAGGTTGCGCGAACCTGAAGCGCCCCATCCGGCGTGCAGGGTTCCCGCGATCGGCTCCCGGCCGGTGTGCGAGACATGCACGTCGAGGGTCAACGGTTCCGTCGGGACCGGCAGATCGGCGCCGGCGTGCGCCGGTACGAGGTCGACGACGAGGGTGGTCGCCGCGAAGGCGTCGGCCGGGTCCAGCCCGCCCCAGTCCTTCGGCCGCCGGTGCGCGTCCAGCAGGCCCGCCATTTCGTGTTCCACGTCGGTCAGTTCGGTGTAGATATAGCCGGAAAACCGGTCGTGCCTGCGGATTTCCTGAGTCTGCCAGCGCACGTGCCACGCCCGCTCCAGGCTGGTGAACCCGGCACCGTACTCGCTGTTCAGCACCGGCACGCCGGAGCGCGGGAAGTCAGCCGAACCGTAGAACGATTTGTCGACCAGGAAATCCGGCCGGAGCTTGACCTCGAACGACTCCCGCGCGCCGGACGCGAGCGCGGCGAGGTTTTCCGCCCAGTCGCGCGGGTTCTCGTCGTAGTAATGCCAGTCGACCAGGTCGGTCCTCACGTGCGCCCAGCCGGAGTTCTCCACCATCGGCCGCGTGTCGTCAAGCGAGTGCATGAGGTCGTAGGCGCGCACGGCCGCGGCGGCGCGCTCCGGGCTGCCCGGGATGTCCCAGTCCAAGCCCCATTCTTCGTTGTACAGCCCCCAGATCACGATCGACGGATGGTTGCCGTCGCGCTGGACCAGGTCCGGCAGTTGAGCCTCGAACGCCGCGGCGGCGGCCGGGCTGAACCGGCTCGGCGCCGGCGGTTCGGCCCAGATCAGCATCCCGGTCCGGTCGGCGTGGTCGAGCCACCGTGGTTCCTCGGCCTTGAGATGCTTGCGAACCAGCGAAAAACCGAGTTCCCGTGCCAGTACGAGGTCGCGGACCAAAGCTTCGTCGTCCGGCGCGGTGAGCCCCGACTCCGGCCAGTAGCCCTGGTCGAGCACACCGCGCACGTACAGCCGTTCTCCGTTGAGATACAACGCTTCGCCGCGCGTTTCGATCCGGCGAAGCCCGCCGGTCACGGTCAGCTGGTCGACGTAGTCGCCTTCGCCCACGGTCAGCGCGATGGAGTACACGTGTGGCGATTCCGGGCTCCACAATCGTGGTGACGCAACCTCCAGCCGACCGGAGAACCGCCCGTCCTGCACCGAAAGGACGGTCTCGCGGCCCTCCAGGAGCGCGACCACGGTGGCGCTGTCCGGAGCGTCCCCGGCGAGTTCGCCCGCGACGTCGAAGCCGGTCAGCGAATCCCCGCGCACGGAAACCTCGGCGGCGTAGGTGCGTCCGCGCGCTTCGAGCCAGACGCTCTGCCAGATCCCGGACGTCGGCGTGAACGAGACGCCGTCGTAGTCGTCTCGCGGGATCGAACGCTGTTTGCCGTGCGGGATTTCGCGTTTGTCCGCGGGCGCTTCGACCTCGACGGTCAGCTCGGCGGAGCGGCCCGGCTCCAGCACGTCGGTGACGTCGAACTCGAACGAGCTGTGCCCGCCGACGTGCGAACCGATGGGCGTCCCGTCGATCGAGACGACCGCCCGGTGATGCACCGCGCCGAAGCACAGTGCCACCCGGCGTCCGGTCCACTCCGGCGGAACTGTGATCGTCCGCGCGTAGACCGCGCGTTCCAACCAGGTCCGGTGCACGCCGGAAGCCTCAGTCTCCCAAGCGAACGGGACGATGATCGACTCGGGCGCACCGTCGTCCGCGGCGAACCGCCAGCGGCCGTTGAGGCTCAGCCATCTCGCGGACCGGTCCCGGTCGGGACGCGGGTACCCGGGCCGCGGGACCGCCTCCGCGGCGGTCTGGGAGGCGGCGTTCTCGGCAATCGTCATGGTGTGTCAGCCCTTTACGCTTCCGGCGAGGATGCCGTTGATGAAGTGCTTCTGCAGCACGATGAACAGGATCAGCAGCGGGACGAGCGCGATCGACGCGGCGGCGAGCAGTTCGCCGGTCACGGTCGCGTAGTCGGCGTCCACCCGGTTGCCCGAGATGTTCTGGGCCAGCGTCGAGAGGACCACCTGGAGGGTGGCCATCCGGCTGGAGCTGGCCGCGACGACCGGCCAGACGAAATCGTTGTAGATGTTCATGATCGTCAGCACGCCGAGCCCGGCGAGACCCGGCCGGATCGCCGGGACCACCACGCGCCAGAAAATGCCGAACTCGCCGCAGCCGTCGACGCGGGCGGCGTCGAGCAGCTCGTCCGGCACCGCCGCGATCACCTGGCGCATCCAGAAGATCGCGAACGCGTCGACCGAACCGGGCAGGATCAGCGCCTGGTAGGTGTTGACCCAGCCGAGTTCCTTCATCTCCAGAAGCAGCGGGATGACGAGCACGATCGTCGGCAGCATCAGGGTGAGCAGCACGGCGCCGAAGATCAGGTTCCGGCCCGCGAACCGGTATTTCGCGAACGCGTAGGCGGCCAGCGGCGCGCAGAACATCGTGATCGCGCCCTTCGCCACGAGCACGGCGCCGGTGTTGAGGAATCCGCTGCCGACCGGGACGTCCTGGAACATCCCGCGGAAATTGGCGAGGGTGAGGGTCGCCGGGTCGAATCCGAGCGGGTTCCGGATGATCTCGCCCGCCGGTTTGAACGAAGACAGGATCGCCCACGCCACCGGCGCGAGCAGGGCGACGGTCAGCACGAGCAGGAACGCGTGCGAACCGAGAAGGGGCCGCGTCCGCCGTTCGCGGGCGCCGAGGGTGGTCATGTCAGTCCTCCGCTCGGAGCAGCCGGACGAAAAGCAGCGACACCGCCATCACGACGATCACCAGCAGGAACGAGTTCGCCGCCCCAGTGCCGAGATCCGCGCGGGTGATGTGGTTGTAGAGGTAGAGCCCGGCCGTCGTGGTCGAGGTGTACGGCCCGCCTTTCGTGACCACGTACGGTTCGGCGAACATCTGGAACACCGCGAGCGTCTGCAGAACGAGGCTGAACATCAGCGAACGGCGCAGCAGCGGAACGGTGATCGACCACAGCTGCCGCATCCGGCCCGCCCCGTCGAGCGAAGCCGCTTCGTACAAGCCGCGGTCGATCTGCTGGAGTCCGGAAAGGACGATCAGCACCACGAATCCGGTGGTCTTCCAGAGAAACAGCAACGCGAGCGTTGGTTTGGCCCACCCGCTCGTGACGAGCCAGCCGACCGGCGGAAGGCCGACCGCGCCGAGCATCGCGTTCACCGCGCCGTTGTTCTGGTCGAACAGCACGATCCAGATCTGCGCGACCGCGACCAGCGGCGTCACGAACGGCACGACGAACGCCACCCGGTAGAACCCGCGCAACCGCTTGATCGCGTTGAGCAGCACCGCGACGAGCACCGCCAGCACCAGCTGAACCGGGACGATCAGCAGCCACAGTACGCCGGAGTTGCCGAGCGACGACCAGAATCCGCTGCTGGTCAGCAGATAGCGGTAGTTGTCGAGGCCGATCCAGTGCGCGGCACCGGAGCCGTGCCAGTCGGTGAAGCTCAGGCGCAGCGTGAAGAACAACGGGTAGACGCTGAAAGCCAGGAACACCAAGACAAACGGCAACACGAACACATACGGCGCGAGGAGGCGGCGCAACGGCAGGGTGCGCCGCCGCCGACGGGGTGCCCGGGTGCGCGGCTCGACGGCCGGCTCCCGGAACACCTTCGTCGCGGCGGAAACGGAACGAGTGGTCATTTGCGGTCGATCAGGTTGGTCTGGATGTCCTTGCCCGCCTTGTCGATCACCTGCTGCGGGGTGAGCGCGCCGTCCAGCATTCTCTGCAGGTCGGTGCCGAGGTAGTCGACCGCGCCGGACCACCAGGCCGGGATCGGGGCCCCGCCGGGGATTTCCCGGCCGGCTTCGACGGCGGTCTTCCAGACGTCCTGGCCGCCCATCGCGTCGATCGGCCGGAACAGCGGTTTCGCCGGATCGGCGGCGGGAAGGTAGGCCGGGACCGAGGTGTTCAACCCGCCCGGGTAGACCGCGTTCGGGCCGTAGACGGCGGTGTAGCCGGCCTGATCGAACATCAGGAAGCGGTAGAACAGCCAGGACAGCTTGGGGTTCTTGGCGTCCTTGGGGATGACGAACGACGAACCGCCCATCGCGCCGCTGCGCGCTCCGCCCGCGGTCCACGCCGGCAACGGCATCGCCCGCCAGTCGCCCTTGGTCGCGGTCAGCTGCTGCTGCGGGGCGAAGTCGAACCAGATCGCCCACGGGTAGAAGACCTCGTCGGCCGAGTCCAGCGCGCTGACGTCGCTGGGCTTGAGGTACTCCGCGCGGGTGCCCAGCCCTTCTTTGCGCACGGTGTCCAGCCAGGTCAGGATCTGGTGGTACTGCGGGGAATCCAGCCGCAGCTTGCCGTCCGGGCCGGCGAGGCCGGTGCCCAGCTGGCTGGCGAACATCTCGAGCTGGAGCTGGCTGTTGAAGGCGTTCTGCTCCAGGTGGATCGGCTTCGCGCCGGGCTTGAACTGCTGGTATTTCTTCGCCGCCGCGAGCAAATCGTCGTAGGTCTTGATGCCGTCCGGGTCGATCCCGGCCGCGCTCAGCGCTTTCGCGTTGTAGAACAGCAACCCGGGGTCGAGGTCGAAAGGCACGCCGTAAATGCCGCCGCCGACGGTGTTGACGTCGACCTTCTGCTTGGCGATGTCCTTGGTGTAGGGCGCGAGCACGTCCTTGAGATTCCACAGGTGGCTGACGTAGCCGCCGACCTTGGCGTCGTCGAGGAAGACGCCGTCGGGCACGTCGGTGCCGGTGATCAGCGTGTTCTGGAGCTTGGAGTCGATGTCGACGGCCTCGTGCTTGACCGTGACGCCGGGGTACTTCGCGGTGAACTTCTTGATCGCCGAGTCGAAGACCTTGTACAGGTCGCCGGAGCGGTCCCAGACGGTGATCTCGCCCTTAGGCGCCTCCTCGGACGGGGCTCGCAGCACGGCATTGCCCGCCGCCGGGGCGTCGGAGCTGATGTCCGGGCCGCAGGCGCTCAGCCCGGTGACGAGCAGAGCCGCCGCGGCGACGGCGGTGCCGCGGCGGGGGAGGAGGCGGGCTGTCCGTCCGCTCCGTCGGAGAGTGGGGTTCATGGCACTCCTTTGTGCGGGACGGCGGCAACGCGGCTTGCGGAGAGGGCTCGCCGTGGATTTGCCAACGTAGGCAAACTGTACGACATGCTTGCACACGTTGCAAAAGGTAGGATGACTTCCGGCGAAGGGGGCTCCATGGCGGCGACGTTGCGGGACGTGGCGGATCGGGCGCAGGTTTCGGTGCGCACGGTGTCGAACGTCGTCAGCGGGTACGAGCACGTCAGCGACAAGATGCGCCAGCGCGTGCTGCGGGCCATCGAGGAACTCGGCTACATCCCGAACCCGGTCGCCCGCACGCTGCGCACCGGCAAGACCGGGCTGCTCTCGCTGGTGGTGCCGGAGATCGACGTGCCGTACTTCAGCCAGCTCGCCCGCGAGGTCATCGACGCCGCCGCGAGCCTCGGTTTCCAGGTGATGATCGACCAGACCGGGCACGACCACGAGCGGGAACGCCAGCTGCTGCGCGGCGGGGGCAGGCGCAATCTGTTCGACGGCATGCTGTTCGCGCCGCTCGCGACGGGCGACGAACTGCGCGACGTGGACCCGGCGCGCTCGTCGCCGTTGATCCTGCTCGGCGAGCACGTCTTCGACCGCCGCTTCGACCACGTGGCGATCGACAACGTCGTCGCGGCCCACGACGCGACCACGCATCTGCTCGATCGCGGCCGTACTCGCGTCGCGGCGATCGGCGCGCAGCCGAAGGAGATGTACGCGACGCCGTTGCAGCGCACCGAGGGATTCCGCAAGGCGCTCGACGAGCACGGCCTGGAACCGGTGAACGCGCTGCAGGCCACGGCCGCCCACTACGGCCGGGCGGACGGATATGCGGCCACCGCGTCGTTGCTTCGCGAATCTCCGTGCCCGGACGCCATTTTCTGCTATTCCGACCTGCTGGCGATGGGCGCGATCCGCGCGGTGTTCGACGCCGGGCTGCGCGTACCGGAGGACGTGGCGATCATCGGCATCGACGACATCGAGGAAGGCCGATATTCGCGACCCTCGTTGAGCACCGTTTCGCTGGACACCCCGTTCATCGCGCGGACCGCGGTGTCACGTCTCGCTGCCCGCATCGAGAATCCAGGGCTGCCCGCCGAAGAATTCGTCGCGCCGCACAAACTGCTCGTGCGGGAAAGCACAGGCTGAGCGCGGCGCGAGGACTCCGGCGGTGTGTGAGGATGCCGGAATGAGCGAAGAAGAACCCCGGGTGTCGCGCAACGACAGCGAAAACCGCTACGAAGTGTATGCGGACGGCAAGCTCGCCGGCTTCGCCGAATTCACCCCGAAGGACACCGAAACCATTTTCACCCACACCGAGATCGGCGACGAGTTCGGCGGCCGCGGCCTCGGCAAGGTGCTGGCGAAGGCCGCGCTGGACGACGTCGTGGCGCGCGGCGGCGTGATCGTTCCGGTGTGCCCGTTCATCGCCGGGTACCTGCGCAAGAACGAGGGCTACTCCGAGCACGTCCGGTGGCCCGGACAGCACTGAAGCAGGTCAGCGGCGCCGTTCGGGTTATTCCAGGTGGTCCGAACGGTGCAGCGGTGTCCGATTGGTCCGCATTTTTTGGTTATTAACCAACCTTCGTCGGTTTCGCGTTGGTTGCCGGGCAACAAAAGTGTGGGGCGTCCCACCGGTCGGTTCAGCCCACCTGGAGGAAGATCCATGACTTCCCGGAAGACGCTCGTCGCGGGATTCACCGCACTGTCGGCCGCGGCCTTGACCGCGGGCATGTGCGTGAACGCCGCCTCGGCAAGCCCGATGGCGTTCGCCCAGATGCAGGCACAGGCGATCACCCAGGCGACGCAGGTCGCCGACACGCTCGGCGCCGGAAACGGCGGCATCTACCTCGAACGCGGCAAGGCGGTGCTGAACGTCACCGACGCCGCGGCGCAGGAGAAGGCCGAGGCCGCCGGCTTCGCGACCAAGCTCGTCAAGCACAGCTTCACCGCCCTCACCGGCGCGAAGAACCAGATGGACACCGTGAAGAACGTGCCGCAGACGTCGTGGGGCATCGACACCAAGACCAACCAGGTCGTGGTGAAGATCTACGACTCGGCGTCGCAGGCCACGAAGGACAAGGTCGCCGCGGCGGCGGCGAAGCTGGGCGACGCGGCGCGCGTCGAGCAGCGCTCGGGCAAGCTGTCCACCTAC
Organism: Amycolatopsis sp. NPDC114484; assembly: GCF_055633755.1. Classification (NCBI taxonomy): domain Bacteria; kingdom Bacillati; phylum Actinomycetota; class Actinomycetes; order Pseudonocardiales; family Pseudonocardiaceae; genus Amycolatopsis; species Amycolatopsis sp. NPDC114484. Next base: position 247,275 of record NZ_JBVKDQ010000006.1, on the reverse strand, counting down.
ATCGCGGACGGCGACTCGATCAACAACGGGCAGTTCACCTGCTCGCTCGGCTTCAACGTGACCAAGGGCGGCGAGCCGTTCATGCTCACCGCGGGCCACTGCACCAACGAAGGCGGCACCTGGTCCGGCGGCGACGTCTCCGGAGCCCAGGTCGTGCAAAGCGACTGCCCCGGAGCCGACTCCGGCCTGCTGACCCGCCCGAACGGCACCGGTGACGGCGCGATCAACACCGGCCAGAAGATCTCGAGCGCCGGCACGCCGACCGTCGGCGAGCAGATCGAGAAGATGGGCCAGACGACCGGCGGCGGCAGCGGCCAGGTCACCTCGGTCGACGAGTCGGTGAACTTCGACGTGGGCGTCCTGAACCACGAATTCGGCACCACCGCCCACACCGACCACGGCGACTCGGGCGGCCCGGCGTACGACGGGGACAAGGGCCTCGGCACCCTCTCCGGCGGCGACACCCAGACCAGCTACTTCTACCCGCTGACTCTGGAACTGCAGTCCTACGGCCTCGAGCTCGCCTGAGGTTTTTAGCTCCACAGCCCGCCGTCCCGGTCTCGGGGCGGCGGGCTTTTCCTGCGTGGAACCGGTTTTGTCGTACCCCGGGCCTAGAGTTGCCCGCATGAAGCCGAACCCGGCCCGAAACCTGTGGACAGCCATCGAACCCCTCCACGCAGTCGTCTACTTCGCCGCAGAACCCGCGGCGGCGGCGAAGGACGTGGGTTTGCGCGGCTGGTGGATGGGCTACTTCGCGGGCCGGGCGGCACCACTCGGTCCGATCGGCCCGGAACCGGTCACGTCGATGTTCTTCGGGTTCTCCCCGCGGATGGTCTCGCGAGCGCTGCCCGACGCGTGGACGTTCGCCTCGCCGGACGACGTGCTGCGCACCCGGGTGGAAGCGGTCGAAGCGGCGTTGGCGCGGCTGCTCGGGCCGGACATTGTGGACGAGCTGGTCGCGTTGCTGGAACAGGCGGCCGCCGCCTGCCACTTCGATGCACGACCGCTCGCCGCGGCTTGGTCCGCGGTAACCGCCCCGGACCGCCCCCTCGCCCGGTTGTGGCTGGCGACCGCGGTCCTGCGCGAACACCGAGGCGACGGCCACGTCCTGGCCGCGGTCACTTCCGGGCTGACCGGGCTGGACCCACATCGCCACCGGAGCCACCAACCGCGAGCAAGTCCAGCGCGCGCGAGGTTGGACCGACGAGGAATGGGCTGCCGCAACGGAAAACCTGGTCGACCGAGGCCTGCTCGATGCCGAAGGATTAACCGCGGCAGGCACGGAAGTCCGCCGGAGCATCGAAGAAACCACCGATCGGCTGGCCGCCGGTCCGCTTGAAGCCTTAGGTCCGGCAGGCGTCGACCGGGTGCTAGACCTGGCGACCCCATTGAGCCGGCGGATCATCGACAACGGAGGTGTAGCCGTCCCGAACCCGATGGGCGTGAAACGTCCCTGAGAACAGTGTCGATTCTCCGGCTCCCCACTCGACGCACTGGTGACAGCCACTAGAAGGGAGCCCGGAAGATGCTGCTCGAAGGCAAGAACGCGGTCGTGTACGGCGCTGGCGGAGGAATCGGCGGCGCGTTCGCCCGAGCGTTCGCCGAGGAAGGAGCGCGAGTCTTCCTGGCCGGACGCACTCGCGAGAAGCTGGAGCGAGTCGCTGACGAGATCCGCGCCGCCGGCGGTGCCGCCGACGTCGCCGTAGTCGACGCGCTCGACGAGAAATCCGTGGACGCCCACGCCGACGCAGTAGTCGAAGCCGCTGGCAGTCTGGACATCTCGGTGAACGTGATCAGCCACGGCGACGTCCAGGGCACGCCCATGGTCGAGATGTCGCTGGCCGACTACGAGCAACCAGTGCGCAACGGCGTCCGCACCACCTTCCTCACCATGCGCGCGGCCGGTCGTCACATGAAACGCCAAGGCAGCGGCGTAGTTCTCCTCTTCGGCGGCGACGGCGACCCGGTGCGCAACCACGCGGTCGGCGGCCTGCAAGCCGGATTCGCCGCTCTGGAAGCGATGCGCCGTCAGCTCGCCGCCGAACTAGGCCGACACGGCGTGCGCACGGTGACGCTCCGGACCGGCGGCGTCCCGGAAACCCTCCCAGCGGATTTCCCCGGCGCCGAAGAACTCGCCGCGGAACTCGCCGAACCGACCATGCTCGGCCGCACCGCGACGTTGGCGGACGTCGGTGCGGTAGCGGCGTTCGTCGCATCTGACCGGGCCCGCACGATGACCGCCGCCACGGTGAACGTCAGCTGCGGCGCGCTGGTGGACTAGCGCTCGGCGACCGCACCGTCGCGGAGACGACCGCGGCGATCGCAGTGAGGAACGCGGAGATCACCGCCAGCCCGATCGGCACGCCGTTGCTCTTGTGGAAACCGAGAACGAAGTCGAGGTGGGCACCGAAGCTGGTGCCCGACGGCATCGGCACGAGGGCAGCCACCAGCGCGTACAGCAGGCACAGACCGAACAGCGTCCACGCCGCCCAGACGTACCGCGCGAGCAGGAAACCGGCGGGCACGACCACGGCGACCGCGGCGACCAGACCGCAGATGACGTTCAGCCACACCTGGGTCGACCACTGCTCGAACGTGCCGGAGATCAGCGCGTTCACGATGACGAACCACATCAGCGCGATCACCGTGCAGCCCGCGAGGGCGACCGTGGTCACGCTGGCCGCGAGGTTCGTCCGGCGCCGCACCGGAGCGGGGAAGTGCGGAGGGAATCCCGGTGGGGCGGACATGCGGTGCTCCTGACGATCTCGGGTGGGGAGAGCATCCCACCGCCCGCCGCCGCGAGTCACCGGATTGGCCGGTTCCGGCCGCGGAAGTCACCGGCCGGATCGCTTCGGCACCAGCGCGCCGACCGACGAAAACACCCTGGTGGCCCCGAAAGCCGCCAACCCGAGCAGCGCGGCACCGATGAACACGCGGTGCTGTCCGGGACGGAGCTTCATCCGGGGAGCGACCGCCGGAGGCACCGCAGCCAGGTCGACGGTTTTCGGCGTCACCAGCACGAACGCGAGGCAAACCAGCACAATCAGACCGAGCACGACGTACGGCATCCGCAGCGGATCAGGAAGCCATTCCGCGAGCGCCCCGGACCCGGTCGGAGGGACGTCCGCGGAACACCAGGCTCCCGACGATCCCGGCTCAGGCGGCCCGGTGCCGTCGCGGGTGGCCGTGCTGTCCGCGCCCGCGCCGCGGGACCTGATCTCGCTGATCAGCGGTTCATCGAACACGGATCTGGACCGGCTTTTCCGGGACGCTGGGCTCCGTCGCAGGAGGCCGACGACTGGGCATCGCCCTCGACCTCGTAGCCGGTGGCGCGGGTCTCGCGTTCCTGCCGAAAGCGGTCGCCGAACAGGGGCGCGAGTGCGGGCTCAGACCCTGACCGACGCGACCATCGAACGTCGCGTCGACCTCGTGCTGCCGCGCGGTCAGGCGGCGGCCCGGGTGCCGCGGACCGAACTGGCCGCCGCCGTCACGGATTAGCTCTTGGCGCGTGCGGAAATCTGCTGGACCGACCAGGTGTTGCCGTCGGGATCGGCGAAGTGGACGAACCCGATGTTGTCCAGGTCTTCGAGCGCGCCGGTGCCCGGATCCGGGCCGTAGAGCTGCAGGTCGCTGACCTCGACGCCGCGTTCCGCCAGCTCTTCGCGGGCTTTCCGCACGTCGGCGACGACCAGCTGCAGGCCCTTGAGCGACCCCGGCGGCATGTCCGGCACGACGCCCTTGCCCAGGACGATCGAACAGCCCGATCCCGGCGGCGTCAGCTGCACCAGGCGCTGTTCCGGCTCGGGCTTGATGTCGTGGTCGAGGTGGAAGCCGACCTGGTCGGCGTAGAACGCTTTCGCCCGGTCCACGTCGGTTACCGGGACGACGACGACCTCGAGAGTCCAGTCCATGCGACGAGTTCTAGCTGGGGCCTCCGGCGGCGGTCAAGCGCTCGCCAGCTCCACCCGGTTGCGGCCGGCCTGCTTGGCCCGGTACAGCGCGGCGTCGGCGGCCACCAGCACGTCGTCGACGCTGGCGAGATGCTCGGCCGGATACAGCGCGCAGCCGATCGAAACGGTCAGGTCGCTGATCACCGAATCCTGGTCCGGCAGTGTGACGACCACCTGCGGGACCCGCCTGCGGATGCGGTCGGCGATGTGGCCGAGATGCTCGGCGCTCGGGATGTCCGGCAGCGCGATCGCGAACTCCTCGCCGCCCCAGCGGCCGCACACGTCCTGCTCGCGGACCTCGTCGCGCAGCGACAGCGCGATCTCGCGCAGCACCAGGTCGCCGGTGGGGTGGCCGTAGGTGTCGTTGATCGCCTTGAAGTGGTCGAGGTCGAGCAGCAGCACGCCGACGCTGTCGTGGTTCGCCCGCGCGCGTTCGAGGTAGCGCTCGGTGACCGTGCGCCACCAGCGTTTGGTGGCCAGGCCGGTGGTGACGTCGGTGCGCGCGTCGCGCTGGAACTGGGTGAGCAGCAGCCCGCGGTGCAAGGCCACGAGCGCGATCACGACGCCTGCCAGGAGCAGCGGGTTGGCCAGCAGCAGAAGCGCCGCGGTGACCAGGCCGAGCCCGATCGCGCCCGCTTCGAGCAGCTGGTCACCGAAGCCGGAGAACAGGTCGGCGAACGACCGCGGCGGGCTCGACAGTGCGATCGCGACCATCACCAGCGCGGTGTTGATCGCCCAGCGCAGCCCGGCGGCCAGCACGAACACGACCAGGTCGAGCAGTCCCGGACCGAAGCCGCCCGCGAGGACCCCGGGGTACTCGTGCATGCCGAGCGCGAGCACGGCGACCGCGGCCTGCGTGCCGCACAGGACGGACGCGCAGGAGAAAATCCAGCGGTGCGGCAGGACCGGCCGTTCGCGCGGCCAGACCCGCCACCAGGCGACGGCATAGGTGAGCACGACCATCGCCGACGCGAGGATCGCGGGCAGCGCCACCACGGCGGCGATGCTCCAGACGGCCTTGGTGTCGACGTACGCGACGGTGGGCGCGCGGCTGTACTCGCGCTGCCGCTCGATGTGCCTTGTCGCCTCGATCGCCAGCGCCGCGCACACCGCTAGAACGCCGAAGCGGACCAGGTCGATCTGGTGCACCGGGGCGAGCCACGCGGTGGCGAGGGTGGTGCCCACTGCCACGACGTTGACCAGCAGCACGTACATGCGGACGTGAGAGGGCAGCCGCCATAGGCGCCAGCCTGTGAACCACCCGGCAACTCGTCCGCGCACTCTTCACCTCACCCGATTGGCTTCTACGGTAAACGACGAGGCGCGTCGTGTGCTGCCTGTCGTCCGGACTCTGGGAAGCGCCGGGGCGATTTCGCCCGGACAGCCCAGCGCCAGACGTCCGGCGAGGGGAGGTGGCCACTGTGAGTAGTGGCCAGCTGCTCCGAATCCGGGCCGGACCAGGGGATCCGCGAGGGTCCCGTTTGGACCCCCATGGCCACTTTCGGTGACCGTCCTACCAGTGCTGACGTGCGAAAACCGCCGAAGGCGCGACTCTGAAACGGAGGTGACAACCGTGCGCGACAACAACTGGACGGCGCTCCGGTGACCTAGGTCGCCCTCGCGGTCTCGACTCGAGGTCGAGACTTTCGGTCCTCGCTGACGAGAGGAGGCGCCCACAGTGCGGGACAACAACTGGTGAACAGGGCTGGGCCCGGGAATCCGGGACACGGAAGGAAAGAAGGAAAACGGAAAGGAGGCGGCGGATGCGCGACAACAACTGGACTCGCTGAGACGACCGAAAACGGTGGACGAACTGCTGCGGAAAGGGGTGAGCGACTGCCATGCGCGACAACAACTGGACTCGCTGAAACCCGCTGAAACCCGCTGAAACCCGATGTTTGCCGATGGGCGACGAGGAAGGAGATCGCTGTGCGTGACAACAACTGGACCCGCTGAGTTCTGCCGATCACTGCCCCATCGAGTCGCGAAGGGAACCGCTGCCATGCGTGACAACAACTGGGCCCGCTAAGTCCCGCGAACGACCGCCCGTCGAGCCGCGAAAGGAGCCGCCGCGATGCGTGACAACAACTGGGCCCGCTGAGTTCTGCCGATCACTGCCCCATCGAGTCGCGAAGGGAACTGCCGCCGTGCGCGACAACAACTGGTCCCGCTGAGCCTCGTTGACCACCGACCACCGGACTGCGAAGGGAGCCGCCGCGATGCGCGACAACAACTGGACCCGCTAAGTCCCGCGAACGACCGCCCGTCGAGCCACGAAAGGAGCCACCGCCGTGCGCGACAACAACTGGACCCGCTGAGTCCCGCCGACCACCGCCCGTCGAGCCACGAAAGGAGCCGCCCCCATGCGCGACAACAACTGGACCCGCTGAACCACCGCCCCCAGCCCGCCCCACGAGGAGGTGAGAGGGCATGCGTGACAACAACTGGACGTGATCCGAACCAGTCCCGCGGCACACCCGTCCCGCGGATTACGGCGCGGGAGGTGGGGTGGCCTCGTCGAGGGGAGTTCGGCGGGGCCGCACCGCGCGGTCCGCTCGCACCGCCCGCGCCCACGCGATCCCGGCCAGACCGGCGCACCCTGCTCCGGCGACGGCGGCGATCGCGACCACCGTCGTCGGCGCGAAGGCCAGCGCCAGCGCGCCCGCGGCGGCGATCGTCAGGCCCTGCGCCGCCCGCAACGCCGCGATCGCGACCCCGATCACCTGGCCGCGCTGTTCCGGCGGCGCGGCGAGGCTGTACTGCACCTGGGTGATCAAGTCGTGCGCGGAAAACATCCCGGACACCGTCCAGACCGCCACGACCACCGGCAACGCGGGCGTCCAGCCGGTCGGCAGCAGGACGAGACTGCTCGCCACCGCGAGCGGACCCAGCCACCGCACCTGCCGCGCCCGCGGCAACCGGCTGATCAGCAACGCCCCGAGCAGCGTCCCGACCGGGTTCGCCACCAGCAGCCAGCCGAGCACGCCAGTGCCGCCGAGTTGCGCGGCCACCGGCACCGCCAGCCCTTCCGGCACGACGTAGAACCCGCAGCAGCACGCGATCGCCAGCAGGGACCGCAGTTTCCGGTCCCGCGCGACCAATCGGCAGCCCGCCTTCAGCGACGCCCATTGCGGCGCGTGTTCGGCCACCTTCGAAACGGGGTACCGCCGCAAACCCCAGCGCAGCGCGGCCGCCGACACCGCGAACGTGACCGCGTCCGCCCACAGTGCGCCCGAAACCCCGAGCCACGCGACCACCGCCGCGCCCGCGCCGAAGCCGATCACCAGCGCGGCTTGGTACGTCGAGGAGAGAATCGCTTGTCCGGTCGCCAGTTTCTCCTCGCCCAGCATGTCCGGCAGGACCGCTTGCCGCGCAGCCTGAAACGGCCCGGCGGCGAGTTGCACGACCACGAGCAGTCCCGCGGCGACTGGCCAGGGCGTGCCGGGGATCGCCATCAACGCGACCAGCAGTGCGCGCACGACATCCGCGACCACGAGCACAGTGCGGCGCGGGAATCGGTCGGCGAGCCCGCCGAGCGCACCGCCGAGGAGGTCCGGCAAATAGGTGAGCGCGTACGTCCCAGCGGCCCAGCCGGCGGAGGCCGTTCGGTTGAATACCAACACAGTCAGCGCGACCCGGGCTAATTGGTCACCTGCCACCGACAGCACGTGCGCGAACCAGAGCGCACGAAATTCGCCCATCCGGAACACACTCCGGAAAGACGGCGCCGTCGTGGTCATGTGCTCACCCTGTCGTGACCCGGCCACCCGGAGCAACCCCGGCCGGGGCGCGGGTGGGTCGCGGATCCGGCTCCGGCCGTCCGTGGAAAACTGGGTGATCGCCGTCCGTGGATGATGTCGCACCGAAGGGTTTTCCGTTGACCGAGGAGAGCCGGCAGGTCGCCGGTCGCTACGAGCTCGTCGAACTGATCGGCAGCGGCGCGATGGGGATGGTCTGGCGCGGGGAGGACAAGATCCTCGGCCGCGTCGTCGCGGTCAAGGAACTCCTCATGCCCATGAACCAGGGCGAGGACAAGGTCGAGGAAGCCCGCAACCGCGCCATGCGCGAGGCCCGCATCGCCGCCCGGCTGCAGCATCCGAACGCCATCTCGGTGTTCAACGTGGTCGAGCACGAGGACCGCCCGTGGCTGATCATGGAGTACCTGCCCTCGCGCAGCCTCGCGGTGAAACTGCGCGAGGACGGTCCGCTGACCGTCGACGAGGCGATCCCGTTCGCGGTGCAGCTGGCCGGCGTGCTCGCCGCCGCGCACCGGGCGGGCATCGTGCACCGCGACGTCAAACCGGGCAACGTCCTGCTCGGCGACGACGGCACCACGGTCAAGGTGACCGACTTCGGCATTTCCCGCGCGGTCGGCGACGTCACGCTCACCGCGACCGGCGAAATCTCCGGCACGCCCGCGTTCCTCGCGCCGGAGGTCGCCCGCGGCGAGGACGCGACCTTCGCCTCCGACGTGTTCGCCCTCGGCGCGACGCTGTACATGGCGGTGGAGGGCGATCCGCCGTTCGGCACCGCGGACAACGCGATCGCCTTGCTGTACCGGGTTTCCAGCGGTTCGATCAACCCGCCGAAACAGGCCGGGAAGCTGGAGCCGCTGCTGCTGAAGCTGCTGGAGCTCAAGCCGGAGGACCGGCCGTCGATGACCGAGGTCGTCGCGGAACTGCGCAAGCTCGACGGCGGCGTCACCCCGGTCGCGACCGTTCCGGAACCGCTGACGCTGCCGGACGCCAAACCGCCGGTCGTACCGACCACGGTCGCGGTCCCGGCCGCGGGTGCCGCCGCCGCGCCGCCCGCGGGTTCGGACCGAAGACGCCGCGGAATGATCTTCGCTGGCGCGGGCGCGCTCCTCGTGGTGATCGCCGTGATCGTGACCGTCGTTCTGACTCGAAACCACGGACAGGAAGACCCGGCTGCGAACCCGCCGCCTGCTCCCGTGAGCTCCTCGCCTAGCAGTGCTCCGGCGGCTTCGTCCCCCTCGCAGCCGTCGCCGTCGACCTCTCCGTCGACTCCGCCTTCGTCGAGCAGTCCTCCGCCCTCCAGTTCCGCGACGAACTCGCCGGAGGCGATGGCGGCCTCGCTGCGCACTTACTTCTCGTACCTCCCGGGCAATCTGGAGAGCGGCTGGGGGATGCTCAGCGACGGGTTCCGGGCCGCGAAGAAGCAGACCTTCGAGCGGTACAAATCGTGGTGGAGCCAGTTCAGTTCGGTGACCGCGAACGACGTCCAGGTCACCGGCGACAACAAGCTCACCGCGAGGATCACCTACCACCGCGCTAGCGGCGGCGTTACGACTGAGTCGCACGTCTACACGATGTCGCAGCGCAACGGCTCCTGGCAGATCGACTCCGAGAACTAGCTCTCGAGCAGAAGAGTGATCGCGGCGGCGGTGTCGCGGTCTTGGCCGACTCGCACGGTGCGCAAACCAGCGGACCGTGCGGGTTCGACGTCCGCGCCGACCAGCCAGGCGTCGGCCAGCGTGGTTTCGCAGCGTTCGGCGGCCAGTGCGAACAGCTTTGGGTCCGATGTGGACAGTCCGTCCGGCCCGGCTAGCGCCCAGCCGTCCACGAGCCCGGCGATTCCGGTGCACAGCAGGGTGGACAGCTGCGGTTCGCCCTCGCCGAGCACGCCGATCCGCCAGCCCGCCGCGCGCAGCCGGGGCAAACCGGTCAGCACGCCGGGCGCGGGCGGGACGAGTGCGGGATGGCGTTCGCGGTAGGCCTCTTCGAGGCCGGGTTCTCGCAGATCGAACCGTTCGCGCAGGTCCTTGAAGAACACCGCCCGGTCGGCGCGCCCGCGGTCGTCGGCGGCGATGAGCCAGTCGGCGTCTTCCTCGGCGAGCCGGTGTTCCGCGCAGAACTCCCACGCCCAGCGGCGGAATCCCTCCGCGCGATCGACGAGCGTGGTGTCGAGGTCGAACAGGACGAGCCGCACGGGGAGAGACACTAGCGCGTTCCGCCGGGGCTTCGGGAGATTTTTCTACTCCGTTCGAGTGAACGGATCGCGGTTTTTGTCGGTGTTCGATGCGAACATATGTTCGTGACGAGCGAAGGACCGATCCTCCACGCCGACCTCGACGCGTTCTACGCCTCGGTCGAGCAGCGCGACGATCCCCGGCTGCGCGGCAGGCCGGTGATCGTGGGCGGTGGCGTGGTGCTGGCCGCGAGCTACGAGGCCAAGGCGCTGGGCGTGCGCACCGCGATGGGCGGGGCGCAGGCGAGGCGGTTGTGCCCGCATGTCGTGGTGGTGCCGCCGCGGATGTCGGTCTACAGCGCGGCGAGCAAGGCGGTGTTCGAGGTGTTCCGGCGGACGACGCCGGCGGTGGAAGGAGTGTCGATCGACGAAGCTTTCCTGGATGTCGGCGGGCTGCGGCGGATCGCCGGGCGTCCGTCGGAGATCGCGGTGCGCTTGCGCGCGGAGGTGCTGGCGCAAGTCGGGCTGCCGATCACGGTAGGGGTGGCGCGCACGAAGTTCCTCGCGAAAGTGGCGAGCGGCGTCGCGAAACCAGACGGCCTGCTGGTGGTGCCGCCCGAGCGAGAGTTGGAGTTCCTGCACCCACTGCCGGTGGAGCGGTTGTGGGGAGTGGGAAAGGTGACGTCGGCGAAGCTGCGGGAACGTGGCGTCCGCACCGTGCGCCAGGTCGCCGAACTCCCCGAAGCGGCGTTGATCTCGATGCTCGGCCCAGGCTCCGGCCGACACCTGCACGCTCAGGCACACGGCCGCGACCCGCGCGCGGTCCAGCCAGGCAAACGCCGTCGTTCGATCGGCTCGCAACGCGCGCTGGGCCGCCGCGCACGCTCGGCGGCCGAGCTGGACGAGATCGTGGTGTCCATTGTGGACCGTTTGGCCCGGCGGCTACGCGCCGCGTCGCGGGTGTGCCGGACGGTGGTGCTGCGAATGCGCTTCGCGGACTTCACCCGCGCCACGAGGTCGCACACGCTCGCCGACAGCACCGACCACACGGAAACGCTGCTGTGCGCTGCCCGCGGTCTGCTGGCCGCGGCGCAACCGCTGGTGTGCGACCGGGGTTTGACGTTGCTGGGCCTGTCGTTCTCGAACCTCGACAGCCACGGTGCGGTGCAGTTGGCGCTGCCACTGGACCAACCGTCCCGCCCAGCGATGTCCGCGGAGGCCACCGCACTGGACTCGGCGGTGGATGCCTTGCGGAACCGCTTTGGCGCAGCCGCGTTGACGCGGGCGGCGCTGCTGAGTCATGAGGCGGGGATGGAGATGCCTATGCTGCCGGATTGACCGAACGCGGTGGTCCCGCGGTGATTCCGCGAGGACTGTTTCCCGGCTGAGCCTGGTTGGGCTTGGTTTAGCCCGGTCGAGCCTTGCCGAGTCCGGCTGAGCCCGGTCGAGTCCGGTCGAGCCTTGCCGAGTCCGGCTGAGCCCGGTCGAGTCCGGTCGAGCCTTGCCGAGTCCGGCTGAGCCCGGTCGAGCCCGGTCGAGCCCGGTCGAGTCCGGTCGAGTCTTGCCGAGTTCGGCTGAGTCCGGTCGAGTCCGGTCAGGTCTGGCTGAGCCCGGTCGAATCTGGTCGAGCCTTGCCGAGTCCGGTCGAGCCTTGCCGAGTCCGGTCTGGTCGAGTTCGGTCGGGTCTGGCCGAGCCCGGTTGGTGGCGTCGCAGGTGTTGCTCGTCGGCGTAGGAGTGGCCGCGCTGTCAGCAGTGGTGCCGTATTCGCTGGAGTTGGCGGCTTTGCGACGGCTGCCGCCCGGACAGCCGGGGCAGTCTCGCGTCAGCGAGTGCGGGGCTGGCGGGGATGCTGGTTCTCGGCGAGAACCTGCGCGCGGTGCAGTGGGTGGCGCTGGTCTGCGTTGGCCTCGCGAGAGCCGGGGCGGTGGTCCGGCGAAAAGCTGCCCCAGTTACCCCGCAGACCGGTCGACCAGTGCGGCAATGCCTTCGATCAGGCGGTCCAGGCCGAACGCGTACTCGTGGTCGACGCTGTAGGGGGCCTGGTGGATCTGCCCGGCCGCGGTGCCGACCCGGTCCGCGACCGGGAAGCGTCGCGGTTCGTACACCTCGGCCAGGGCGGGGGCGGTCGCGGCCCACCACTGCTGGTCGGTCATTCCGGTTTGCCGCACGATTCGCGCAGCCTCGACCTTGCGGCGCGCCAAGCCTTCCACGTGCGTGGTCACCAGGGTGATCGTCGAGTCCATTTCCAGGTCCGCCAGACCGATGCCATCGACGACAGCCAGTTCCAGGTCGTACTTCGCGATCGCGTTGGGGCCCAGCGTCGGACGGCCGGAGAAGACCTGCAGCAGCCACGGATGCCGCAGGTACATCGCCCAGTTGACGGCGGCGACTCGGCGGAGCCCGTCGCGCCAGTCGTCGGCGTCTATTTCGGACAGTTCGGCTACCGCTTCGCCGTAGACCGCGTCGACCATCGCTTCGACCAGTTCCGCGCGCGACGCGACATAGGTGTACAGCGACATCGTCCCGACGCCCAGCGACTCGGCCACCCGGCGCATCGACAGCGTTGCCAGGTCCTGTTCGGTGTCCGCGACCTCGATCGCCGCGTCGACGATTCGCGCCGGGGTCAGGCCGTGCTTCGGTCCGCGCCGCGGCAGCTGGCGGGTGCCCCACAGCAGCGCGATCGTCGCGGCGGGGTCGCCGTTGTTGCCGTCAGTCGTCACGGGACCAGCATAGGAACCTTACTCCGTATGCAATACGGAGTGTTGTGCTAGCCTTCTTCTTATGGCATACGGAGTAGGTGCGCGAGTGGGCGTCCTGGCGCGCGGGGTGCAGAAGCGGTACGGCGAACGGGCGGCGTTGGACGGGTTTGACCTGCAGGTGGAGCCGGGGACGGTGTGCGGCCTGCTCGGTCCCAACGGCGCGGGCAAGACCACGGCGGTCCGGATCCTGACTACGTTGCTGCGGCCGGACGCCGGCGAAGTGCGGGTGGCCGGGTTCGACGCGGTCGCCGACCCGGACGAGGTGCGGCGGCGGATCGGGCTGGTCGGGCAGAACGCCTCGGTGGACGAGATCCTCACCGGAAGGCAGAACCTCGAACTGTTCGGCAGGCTCGGCGGTTTGCCGTCGCGGGCGGCTCGGGCGCGGGCGACGGAACTGCTGGAGCGGTTCGGTCTCGGCGAAGCGGCGGGCCGGTCTGTTTCGGGCTACTCCGGCGGCATGCGGCGCAAGCTGGACCTGGCCGCCGGGCTCCTGCTGAACCCGGCGGTGCTCTTCCTCGACGAGCCGACGACCGGACTCGACCCGGCCGCTCGCCTCGACGTCTGGGCGGATGTTCGCGCGCTCGCCGGCACTGGCACGACAGTGCTGCTGACCACGCAGTACCTGGAGGAGGCCGATCAGCTCGCCGACCGGATCGCGGTGCTCGACGCGGGTCGGGTCGTCGCCGCGGGCACGCCGGACGAGCTGAAGGCGAAGGTCGGGCCGGACCGGGTCGAGACGGTCGTCCGCAAGCCGACGCTCGACGAAGTTTTCCTGCACCTGACCGGCCATGCCCGCACGGCTGACGCGGCGGGAAAGCAGGCTGACTCGGCGATTTCCCGGAAAACCTCACCCGCCATCTCCGAGGAGGCTCGATGACCACCCCCGCCGTCGCCTGGCCGACGCACACCGCCGTCCTGACCCGGCGCATCCTGGTGCATTGGAAGCAACGTCCGGTCTCGATCGCGCTCACCCTCCTGTTCCCGGTCCTGATCGTGGTGATGTTCGGCCAGCTTTTCGGTGGTGCGATGGCCATCCGGGACGGCGCGTACATCGACTTCTGATCCCCGGCATGCTCGCGATGACCATGCTGTTCGGGCTGGAATCCACCGTCCTCGCGGTGACCTCGGACGCGGCGAAGGGCGTCACCGAGCGGATCCGGGCGATGCCGGTCAGCGGGCTCGCCGTGCTGACCGGACGCTGTCTCGCCGATCTGATCTGCGCGGCCGCCGGGCTCGTCGTGATGATGGGGGCCGGGCTATTGCTGGGGTGGCGGCCGCAGCAGATGTCTGTGCTGGGCGCGGTCGGGCTGCTTTTGTGGCTCCGCTTCGCCTTCGTCTGGGTCGGGATTTACCTCGGGCTGCTGCTGAAGACCCCGGAATCGGCGGTCTCGGTGCAGGTATTGGTGTGGCCGGTCGGATTCCTGTCCGGCGTCTTCGTTTCCCCGGACACCATGCCCGCTTGGCTGAGCGCTGTCGCGACCTGGAATCCGCTCACCGCAACGGCTTCCGCGGTTCGCGAGCTGGCGGGTAATCCCGCGTGGGCCGCGAATGGCTGGGCGGCGGAGCACGCGGTACTGCTCGCCGTGGCTTGGCCCGCGGTGCTGACGCTGCTCTTCCTGCCGCTCGCCACCCGGCAATACCGCCGGCTGGGCCGATAAAAAACGGCCGGGCGGCAAGGGAAATCCCCTGCCGCCCGGCCATACCCCGAGACGAAATTCAGGCGCGTGCCTTCGAATGCGTCCGCCCGCGCAGGTCGAGTTCGATTTCCTCCAGCGTCCGGCCCTTGGTTTCCGGGACGAGCCACTTCGTGAGGAAGAACAGGACCACGTTGATGCCCGCGAACAGGAACATCGAACCGCCGAGGCCGAGGGCTCCGGGGTCGGAGATGATCGGGAACACGGCGCTGATGATGCCGGTCGCGGCCCACAGCACGACGCTGCTCACGCCCATGCCCGCCGCGCGGACCTTCAGCGGGAACACCTCGGCCATCATGACCCACACGACCGCGCCCCAGCCCAGTTCGTAGCCGACCAGGTAGAGCACCATCGCGACCAGCATCAGGATGCCCTTGGTCGCGGTGTCGTGGACTTCCAGCACGATGAACCCGGCCGCGACCAAGGTGAGCACCATCAGCACGTTGCCGATCAGCAGCAGCGGTTTGCGGCCCCACCGGTCGACCACGAACACGACCCACGCGGTGAACAGGAACTTGGTCACGCCCAGCAGCACGCCGGACAGCAACGCCGCCTGGGTCGCGAAGCCGAGGCCGATCAGCATCGTCGGGAAGTACGCGTTCACCGCGTTCACGCCGCTGAACTGCTGGCCCATCGCGAGCAGCAGGGCCACCACGAGCATCGGCCGCACGGTCGGCGTCAGCAGGTCGCGGAAGCGGGTCTTCGCCGATTCCGAGTCGAGCCGGATCACCTCGCGGATCGTGCCGATCTCCTCGTCGACGTTCACGCTGCCGCCGTGCGAGCTGAGCAAGACCGCGCGGGCCTGTTCCTCCTGGCCGTTCGCGACGAGCCAGCGCGGCGTTTCGGGCAGGAACACCAAGCCCGCCAGCAGAACCACCGCGGGCACGATCGCGCCGGCGAACATCAGCCGCCAGTTGCCCGACGTGCCGAGCCCGTAGCTGACCAGGAACGCGATCAGGATGCCGAGCACGATGAAGATCTGGTTCAGCGCGCCCATCGCCCCGCGCAGCCGCGCCGGAGCGAGTTCCGACAGATACGTCGGGACCGTCGACGAAGACAGGCCGATTCCGACGCCGATCACGAGTCGGGAAACGATCAGCAACGCGAAGGTCGGCGAGAAGGTGGCCGCGATCGTGCCGATGATGACGACGACCGCGGCGACCATGATCGTCCGGCGGCGGCCGAGCCTTTCGTTGAGCCGCGAGGAGAAACTCGCGCCGACGATCGCGCCGACCGAAATGCTCGCGGTGATGACGCCCTTGTCCCATCCGGACAGGCTCCAGAGTTTGCCGATGAACGGCAACACCCCGGAAATGACGCCGAGGTCGTAACCGAACAGGATGCCGCCGAGGGCACCGAAGAAGTACAGCGTCGTTCTGCCGATGGGCCGCCGCGCCGCGGCTGTCTGTGTCATTGCCGAGCCGTCTCTTTCCGGGATGGCCGGCCGGTCCTGGTCCGCTGCCGGGGAGGCCAGCGCCGTCCGGGCCGGACGAGTGGGGGTCGAGGGGACAAGGACTGCCGGACTGGTCCAGCACTGCGGAACGGCTGAATCCGCCGCCGCGCAACGCCTTTCCTCGCCGCGCGCCGGCTCAGGCCGCTCCGGTACGAACTTCGCCGTACACAGTCACACGCTGGTCAGCGGCGGGCAAGACGCGGGCTGATAACTATTCAGTCACGTGACTAGCGTTCACATATGTGGACAAGCTAGACGGGGGTTTGCGCAGGTCAGGGCCGTGGCGGGGGAATCATGGCAGGAGTTTTCGCGAACGTCGAACTGTGGGGAACCGGGCACCGCGGACGTCCGTCGTACGGGTCGTCCGGTCGCCGCGGTGGGGGAGATGCGCATGGGAACGGGTTTCGAGGTCGCTCCGGCGGAGGTCGCGACCGCGGCCGGACGGGCGCGTCAGGCGGCGGCGACCGTGCGGGCGGCCGACCTCGCGGGCGCGCTCGCCGGGGTCGGGCTGTCCGGCGGCACGAGCGTGGCCGCGGCGGACCGGCTGTCCGGAACCTGGGGCCGTGCCGTTCCGAAGTGGACTGCCGACACCGAGGCCTACGCGGGGAACCTCGATCAGGCCGCCGCCGGATACCGCGGTGCCGACCAGAACGCGACCGGCGAGATCGCGGCGGCGGGCCGATGATCACCTGGGGAGACGTCCGGCGCTGGAACCCGGCCGACCTCGCCGCGGCAGTCGACGCGCTCGGTGCCCGGGCCGCCCGGCTCACCGGGGCGAACGACGACGCCGGAGCCATGACGAAGTTCGGCTCCTGGCAGGGCGACGCGGCGGACGCGGCGACGGCCAAAGGTACTGCGCTGGCAACAGAATTGCGCCAGCTGACCACCGATGTGTCAGCGGTCCGGCGCGGGGTGCACGACGCGCAGCTGGCGGTTGAGCGGATCAGCTCGGCGGTGCGCGAGGTCGACGATTTCGCTACCCGCAACGGAATGCGCATCGATGACGGCGGCGGGGTCAGCGGTGAACCCGAGCGACAGGCCGAGGTCGCCGACCGGGTCGGCCAGATTCTCCGTGACGCCACCGAAGTCGACGCGGATCTGACCGTCGTGCTCGACCGCGCGGCCAACGGGGAGAGCGGCGGCTCCGGGGTCGTCGCGTTGGCGATGGCCACCAGCAGCCAGCCGAAGCCGAACGGGACTCCGGCGGAGAACCGGGCGTGGTGGGACAGTCTGTCCGACTCCGCGCAGTCCTCGATCCTGCGCGACAACCCGGATCTGATCCGCAACCTCGACGGTATCCCGGTTGTCGATCGCGACGCGGCGAATCGTGTGGTGCTGCAACAGGAAATCGACAAGCGGAAGGGCGACGACGCACAGCTGCGCGGCCTCACCGCGATCCGCGACCGGCTCGCGGCCACCGGCGACGGCAAACCTCCGGCTTTCCTGATCTCGCTCGACGTCAGCGGCGACGGCACCGCGGTGGTCGCCGCCGGAAATCCGGACACCGCGGCGAACGTCGCGACGTACGTGCCCGGCACCGGCAGCGAGCTGGCCAAGATCGGCGGCGACCTCGGCCGGTCGGACAAGATGTGGCAGTCGGCGACGATGGCGGGCTCGCCGTCGACGTCGGTCATCACCTGGGTCGGCCACCAAGCGCGTCAACCAACGAAACAGTACCACCGCTCACCAGCGCTTATCCGACGCCTCTTGGCCCGGGGAGTTCCCCGGCACCGCTCCTGATCACACGTGTGGTGGGTGCCGGGTGGGCTATGTACGCTGGTCAGAGGGTAGGTGAAGGCTTCTCTAGGCGCGGGCGGTGAGATGGTTTCTTCCGGTTCTGGTTCCGGTCGGCAGGCTGACGGCGGTCGGCGCTGCCAGGGGTGCGGTGCGCCGCTGGCCGCCGACAACACCGCGCGCCTCTGCGGGAGGTGCCACCGTGATCAACGTGACCAGCTTCGTACGCCTCCCACTCAGCTCAGGAATGAGTTCTTTGAGACTCCCGAGTTCCGGGCAGCTTTTGATAGCCAACACATGGGCAGGGTTTTTCGAGCCTATCGGAACCACCCTCGGCACCTTCAACTCTTCGGCAAGGGACTAAACCAAGAGCTACTCGGCCGGTGGCTAGGGCTCAATCAAGCTCAGGTAAGCAAGATTGAGAACGGCAAGCCGGAGCAAAACCTGGAAGTCTTGCGTAACTACGCGCGCATCCTGCATCTACCCAAGGACCTTCTCTGGTTTGATTTTCCGGGAGAGAGCCGCTTCAAAGTTAAATCCGCAGCAAGTATAGAAAAATCTACTCACAGCAATCTCATTATTCCACATTCGCAAGACGAGATCTTGATTGCAAATACGGGCATGGACACGCTCGAACTGATGAACCGTATTCGCTCATCTGACATCAATTCCTCGACAGTGGATGCCATCCGGATCAAAGTCGAACAACTCTGCTGCGACTATCCGCACGTCGCCGCTCGTGAACTGATTTTGAATGGCCGCGAGTGGCTACAGAAGATGACCGAACTACTTGGCGGCCGACTGAGCCTGAGTCAGCATCGAGACATCCTCAGCAATGCCGGGATGCTCGCCTTGCTTGTCGGCTGCCTCGAAAATGACCTAGGTGACCAGGCTGCCGCCGAAGCAACGCGGCAAATGGCAATGGGTCTAGGCAAGGAATCCGGCGAACCCGGAATCGTCGGGTGGTCTCACGAAATGCTCGCCTGGTTCCAACTGACCGCAGGAAACTATCAGGCTGTTATCAATACAGCCGAGTCGGGCATCCACGCAGCCGAGTCCCATTCAGTTGCCGTGCAACTCTACGGCCAACAGGCAAAGGCATACGCTCGCATGGGCAAGCCGGAGGAAGTTCATAAGGCACTTGAAAAAGGCAGCGTTTTACTTGATCGACTGCCATTCCCCGAGCGCCCCGATAACCACTTTGTCGTTGATCCTGACAAGTGGGATTTCTACGCTATGGATACCTACAGGATCGTTGGCCAAGACAATCTCGCAACTCGCAACGCTCAAGAAGTTATCCGACGCGGAGTAAGGCCCGATGGCGAAGTTATGACGCCTATGCGCAACGCTGAGGCTCAGCTGACATTAGCCGTTATCGCTGCACGGCAAGGCGATACGGATGAGGCTTCAAACCTTGGCATTCAAGCCCTGGAGAACGGGCGGCAGAGTCGCCCGACCCTGCTCATGGTGGGATCCGAACTAATTCGCGAACTCGATACCTATGGGAAGCGCGCCGGGGCAGGCTTTCGCGAACTATTCGCCCAAATCAAGCACACCTCAGAAGCCGAATAAAGACCGTCCGTGGACGTGTGACGGGGTTCTCCGCAAGCGCGCATCCAACGTCCACGGACGGATGCCCTCTCCGCCGGTCCGCTAGTCATAGTCGGAGGCGTATTCCGGCCGCCGCGTCAGATGGGAGATGGCGTGCCGCTGCTGCGTGAACATCACCCACGCTTCGTACTGGCGCTGGGGATCGGTAACAGAGACGTTCTTGTACAGCTGCGCCACGTGGCGCATCCAGCCGATCCGTTCCGGGAGGTCTGCGCCCTCGCCCGGATCGAGCCTTTCTGCTTCGTTGCGCGCGTCCTCCAGTGTCGTCACCGCATCGACGTCTCTCATGCTCATCCTCCGTACCGGGATCGCACCGAAGCGGGCCAGTCGCCCGCCTGCCGGACATTCGCGGGCCGCCACCACCCCGGATTCCACGACACGCCCCGCTGCGCGCATTCCTCCCGCCGCAACTGGTCGCGCATCGCCGCGATTAGCAGTTGCCGCCGATAAAACGGCACGTCCCGCCCCATCGCGTCCGCCATCCGCGCAAGCACCGGGATCGTCGGGTAAACCAGCCCCTGTTCGGTCTGGCCCCACGTCGTGCGATGTATCCCGGCATCCGAAGCCGCTTCCCGGGTTAGCTTCCGCACCCTCATTCGCATGGCGAAAAGCAGATGCGCCAGGCACTTCGGCGCTTCCGTGCCGCCCTTGCCGAAGCCGCACAGCTCGTCCACAAAGGACACGAAGGGTTCCCGGGGCTCAGGTTGCCCCGCCTTACCCGCCACCCTCAGCACTAGCGCATACGGCGACACGTCCAGTGCCTTCGCCAGCCCGGACGCGACCTCGACCAGTCTCACCGGCCGCTCTCCCCGCTCCAGCCGCCCGAACGTGGTTTTGTTGATCCCCGCGAGCGCAGCCGCCTCGTGTTGCGGTCTGTTCACCTTCAGCCGACGTTCCAGCAGGAAACGCCCCATCGCACGGTCCTTCTCGTCCGTCCTTTCCACCGTGTCGCAACCTTCCAGGTCCATGCTCCTCACCGCTCCTCCTTCCAGGGTCGCCGGAAATTCGCCGGGCGGTCCCAGCGCGGCACCCATGTTTCGCGCCGGTTCGCGTAGAGCCGCCGCCGCAATTCGTCGCGCATCGCCAACGTCAGCAACGCCACCCGATGGTCTTCCGCCGTCTGCCCCAGACTGGTCGCGATCTTCTCCAGCACCGGAATTGAGGGCAGATATTGGCCCCGCTCCAGCTTCGCCCAGGTCGAGGGGTGCACTCCCGCATTCCAGGCCACCGTGTATTCCTTGCGCGCGTTCACTCGCAGAAGAAACACCAGCTCCGCCAGGCATTCCGGCTCACATCCGCAAACATCACTGCGCCGCAACTGGTCCAAAATAGACGGTAAATACACCGTGCGGTCAATCTCCGCCGTACCGTCCGCCACCATCAGCAGCAGTCCGTACGGGTTCACATCCAGCCCCGTTGCCAGCCCCGCCGTGATCGCCAGCGTCCGTACAGGGCGACGGCCCAGCTCGTACCGGATCACCGAGTTATGTCCCACGCCTGAACGGAAAGCGACCTGGCGTTGCGTCAGACCTAGTTTCTGCCGACGCGCCCGCAGGAAACCGCCCACCGCGCGCAGCCCCTCGTCCGGCGGCTCGTTCCATTCACTCATTCCCGCCCGGCCTCCGCCCCGCGCGTGCCCGTCCGCAGTGCGGCAATCCGCATACTCTCGATTTGAGCGAAGCTCAGTGCCTCGTGATGGTGCCGGGTATCTATCTCGGCCACCTCCCTGTACATCCGCATGTTCTCCTCGTGAAACTGCACCATTTCCTCCAGCGACACCCGTTCCCGTGGCGTCCGCCGCGTCATCTCCTCGCGCGCCTCCGCCAGCGTCCGGGGACCCGTTTTCGTCGTCATCACGCCCCCCGACCGTTGCGGCCTCCGCAGCCGGGCCGCGAACTCGGCAACCGCCGAGGATTCGTCAGCTGGACCCGTTCCGCCCTCGCCTGCACCGCCGGTTCCGACACACTCGTGGCCAGCGCCACCGCCTGCTGCGAGAATTCCTGCGCCGCCAACACGACAGCGGCCGTGATCCACCACGGCATCGACGGAACCTCGCCCAGCTCGTGCCAAATCTTCGCAACCTGTTCCGCCGCGTAGCCCAGCTGAGCGCGCGCCACGTCCGTGCTCTCCCGCTGCTCGACGTCATACAACCGGGCGTAGGTCTGATACGCCTCAGTCCACGACTGCTCCAGCTCCCCCAACGACCGCCGCCGCGCATGCGCCATGATAATCAATCCCTAACACTTGTTTGACTCGCGAATAAGTCATTTACCCTAATATTGGTCGTAAGGTCTCCATTCGATGCAAGTGGGCCGTTTCCAGGTGTCAAGCCACTCCAGAACCGCCTCCCGTGCGCGTGATATGTCAATAAGAGCCGTGCGAGGAAAGACGGTTCCGGTGGTGCCGTTAAATATGAGATCAAATTCAGGAACCGGCCGCGCCGGATTGTAAGAGTTCGCAATAGGCATCACATCGTCGTTATCCATATAGTTCAGCGC
Source organism: Amycolatopsis sp. NPDC114484 (assembly GCF_055633755.1). Lineage (NCBI taxonomy): Bacteria > Bacillati > Actinomycetota > Actinomycetes > Pseudonocardiales > Pseudonocardiaceae > Amycolatopsis > Amycolatopsis sp. NPDC114484. The sequence goes on along the minus strand of NZ_JBVKDQ010000006.1, from coordinate 225,647 downwards.
CGCAAAGTTGCGGCCAGGTGAGGAGCTGATCCGCATTTGATGATTTGGAAAGGGGCCATCTTTTGTGGTGCGGAATTCCTCGTCGCCAACAAAGAGTACTGATTCGAATGCGCGGTGATCGATGCTTAGAATCTCGTCCACGAGAATGACAGATTCCGACATGCCGTGTGCGACACGTGCAATGTCGGTCGTCAATAACGCGGTAACGATCATGCGGGGACCATCGTGTTACGCGCTCGATGCATCATCGAAAATGCCTACCCTTTGTGGTTGCCGGTCTGCAGTCAGTTGCAACCGTCCGGCGAGCACTGCGGGAGCGTCTATGTCAACCTCCGTATGCGCCATGCTCGCGCCGGAATAACCGCAGGTCACGGCCAGCGAGGGTTACCGTGGCCGTATGAAGATCACCGGACGGGGACCGGCCCGGGAGGTCGGTGGGAGTCGTGTGGCGGAGTGGGCCGCGCTCGCGGTCGCGGGCGCGGCGGCGCTCGTTCTGTGGCGCCTCAGCGGCGATTGGTGGCCGTGGCTGGTGGCGGTAGTCGTGCTGGTGGTGGCCGCGATGATCGGCGTGCGGCGGCCGGGGGCGCTTGCGGCCGGATTGCTGGCGTCGGATGTGTGGTGGCTGTCGGCGGTGCCGTTGTGGGGGTGGGCGCTGGTGGTCGGCGGAATCGTCCTCGCCGTGGGCTTGTGGTGGCTGTGGACGCTGCGGACGCGCCGGGCGGCACCGAGTCGCCCGGCGGGGCGTCCGCCCGTGCTGAGGGCTTCTCAGGCGGCGGTGGTGCCGCCGGAGAATCCGGCGGAGGTGACCGTGCCCATTCCTCGGGTTCGGGCCGGGAGGCTGCCCGTGCCGGGGCTGGGGCGGCCGGTGCGTCGATGGCACGCGGTGGCGGCGCTGGCGGTCGGGTTGGGGCTGGTCGCGGCCGGGGTGGTCGGCTGGCGCCTGGACGCTGCGGAGCAGGCAGCGCAGTGGCAACGCGACCTCGACGCGGCGCATGACGCCGCCTATCCCGGGATCTTGCCGCGCAGCGGGGCGGACCTGGTGCACGCGCTGGTGGGCGCGATCGCGACCGGGCATCCGGAACGCGGGTGCTTTTTCTTCGCGCCTCAGGCGGGCAGGGATTTCGCGTCGGCGGTCGGCGCGGACACGTGCGAGCACGCGATTGGCGTTCTGTCGCGGCAGGTTCCGGGCGGGGTGCGCGGCGGCATCGCGTATCAGAATGCGACCACGGCGTATGTGCTCGACGCGTCGGCGACCACGGATATCGGGGGAGGGCGCAAAATCATTGATGCGTGCCGCGTGAACGTTGACCCGCCGAGTGCCGGGCCGTCGCGTTTCGGGGTGTTCACCATGCAGCAGATCAGCGGGCAGGGCAGTCAGGTGGTCGCGTTCAGTAAGTGCCCGTGACGCCGCATCTTCGCAGGTCAAGACCCTGTTCCGGAGTTACCGCGGACCGGCTGCGGCCGACCCCCGGATGATCAACATCCCGGCTGAGAATATCGCGTCGAAAATATTCTTTCTGGGAATACGCGATTGCGCGGTTTTACGGTTCGAGCTGGGGTTATTTCGGGATCGGCATAGCCGTATTCCGGTGCGTACATAGTTGTTTCTTTGATTCGACGGCTTACTGGTTTCACGGTTCGCAGAAGCGGGCCGGAAACCAAGTCAAAGGAACCAAAACTATGTCTGAGCATGTTTCCCGCCCGGTTTCTACGGGCGTCTTCTCTATCCGTGAAGCTGCGTGGGTTCTCGGTGTCGGTGAGTCCGAGGTGTGCCGGTTGATCCGGGTGGGCGTGCTGCCTGCGGTCCGCCGTCGCGGTCGGCTGGTCGTTCCCGCCCATGCGGTTGCTCTGCTGCTGCCCGCCCCTGGTGACGGGGGGCAGCGATGAACGCCAATCCTGTCAACGATTTCTATGCGGCCGTTGCCGCTCGGCTCGACTACTTGGAGGCTGTGCCGACCGAAGTTCTGTCCACTCTGGTCACTCGTGACGGGGCGTGCATGTGGCCCTCCGGCGATCCAGTGGAACCGGACGTCATCGGGACGGATTCGCCGGACCGCTGCGCCGCCGCGCAGATCTGCGCGGGCTGCCCGGTGCGGGATGCCTGCCTGGAACTGGAATTCCGAACGGCGGGGTTCGCGACGCTCGGAGTGTGGGGTGCGCTGGCCGAAGACGACCGGCGCGTCGCGTACCTCGCGTGGTGTGAACGGCGGGACGGGGGCCGTTCATGAACGTCTCCCCGAACGTGTTGTTCGCGGCGCTCGGTGTGGCGCTGCTGGTGTTGTGGGTGTGGCGCGCGTCCGCTCGCCGTGCCCGCCGGGCGGCGGACGCGGCGCGGGCCAGTGCCCGGCTGCTGTCGCTGACCGGTCGTGTCCTGGTCGGCGCGGCGGTGCTGACCGGGGTGCAGTGGCTGGCGTTCACCTACCCCGGGGCGCCGTGGCTGCTGCGGGTCGCCGCGCTCGGCCTGCCCGCCCTGTTCAGTTCCTACACGCTAACCAAGGCGCTCACGGTGACGACTGTGGACTTCCGGCGCGAGATGCGGCGGGGTGGTCGCCGATGACTGTCCACGGGGCGGAATCGGTCGAACGGGTTGCCGTGCAAGTGGATCGGTTGTGCTGGGCGGGGGTGCTGCTGGGGTTGGCGTTCACGATGACCAACGTTCAGCAGTTCGCCGCGAACGGCGCGGCGGCGTGGTCGCTGCCGTGGTGCACGGCCTGGCTGCTGGATCCGATGGTGTCGGTGGTGCTGCTGTCCATCCTGCGGGCGGAGCAGGTGACCGCACGGCACGGGGTCCGGACGGGCCGGTGGGTGCGGGCAGCGAAGTGGTTCACGCTCACCGCCACCTATGTCATGAACACCTGGGAGGCGTTCACGGCCGGGAGCCCGGCCGGGGTTGTCTTGCACTCGGTGCCGCCGCTGGTGGTGTTCGTCGCCGCCGAAGCGGTGACCGATCTGCGGGACAAGCTGGGCGCGGCCCAGTCGGCGGCGGAGTCCGCCGGGCGCCCGTCGGCGCCGGGGCCGCAGCGGTGCTTGTCGGCGCCGGAATCGGCGGCGTTCGCCGGTGCCGTTGACCAGCCGGAACCGTCCACGATCGGACCAATGCCGGCGAATTCCGCGGTGAGGTCGCCGGCCGCGGACGGGCCGAAAAAACCCGCCTCTGACCAGGGAGTTTCTGCGGGCACGGCATCCGGCCGTCGGCGCCGGACGTCGTTCGCCGAATACCTCGCCGTAGCCCGCGAGGCACGCGCGGTCGGGTCGCCGGAGGCACCCGTCACCCCCGCGTGGGTGCGGGAGGTCACCGGATGCTCACGTGGCCTGTCCTCCCGGCTGGCCGCCACTCTCGCCGCCGACGCGGACGGGGGTGAGCGATGAGCACGCCGGAGGACCCGCGCGGGGGCGAACTGGTGCCGAAGGTGTACGACGGCGAGATCGTGACCGCCGACGACAGCCGGGCGACGGCGGACCGGCGGCCGGTGGCTGTGGTGCGGCGGGCGTTCATCGAGTGCACCGGGCGCCTGCTCGGCCGGGTGCGCGAGTCCGGGCGGGTTGCGCGCTGGCGGGGCCTGCTGGCCTACCGGGCGCGGAAGCTCCCGCGTGATTTGGCGCGGCTGTTGTGGTTCCTGCTGCGGGGGCACGGCCGGTGGATCGTCAAGGCATGGACGTGGGCCACCTACGCGGATCTCCGCAGCGATGCGCGGCAAGCCCGGATGTCTGGGGACGCGCAAGCGCGGCGGGAGGCGCAGGAAACCATCCGCGCCGACGCCAAAGCACGATGGGCGAAACTCGGCATCGGGTTGCGCCGGGTCCTGATCGGCTCGGCTGCGCTCACCGTGGTCCTGGTCCTGCTGGCCCTGACGAACATGTTGTTCGACCGGGCGGCCATGCCCCGATGGCTGGCCACGGTGTACGACGTGCGCGACGTGTGCGGCACGGTGCTCGTGACTGCCGCGCGATGGTTGGCGGTGCTCGGCCCGCTCGGCTGGGCCGTGGCGGCGGTGTGGGAAGGACGCGACCGCGCCCCCGGTGCGGGCTGGCTGACTCAGCCGGACCGGGCGGATGCGGATTCCTGGGTGGACGAACGGATGATCTCCCGGGCGCTGGCGCATCTCGGTATCGCGCCGATGAACGCGTTTTTCAAGAACGGCGGGGAACTGGTCTACCCCATCCCTCCCCGCACGGACGGAGACGGCACGTTCGCCCGCATCCGGATGCCGCTCGGGGTGACCGCCGACATGGTCGCCGACCGGCGGCCCACGCTGGCCGCGAACCTCGGGCGCGCGTCGCTGGAAACGTGGCCCACCAAAGGCGACGAAGACGGAGTGCTGGACCTGTGGGTGGCCGACAAGGGCACCTTGCAAGGCGGTGCGGGTGACTGGCCGTTGTTGCACGAGGGCAGCGCGGACGTGTTCGAGGGCGTGCCGTTCGGGCTGACTCAGCGCGGCCTGATCGTGAACGCGCCCTTGCTGGAAGCCAATTGGCTGATCGGCGGGCGGCCGGGGCAGGGCAAGACCTCAGCGATGCGGACACTGCTGCTCGGCGCCGCGCTGGACCCCACCGCGGAACTGCAGGTGTTCGTGATGGGCGAGAGTCCCGATTTCGAGCCCCTGAAACCGCGCCTGAGCCGCTACCGGATGGGGATGGACGACTCGGTGGCCGCCGACGCCGTGGCGGCGCTGAGGGACCTCACAGAGCAGATGGAACGGCGCGGCCGGACGCTCGGGGCTCAGCCGGGGCAGCCGCCGAAGGTCTCGCGCAAGCTCGCCGACCGTGCCGCGTTGGGCTTGCATCCGCTGGTCCTTGCCATCGACGAGTGTCACGAACTGTTCCAGCACAAGAAACACGGGAAGCAAGCCGAAGAACTCGCGGTCCGGTTGATCAAGCGCGGCCGCAAGTACGGCATCATTCTCCTGCTGGCCACCCAGTCGCCGACGAAAGACAGCATTCCCAAGGAGATCACCCGCAACGTCTCGTGCGGGGTGGCGTTCGCGGTCGCCGATCACATCGCCAATGACGGGCTGCTGGGCGCGGGCCGGTACCGGGCGGGCATCCGCGCCACGGAACTGAGGATGAAAACCGACCGGGGAACCTGTGTCGCGGTCGGCATCACCGACGAGCCGTGGGAACTGGTCCGCACCTTCTACGTGACCTTTGAGGACGGAACCGACCTGGTGACCCCAGTCATCGCCCGAGCAATGGCCCTGCTCGCCGAACACGGGCGGCCGGTCGCCCTCACCGCCAGCACGGACCAACAGGCACCGGAACCGGCTGATCACCTCGCCGACATCGCGGAAGTCTGCGGCGGGGAGAAGCGAGTCCGGACACAAACTGTCCTAGCGCGCCTCATTGTCCACAATCCTGAGGAGTACGACGGATGGACATTCACCGACCTGTCCGCCGCCCTCGCTGATCATCACATCGCCCCGGCAAAGTCGCACGGAGTCATGGTCATCCGGGCCGACGACGTGGCTGCCGCACTCGCCACGCGCCAAGACGGAGAGGACGAAACCAGCGGGGAGGCGAGCGGGGAAGACTCGGGGAGTCGGGGAGTTCTCCCCGTCCGCGGAAACACCCCGACTCCCCCTTCTGAACAGGTAAAACGCGGCAAGGGGAAGCGAGGCGGCACCCGCCGGAGCACCTCCGAAACCCCCGAGAAAAAAGCCCGAGAGATCGCACCCCCGGACTCCCTCCCCAGCGGAGGTGCCGATGACGACTAGGCCAGCCGACGCGGCAGAAAGCGCCCTCCGCCCGGCCACGCCGCAAGCCCAGACGAAAGGCAGCGACTATGACCACAACCACGACCGCGAGGCCAACGGCGAGGATGGCCAGCGTGCCTGCGTTCGGAATGGATCTGACGCATCAGGTGGTGAACAAGCCGACAGCAAGGGGAACCCGGCGAACTCGGCTCGATCTCGGTCGAGCACCGCCACGCTTATTGCGGGGCCGGACGGTGCGTTGTGGGTCTCCGTTGACGGCGCAGATGTTGAGCAGGTGGCGGCCAGGATCAGCGCAGCATGCGAAGCGCTGAGCCGAGGCGGCTGTCAGGATTAACGCGGCGCGTAACGGGGTTGCTACGCGCACTGCCCGGTCCCGGCATGACGATAGAGCGCCCCTTCGCCCGTACGGCGAAGGGGCGCTCCCTCGTTGAGGGAGATCACGGGGAGAGCGCCGAGATCGCATCCGTGTCGTCCGAACTTGATCCAGTTCGCCGGGGCAGTGTTCGCGCTTGGGCGTCGTCCGTGAAACGCAATTGCCACGATCACCGACTACAGGGGACAACGTCAGGATGAGGGAGGACCAAGTGGCCAGCGACGAAACTTCGCGACCAGAAGAGTCTGATGAGGCCAATGGCCATTCGGCTGACGAGCCCGAGCAGTTCGAGTCGTCTGCCGGAGAGCCAGATGGCCCACCGTTCCCAAACTACATCGCCAAACTCGGTGACGACGCCTGGAAAAATCCGTATCGACAGATCGCTGCTGAGATGCAGAAGATCATGCGTCCCTACAGTGAACTGTCATTGGGTATTCAGCAATGGACTGAACGGGCGAACGGTGTCGCTGAGGCTGCACGGCGAATTGAGGAACAATCGAATAATTACGAATGGCTCATTGGCCGGTTTCAAGAGCCAATCATCAAAATTCCGGCACTTGACTACAGTCGTGTATTTAAGTTCCAGCAGCCGGAATTTTTTCTGGCTCCCTATATATCGACTGTTCAAGATGTATTTTCTGACATCACGTCCAGGCAGCGTGAAGCCCTTAGGCATCAGGGTTCTGACAATTGGGCTGATCTGGAGAAAAGGACTGACCCGTTCAAGCTTATGGAGCTCGCGGAGGCGGGAATTCCTGTCACGTGGGTACCAAGAGCTGCTGTCCTAAAGGAACTCCTGGCTGTCGATCCGGACCAGCATCATGATGTACTGCGCAAATTTATGCCGGAAATTATTAATGACTGCGCGGCGGTGGTCTCATTGACTCGCACGGGGCCGTATGGAACACATGCTGATTTCTTGGGTAAAGCGATAGCCGCATTTCAGCAGGATAATTCTGCTGCTGCGCAAGCTCTGGCTACCAATATATTGGACACCGTGCTTCGTGATGCTGTTCAGGAGCCGGTGAATAATGGATACTACGTAAGGCTTAGGCAAAAGATCGAAAACACCCCGTTTGCGATGAGGTGGGCTATAACGCATTGGCCCGTTCTCGGTCTGGTTGAGAAATTCGACCACAAGGCTCCTCCGTCAAAATGGAACAGGCATGCCACTGCTCATGCTGTGGGCGATACTCAGTACTCGCCAACGAATGCGCTCCTTTCCTTAATGCTCACCGCTTCCGTGATTCGGGAGGCGCATCAAGTTGGCCTAGACGGGGAACCGGATGAACACTGCGAAGAATAGTTGCTTCACTGGGCCTATTCTTGTAATGGTTCAAGGAGATCTGTGAACTCTAACGCATCGCCCGTATTGGCAGATTTGTCGTACCATTCGGCCAGTTCTGGCATTGCCTCTCGCCAGCCGTCCGGTAACAGCCACCCGGCTTTCCATGTGCCGTCCCAGCGCTTCTGTGCCGCGAACGTAAACCCGAGTTCCAGCCACCTGAGGCGGCGGTCTTCTGGGGAGAGTTCTGCCAGTTCTTGTTGCCAGGTCCGGTCGGTCGGCACCCACTGCACGCCCCCGGGGTCGACTGGAAGCGCTCGCAATGTGTCGATTTCGGTGAGAATCTTGTTTCCGTCGTCTGTGATTCGGCGGCGGTCTTCTGGTGACTTGGCTCGTGCGACCTTGGACATCAGCTTTCCGTATTCGCGCTCAAGTTTTGCGATTTGGTTTGCATGGCTGGTTGGCGGCAAAATGATGCGCTCTCGAACTGGGACCATTGCAAATATTTTATAGAAAGCCTCAGTGGCGAGCGGTTCGACTTCTTCGGCGCGCATGGACGGACCATGCTTGCGTGTCGGGCATCGCCAGTAGTGGTATTCGTAACTGGCTTCCTTTCCGTTCTGCCGGATCTCTTTCTTTCTGGCCATTCGGTGCCAAAGTGGTTCAAGGCAATCCGCGCACACCAGGACGCCAGAAAATTCGTATGCCCGGTTGCTGCCACGTGCCTGTCGGGGAGCTTTTTCCTGAAGTTTGGCAATTATTTCATCTTGTTCGGCTGGCTCGAATATTCCGTAGTCCACGAGTTCCGGATTTGTCAGCAGGCGGGTTATTGTGTGCGGATGCCACTCGTGCCCTTTTAGCTCAACTTCTGCGGGATCCTCTCCGCGTCGTTCTGCTGCTAGCTGCAATTGCCTGTCCCGTGGGGCCACGACGTGGTTTTCTTTCAGCCAGTTCGACATGTCGGTGACCCCCTTTCCCGTTCGCGCCAGCTTTGAGAGAGAGTGAAGAATTTTAACCGCGTAAGGGTCAAGTCCGAGAATCCAACCACCGCCGGGCAGTTCTACTGGCATGGTTCCGTAAAGGTGGCCTTCTCCACTCCATCGACCGGCTTCCTTGAGTGCTGCTTTTGCTGAACGGAAACGCTCCCTCATGCGTTCACGTTCCATGCGGGCAAATGCGGCGATTAGTGTAATCATGAACTCGGCCATCGAGTTGCTTGAGTCGATTCCTTCTGCGATGCAGATCAGTCGTTTACCGCGTGCCCTGAGCCATTCCAGCAGATTGAGTGCGTCCAACACGTTGCGCACGAGTCGATCCAACTTGGGGACAACCAAGGTTTTCCACGGCTTCGGCGGCAAATCCGACAACCAGACCTTGAGTCCCTCTCGTTTGTGGGGTTCTAGGTCTCCAGACACATGCAGGTCTTCGATTGTTGCCACAATCGGAACGTCGTAAGCATTGCTCCAGCGATGCGTGTCCCTAACTTGGATCTCGCTGGACATGCTCTCGTCTGTGTAATGCGACTGGCGGGCGTAGCACACCGCCGCGTCGCCGTCTGGAGTGAACGGGACGACCGGCGGCCGTTCGCTCTGCTGCTTCTTGAACCGCCGCCGCTTCCGGGGTGCCGATGCGCTCATGGTCCGTATCCTCGCTGGTAGACGCACTGAACAGTGTAGTTGGTTGACGCGCTTGGTGTGGTTACGACGCACCGAACGAGCTCGTGGACGCCGCCAGCGAGAAATACGCCGACGGCGGCAAGGAATCGTTGTCGAAATTCGAGGACGGCCTGCGCGCGTCGCATGAGGGTGCGCCGTCGCACAACACCGTGCTCGGCCACAGCTACGGCACGACGGTGATCGGCCACGCGGCTCGCGACGGCGGGCTCAACGCGGACGACCTGATCTTCGTCGGCAGCCCCGGCGTCGGCGTCGAGCACGCGAATCAACTGCATCTCGACGGCGTGCCGCAGGACCAGGTAGCCCAGCACGTGCACTCGACGGTCGCGCAGCACGACCTCATCAAGATCACCAACATCGGTCTCCCCGGCCATGACCCGCTCGGCCCGAGCCCGGCAGGCGACGGGTTCGGCGGCCAGGTCTTCGAATCGGCGCCGGGCGACAAGGGACCCTGGTACGAGGGCGGCCTGTCCGGGGCCGCGCACAGCCAATACTGGGAGGACAACAACCCGTCGCTGCGCAGCTTCGGCCGGATCATCGCCGGGTTGCCGGCGTGACGGCGCGCCGAACCGCGCTGGCCTGCCTCGCCGCCCTTCCCCTCGTAGCCTGCTCCCCAGGAGGTGGAGCCATGACCCCCACGATCACCGAAAACGAAGCCCGCGACCAGGTCGAGGACTACGTGCGCGGCGCGTTCTCCGCACTGCCCGCGCCCGCCGCCCGGGAATTGTTCTCCCGCAACCGTTCCGAATGCACCGATCCGACCGACAACGGTCCGGCGGGGCGGTTCGAGATCTCCGCCACCTACGAGGTGACCGGCCTCGAACCGGACACCTTCAAGGCGCAGTTCGAGGCCGTCGTGAAGTGGTGGCAGGGGCACGGCTTCACCGTGCTGACCGACCGGCGGCCCACCGACCAGTACGTCTTCGCGCGCAACGAGCGGGACGGCTTCGACATGTCCTTGCAGGCCAACGAACTCGGCAAGCTCTACCTCGGTGCGACGTCGCCGTGCGTCTGGCCGAAGGGGGCCCCCGAAGCCGCGGCCGACGTCGAGGAGCCCGAGGAAGCCGTCGCGGAGGCCGAGGAAGCTCCGGAGCCGGAACGGCCTCGCCCGCGCCGGGCGCCGGTGGACGACGAGGACTTCGGCCAGACGTCCTGGTCAGACGGAGGCTCGGCGTTCTGATCTTTCGCGCGTAGAGTGGACTCGCTGGTCCATTCAGGAGGCAGGCGATGACGCTCACGCGCAAGGGCGAGGCCACGCGACAACGGATCGTGGAGGGCACGGCCGAGGTGATCCGCGAGCGCGGCGTGCTCGCGACGACGCTGGACGACGTCCGCGCGCAGACCGGGACCAGCAAAAGCCAGCTGTTCCACTACTTCCCGGACGGCAAGGAAGAACTGCTGCTGGCCGTCGCGCGCTGGGAGGCCGACCGGGTGCTGGAGGTGCAGCAGCCGTCCCTCGGCACGCTGCGCACCTGGGAGGACTTCCGGACGTGGCAGAAGGTGGTGCTCGCGCACTACACCGAGCAAGGCCGGCACTGTCCGTTGAATGTGGTGATGTCGCAGATCGGCCGCAATACGCCGGGTGCGCAGGCGGTGGTGACGCAACTGATGCAGCGCTGGCTCCGCGAGCTGACCGCCGGAATCGAGAACCTGCGGGCGGCGGGGGAGGTCCGGCCCGGGCTGGACCCGAAGCAGGCGGCGTCGGCGCTGCTGGCGGGGGTGCAGGGCGGGGTGCTGATGCTGCTGACGACCGGCGAGCCGCAGCACCTCGAAGCCGCGCTGGAGGTAGGTATCGCCGGGTTGCGCGCCTGAAAACAGGGGGTGCCGGAAATAGGGGTGGCTCGCGGAAATTTGCCGGACGGGTGGAGAGTTGGCCAAGGCATGAGTCAAGGACCCGCACCCCGGAAACTGTCTGACGAAGCCCTCTCGGCCCTGCTCGGCCGGCAGCGGTTCGGCACCCTCGCGACGATCAAACGCAGTGGTCAGCCGCATCTGACGACCATGTTGTACAGCTGGGATCCCGACGCCCGGACGGTGCGTTTCTCGACGACTGCCGACCGCAGCAAGGTCGGCCACCTGCGCCGCAACCCGCGGGCGACGCTGCACGTTCAGGGCGGCGACGTGTGGTCGTTCGCCGTCGCTGAGGGACAGGCGGAGGTTTCCGAGGTCACCGAGGTTCCCGGCGACGCGGTCGGACGGGAGTTGCTCGCGATGCTCCCGGAGGCCGCGCGGCCCGAGGACGCGGAGGCGTTCCTGAAGCAGCAGGTGGACGAGCGACGGGTCGTGCTCCGGCTCCCCGTCGAGCGGCTCTACGGCACCGCGCTCGACGTCTGAAGCCCGCGGTGAAGGGCTCCGATTCCGGAACCCTTCACCGGCTGTTCCTTCAGGCGCTCTTGATCGCGGAGATCTCGAACTCGAGGGTGATCTTGTCCGAGACCAGCACGCCGCCGGTCTCGAGCGCGGCGTTGAAGGTGACGCCGTAGTCGCTGCGGTTGATCGAGGTCGAGCCCTCGAAGCCGACGCGGTCGTTGCCGAACGGGTCCTTCGCGGAGCCGCCGAACTCGAACGGGATGGTGACCGACTTGGTGATGCCCTTGACGGTCAGGTCGCCGGTCACGTCGAAGGTGTCCTCGCCGGTCTGCGCGATCCCGGTGGAGGTGAAGGTGATGGTCGGGAACTCGTCGCAGGACAGGAAGTCGTTGTTGCGCAGGTGGCCGTCGCGGTCGGCGTTGCGGGTGTCGACGCTCTTGGTCTGGATGGTGACGTTCGCGCTGGAGTTCGCCGGGTTCTCGCCGTCCAGGGTGAACGAGCCCTCGAACTCGTTGAAGGAGCCGCGGACCTTGGTGACCATGGCGTGGCGGGCGACGAAGCCGATCCGGCTGTGCGAACCGTCGATCGTGTAGGTGCCGGTCAGGTGGGCGTAGGTGGTCGCGCTGGTCATGTGTTCCGTTCCTTCGGGTTCTTGGTTGAGTGTTCAACTAGCACTGTAGCCCACAATAACTGATTGCGCGAGCAAGTGTCGGATATACTCCCCCTCTGTGGTGAACAGATCTCCGCTGACCAGCGAAGAAGAGGCAGTGTGGCGTCCGCTGATGCGGGTCGTCACGGTCCTGCCGAGGGCGCTCGAGGACCAGTTCGCGCACGACAACGGCGTCTCGCTGACGGATTACACCGTGCTCGTGTCGCTGTCGGAAGCGCCCGAAGGCAGGCTGCGGCTCACCGATCTGGCGGAGGCCGCGGCGCTGTCGCTGAGCCGGATCAGCCGGGTCGTGGAGGCGATGGTGCGCCGCGGACTGGTGCGGAAGGTGAAATGCCCGCAGGACCGCCGGGCCGCGCACGCGACGCTCACCGAACTCGGGCGGGCGAAGCTCGCCGCCGCGTATCCCGGGCATCTCCAGCGCGTGCGTTCGTTCCTGTTCGACCACCTCTCGCCCGAGGAGGTCCGCGCCGCGGGCCCGATCCTCGCCCGGCTGGCCGCCGCACTGGAGCCGCCGGACTGTTCGGCCTGCCCGGACGACTAGCCCCGCCCCCGACGAAAGGCTTCCGATGCCCGACCAGGGTGAGTTCAAGCGCGACACGAACTACATCGCCGACCGCGTCACCGCCGACGGCCGCGACGGCTGGCCAGTGGAGCCGGGCCGCTACCGCCTGGTGATCGCGCGCGCGTGCCCGTGGGCGAACCGCGCGTCGATCGTGCGCAGGCTGCTGGGTCTCGAAGAAGTGCTGTCGATGGGCCTGTGCGGCCCGACACACGACGAGCGCAGCTGGACCTTCGACCTCGACCCCGGCGGCCGCGACCCGGTGCTCGGCATCGAACGGCTGCAGGAGGCGTTTTTCGCGCGGTACCCGGACTATCCGCGCGGGATCACCGTTCCGTCCATTGTGGATGTCCCTAGTGGACAGATCGTGACGAACGACTTCAAGCAGATGACCGTGGACCTGTCTCTGGAATGGGGCGCCTACCACCGGGACGGCGCGCCCGAGCTGTACCCGGAGCGGCTGCGCGACGAGATCGAGGACGTCGCGGAGAAGGTGTTCCGGGACGTGAACAACGGGGTGTACAAAGCCGGTTTCGCCTCTTCGCAGGAGGCTTACGAAGAGGCGTACCACGCGTTGTTCTCCCGGCTGGACTGGCTTTCCTCGCGGTTGACGGATCAGCGGTACCTGGTGGGAGACACGATCACCGAGGCGGACGTGCGGCTGTTCACGACGCTGGTCCGGTTCGACGCGGTGTACCACGGGCATTTCAAGTGCAACCGGCAGAAGCTCACGGAGATGCCGGTGCTGTGGGCGTACGCGCGGGATCTGTTCCAGACGCCCGGTTTCGGGGACACGATCGATTTCGGGCAGATCAAGGAGCATTACTACGTGGTGCACCGGAACGTGAACCCGACCGGGGTGGTGCCGCTGGGGCCGGAACTGGCGGGGTGGCTGACGCCGCATGGACGGGAGGGCCTGGGCGGGCGTCCGTTCGGGGACGGGACGCCGCCTGGGTTGCCGCCGGTGGGGGAGCGGGTTCCTTCGCTGGAGGGGTGACGGCTTGGGGCGGGGCGCACTTGCTGTGCCCAGTGGACTGCTTCCGCCGAGCATGCTCCTACGTGTGCTTGCGCGGTAATCTTGCCGGCCGTAATCGAGCGCTTTCTAGGATGCGGCGTCGATAAGAATCCGCAGCAGTTCCTCCGGTGCGTCGCGCATCACGTCGTGCTTGCTGTCCAGTGCGTGGACATTCCACTGTGGATCGTCGAGAAGCCGCCGGTAAGTCGGCTCGAACGGCGACCCGCCGTCCCAAATCCGGGCGTACACATAGTCTCGGCGGCGGAATCGGCTCAGGTCCGTGTCGAGCCGGATTGACTGCAGCAGCGACGCCAGCGGGTGAGCCGACGCGCGCGGGTCGAAGAACGGCAGCGGTGGCACGGCGTATCCGGTCTCGCCGACGCTCAGGTACCACTCGCGCTGCCGGTCATCGGTGAGCGTCCAGCAGGAGTCGCCGTTTTCCGGGACGAAAGCGTCGAGGTACACCAGCGCGTCGACCAGTTCCGGCACCCGGTCGGCGGCACCGGTGATGACCATCCCGCCATAGCTGTGCCCGACCAGCACGGCGCGTTCGACCTGCTCGGCCTGCATCGCGCGCACGACGTCCTCGATGTGGGTGTCGAGGTTGACCCCGCCATTGAGCAGGTGCTGCCGTTCGCTGAGACCGGTGAGCGTCAGCGGGAGGACGCGGTGGCCGCGGTCGCGCAGTTGGCCGGCGAGCCGGTCGAAGCACCAGCCGCCGTGGCAGGCGCCGGGGACGAGGACGTAGGTGGTCATGGGCGCAACGCTAGAAGCGGCGCGGCGAGAAGTCCAAGAGCTGGCTCTTCCGTGCCCCAGAAGGGCTGGTTATGCCTGGCCGGGCAGGGGCAGGTCGTGCGCTTTGCGGAAGTCGGTCAAGGCGGCCCACGCGAGGTGCGGGTCCAGCGCGAGCCGGCGTCGGGCGATGGCCAGTTCGTGCAGGCTCGGCGTGAGGCGGGACTTGGTGAGGGCGTCGGTGAACATGTCCAGGACGGTGGCGCAGAAGAGGACGAACGCGCCGCTGTGCAGACGCAGCCGGTTGACCGCGTCGGCTAGGTCGGGCGTTGCGCCTTCGTGCAACTCGGTGGCTAGTTCGGCGAGTTCGACTGCTTCGCGGGTGTCGGGGATGCGGAGCAGCTTCGGCCACAGTTCCGCCAGTTCCGGTGTCTGCGGGAGCCCGCGAGCCTGCGCGATGAAGCCGCTCGACTTCGCTGCCAAGTCGGTGCTGACCAGGATGCCGGTGACCGTCGACAGCGACGGCTCGTAGTGTTCGGTCGTCACGTCCACCATGTCGATCGTGGTGCGGCGCAGGTCGCGCGGCAGGCCGCCGGAGAGGCAGTGGCCGAGATAGCAGAACTGTTCCGGGACGCCGGGCAGCCGTTGCGCGATCCACAGCCTGCTTTCGTCGAGGGTGAACGATTCCAGGCGCACTACCTCGGAAAACGCGCTGTCGAACGCGTCGCGCACGGCCAGGCCGCGTTGCTCGAAGCTGAGCACCGCGTCGTCGGACACGGCCACGAAATACAGGCAGCCGGGCACGCCGAAGATGCCCTTGATGTCGTTCACCAGCTGCTGGGCCTTGTCCTGCTCGCCGATCTTGTCCAGTTCGTCGATGGCGACCACGACCCGGTCGGTGATCCCTTCCTCGCGCAACGATTCGGCGGTCAGCTGGGCGAACGCGCGGAACTCGTCGACGACCTCCGGATGGGTCAGCTGCTGTTCGGCCCGTTGCGTGGTGCGGGTGCGGCCCAGTTCGCCGCCTGCCGGGACGGCGAGTTTGCCCGACCAGCCGGTGGTGTAGGTCAGCAGGTACTGGATACGGAGCAGTTGTCGGCGCGCTTCGGCTTGCAGGGCGCGTGGTCCGGTTGACGACTTCCGCCGCAGTAGGAGCACCAGTGCGCCGACCGCTGCCGTGAGGAGTTTCGCCACCCAGCGGAGCGTGAGGACGGCGACGGCGGCCAGTGCGATCCGGTTGGTCAGCGGCTGGTCTGTCCACAAAGGACCAAGTAAGTCAGGGAACTGCATCCTGGTGATGGTTTGCCACAGTTCGGCGGGGAAGTGCGGGAAGTTCCCGTTCCACAGCAGGCCGCCGATTGCCCAGCCGAGCGCGGCCGACACGACGAGGTCGACCGTTCCGCGCAGGATCCGGCGGGTCCACCATCGCCAGCCGGTTCCCGGACCCAGTACCTGCCGGACCCGGGCGAGCACGGCTTGGCATAACAGTTTGTGCAGGTGCAGCACGAAATCGCGGGCGTCATAGGTAGCTGGAGCGGAGGCGACTACCACCAGCGGCGCCGGGTTTTCGCTGCCGTGCAACAGACCTCGTTGCATGGAACGGATCGCGGTGGTCTTGCCCGATCCGCGTTGCCCGCCAAGAGCGACCGCGCCGGAGCCCGCGCGTTCGAGGACGCGTCGGAGCCGTTTCGCCGCCGCTGTCGGCACAATTCGGCTGCTGTCCTCCTCGCCGAGGTCGTGTTGCTGGTCGAAAACCAGTGTCGTGCCGAAATGCAGCCGCCGGTGCGCGGAGATGACGTCGCGGACCTCGGGCAGCACGATCTCGCGCGCGGCGAACGAACGGCGCGGCCCCAGGCCGAATTGCTCCTCGTGGAACTGCATGGCGTCCGGGTTGATCCACTCGCGCAACGCGGTGACTTTGCGGACCGCGAGCGCGCCGGTGGCGAACAGGACGCACGGCATCATCAGGCCGGCGAAGATCCGGAAGAACAGGGGGAGCTGCGCCCACGCGGCGGTCATCAGGCTGAGGTAGGCGAACCCGAGCAGCACCGCGGCGAGCAGCCAGGTCACCTCGCGCGGCGACATCGCGCGGTTTCGCGGACGGAAGCCTCGGTCGCCCTCGGCCATGACCTGGTCCTGCAGCGTCCGGATCTTCGCGAGGAGCGTCTCGTTCGCGAACAGTTCTTCGCGGACGACTTCGGTGCGCAGCGATTCACGGGCGAGGAGCCGGGTGACCTCGGGGGAGCCGAGCGTTTCGTCGATCAGCGAGGCGAGCGCGGCCTGTGCGGTCCAGGAGTCGAAGTCCTCGAGGTCTTCTGCCCCGATGGAGTGCGGGTCGCTCCGCTCGCCGGTCACCGGCGGATGATGCCATAGGAAGTGCTTCGGGCAGGCCGGTTTCGCCGACCGTTAGCGGGAAGCGACCTCAAGCAGCCGCAGTGCGTCCCGGGAGGCGGCGTCGCGCGGGGTGTAGGCCTCGAGCTGGTGGTCGGGGCTGTCGGGCTGGAGCCAGACCTGGTAGTCGATGTTCACGTGGCCGAGCGTCGGGTGCCGCAGGTCCATCGGGCCGCTCGTGCAGTCCACGACGTCTCCGGCCGCCCAGAGCGCGGCGAATTCCGGGCTGCCCATGGCCAGTTCGCCGATCAGCTCCGCGAGCCGGGCGTCGGTCGGGTGCTTGCCGGACATCAGGCGCAGGTAGCCGACGTGGGTGCGGGCGAGGTCGGCCCAGTTGCGGTAGAGGTCGCGGTGCAGCGGGTCGAGGAAGAACATCCGCGGGATCGACGGCCGGGTCTCGGGCGAGTCCGGTGCGGCGTAGTCGAGATGTTCGGCGTGCAGGAGGTGACCGGTGCGGTTCCAGCCGAGCACGTCGCCGCGGCGGCCGAGGACGATCGCGGGCACGCTGTCGCTCAGCGCGTGCAGCAGGGTCGCGACGTGCGGATCCAGGGTTTCCGGCGCGGGGCGCACCAGCCGGGGGACTCCGCCGCGCCGAGCGAGGTTGTGCAGGTGGCTCGACTCGGTCTCGTCGAGGTTGAGCATCCGCGCGAGAGCGTCGAGCACCTGGGGCGACGCGGTGCCGGACTGGTCCTGCTCCAGCCGCGTGTAGTAGCCGGCGCTGACGCCCGCGAGCTGGGCGAGTTCCTCCCGGCGCAGACCGGGAACCCGGCGGAGCGTGCCGTACGTCCGCATCCCGGCGGCGTCCGGCGTCACGCGGTCGCGGCGGGTCTTGAGGAACACGCCGAGGGTCTCGGTCTGCATGGCTTCGATCGTAGGCAAGCGCGCGGACCGGTGCCTGCACCTGCGAGGGGTACTCATCGCCGGTGCTGGCCGAGGCGGGCCGCGGGTTCCGAGGATCGGGGGCATGACGGAAACTCGCCGTGCCTGGCTGGGGCTGCTCGTGGTGCTCGGACCGGTCCTGCTGGTCTCGATGGACGGTTCGATCCTGTTCCTGACCATGCCGACCATCACCCGCGCCCTAGCCCCGACCGCCGACCAAGCCCTGTGGATCCTCGACAGCTACGGTTTCGCGGTCGGCTCGCTGCTCATCGCGTTCGGCAGTCTCGGCGACCGGTACGGGCGGCTCAAACTGCTGATGATCGGGGTCGCGGTCTTCGGGGCGGGTTCCGCGGGCGCCGCGTTCGCGCCCACGCCGGAATGGCTCATCGGCTGCCGCGTGCTCATGGGGCTCGGCGGCGCCACGCTGCTGCCCTCGGGGCTCGCGATGCTCAGCGAACTGTTCCCCGAGCCGAAGCGGCGGGCCAGGGCGATCGGGATCTTCGCCGCGACGTTCGCCGCGGGTTTCGCGATCGGCCCGATTCTCGGCGGGCTGCTGCTGAGCCGATTCGGCTGGGGATCGGTGTTCCTGGTCAACCTGCCGGTCGTCGCGGTTTTCCTCGCGGCCGCGCCGGTGGTGCTCCGGGAAGCCAGGACGACCCGGCCGGGCAAGGTCGATCTGCTCAGCATCGCGTTGTCCGCGGGCGGGTTGCTGCTGGCGGTCTACGCCGTCAAGGAATTCGCCGCCTACGGTCCTTCTTGGCCGGTGGCGTTCGCCGGCGTCGCCGGGGCCGGGGTGCTGACGTGGTTCGTGCTGCGGCAGCGGACGTTGGAGTATCCGCTCCTCGACGTGACTTTGTTCCGCGAGAAGGTGTTCACCGTCGCGGTGATCACCGGGGTGCTGTCGCTGTTCGCGTGGTCGGCGGCGGCGTATCTGACCGGGGTCTACCTCCAGTCGGTGCTGGGGTTGTCCGTGCTCCACGCCGCGTTGCTCGCGCTTCCGGGTGCTGTCGTCCTGACCGTGACGTGCGTGCTCACCCCGGCGTTCGCGGCGCGGATCGGGAACCGGGCGGCGTTGGTGACCTGCCATTTCGCGATCGCGCTCGGGCTGGCGTTGCTGCTGGCGACCACCGTCACCGGAGGGGCCGGATGGTTTGTCGCTTCGACGGTGGTCGCCGGTTTCGGCTACGGGATCTCGTTCTCGCTCGTCGCGGACACGGCGGTCGGCGCGGTCCCGGCTGAGCGAGCCGGTTCGGTGGGAGCGATCAGCGAGACGGCCAACGAGATCGGCCACGCGCTGGGGATCGCGTTGCTGGGTTCGGTCGCGGCGTTCGTTTTTCGGTGGCTGGCCCCGGAGGGTGCGGCAGCTGTGAAGGGGGCTGTCGTGACCGGGTTGCATGTGGCGATGGGCGTCGCGGCCGTGCTGTGTGCGGGGCTGGGAATGCTTGCGTTGCGGTGGCTTCCGAAGGATTCGTCAGTCGAGGACGTCGTAAGCGAGGGCGACCGGGTCGTCGACTGTGCCTGATGGCTGGGCCTGGACGGCGGCTTCGACGGCCGTCGCGTCGGGCAGGGCGAGGTGGGGGCCGCCGAGGAGGCGGTGTGCGGCGGCCAAGAGATCGGCGGCGGCGACCGGACGGTGGACGCGCAGGGCGTGCTCGGCGATGCCCACGAGGATGATCGCCAGATACAGCACCTCACCGGCTTGCGCGGCTATAGCGAGTGCTTCGCGGCGGCGCTCCCGGGCTGCGGCCAGGTCGCCGGATTGGGCGTCCAGGTAGGCGTGCGAATGCTGGATCATCGCGCGGAACAACGGATGCGGCTCGGTTTCGCTCAACAACGCTTCGGCGCGGTTCAGTTCCAGCCTGGCGTCCGCCAGCTCTCCCCGCCAGCGCGCCAGATCGGCTTTCGTCTGGGCCAGAAACGCGAGCGAGTCCGGGAACGGCACGCTCAGCGCGTCGCGTTCGGCCGCGGCTGCCGCGGCCGCCGCGGCTGCTTCGTCACCGAGTTGCCAGAACAGGTGAGCTTGCCGTCCGCGGGCGAAGAGAACGTCCTCCGTCGAGCCGATTTCCGAGACGACTGTGATCGATTCCTCGTAGCACGAAACGGCTTCCTCCAGTTCGCCGCGCCGGCCGACGACCTCGGCGAGGTTGTTCAGCGCGAGTGACATTCCCCAGCGCTCCCCGCTCATCCGGAACAGCCGGACGGCCTCGCGGATGTCGGCTTCCTGCGCGGCCGCGTCGTGCCAGAGGTTCAGCTGCGACCGCGCCCGGTGCAGCCGGGCATGGGCGCGCAGCCACGGATCCTCATCGGACATCAATTCGTCCAATGTGGACATTACAGTGTCGTTGTCCGCGGTGTGCGTGAACACCGGGATGATGGACCGCAGCAAGGAGTTCTTGCTGCCGTGGCTGAGTTCGAGTGCTTTGCGGCCCAAGGCGTCGGCGGAGGTTTCGGCGCTCATCCCGATGGTCAGCAGCAGTGCGGCCATCGCGTATCCCATCGCGCGCAGTTCGCGGTCCGTCTCGCCGGGCAACGCCAGCGCCGCCTCGATCAGTTCCTGCGCCTCGGTTTTGTGCCCGGTCAGCATCCAGAACCACGCGCACGAGGTCGCCAGCCGAAGCGACGTCGTGGCTTCTCCGGCGGCAATCGCGCCGCGCGCCGCGGAGATCAGGTTGCCGTGCTCGGCGGCGAAGCGGGTCAGCCATTCGATCTGCTCGGCCCGGCGCAAGTATTTGTCGCCAGTTTCGGCGAAGCGGGCGAACCACTCGGCGTGCGCCTGACGCAGTTCCTCGCGTTCGCCCGCCGCGGTGAGCTGTTCCAGGCCGTACGCCTTGATCGTCTCGAGCATCCGATAGCGCGGCTCGGCGTCCTCGGAGATGGTAACTAGCGATTTGTCGACTAATGTGCTGAGCAGTTCAGCCGTGCCGCCGCAGACCGCTTCCGCCGCGTCGGCGGTCGCCCCGCCGGAGAACATCGACAACCGGCGCAGCAGCTGCCGTTCGTCCGGCTCCAGCAGATCCCAGCTCCAGTCGACCACCGCGCGCAGCGTGCGATGTCGCGGCAGCGCGTTCCGGCTGCCCGCTGTGAGCAGGCGGAACCGATCATCGAGCCGGGCGGCCAGCTGCGACACGGTCAGCGACCGCAGCCGGGCCGCGGCGAGCTCGACCGCGAGCGGCATTCCGTCGAGCGCCCGGCAAATCCGCACCACGTCGTCCACAGTGAACTCATCAACGGTGAATCCCGGCCGTACGGCAGCGGCGCGGTCGGCCAGCAGCCGCACCGAGGCGCGCGACATCGCTTCGACCGGCGTCGCGTTTTCCGCGGGCAGGCTCAGCGGTTCGACCGGCCAGAGCGCTTCGCCGGTCACGGCCAGCGGTTCCCGGCTGGTCGCGAGAATGCGCAGCCGCGGGCACTCGCCGAGCAGGTGTTCGGCCAGTTCCGCGGCGGCTTCGATGACGTGCTCGCAATTGTCGAGCACCAGCACCGCGTCCCGATCGCGCAACGCGCTCGCCGCCCGCTCGCGCGGAGTGCCGGCGGCGAGCGCTCCGGGGTACCTCTGTTCGCGCAGGCCCAGCGCGTCGAGCACGGCCTGCGGGACGTCCGCGCCGCCGCCGACCAGAGCCAGTTCGACGAACCACACGCCGTTGCGTTCGGACAGCAGATGCCGTCCGGTTTCCGTGGCCAGCCGGGTCTTTCCGGCCCCGCCGGGCCCGGTCAGCGTGGTCAGCCGGTATTCGCCGACCAACTTGGCCACGCGGGTGACCTCGGTGTTCCGGCCGACGAAACTGGTCAGCCCGGCCCGCAGGTTCGTGCGCGTCTGGTCCTCGTCGGCCACCGTTTCGCGGAGGATCTTGGTGTGCGCGGCGGACAGTTCCGCGGCCGGATCGGCACCGAGTTCATCCGCCAGCGCCAACCGGATTCGCGCGAACACCCGCAGTGCTTCGGCCGGGCGTCCGGCGGCTTGCAACGAGAGCATCAACGCCGCGGCCAGCCGTTCGCGCAGCGGATGTTCGGCCAGCTGTTTCGACAGCTCCTCGGCGAGATCCGCGCCGTGCCCCAACCGGAGCACGGCTTCGGCGTACTCCTCGGTGGCGGAAAGCCGCAGCTCGTTCAGCCGCACGATATGACTCTGGAAGAACTGCGCGTCCGAGACGTCGCCCAGTGCCGGGCCGCGCCACAGGTTGAGCGCCTCGCGCAGCAGCACGACTCGTTTCTCGTCCGGTGCCGTCCTGGCCGCGGTGACCAGCTCCTCGAAGCGCGCCGCGTCCACGGTCGCCTCGGGCAGCCGGTAGCCGGACGGCGTGGAATCGAGCCGGGTCCCGGCCCGGCGAAGCCGCGAGACGAGCGCCTGCAACGCGTTGGCCGTGGCCGGCGGACGCGTCCCCCAGACGGCGTCGACGAGCCGCCCGGCCGAGACGACCCGGCCGGGCTCCAGCGCGAGGGCGCTCAGCAGCGTCCGCAATCGGGCACCGGTGAGCTCGACTGCGGCACCGTCGTCGTTCCGGACCTCCAGCGGGCCCAGCAAGCCGATCCGCACCTGGTCGATGATGCCGCGTCGGCGGCCGTCCCGTCCTCCGGGATCTCCCCGATATCCAGGGGCTCCGGGAAGAAAAATGGAGTCGACACCAAGTTTGCAGTCTGCTTCACTCTTCGGCGTGGGACTTCGGGAGCGGAAGAAGCAGGAGACGGTGCGGCGCATCGCGGAAACCGCGCTGCGGATGTTCGTCGAGCGCGGATTCGACGCCGTGACGATCGCCGAGGTCGCGGAGGCTTCCGACGTCGCGGTCAACACGGTCTACAACCACTTTCGCGTCAAGGAAGACCTGGTGCTGCCGCCGTCGGAGGCCTCGGCGGGACGGCTGGCCGGGATCGTGCGGGCGCGCGGGCCAGGGGTGTCCGCGGCGCGCGCGGTGCTGGACCGCCTGCGCGGCGAGATCCAGCAGCGCTCGCGGACGATCGGGCTCAGCCCGGGGTTCGGCCGGGTGCTGCCGATGATGCTGGCCGCGCCCACGCTCGCCGCCCGGCTGCAGGACCTCGGTCAGCAGATGGTCACCGAACTCGCCGACCTGCTGATCGCGGAAACCGTTGCGGCGCAAGGCGATCCGGTACCCGGGCTGGTCGCCGCGCAGATCGGGTGGGTGCACAGCCTGCTGTACGGCGAGATCGGCGAACGCACCGTCGCCGGAGAGCGGCCGGACGACATCGCGGAGGCGGCGTTGACGCTCCTCGACGCGGTAGAAGGCCTGCTCAGCGACCAAGTACTGACCTATGCGACCCGGAAGGACGCCTGACATGGACGCGTTCCGCGTGATCATCCGCGGCAAGTTCGACTCTCTCGACGAGAGCACCCGGGCATTGCTGGAGGGCAAGACCGACGTCGCCTTCACCGAGGAAGGCACGTTCAGCCACGACGTCAACGCGACGGCGTTCACCTTCCGCTGCCAGGTCCCGGCCGGTCCGGACGACGACGAACGCGCGGCGAAAGACAGCGCGGTTGCGGCACTGGCCGCGCACGGACTGCCGTATCGGGACCTGAACTACGCGGTCACCGACTTGCGCGCGATCAAGATCCGGCGAAAGAAGCGCTGACGACCTCCGCGAGTGCCGTCGCCGCGCGCCAGCAATCGTGGAAGGTCGAGTACATCGGGACCGGTGCCAGACGGATCACGTCGGGGCGGCGTGCGTCCGCGATGACCCCGTGCCGGGTCCGCAGTTCGCCGCTGACGGCGTCGGCGTCCAAACCGTGTAGCCGGACGGAAAGCTGCGCACCCCGGCGGTCCGGATCGCGAGGCGTGAGCACCTCGATCGGGCGGCCGGCGCAGGTCTCGTCGAGCAGCGTTTCAAGGTACCCGGTCAGTCGAACGCTCTTGGCGCGCAAGGCATCCATGCCCACGGCGTCGAACATCTCCAGCGCGGCTCGCACCGGGGCCATGGCAAGGATCGGCGGGTTCGACAGCTGCCACGAGTCCGCGGTGTCGACCGGGGTCACCGTCGGCCGCATCCGGAACCGCACGTCCGGGTCGGTGCTCCACCAACCGGCCAGCTTCGGCAGCGACCGATCCGCGAGATGCCGTTCGTGCACGAACGCGCCGGCGATCGCACCCGGTCCGCTGTTGAGATATTTGTAGCTGCACCAAGCGGCCCAGTCGACGTCCCAGTCGTGCAGCCGCAGCGGCACATTGCCCGCCGCGTGCGCGAGATCCCAGCCCACGACCGCTCCGGCGGCGCGCCCGGCGCGGGTGATCGCCGGGAGGTCGAGGAATTCCCCGCTGTAGTAGTTGACCCCGCCCAGCAGGACGAGCGCGACCCGGTCCCCGTGCTCGGCGAGCCAGCTGACGACGTCCTCGCTGCGCAACGTCGATTCCCCGGGACGCGGCGAAAGCCGGATGACCGCTTCATCCGGGTCGTAGCAGTGGAACGCGACCTGGCTGCGGACCGCGTAGCTGTCGGAGGGAAAGGCGGTGTCCTCGATGAGAATCGCGTGCCGCTCCGGGGTCGGCCGGTAGAAGCTGACCATCATCAGGTGCAGGTTGACCGTCAGCGAGTTCATCATCACGACCTCGCCCGGCCGCGCACCGACGAGCCGCGCCGCCGGATCGCGCAGCTGCTGGTGGTAGGAGACCCACGGCCGCTCGGCCTCGCCGTGTCCCTCGACGCCCAGCCACGCCCAGTCGTTGAGTTCCGCGTCCAGCGCGGCGCGGGTCGCGATCGGCTGCAGGCCGAGGGAGTTCCCGGCGAAGTAGGCCGTCTCGGCGTAGCCGCCGCCGGTCGCGGGCGGGACGTGGAACTGCGCCCGCGACGTCGGCAACGGATCCTGGGCGTCGAGATCGCGGGCAGCCGCCTCGGTGAGGGCCACGGTCATGGGAACTCCACAAAGTCGGACGGAGAAACTCAGATTCCTCATCGTTCTTGCCGTACGCCATGCCCGTCCAATGCCTGATTCGCTCGGACCTATGCCCGTCCGGCTATCCCGGCGGTATTCCCGAACGGCTATGCCGCGACGGGCATTCGGTATTTCCGCACCGTCGCGGATTGGGTCACGCTGTGCCGATCGACAACGGCCAGCAGAAGGCAGTGATCACGATGCCGACCGAACCCGTAGACGCGAACCTCAAGCGAAGCATCTCCCTCTTCCAAGCCGTCGGAGTCTCCTTTCACCAGGTAGTCGGCGGCGGCGTCGTCGCGCTGATGGGCACGGCTATCGCGCTGACCGGGGCCGGCGCGCCGATCGCCTTCGCGCTCGCGGCGCTCGCGGTGGTCGTCTACTCGCTGCCGATCGCGTCCCTCGGCAGCGCGATGCCGGTCACCGGCGGTCGCTACACCTACGCCGCCCGGCTGGTCTCGCCCGCCGCCGGATTCGCGTCGATGTGGTTGTCCGCCGTGTCGGTCATCCAGCTCAGCCTGATGGCACTGACCGGGGCGAGTTACGTCAGCGCGCTCGTGCCGGGAGTTCCGGTCCGGCCGCTGGCGATCGCCCTGATCACGGTGTTCTTCCTGACGAATCTGGCGGGCGCGACGTTCTCCAGCCGGGTGGGCATCGTGCTCGCGGTCGTCATGCTCGCCGCCTTCCTGCTGTACGGGATCGCCGGAGCCGGGCAGGTGCGGTGGAGCGAGTTCGGGAACCTGGCCCCGCACGGCATCGGCGGATTGCTCAACGCGGCGGCCCTGCTCACCTTCGCCACCACCGGCGCGTTTCTCATCGCCGACATCGGCGGGGAGATGAAGCGCCCGGGACGCGACATTCCGCTTTCCGTCGTCGGCGGCACTCTCGTCGCGGCGGTGATCTACGTGGTCGTGGCGATCCCGTCGGTGGGCGTGCTCGGCGCGGAGGCGTCCGCGGGCAGGTCGATGTCCGACGTCGCCCGGCACCTCCTTTCCCCGGGCGGGTTCGTGTTCTTCATCCTCGGCGGCGCGATGGCGTCGGTGCTCGGCCACATCAATTCGCTGCTGCTGGCCGCGACGAAACCGGCGCTCGCCGCGACCGGGGACGGCTGGCTGCCCGCCGGGCTCGGCGCGGTGAACCGCAGGTTCGGCACCCCGCACTGGCTGCTGGCGATCCTCTACCTGATCGGCGTGGTCCCGGTGCTCGCCGGCTTCAGCGTCGCGAACATCGCGGCCATGACGTCGATCGTCACCGGGCCGTTGCTGGCCTTGCTGATCCTCGCGTCGTGGCGGGTGCGCCGGCTGCGGCCGGACCTGCACGCGGGCGCCCCGTTCCGGATGCGCCGGACGTCGCACGCCGTGCTGTCCCTGCTCGGCGTCGCGATCCTGGGCGGGCAGACTTGGTTGCTGCTCAAGCAGATCACCCTGCCCGGGCTCCTCGCACTGGCGGCCTGGAGCGTGCTGGGCGTCGGGGTGTGGCTGGCCCGTCGGTCGCGAACTGTTCCTGCTCCGCTCAACCTCGAAAGCGAGTGTGTATGACCACGCGGCTGATCCTCCTCGGCACGGCGGGCGGTCCCGCGCCGAAACGCACCCGGAGCGCTCCGGCACAGGCGATCGTCGTCAACGGAGCCGCCTACGTGCTCGATTGCGGCAACGGAGTGGCCCGGCAGCTGGTGCACGCCGGGATTCCGCTCGACTCGCTGCGCGCGGTCGGCATCACTCACCACCATTCCGACCACAACGCCGACTACGGCAACCTCTACCTGCTGGCCTGGGCCGCCAATCTGGAACGGCGGGTCCCCGCGTTCGGCCCGCCGCCGCTCGCGGAGATGACCCGGCACTTCCTGGCGATGAACCGCTTCGACATCGATACGCGGGTCGCCGACGAGGGCCTGCGGCCGCTGGACCAGCTGCTCGATCCGCGCGAAATCACGGCGGACGGCGTGGTTTTCGAGGACGAGAACGTGCGGATCACGGCGGCCCGCGTGGACCACCCGCCGATCGTCGACGCCTTCGCCTACCGCATCGATACTACGGACCGCTCCATCGTGATTTCCGGCGACACCGCGCCGTGCGAGAACCTCGTGCGGCTCGCTGAAGGTGCGGATGTGCTGGTGCACGAGGTGATGTACGTCCCCGCGGTTGACGCCATGGTGAGCCGGTACAACGGCACGACGCTGCGGGACCATCTGCTGGCGAGCCATACGAGCGTCGAGCGGGTCGGTGCGCTCGCTAAGGAAGCGGGCGTCGGGACTCTCGTGTTGTCGCATTTCGTCCCGACTGACGCGGACATTCCCGACGAGGTCTGGCGTGCGCACGCCGCTGCCGGGTTCGACGGCGAGGTCGTCGTCGGCCGGGACCTGCTGAGCCTCTGACTGGACCCGGCGGAAGTCGCGTCGTTCCCCGGCTTCGGTGCGTTTCGTACCTACAGTGGCGAGGTGACTACGCCCGCAGAGGACCAGCGCGACCACGTGATGGCGCGCGCGTCCGCGCTCCGCCGCGAGCTTCGCGCGGGTCTGGCGCAGCTGCCGGACCAGGCGGACGCCGAACGCACGCAGACGCTCGACGCACTGGTCGAGCGAGCGGAGGCGCTGCTGAGCACCGAGAAGGAAGTCGACGCCGCTGTCGAGCAGGTACGGCTCGCCCGGCTGGAAGCGAAGCGCGGAAAGGTGCAGCGGACGACGCTGTACCTTGCGGTCGCGCCGGTCGCGGTCGGGATGGTGAGCGGCGCGATGATGTTGTTCGGCGCGCTCAACCCGGTCTGGCTGCTGCTCGCGTTGCCGTTGCTGGGCTCCGGATTGCGGATCGCGTTCGGACCGCTCGGGCCGACGCCGTTGATGGTCAACCGGCGGCAGCGCGCCGCGTACAGCGGAGTGCTGGCCGCGATCTTCACCGCGGTCGCGCTCATCGGGGCCGGGCCGACCGTCCAGCCGATCGCGGTCATCCTGGCCGCGCTCACCACGGTCGCGACTTTGGCGTTTCTGGTTCAGGAGGCGCGGTGACCTACTCCGAGTACTACCGCGACACCGAGTACTACCCGGGCGAGGAAGGCCCGGAGGCCGAACACGACCCGGAACTGCTTGCCCTCACCGACACGGTCGGCGGTATGCAAGAGACCGTCGACGATCTGGAAAACCGCACCGTCCGCGAGCTTTCCGAACTGCGCGAGACGGTCGAATCGTTCACCGAAACGCATTCCCGGCACGAAACCCGGCTGGACCACACCACCCGGCAGCTCGAACGGCTCCGGCAGCGGCTGCTGGTGCTCGAACGTGCGGTGCGGGTGTCGGAGAAGGTTCCGGTAGTCGATTTGGACGACGTCGGCCCGCGGCTGCGACAGCTCGCCGCCGAGGCGGAACGGCGGCACAGTCTCGCCGCGCAGCTGCTCACGCCGAGCCAGCGCCGACCGCACGAAGAGGACGTCGCACGGCTGCCTCAGGCGCTAGAAGCGTTGGCGCAGAGCGAAGTAGCGTTGATCGGAGTGCTGGAGGTGCTGGCGAAGGCCGAACGCGGCACGCCGGAGCGGGACGACGCGGAGTCGCGACTGTCCGAAGTGGTCGCTCGCCGGCGTGGTGTGCTGGACCGTCAGCTCCCTGCCGCGAAGCAGGATGCCGAAGCGGCGCAACAACTTCTGGCCGCGGACGAGGTGACGCGGACCCGGGTGCTGCCCCAGATCGAGAAGTGCGAACGGGACTGGGAAGAACTGCATTCCCGGCTGCGCGAGCGGATCACCGACGCGATCGGGTCGAGCGCGCTGCTGCCGGTGTGGTTCACGCACGCGTTCGGAGTCGCGCCGCCGTCCGGTGCGGCGGGGGACAAGTGGATCCGCGCGGCGACGTCAGCGCTGGCCTACCGGGTGACGCACGGCGTGGTCGATCCGGCGCTGCCGCTGGGGGAGCCGCCGCCGTCGGACACCGACTGGACGGAACCGAAGTGGTCTTGGCGGGCCCGGTTGGAGCACGACATCGAGGAACTGGACCTCGGAGTGGATTAGCGCGGTTCCTCCGGCGTGGCGTCCGAGGTGGGGGCGAGCTCGCGCTGCATCCAGGTGACGTCGCGCCAGGCACCGTGTTTCCAGCCGATCTTGCGCCAGGTCCCGATCAGTTCGAAGCCCATCGCCTGGTGCAGTCCGACGCTCGGCTCGTTCGGCTGTGTCATCCCGGCCACCGCGGTCCGCAAGCCGCGTTCGGCAAGCCGGGAGAAAAGGGCTTCGTACAAGGCTTTTCCGCCGCCCGCCCGGCGACGGTCCTGCGCCAGGTACACGCTCACCTCGCACGACCAGCGGTAGGCCGCGCGCTCCTTGTACGGGCTGCCGTACGCGTATCCGACGACCTCGCCGTCGATTTCCAGCACCAGCCACGCGTACGACTTCGTCGCCTTCGCGATGCGGGCCGCCATTTCCGTCGGCGTCGGCGGTTCGGTCTCGAAGGTGATCGCGGTTTCCCGGACGTACGGCGCGTAGATCGCCGCGCAGGCTTCGGCGTCCCGTTCTTCGGCAGGTCGGATCAGCATGTGCACGATAGTAGACACAACCCGCTGCTATAGTCGACCACTGTGACCGATCCCCTCTCTGCCTCGCTCGCCGCGGCGGTGCGCGAAGCCCGTCAGGACCGCGAGCTCTCAGCAGGCACGCTCGCTGAACGCTCCGGTGTTTCCCGTGCCATGATCGGGAAAATCGAACGCGGCGAGGCTCAGCCGACGGCCGTGCTGCTGAGCAGGCTCGCCGCCGCGCTCGGGCTCTCGCTGTCCGAGCTGGTCGCCCGCGCGGAGGGCGACGACGACCGCCGCCTCGCTCGCCGGGACGACCAGGCGACCTGGCAGGACCCGGTCACCGGCTACGTGCGCCGCGCGGTCTCGCCGCCGGGGCGCGGGGCGACCGAACTCGTGGAAATCGACCTGCCGCCTGGTGCGAAAGCCGGTTTCCCGGCGGTGTCCTACGTCTTCGCCGACCATCAGATCTGGGTGCTGTCCGGTCAATTGCGCTTCCACGAAGGCGAAGTGGTGCACGAACTCGCCGAAGGCGACTGCCTTCAACTGGGCCGCCCGGTCGACTGCGCGTACGAGAATCCCGGGACGCGGCCGTGCCGCTACCTGGTGGTGCTCACCAAGCGTTGAATGTGACCCAGTTCACGCCTGATTTGTCTGATTACCGGGGTCTCCCGCCCGGAGATGATGCGACCGCAAATGCATCCGGGAGGAGAAACGAGTGGGTTCGTGGCGCGAATTGGGAGCGCACTTCAGCACCGCGGTCGTGCTGGCCGGCGGGGTGCTCGTCGGTGCGGTCAACATCTATGTGGCGGCAAGCCTTTTGCCGACCGCGGTCGCCGACATCGGCGGGGAACGGCTCTACGCGTGGAACATGACGGCGTTCCTGGTCGCCCAGGTCGTCGCGACGATGTTCGTCAGCAGGGCGCTCGCCCGGCTCGGCAACGCGGCGGCGTACTACCTCGGGTTCGGCGTTTTCGCGGCGGGCTCGGTGGTCTGCGCGGTGAGCCCGGCGATGCCGGTGCTGCTGGCCGGGCGCGGAGTGCAGGGATTGGGTGCGGGGTTGCTGACCGGACTTGGGTTCGCGGTGATTCATTCGGCGCTGCCGCCGCAGTTGTGGGCGCGGGGGAGTGCGTTGATCTCGGCGATGTTCGGCGTCGGCAACCTCGTCGGCCCGGCGCTCGGCGGACTGTTCGCGCAATTCGGTTCGTGGCGGGTGGCGTTCGTCGTGCTGGCGGTTGCGGCGGTCGTGATCGCGGCATTGGTGCCACGCGCGCTTCCTCGCAGTGCACGAAGCGGCGAGGCGGTCCCGGTGCCAGCCTTCGCGCTGGTGGCCGTCGTGGGCGCGGTCGGGGCGGTGAGCGTCGCCGGAATTTTGACGAACGTCGTCGCGATGGCCGCGTTCATCGTGCTCGGATTTGGTTTCGTACTGGCGTTTCTGCTCGTTGAGAAGCGCGCCGCGATCCGGGTGCTGCCCGCTGCGACGTACGAGTCCGGCTCGTCGCTGAGGTGGATCTACCTGACCATCATGTGCCTCGCGGCCGGAGTCTCGGTGGAATCGTTCCTGCC
This sequence comes from Amycolatopsis sp. NPDC114484, assembly GCF_055633755.1. Classification (NCBI taxonomy): domain Bacteria; kingdom Bacillati; phylum Actinomycetota; class Actinomycetes; order Pseudonocardiales; family Pseudonocardiaceae; genus Amycolatopsis; species Amycolatopsis sp. NPDC114484. The sequence continues at coordinate 195,113 of NZ_JBVKDQ010000006.1, read as the reverse complement.
GCTGTTCGGCCAGCATCTCGGCGGATTACCGCCTGCCGCAGCGGGATTCTTCTCCGCCGCGCTGTCGTTCGGCTGGTCCGCGGGGCAGATCGTCAGCTCGTCGGCCCGCCGGGTCCGGCTGCTCTGTCTGGCCGGACCGACGCTGCTGGCTCTCGCGTTCGTCGTACTTGCCTTACTGCAAAAGGAAAACGCTTCGGTCTTGGCGTGGCTGATCGTGCTTCTCGCCGGTGGCACCGGGATCGGTATCGCGATGCCGCACCTGTCGGTCGCCGCGATGGCCAGCGGTCAGCAAGCGGCGGCCGCGATCGCGACCGTGCTGACGATGGCGACCGCGTTCGGTGCGTCGATCGCCGGTCTGCTGGTGAACTTGGGCGCACCGTCGATGGTGACGTCCGCGCGCTACCTGTTGATCGGCTTCGCTGTCGTTGCCGCGGCGGGGATTTTCACGACAGCTGCGGCAGGTGTTGGTGCACGTCCAGCAGTTGCGCGAACGGATCCCCCGCCTTCGCCACGCGATCGAGCACCGTCCGGATCGTCCACCGATCCGGAGTGAGGTCGGGGTCGTCGAGTTCGTCCCACTCCAGCGGGACGGACACCGGCGCCCCCGGCTTCGGCCGCACGCTGTACGGCGCGACGAGGGTTTTGTTCAGCACGTTCTGCGTGTAGTCGAGCCGCGCCAGCCCGCCGCGGCGATCCTTGTGCCACGCCCAGCTCACCAGGTCCGGCACGATCTTGCCGATCGACTTCGACACGGTTTCCGCCCACGCCCGCGTCTCCGCGTAGGTATGCCGCGGCTCGACCGGAACCCAGATCTGAATGCCGCGCTGCCCGGTCGTCTTCGGCCGCCCGACGAGCCCGAAGTGGTCGAGCGCGGTGCGGTGCAGCCGGGCGAGCGCGAGCACGTCGTCGAACGACGTCTCGGAGCCGGGGTCGATGTCGAACAGCAGCCAGGTCGGATGCTCGACGTCGGACGTGCGCGACGTCCAGGCGTGCAGCTCCAGCGCGGCGAAATTGGCCAGCCAGGCCAGATCCGCGACGCCGGACGGCACGAGGTACTGCTGCACGTCGCCGGGGTCGGCTGCCTCGTAATGCCAGCGATGCAGCCACTCCGGCGCGTGGTCGGGCACTTCCTTGTGCCAGAAGCCGGGTTTGCCGACGCCGCCGGGAAACCGGTTGGTGTTGAGCGCGCGGCCGGCGAGGTAGGGGAGCATCGTGGGCGCGATCCGGGTGTAGTACTCGATCAGCTCGCGTTTGGTGATCGGCGCTTCGCCGTCGCGGCCGGGAATCAACGTCTTGTCGAGATTGGTGACCTTCAGCTGCCGCCCGGCGACCGTCCAGGTGCCTTGCTTGCCCAGGTCTTGCAGCGCCTTGAGCTCGTCCTCCGACGCCGGCTCGAACACCGCGTGCAACGGCACTTCCGCCTCGGCCGCAGGCAAATCGCCCCGCCACAACGCAGGCGGCGCCGCGGCGATCTCGTCATTGGTGAGCCCGCTTTTCACCGACTTCGGATGATCTTCAGCGTCCCAACCGGAGGCGGCGTGGTCATCCTGCTTATGGAGCAGAAACCACTGCTTCCCGTCGCCGTCCCTTTTGGGATGGATCAACACGAAGCGCCCGGCCAGCTTCTCGCCGAACAGATCGAAGTGCAGGTTCCCGTCCGCGAGCGCCTGCTCGGGATCGTCGGTGCCGACCGGCTCCCAGCGCCCGCGATCCCACACGATCACGTCGCCGCCGCCGTACTCGCCGTGCGGGATCACCCCCTCGAAATCGGCGTACTCCAGCGGATGGTCCTCCACGTGCACCGCCATCCGCCGAGCCTTCGGATCAAGCGTCGGCCCCTTTGGCACCGCCCAGCTGACCAGCACGCCACCCAGCTCGAGCCGGAAGTCGTAGTGCTTGCGCCGCGCCCGATGCCGCTGCACGACGAACCGGTAACCAGGTTCCTTGGGGGCGTTCGCACCAGACGGCTCGTCGGTCTTCGCGAAGTTGCGCATCGCGCGGTACTTCGCAAGCCGCTCGGCGGCACCGTCCATTCGCTGGCTCCCTCCCCGTCAGCAGACCGGAGGCTCCTTCGCGCAGGAGCTGCTGTCGACCGTTCCGGAAGCCGCTTGCAACAGCAAGTTGTAAAGCTGCTCGCGCTGGTCAGGATCGAGCGCCGCGAAAACCTCGTCCTCAACCGCCGCGAGCGCCGCCTCGGCCCGGGCCAGCTCCTTCGCGCCCCGCTCGGTCAACACGACGACGTGCCGCCGGCGATCCTCCGGCGAACGCCGCCGCTCGATCAGCTGGTCGGCTTCGAGGTCGTTGAGCAGGCCGACGACGTTGGTGCTGTCCATCTCGAGGATCTGCGCCAGGGACTGCTGAGTGCTGGAACCGCGGGTCTGAAGGACGGTCAGTGCGATCAGATGCCGAGGACGCAGCCCGAACGGAGCCAGCACGCTTTCCGCGCGCAGCCGGATCCGTCGCGCGAAGTGCTCGAGCAACGCACCAGACCTGCGCGGAGCCTGGGCGACGAGCGGCAACGGAGCCATGTGTCCATTCTACGAGACGCGTCTGGTAGCTGCCGTGCTATAAATGGTTTGTTCAACACAAACTATCTACGGACGGTCATCGACATGGCACACCTGCTGCACCTCGACTCCAGCATCACCGCCGACCGCTCGGTAAGCCGCAAACTCAGCGCCCGCGCCGCTCAGGCCTGGCGCAAAGCCCACCCCGAAGGGACGGTGACCTACCGAGATCTGGGTGCGAACCCCGTCCCACACCTGGACCGACGGGCCTGGGAAGCCCGCCTCACGCCCGCCGCCGAGCGCACCGCAGACCACTACGAAGCCGCACGAATCGGCGAAGAACTGGCGGCGGAGGTGCTGGCCGCGGACACCGTGCTGCTGGGCCTGCCGCTCTACAACTACGGCGCGCCAAGCTCGGTGAAGGCCTGGGTAGACCGCCTGATCACCTCCGCGGGCGAAGACCCGTCAGTACTGGGCGGCCGAGAACTGCTGGTCCTGGCGAGCCGAGGCGGAGGCTACGGAGAAGGCACCCCAAGACACGGCTGGGACCACGCCGAAGGCTGGCTCCCGCACGGCCTTTCCCTGACGGGCCTGGAGCCGCGCTTCATCACGGCGGAATTCACCATGGCAGACGTCAACCCCGCACTGGCGCAATTCCGCCCCCAAGCCGACGAAAGCCTGGCAGCCGCGGAACGAGAAATCGACGCCCTCTGGACCCCCGCAAGCGCCACCCCCTGACTACCCGAACGCCTTCACGGACCGACAGCTGCATGGTCCGTGAGGGGAACCCTCAGAGACGCTGATTCCCTCAAGGTTCCCCTCACGGACTTCCCACCAGATACTCGCGCACTCAACTCGCCCACCCACTCAAGCCGCGCGCACCCACCCACGCAACCGCAGCCTGCACATCCAACGCGACAAGGCACCCAAGCCACCGCGTCACACCCACAAAACCCGCACCAACGCACCCAACGAACCATGCACCCACACCACCCCCGCACCCCGATACGAAGCCAAAATGCGGTCTGAGGGTGCTTGTCAAGGCATCTTTCCCGCCTTGACAAACACCCTCAGACCGTCATCACAATCAAGCTTCGGGGTGCCCCCGCAACAACGAGGCGCAATGTCGCCCCCAGGCGACGAGCCGAAACCAGGGAGCAGAAATCAAACAACATCCCCCCGCCGAACCCGATAAACCTGCAACCTCAACTCATAATACTTAGTAGTCTCCCCCACCCATTGCATCCCAATCCTCTCCGCAGTAGCAATGGCCCGGGAATTACTAGGCCGCGCCACCGCGAACAACTCATCCGTCCCATCCTGGGAAAACGCCCACTCCACCAACGCCCGCCCAGCCTCAGTCGCGTACCCGTGCCCCCACTCCTCGGGCCGCAACTGCCAGCTCAACTCCAAATCCTCCCGATAAGGAGGCAACAACCGAATCCCCAACCCGCCGACAATCCGCCCGTCCTCCCGGCGCTCAACCGCCCATCGCCCCCGAGGCGGAATCAAATTAGGCTGCGCCTCCTGCCACGCCTGCAACACCGACCGCATCGCCGCGGCGTCCGCGACCCGGTCCATGGCAGGAGTCAGCCAATGCGTCACATCGGAAGAGCCGTAGATCTGAAACGCGGCTTCGGCGTCGTCAGCCGTCCAGTCCCGGATCACGAGACGTTCGGTGGTAATCGGCAGGGTCATGTACGAACGGTACGCCCGTTCCACCCGGTCCGGGCAGGTGATGCAGGACGCACCCAAGACTCTTGTCCGGCAACGACTCCTCCCGATAAAGGGGCGGTTAGACTGCGCGGGTGGAGATCTGGGTGAACCCGCGTTGTTCCAAGTGCCGCTCGGCGGTGTCGCTGCTCGACGAGGCCGGCGCGGAGTACACCGTGCGCCGCTATCTGGAGGACCCGCCGACCGGGGCGGAACTCGTCGCGGTGCTCGACCGGCTCGGCCTCGATCCGTGGCACATCACCCGCACCGGCGAGAAAATCGCCGGTGAACTCGGGCTGAAATCCTGGACGCGGACCCCGGAAGACCGTCCACGGTGGATCGCCGCGCTCGCCGAGCACCCGGAGCTGATCCAGCGCCCGATCATCACCGCCGACGACGGCACCACGGTGGTCGCCCGCGACGAGGAAACCGTGCGGTCGGTGCTCAGCTGACCGCCACGGCGATCAGCGCCGCCGCGAGCAGCAGCACGTACGCGACGGCATGCACCTTGTCCGGCAACCGGTCGGCGACCCGCCGGACGAGCGCGATCGTCGGCAGTGAACCGGCCAGCAGCGCCACGCCCGCGATCGGGTCTAGGTATCCCGACGGTCCGCCGCCCGCCGTCGCGTAAACCGCAGTCGCCACCACCGCGACAGGCACACTGAGCGGGTTCGCCATCGCGGCCGCGTCAGCCATCGGAAGCCCTTTGCGGCGCAACAACGGCACCGTCATCACACTGCCGCCCACTCCGAGGAAGCTCGCCACCGCACCGATTCCGACCCCGCCCGCAGTAGTCGTGAACGTGCTCAACGGCTTCGGTTCCTCTGGTGGCTTGAGGAATCCGCCGCGCGCCAAGCTGTCCACAATGGTCAATGCCAGGTAGACGATGAACAGGACGCGCAACAAGCCGTCCCCCGCGTAAGTCGCGGCCACCGAGCCCGCGACAGCACCGATCGCGACAAACGCGGCGAGCGGCCAGATGTAGTCGCGCCGGAGACGTCCGGCCCGGGCTTGCACGACGGTCGCGCTGATCGCGTTCACGACCATCACCGCGGTGGACGTGGCGACGGCGACATGCATCGCGTCGCCGCGGGTCGTGACCGCCGCGACCACCGGCACAGTGACGAATCCGCCGCCGAAACCGAACAGCACGGTCGTCACGCCGCTCAGGCAGCCGAAGAGCAGAAGAATCAGGATCGAGGTCAACACTGGCTTCAAGGTAGGTCGCCAGGGCGCGGCGTGCATCCGAAGATTCGCCAGGTTCTTTCGAGCTTCGGACACCTACTCTGGAGGCATGCGCAACGTTCCGTTATCCGAGGTCGACGCCCTCCCTCGGGCCGTGCTCGCGATCAGCACGGACTACCCGCCGGACCACTTCCTGCCGCCGCATCGCCACCGCCGCGCGCAGTTCCTCTACGGCGCCACCGGTTCCATGCGGGTCGGAACGGCCGACGGAACGTGGACCGTCCCGACCCGGCGCGCGGTCCTGATCCCGCCGGAGACCGACCACAGCGTCGTGATGATGAACGTGACCACGCGCAGTCTCTATCTGGAACCATCCGCCGTGCCGTGGTTCCCGCGCCGCTGTCAGACCGTCGATGTCTCATCTCTGCTGCGGGAATTGCTCCGGGAAGCCGTGGACGTCGCCCCGGAATACCCTCGACGCGGCCGCGATGCCGCGCTGATTTCCCTTCTGCTGCACGAGATCTCCCGCTGCGTTCCGTTGCCGCTTGAACTCCCGTGGCCGCGGCACGAAGGCTTGCGCGCACTGTGTCAGTCCTTTTCGGACGCTCCCGATGTGCATGACCCGCCGTCGCGCTGGGCGGAGGAGCTGCACGTCAGCGAACGGACCCTGCACCGGTTGTTCCGCGCCGAAACGGGCCTGAGCTTCGCCCGCTGGCGAGAGCGGGCCTGCGTGCTGCGCGCGCTCCCACTGCTGGCCGCGGACCTTCCGGTCGCGGAGGTCGCGGTCACCCTCGGATACGAAAGCCCGGCCGCCTTCACGACGATGTTCAGCCGCCTGCTCGGCGCCCCGCCGCGGTCCTACCGCGAGCAGTGACCCAGATCGCATTGGATACAACTTGATTGTGCACAACTAAGTTGTACTGTTGTCCTCGTTCGGAACTTTCTCTGAGGAGGACCCCATGACTGCCACTGTCGTTCTGGTACACGGCGCGTTCGCGGATTCGTCCAGCTGGAACGGGGAGATCGAGCGGCTGCAAGCAGCCGGGCACCGGGTGATCGCGGCCGCGAACCCGCTGCGCGGAGTCGCCGAGGACGCCGCTTACGTGCGGTCTGTACTGGACAGCGTCGAGGGCCCGATCGTCCTGGTCGGCCACTCCTACGGCGGCTCGGTGATCTCGGCCGCCGCGGTGGGCCACCCCGGGGTGCGGGCGCTGGTCTACATCGCGGGCTTCGTCCCGGACGAGGGCGAAAGCGCGGGCGAACTGGCCGGGAAGTTCCCCGGCGGGACCCTGGGGGAGACGTTGGAGCAGGTCGCCCTGCCCGAGGGCGTCGACCTCTATGTCCGGCAGGACCTGTTCCACCAGCAGTTCGCGGCGGACGTCCCGGCCGCGCAGGCCCGGCTGATGGCAGCGGGCCAACGCCCGATCGCCGCGGCGGCCTTGGACGAGGCGTCACCCGCACCGGCGTGGAAGGGGTTGCCGGTGTACAGCCTGATCCCGACCGCGGACAAGAACATTCCGGCCGCGGCGCAGCGTTTCATGGCGGAACGCGCGGAGGCGGAGGTAGTCGAGGTGGCGGACGCTTCGCACGCGGTGCTGGTTTCCCAGCCGGACGTGGTCGCGGAGCTGATCCTGCGCGCTGCCAAGTGACCGTGGGCGGGTGAGGCTGGTCCGCGCTGCGCGGTTAAAGGTGCGGTGCGGGCGGGCGAAGGTGCGGTGCGGGCGGGCGAAGGTGCGGTGCGGGCGAGCGAAGGTGCCGTGCGCACAGGCGACTGCGCGGCGCTGCGCGGTTGAATGCGGGGCGCGGGCGGGCGAAGGTGCGACGCGGCAGGCGAAGGTGCCGTGCGCACGGTGCGGCGGCGCGGTGCATGGCGTTGGTTCGCGGGGTGTGGCCGGGTGTGTGGTGCCGGTTCGCGGGGTGTGGCCGGGCGTGCGGTGCCGGTTCGCGGGGTACGGCCGGGCATGCGGCACCAGTTCGCGCTGTGCGGTTTGGAATCGGTGTGCAGCCCGGTCCGGCGGGGTGCGCCGCGACGTGCGGCAGGCGGAGCGGTGCGATGTGGCGGACTCCGCCCGACGGTCCGGCCGCCTGGTTCCGCCGGGCGGGGTTTCGGTGATTGGCCTGGTCAGCGGCCTTGCAATGCGACGCCAGGGGAGCCGCCCGGTCCCGTTGTGCGGACTTGTCATGACCGAGCCGGAATTTCGCCGTTCACCGCGTCGGCGCGGCAGTTACCATCGGCGGCCATGAGTACCTCAGGGGGTCCACAGGAGCAGCCGGGCACGCCGCAGGAGCCGGGTGCGGTCCCGCCGGGATGGCAGGCGCCTCCGCCGGGTGCCGGTTATCCGCAACAACCCGCGCAGCCGGGAGCGGGGCAGTATCCAGGCCAGTCCGCACCGGGCACTTACCCCGGCCAGGCCGGGCAGTCTCCGCAGTATGGGCAGCCTGCGCAGCCGGGCCAGTACCCAGGCCAGCCCGCGCCGGGCTCCTACCCTGGACAGTCCGGGCAGCCGGGCCAAGGCCAGTTCCCGGGCCAGCCACAACCCGGTCAGTTCCAGCCGGGCCAGCCCCAGCAAGGTCAGCCGCAACCGGGCCAGCCCCAATCCGGTCAGTTCCAGCCGGGCCAACCGCAACCGGGCCAGTCCCAACCCGGCCAGCCGCAACCGGCCCAGCCCCAACCCGGCCAGCCGCAACCGGGCCAGTCCCAATCCGGTCAGTCGCAACCCGGCCAGCCGTACCCGGGCCAAGCCGCCTACCCCGGTCAGCAGGGTTATCCAGCACAACAGCCGGGCTACCCCGCCCAGCCGCGGCAGCCAGGCGCCGGTTACTCCGCGCCCCAGCCCGACCAGGGCTACCCGGCTCAAGGCCGCCCCCTCACCGGCCCCGGTCTCGGCGCCATTCCGGTAGCGCTCGGCGGCATCCTCGAGATCGTCGCCCTTTTCCTCCCCTGGGTCACCTTCACCAGTGGCTCCCAAAGCGCCTCCGTCACCTTCATCGACGCCTTCAGCAAGATCCCGTCCAGCTCCGACGGCTTCTCCTCGATGTACGTGCGGTTCCTCGCCTTCATCCTGATCGCCGCGACACTGGGCGCCACCCTCCCGTGGGTGCTCGGCGCGCTGCGCACCAAGAAATCCGCCTACTGGCTGAGCGGGATCCGCAGCCGCGAGCTGACTCCGCCGAACTTCTGGTGGTACCGCACCGTCTTCGCGGGCCGGGCCACTGTCCTGCTGATCTTCCACATCGCGGGCATCATCGCGATGTTCTACGAGGACCTGTCGCTGATCGGCCTCGGCGCGTACCTGCTGGTCGCCGGCGGGGTGCTCGTGGTCGTCGGCGCGGCGATCGGGCCGAAGCTCAACGCCGCCCGCTGACGTCGCGGATGACCGGGTTCTGACAAATGTCATCGCGCACCGATGCGCGGTGACACTACGGCTCGCTTGCCCGTCCGCCCACCATGGGACGGGCAAGCGGTTCCGGATCCGCCGGGCCGAACAAGGGTCCGGAAAGGACAGTCATGAACTCCCGTCCCGCAACGGTTTCCGATCAACCTCGCACCGACCCGGCAGTCCGGGCGGTCCGCGTCCTCACCGGGGCTTACCTGGCGCTGAGCGTGCTCACCCTCGGCGCGATCTTCCTCCTCCGCGACGACCCGGCCATGGTCACCGACGTCGTCTGGGTTCGCGCGACGATCGTGGCCGCCAGTGCGCTGCTCACGTTCCTATTCGCCAGAAGCACGGCCCGCGGGTCGAAACGAGGGCTGCTGCGGCTCCGGATCGTCTCGGCGGTGATGACGGTCGCGATCATCGTCATCGTGTCTATCCCGGGTTTCCTGCCGCTGTGGGTCCGGGTCGAGCAGGGCGTCTGCGGATTGCTGCTGCTGGCGGTGGTCGTCCTGGTCAACGGACGGCACGTGCGCTCGCTGTTCTCCGAGTAGCGTGCCGGACGTGGACCGCGGCCCCGATTCCGACGCGCAACGCTGGGTACTGGGCTGGCGCCGGCTCGTGCTGGACGCCGGCCTCCTGGTGTACCCGCTGATCGTTCTCGCCCAAACTGCGGACCAGCCGGTGGCGGTGGTGGCGCTGCTGGCGTTCTGTGCCTGCTATATCGGGGCGGCAGTCGCGGCTTATGCCTTCCGGAGCGGGGTTTTCTGGGCCCTGACCGGCGTGCTGACGGCGCTGTTCGGCGTCGTGCTGCCGATCGCTCGCGAGAACGCGTTCTATTTGCTCGCGATGGTGGTGTCGCTCGCTGTTCCGCGGTTGCCGCGCTGGGGCGTGGTCATCGTGCCGGTCGCCGCCGCGGTGACTGTGGTGGTGCCGTGGGTGGTCTGGCACACCGATCCGGGTTGGGCGCAGGCGGCGGCGTTGGTGTTCACCGTGTTGGTGGTCGTCGCGTTCGCGGAGGCGCTGCGGGCGAATCGGGCGTTGGTGCAGGCGCGGGCGGAAGTGGAGCGGTTGGCCGCTGATGCGGAGCGGTCGCGGATATCCCGGGATTTGCATGATCTGCTTGGGCATTCGCTTACCGCGATCACGGTGAAGAGCAATCTCGCCCGGCGGCTCGCGGCTAAGGGGGACGAGCGAGCGGTCGAGGAGATTGGCGAGGTCGAGCAGTTGTCTCGGCAGGCTCTCGCGGATGTTCGGGCCGCGGTTTCCGGGTATCGGGATGTCACTCTTGCCGGGGAGCTTGCGCGTGGGCGGGAATTGTTGCGGGCGGCGGGGATTAGTGCGGAGTTTCCTGCTGCGGTGGATGGGCCGCATCAGGAATTGTTCGGGTGGGTGGTTCGGGAGGGGCTGACTAATGTGGTGCGGCATTCTCGGGCTGCTGCTTGTGCGGTGATTGTTTCGGGGGATTCCGTGGAAGTCCGTGACGATGGTGTTGGTTCTTTGGCGGATTCCGGGAACGGACTGTCCGGGCTGCGGGACCGGGTGGTCGCCGCTGGCGGGCGGATGGAGGCGGGGCCGGTTCGGCCTCGGGGGTGGCGGTTGCGGGTGACGGTGGGGGAAGCGTGACTATTCGGTTGTTGCTCGCTGATGATCAGGCGTTGGTGCGGCAGGCGTTGAGTACCTTGCTCGATCTTGAGGACGATTTCGAGGTGGTCGCTCAGGTGGGGCGGGGGGATGAGGTAGTGGGGGCTGCGCTGGAGCAGCTGCCGGATGTGGCGTTGCTGGATATCGAGATGCCTGGGCTGGACGGGTTGGCTGCGGCTGCGGTTTTGGCTGAGCAGGTGCCGGGGTGTCGGGTGGTGGTGTTGACGACGTTCGGGCGGGCTGGGTATTTGCGGCGGGCGATGGAGGCTGGGGCGGTGGGGTTTGTGGTTAAGGACGCGCCTGCGGAGGCGTTGGGGGATGCGATTCGGAGGGTGATGCGGGGGGAGAGGGTGGTGGATCCGGCGTTGGCGGTGGCGACTTTGGCGGCGGGGGAATCGCCGTTGACTGCTCGGGAGAGGGATGTGCTGATCGCGGCTCGGGGCGGGGGGTCGGTGGCGGAGATCGCGGGGAGTTTGTATTTGTCCGAGGGGACGGTGCGGAATTATTTGTCGGGGGCTATTGCTAAGACCGGGGCTCGGAATCGGATGGGGGCGGTTCGGGTTGCTGATGATCGGGGGTGGTTGTGAGTTGGGCTCGTCGCCTGGGGGCGACATTGCTCCTCGTTGTTTGCGTGGGGCACCCCGAAGCTTGATTGTGATGACGGTCTGAGGGTGCTTGTCAAGGCGGGAAAGATGCCTTGACAAGCACCCTCAGACCGCATTTTGGCTTCGTATCGGGGTGCGGGGGTGGTGTGGGTGCCTCGTTGGTTGGGTGCGTTGGTGGCGGTGGCGTGGGTGTAGTGGGGAGTTGGGTGCGCGGGCTGCGGTGGTGTGGATGTCTCGGTGGTTGGGTGTGCGGGGTGCGGTTGGGTGAGGGCTGTGAAGGGACCCTTGAGGGAATCTAAGTCCGTGAAGGGGGCCCTCACGGATCGTCGTGGGTCGTGGAGGGCCTGCTGAGGGGATCCGGGTACGTGAAGGGGCCCCTCACGCACCGTCGTCGGTTGTGAAGGGCCCGGAGGAGTCCGTGTCTGTGAAGTTTTCCCTGACGGATTTCTCGTTGCGTGGAACGTCCGAAGTGGACGGCTAGTCGGTCTTTTCCGCGTTCACCCGGGCGGCTTCCCGGCGGACTTCAGCCTGGGTTTCGCGTTCGTGTTGCAGCCAGGCGGGGTTGTCGGCTTTCAGGGCCTCGATCTGGTCCGTCGTCAGGGCCTCGGTGATGCCGCCCCGGGCGAGGCCGCCGATGGAGACTCCCAGTTTCGCCGCTACCACCGGGCGCGGGTGCGGGCCGTTGCGGCGCAGGTCGCGCAGCCATTCTGGCGGGTCGGTCTGCAGGGCGTTCAGCTCGTCGCGCGAGACGGCGCCCGCGCGGAACTCTGCGGGGGTGGCTTCGAGGTAGACGCCCAGCTTCTTCGCTGCCGTCGCCGGCTTCATGGTCTGGGGGGTCTTCTGCGCCGTCATGCCCATCAGCGTAACCGGCACCCCGCGCCGGTAGCCTTGCCACGTGACAGGAGCCGACCAGGCCTCGGCGTTCCGGCTCGCCTACGTTCCGGGTGCGACCCCCGCGAAGTGGGTCCGGATCTGGGGCGAACGCAATCCCGAAGTGCCGCTTGACCTGGTCGCGGTCACCGCCGCCGAGGCCGCCGACGTGGTCCGCGAAGGGCGGGCGGACGCGGCGTTGCTGCGGCTGTCCGAGGACCGTGAAGGTCTGCACGCGATCCCGCTCTACACCGAGACCACGGTGGTCATCGTCCCCAAGGAGCACCTGGTCGCGGCGGCTGACGAGGTGTCCATCGCGGACCTCGCGGACGAGCTCGTGCTGCATCCTCTCGACGACTCGCTCGGCTGGGACGAGCTGCCCGGCAAGCCTGCGCTGGAGCGGCCGGAGACGACCAGCGACGCGATCGAGCTGGTGGCGGCGGGGGTCGGCGTGGTGCTGGTGCCGCAGTCGCTGGCTCGGCTGCACCATCGTCGTGACCTCACTTACCGGCCGGTCGCGGACGCTTTGCAGTCGCGCGTCGCGTTGTCCTGGCCGGAGGGCGAGACCGGCGACCTGGTGGAGCAGTTCATCGGCATCGTCCGCGGGCGCACGGTGAACAGCACCCGCGGACAGCAGGAAACGCAGGCGAAGACCGGCAAGGCGGCACCGGCGAAGAAGAAGCCGCAGCCGCAGCGCGAGCAGGCTCGTCGGCGGAACACGCCCAAGCCCGGCGGGCGCGGGAAGCCTCGCCGGCGCCGTTAACGCTTAGGGAGAAGCCGTGGATCTCGGTTTGCAGGGCAAGTGCGCGGTCGTCACCGGGGCCAACCGCGGGATTGGGCTGGCGGTTGCCGAGGTGCTCGCGGCGGAGGGGGCGGACCTCGCGCTCGTCGCCCGGGACTCGAAAGCGCTCGCCGAGGCGGTGGAAAGCGTCGGCAGGCACGGCACGAAGGTCATCGCGGTGCCCGCCGACACCGCCGACGACGCCGCGGTCGCGGCGATGGCGGAGCGGGTCAAGGCGGAGTTCGGCGCGGCGGACATCCTGGTCAACTGCGCGGCCCCGGCGTCGAGCGGGGTCCGGACGCCGCTCGACGACCTGCGCGACGAAGACCTGCGCACCGAGATCGAGACCAAGGTGCTCGGCTACCTGCGGTGCGCTCGCGCGCTCGCGCCGGGGATGCGGGAACGCGGCTGGGGACGGATCGTGAACGTCAGCGGGCTCAACGCGCGGATCGCCGCTTCGACGTTCGGTTCGATTCGCAACGTCGCGGTCGCGGCGATGACCAAGAATCTCGCCGACGAACTGGGGCCCCAGGGCATCACCGCGACGGTCGTGCACCCCGGTTACACGGTGACCGAGCGGACGCCGGAGAAGTTCGCCGAGATCGCCGCGATGCGGGGGATTTCGGTGGCGGAGCTGGAAAAGGGCCTCGCCGCCGGGGTGAGCATCGGACGGTTGGTGACTGCGGCCGAGGTGGCGGACGTGGTGGCGTTCCTGGCGTCTCCGCGCAGCGTCGCGATCAACGGGGACGCCATCGCGGTCGGCGGCGGCGTACCTGGGCAGATTTACTACTGAACGGCCCGGAGTTCCCGCGCATGCAGCTCCCGGCCTTCGGGGAGCGTGGTGCCGAGTACTGGCGGGAGTCCAAAGTAGACGATACCGAGTCTGTTGGCGCGCAGTGCGGTCATAGTAGGTAGTCCTTTGTGGACAGTTTAGCGGCGGGTGCGGTAGTTCGCGATGAGTGCGATGCCCGCAGCAAGCGTGATGACGCCGAAAACGGTGCTCAGTACGAGGTTGACGCCGAGTGCTGAGGTGATGGCGTTGGTTGCGGCGCTGAGCACCAGCACGCCCCACAGCAGTGGCCGGGTGCTTTGTCGCGCGGGTGTTTTCGTCATGTGGGGAACGCTATGAATCAGGGCTCGCCAAGACGATCCCGTGCGCGGGAGGATCGAGGTACAGCAGGCTGTACTTTCGCGCTTCACCGCAGCTTCGGGGCGGATTTCTCGGCTAGGGTTCGGCGGCGTAGGAGGTGCGATGGCAACCGCAGGCGAACCTCGGCCGCGTCCGTGGAGCGTGCGCGTCCGGGCTGCTCTCGACGCGTTGGAACACCTCGTCGGCGGGATCGGTACCTCGGTGCTGGCGCTGTTGGTGCTGCTCGGCGTGGTCGCGGTCGCGCTGCTGTGTCTTCTCGGCGTCGGATTGCCGCTGGCGCGGCCGATGCTGAGTGTGGTGCACGCGGTCGCCGACCGGGAACGGATCCGGCTCACCGCGATGAAGCCGGACGTCATCAGTCTTGGATCGGGCCCCGAAGGGCTCGGTGCGGCCTTGCGCGACCGGACGGTGCAACGCGAAGTGCTGTGGGTCGCGGTGCACGGACTCGCAGGTCTCCTGCTCGGCTTCATCGCGCTGACGATCGTGCTCAACACCGCGCGGGACGGGCTTTTCCCGCTCTACTGGTACCTGTTGCCGCCGGACGACGCGACGGCATCGCTCGGCTGGCCGGTGCGCAGCCTGGCGGAAGCGCTCCCGGTGTCGCTGCTCGGTGTCGCGTGGGCGTTTCTTTCGGTCGCGCTGCTGCCCGCGATGGCGCGACTGCAGGCGCTGCCCGGCCGACGGCTGTTGCCCGCGGGCTCGGACGCGGACGTCACGCTGCGGATCGCCCACCTCGCCGCCACTCGCGCCGCCGCGCTCGACGCGCATTCCACTGAACTGCGTCGCATCGAGCGTGCCCTGCACGACGGCACGCAGAACCGGCTGGTCGCGGTGAACGTCCTGGTCGGCGCGGCTCGCCGGGCTGCCGCTCGGGGTTCGGCAGACGTCGACGAAATCCTCGGCCGCGCACAGGACGCCACTGAGTCCGCGCTCGCCGAATTGCGCGCGGTGGTGCGCAGCATCCTGCCGCCCGTACTGGCTGATCGGAGCCTCGCCGACGCGTTGACCGCGCTCGCCGCGGACTGTCCGGTGCCGTGCACGATCGACGCCGACCTTCCTGGCCGGTATGCCGTTTCGGTGGAGGCCTCGGTGTACTTCGTGGTCGCCGAGGCGCTCACGAACGTCGCCAAGCACAGCGGCGCACACAGCGTCGAGGTGGTGTTGCGGCGGCAGGACGACGTACTGCGCCTCCGGATCACCGACGACGGCCGCGGCGGCGCTGCGGAAACCGGCGGCTCGGGACTCAGCGGGATGCGCCGCCGGATCGAGGCGCTCGACGGAACTTTCGCGCTGGCGAGCCCCGCCGGCGGACCGACCACTCTGACTGTGAGCCTGCCATGCGGATTGTGATCGCCGAGGACGACCCGTTGCTGCGCGAAGGACTCGCGCTGCTGTTGCGCGCGGAAGGCCTCGACGTCGTCGCGACCACTGACAACCCGGCCGATTTCCTTGCCGCAGTGGACAAATACGAGCCGGACACCGCGGTCGTGGACGTCCGGATGCCGCCGACGCACACCGACGAGGGCATCGTCGCGGCTGTCGAAGCCCGTCGCCGCCGTCCGGGGCTGGCGGTGCTGGTGCTGTCGGCGTATGTCGAGCAGGCCTTCGCGACCGACCTGCTGGGCAGCGGCAGCGCGCGGCTCGGGTATCTGCTGAAGGAGCGCGTCGGGCGGGTCACGGAATTCATGGAAGCGCTGAACCGGGTCGCCGGAGGAGGGACGGCGATCGACCCGGAGGTGGTGGCGCAGTTGCTGACCCGGACGCGCGCGGATTCCGGACTGGAACGGCTCAGCCCGCGGGAACGGGACGTGCTGGCGCTGATGGCCGAGGGATTGGGAAACGGCGCGATCGCGGAACGGTTAGTGGTGACCGACGGCGCGGTGCACAAACACATTCGCAGCATTTTCGCGAAACTGGATCTGGCCCCGGACGACAGTGCTGATCGGCGGGTTACGGCGGTGCTGCGGTATTTGGAGGAAGCGCGTCGTTGATTTTTCGCGTGCTTCTGGATGAATCAGTGAAGATCTGGCGATAGGCGGGACGGGGCAATCGGCGCGGGCGAAGGCGACAGGGCGGATCAGGCGGGGCGTTGTCCGGCGATGGGTGAAATGGGCAGCATTCACCGACGCGCAGTTCACCCGGACGAGTGCAGTATCGCGCTCGCAAACCGGTGACACCGAACTGGCCTAACCGCGCCCGCGACCGACTCGGGCGGCCCGGACGCGGGCGCGCGAGTCGGAACGCTCGTCTGCGTCTCGGAAGGCCGCTCGACCGGGATCGCCGGGAGGGCGAACTGGTGCCGGGCTGTCCGACCGGGGTGGGTCGAACGGAGTGCCGCGTCGGGGAGAACTGGCGCCGTGCTGTCCGATGCGAGCCGAGTGCCGCGCCGGAGCGAACTGATGCCGGGCTGTCCGACCGGGGTGGGTCGAACGGAGTGCCGCGCCGGGGCGAACCGGTGCCGCGCTGTCCGGCCAAGGCGAGCCGACCCCCGCGGCCTACTTGCCCGAGTTCGCCTTCTTGGCCTCGTCCGTCCCGCCCTTGCCGCCGGCCGGAACGTCCTCTTCGGACCAGTCCAGCCCGGCCTCGGCGACCACGCCGTCGAAAATCGGGGTGGCCACGGCCTGCTCGGCGCTCATGACGCGCTCACCACGTCGATGATCGCGTCGGCCGCGATCCACTGCGGGTTCGCGTCTCTGGCCTGGCCGTCGACCTGGACCGGGACCCAGATGACCGCCGTCGCGTTGTCGATGACCGGGGCTCCGGTGACCACCCCGCGCCTGCACAGCTGCCGCCTGCCGGTGCGCTGGCCGACCAGGTAGGTGACCCGGTGACCGGTGGACAGTTCGGGCCGGTGCTGTTCGCCGTCCATGTGTTCCTCCCTGCACGCCACCCTTGTGGGCGACGCTCGCGTCATCGACGCGACTCGCTCCCCGCGTGTCGATGACGCATTCCCGGTCCATGATCTGGGTCACACCAAAGCAACGGCCGCGGTGAAAGCGACTGCTACATCGAAGCAACCCCGACCACTGACAGTCATCCCTCTATACCCAAAGTAACAGGTACAGCGCCGTATCCAGTATGTGACCCGGCGATACACTCGCGCGGATGACGTCCTCAGGTACTCCGCCCGACGGGCGGGCCACCCGGTGGGCAGGGCAGCGGGAACGCCGGCGCCGGGAATTCGTGGAAGCCGGGATGCGCGCGATCGCCCGATACGGGCCGGAGGTGTCCACCGAGCAGATCGCCGACGAGGCCGGTGTCGCTCGCACGCGCATTTACAAGCATTTCGCCGACACCGCGGATCTGCAGCGCGCTATCGCGTTGCGGGCGGCGGAAATGATCGGCGCGCAATTCTCCCCGCTGTGGGGAGTTTCCGGGACTCCGCGCGATATGGTGCACGCGACGATCGGCGCGCATATCGAATGGCTTTCCGAACACCGCGAGCTCTACCAATATCTGATGCGGCAGTCGGTGACCGGGCCGCGCGACGTCGTCGCGGACGTCAAAACCGCGATCGCCCGGCAGTTGACCGTGCTGTTCGAGTACTACCTCGGCCTGTTCGGTGCGGACCAGCGGGTCGGCGAGACCATCGCCTACGGACTGGTCGGGCTGGTCGAATCGAGCACCGCGCACTGGCTCGAAGCGCCGCGCGGCATCGACCGCGACGATCTGCGCCAGCTGCTCGCCCGCTGGGTCTGGTCGATCCTCGACGACACCCTGCGCACGGTCGGCGTGGCGCTCAACCCGGATTCGCCGTTGTCCGAGCTGGATTTCCGCATCGTCGAACATCCGTGAAGGGCCCCTTGAGGGAATCAGATTCCCGGAAGGGGCCCTTCACGGACAGTCAAGCGAGAAGCGTCAGGCCTTCCGGCCGACCCCGCCCGCGATGCACTCCTGCACCTTGTTCAGCGGCTGGTACCGCGGGCCGTCCGGCCACCAGTCCTCGCACAGCACCAGGCCCGGGTCGACCAGTTCGGTCCCGCCGAACATCCGGCCGATCTCCTCGTAGGTGCGGAAAACGCCGCTGCCCATCGGGCTGTGCGTGAACTTCTCCTCCATCTGCCGGGCGATCTCGCTGTGCTCCTCGGTCTTCGGGTCGAGGAAGTGCGCGATCACCACGAACGACCCGGACGGCAGCGCGTCCACGTACGTCTGCATCATCTCGGCGTAGTCGTCGCCGAGGTAATGGTGCAGGGTTCCGTTGTGCAGCAACGCGATCGGCTTGGTCCAGTCGAGGAATTCGCGCGCGGTCTCGTTGCCGAGGATCTGCTCGGGCTTGAAGATGTCCGCGTCGATGAAGCGGGTGTTCTCGTTCTCCTCGAGCAGCGCGCGCCCGTGCGCGAGGACCACCGGGTCGTTGTCCACGTACAGCACGCGGGCCTCCGGGATGATCCGCTGCACGACCTGGTGCGTGTTCTCCGCGGTGGGCAGGCCGGAGCCGCAGTCGAGGTACTGGGTGATCCTGCCCTGGGTGGCGAGGAAGCGGCAGGCGCGGATGAGGAAGTTGCGGTTGGCCCAGGCCAGGTCATTCACCTGGGGGGCCACGGTCCGGACCTGTTCGAGCACCCTGCGGTCGATCTCGTAGTTGTTCGTGCCGTTCAGCGCGGCGTCGTACACCCGGGCAATGCTCGCTCGCGTGATATCGACCCCGACCGGGTGCGAACTGGGCGATTCGACGGCCTCGGTCATTTCTGGCGTCACCTCGGATGTGTCGGACGTCTCTTTGGTCTACTCACCGTAGACCTTCCGGGCTGTCAAGCGACCGCCAGGAGGAGGACAACCGGAGTGGGTGACAGATTCTTGATTCATTCCAGAAAATGCGGCAGACTCCGGGGCATGCCGACGACCACGGACTTCGAGCAGCTGCTGCGCGGAGTGCAGTTGCGGATCACGCGCCCTCGGGTGGCCGTGCTCTCCGCGGTGCACGCCAACGCGCACGCGGACACCGAATCCGTCATCGGCATGGTGCGCGCGGATCTCGGCGAGGTTTCCCACCAGGCCGTCTACGACGTGCTGCGCGCGCTGACCGAGGCGGGGCTGCTGCGGCGCATCCAGCCGCCCGGTTCGGTCGCGCGGTACGAGGCCCGGGTAGGGGACAACCACCACCACGTCGTGTGCCGCTCGTGCGGTGCCATCGAGGACGTCGACTGCGCGGTCGGGGAAGCACCTTGCCTGACCGCTTCCGATGCACACGGTTTCGTCATCGACGAGGCCGAGGTCGTCTACTGGGGCCGATGCCCCGCCTGTTCGACGGCAGCAAACTGATTCTGATTTCCGGAAGGATTCCCGTGTCTGACACCCCGAACGCCGAAGTCGGCGAGATGAATGAGGAGACCGCTGGCGGGTGCCCGGTCCACACGGGCCGCTTCGCGCACCCGACCGAGGGCGGAAGCAGCCGTGACTGGTGGCCGAATCAGCTCAACCTGAAGATCCTCCGGAAGCATCCCGCCGTGGCGGACCCGATGGGCGACGGCTTCGACTACGCGAAGGAATTCCAGAGCCTCGACCTCGACGAGCTCGCCCGCGACGTCGACGCGGTGCTCACCGACTCCCAGGAGTGGTGGCCCGCCGACTTCGGCAACTACGGCCCGCTGTTCATCCGGATGGCCTGGCACAGCGCGGGCACCTACCGGATCGACGACGGCCGCGGCGGGGCCGGTGCCGGGCAGCAGCGGTTCGCGCCGCTGAACAGCTGGCCGGACAACGGGAACCTCGACAAGGCTCGCCGTCTGCTGTGGCCGGTCAAGAAGAAGTACGGCAAGAAGATCTCGTGGGCCGACCTGATGATCTTCACGGGCAACCGCGCGCTCGAGACGATGGGCTTCAAGACCTTCGGCTTCGCCGGCGGCCGCGCCGACGTGTGGGAGCCGGACGAGGACGTCTACTGGGGCCCGGAGCGCACCTGGCTCGGCGACGAGCGGTACCAGGGCGACCGCGAACTGGAGAACCCGCTGGCCGCGGTCCAGATGGGGCTCATCTACGTGAACCCGGAAGGCCCGAACGGCAACCCGGACCCGATCGCCGCGGCGCGCGACATCCGCGAAACGTTCGGCCGGATGGCGATGAACGACGAGGAGACCGTCGCGCTGATCGCGGGCGGGCACACCTTCGGCAAGACGCACGGCGCGGCCGACGCGGACGTGCACGTGGGCCCCGAGCCGGAAGGCGCCTCGATCGAGCAGATGGGGCTCGGCTGGAAGAACAGCTTCGGCAGCGGCAAGGGCCGGGACGCGATCACGAGCGGGCTGGAGGTCACCTGGACCCCCACTCCGACGAAGTGGAGCAACTGGTTCTTCCACAACCTCTTCACCTACGAGTGGGAGCTGACCAAGAGCCCGGCGGGCGCGCACCAGTGGAAGCCGAAGAACAACGCCGCCGCGAACACCGTGCCGGACCCGGAGACCGGTGACCTCAACCGGGCGCCGAGCATGCTGACCACCGACCTGGCGCTGCGCTTCGACCCGATCTACGAGCCCATCTCGCGCCGGTTCTACGAGAACCCGGACCAGTTCGCGGACGCCTTCGCCCGCGCCTGGTACAAGCTCACCCACCGCGACATGGGCCCGATCCAGCGCTACCTCGGCCCGCTGGTGCCGCGGGAAGAGCTGATCTGGCAGGACCCGATCCCGGCCGTCGACCACGAGCTGGTCAACGACGCGGACGTCGCGGACCTCAAGGCGAAGATCCTCGAGTCGGGTCTTTCGGTCGCGCAGCTGGTGTCCACCGCGTGGGCGTCGGCGTCGACCTATCGCCACAGCGACAAGCGCGGCGGCGCGAACGGCGCCCGCATCCGCCTTGAGCCGCAGCGCGGCTGGGAGGTCAACGAGCCGGACGAGCTGGCTCAGGTGCTGCGCACGCTCGAGGGCGTCCAGGAAGCGTTCAACAGCGCGCAGACCGGCGGCAAGAAGATTTCGCTCGCCGACCTGATCGTGCTGGCCGGCGCGGCTGGGGTGGAGAAGGCGGCGAAGGACGGCGGCGTCGACATCACCGTTCCGTTCACGCCGGGCCGCGCCGACGCGACGCAGGAGCAGACCGACGCGGACTCGTTCGCGCCGCTCGAGCCGAAGGCCGACGGGTTCCGCAACTACCGCGGCAAGGCCAACCCGCTGCCGTCGGAGTACCTGCTGGTGGACAAGGCGAACCTGCTCAACCTGAGCGCGCCGGAGATGACCGTGCTGGTCGGCGGCCTGCGAGTGCTGGGCGCGAACTACCAGAACTCGGCGGCCGGCGTGCTGACCGACCGGCCGGGCACGCTGACGAACGACTTCTTCGTCAACCTGCTCGACATGGGCACCGAGTGGAAGCCCGCCGACGGCGAGGGCACGCACGCGGAGTCCTTCGAGGCCCGCGATCTCGCCACCGGCGAGGTCAAGTGGACCGGCACCCGCAACGACCTGGTGTTCGGCTCGAACTCCGAACTGCGCGCCGTCGCCGAGGTGTACGGCAGCGACGACGCCAAGGAGAAGTTCGTCCGCGACTTCGTCGCCGCGTGGCACAAGGTCATGAACAACGACCGGTACGACCTGGTCTGAGTTCCGCCTGAACGTCTGAGTACGTGAAGGGCCCCTTGAGGGAATCCGATTCCCTCAAGGGGCCCTTCACGGCTTTTCCGGTGCGGGTCAGCTCTGGACGAGCTTGCCCATCGCGTTGACCTCGTCGACGTCGCCGGTGCTGAAGAACGACCACGGCACGGTCACGAAACCGCTTGCGCCCCAGCCGGATCCCCAGCTGTTCTCGATCTTCACGCCCTGGTCGTTGTAGGCCACGATGGTCACCTCGTGCCCGCCGACGACCGGGTCGCTGTTCGAATCGCCGGGCAGGTACGAGTAGTCGCTCGCGGTCGAGGAGTCCAGGTTCATGAAGCTCTGGTGCACATTGAACCCGATCGCGACCGGCTCGCCCTGGGAAATGGCGTTCTCGATGTCGGACCGCGCCGCGTCGCCGCTGGACGACAATTGCGTGTAGCCGGACAGCTTGTAGTGCGCCGCATTCGACTTTTCGTTCTGGTCGGGCTGAGTCGTGTAGTCGAAATCGCCCTGCCAGTAGTCGGATTTGGTGTCGATGCCCTGCTGCTGTTCCATCGGCAGCGCGACGCTCGCCCAGGTGCCCTGGTCGTTGCCCTTGGCGATCTGGGAGTAAATGAACATCGGGGCCATCGGGCCGCCGGTGATGCCCTGTTCGTTCATCAGCACGCCGTAGCCGGTGTAACCGGTGGCCCAGGTGACGCACGAGCCGACCTGGCCCTGGTCGCCGGGGGTGTTGGCGTACTGGGTGAGGTCGCCGCTGGAGGGCAGTTCGGCGGTGGTGCGCGGGTGCACGGGGAGCGCGGAGTTCGCGTGGGCGTGCATCTTGGACTGCGCGGCCTTCAGCCCGGCGACGTTCAGCCCGAGGCCGTGCTTGAGGTGCTGCGGGTGGTGCTGGGCGGCGGCCGCGGAGGCAGGGGCCGCGCCCAACGCCGCGGCCAGGCCGGCGGCGGCGAACAGGGAAACGAGTGCGGACGTTTTTCTGATCTGCATTCTGGTACTCCTTGTGGGCATGCAGAAAAAGAAATCGGAAAGGGTGGGGAGGTGGATCCGACCACAGCAAAGGTAGATCGGCGGAAATTTTCCGGACACCTACGAAAGGAGGGAACGTATCAACTGTCGTATTTGCGGGGGATCGATCAAGCGGACATTACGCCCGTTACCGCCGCTATTCCGGCGTACTGGTCCATTATGGACCCGTGGGAAACCCTTGGCCCGTCAGTGGTTTGAACCACTCAGTCGGGAAGCGGGGTCGTGCGCGCGCCGTTGAGGAGGGCGTCGATCGCCCACCGGGAACGGGCGTCTCCGTTGCCGGAGAACAGATTCCCGCTCGCCGCGACGATGTTCGGATGCGTTTCGGGCGAGAGGCCGCGGACAGTTTCGGCGAGCGCGTCGTGCCGCTGTTCGGAGTCCGGGCGGTCCTTGCGGGTGCTGTGCTCGACCGCGCTGGCGGTGGCGACGAGCAGCAGCAGATCGACTGTCCACGCGGCGGGGCCGGACGGCACCCCGGCTTCGGCGAGGAGGCCGAGCACGGTGTCGACGACGGCGAGGTAGTTCGGCCCGTGCAACGGGGTCACGAGCGCGACGCGGGCGAGCCCGGGGTGGGCGTACAGGACGTCGCGGTAGGTGGACATGACTGTCCACAAGCGACTCCGCCAGTCGGCTTCGGCGGCGCCGGCGGTGGTGGGGACTTCGCCGAGGAGTTCGTCGAGCACGGCGGCGTGGAGTTCGTCGGTGTCGCGGACGTAGACGTAGAGCGAGGCCGGGCCGGTGTCCAGTTCCTTCGCGAGCCGCCGCATGGTGACGCGCTCGGCCCCTTCGCGGCGCACGACGTCGAGAGCGGCCGCGACGATGCCTTCGCGGCTCAGCGCGGGCTTGGCGGGACGCTCCCGGCGGTTGTAGCCACTCGCGGTCATCCGCCCATGGTAGGCGCACGCCGCCGGAACGGTCTGGACCTTGCCGGTCTACTCGGCGAGCACGCCGTCCAGGGCGGGCTGGACGTCGGTCTGCCGGACCGCGCCGAGATAGACGGCCGCGACCCGTTGCTGTTTGTCCACGATCAGGGAGATCGGCACCGCGGCCAGCGGGAGGCCGCGCAGTTGCAGGGCGACCCGGCCGGAGGGGTCGAAGATCGACTCGTAGCCGAGCCCGAGGTCCTTGACGAAGTCGGCGGCGTATTTCTGGTTGTCGCGGACGTTGAGGCCGAGCACCCGGACCCCGCGGTCCCGGCCGTCCTCGGCGATGGCCCGAAGGGTGCGCGATTCGGCGCGGCAGGGGCCGCACCAGGCGCCCCAGAGGTTGAGCAGGACGACTTCGCCGGAGTAATCGGCCAGCGAGATGTCCTTGCCCGGCTCGCGCAGGCTCTGGCCCTTGAGGTCCGCTACCTTTTTGCGCTCCGGCACGGGATAGTGGATGGTCGTCTGCCCGCCCGGCGAGACGAATGCGAAGGTGTCCGACTGGCTGACCGCGTCCTTCCCGGTCGCGCACGCGGCGAGGGGAAGCAGTGCCAGCAGGAGGAAGAGGCGAGCGAAGCGCACGCGGCATCGTATCGCCGATACACCCGGCGGCCTCCGATGCGGTTTTCTAGGCTGAACCCCGTGTGGGAAACAGCGAGGGACCGGCTGCGGGGCCGACTGGCGGACGGCTTGGCCCGGTCCGGGCTGACGCTGCCCTGGTGGGTGCCGATGGGCACGACCGCCTTCACGGTGATCGGGCTGATCGTCGCGGTGGGGCAGCGGGTCGGCCCCGCGCTGCCGGTGGCGATCGCCGGGTTTCTGCTGGCCACGTCGTCGACGCTGCTGTTCGCGTGCACCGGACGGCTCGCGCCCTCGTGGGTGAAGGCGCTCGGGATGCTCGCCGGGATCGGGCTGCTGCTGACGTATCCGGTGGTGCCGGACTTCGCGCCGATGCCGCTGGCCGTGCTCACCGGCGAACTGGGGTCCATCGCGACGGCGCGGGTGGCGTTCGCGGCCACCGGCGGAGCGGTCGCGATGCTCGGGGCGGCCGCGCTGACAGTCGGGCTCGTCGGATACCCGGTGTACATGCTCGCGGTGCTGGTCGGGATGGCCGCCGGGTTCATGCTGCGCTGGTACGTGCGCGCGCTGGACGCCGAGCGCGGCAAACAGGAGGCCGTGCGCGAACAGGCGCGGCTCGGCGAGCGGCAGCGGATCGCGCGCGAGGTGCACGACGTCGTCGCGCATTCGCTGAGCATCACGTTGCTGCACGTCACGGGCGCGCGGCACGGGTTGCGCACGGACCGCGACGTCGACGAGGCCGTCGCGGCGCTCACCGAGGCGGAGCGGATCGGACGGGCGGCGATGGCCGATATCCGCCGCACGGTTGGATTGCTCTCGCAGGAGTCGGCGGGAACGCGGCCGTTGCCCGGTGCGGGCGACATCGCGGACCTGGTGGCTGAGACGTGCGCGGCCGGGCTGGTCGCGGACTACGAACTGGAGGGCGACGTGACCGCGGTCGACACCACGGTGGGGCTGGGGCTCTACCGGATCGTCCAGGAGTCGCTGGCGAACGTGGTCAAGCACGCCCCGGCGGAGAAGGCGTTGGTACGGCTGAAGATCGGTGCCTCAGACGCCCGGTTGACTGTCCGCAATGGACACAACGGTGCCGCGCGCAATTCGGGCGGCTCGGGGCTGGCGGGCATGACGGCGCGTGCGGAGCAGCTTGGCGCGCGGTTGACCGCCGGGCCCGAGGGCGACGAGTGGGTAGTCGACGTGACAGTTCCGCTGGCGCGCGAGGCCGTGTCGTGACCGCAGCGTCGGAGGAAATGCGGGTCTTGCTCGTCGATGATCAGGAATTGGTGCGGTCCGGGCTGCGGTTGATCCTGCGCCGCCGCGACGGGTTCGTGGTGGCGGGGGAGTGCGCCGACGGCGACGAGGTCCCGGCCGCGCTCGAAGTGGCCGGCGGGGTCGATGTCGTGGTGATGGACCTGCGGATGAAGCGCGTCGACGGCATCGAGGCGACGCGACGGCTGCGCGCGTCCGGCCCGCGCCCGCCGGTGCTCGCGCTGACCACGTTCGACGACGACGAGCTGCTCGCCGGGGTGTTGCGTGCGGGTGCGGTCGGGTACGTGTTGAAGGATTCCTCGGCGGAGGACCTGATCCGGGCGGTGCGAGCGGTCGCGATGGGTGAGGCTTGGCTCGACCCGGCGGTCACCGGACGCGTGCTCACGACCTACCGCCAGGCGGCTTCCAGTCGCCCGGCAGTGCCGTCCGGGTTGTTGACGCCGCGTGAGCTGGACGTGCTCACCGCGGTCGCGCGGGGTCTGACGGACGCGGAGATCGCCGGAACGCTGGGGATTTCCGCGAGCACGGTCGAGGCGCATTTCGAGCGGGTGTGCGCGAAACTCCGCCTCCGCGACCGTGCGGCGGCGATTGTCTACGCCTTCGACCACGGCCTGGTCACGCCCGGTGCGGCTCCGGCTCCGGCTGGTCCGGACTCATTGCGGTTCAGCGTCCTCGGCCCGTTGCAGGCTTGGCGGGGACCGAACCCGCTGGACCTGGGCCCGGTGCGGCAGCAGGCTCTCCTGGCGGCGCTGGTCCTGCGCCCCGGGGAGACGGTCAGTCCCGGGGAGCTGCTCGACGGCGTGTGGGGGCTGGAACCGCCGGGCACCGGTGGCCGGGTGGTGCCGGTCTACGTGCATCGACTGCGGAAATGTCTGCGTGCGGTGGGCGAGCGAACGGAAGACTCAGTCATCGGCAGCGATCGCGGCGGATACCGCTTCGCCCGGGAGCGAGTACGGCTGGACGTCACCGAGCTGACCGACCGGATCTCGGAAGCCGCGACCGCCACCCACGGCGGCGATCCGGCGGCTGCGGTCGACGCCTACGCCGGTGCGCTGGCCCTGTTCCACGGCGAGCCGTTGGCCGGGTTGCCCGGCCCGTTCGTCGAGGGGGAACGCCTGCGGCTGACTGAACGGCGGTTGACGTTGGTGCAAGAGAAAGCCTTGCTGCAGCTGAAGTTGGGGCGGACCGACGAGGTGGTGCACGAGCTGTCGGCGCTGCTGGCGGTGCATCCGCATCGGGAGCCGTTGGCGGTGCTGCTGATGCGGGCGCTCCACGGCGGCGGTCGCCGGGCGGACGCGCTGGCGGTCCATCGGCGGATGCGGGAGCGGTTGCGGACGGACCTGGATGTCGAACCGGGGGCGGAGCTGGACCGGGAGCTGCGAGTGGTGCTCAGCTCGGATCGGGGTCACCCGTGAGTGAACACGGGACCCTGCACCATGTCGAGTTGTGGGTGCCGGACTTCGGCCGCGCGGTCGCGTCGCTGGGATGGCTGCTGGAGGAACTGGGATATCAGCGGTTCCAGAACTGGGAAGCCGGGCGCAGCTGGCGGCTCGGGCCGACGTATCTCGTGGTCGAGCAGTCCCCGGCGCTGACCGCGGACCGGCACGACCGCTGTCGGCCGGGGCTGAACCACCTCGCTTTTCACGTCCGGGACGCCGCGACGGTCGAGCGACTGGCCGCCGACGCCGCCCGGCACGGGTGGCAGCTGATGTTTCCGGAGAAACATCCCCATGCGGGCGGCGCGGAGCACTACGCCGCGTACTTGCAGAACGACGACGGCTTCGAGGTCGAACTCGTCAGCTCTGCTGGGCAGTGCTGACCGGAGTTCGCGGGCGGTTCTGGCCCGGGTACTGCGAATCCGCCGAGTCCGAAGAATCCGCGTACTGCGAAGAAGCCGGATAACGCGACGACGTCTCCGAAGAGCTGGAATCCTCCCCGGAGCCGCTCTTCGAAGCCTCGCTCAGCTTCGTCATCAGCTGCGTAGCCGCCTCCAGCCCCTGAGTCACCGAAGTGATCAGCTGCAGCAGATTGTCCGAATCCGACAGCAAAACCCCGAGCTTCTGCGCGATCTGCCCGCCGTACTGGGTAGCGATCGCCACCGCCTGCGGGATCGCCGCCGCGATGCTCGCGCCGAACGTCGCCTGCGCCGCGGCGAACGCCTGCGTCATCAGCTGGATAATCTGCCCGACAGCCTCCGAAATGAGCCCGCCGACCTCCTGCTGCGCCTTCGCGACGACCTTCCCCGCCCCGGTAGCCGCCTTCGCCATCGCGATGCCCGCCTGGCCGACCGCCTCGACGCAGTCCGCGTGCTGCGAGCTGTTGTCGCGGTAGCTCGAAGCCGAAGATCCGCTCCACTCCGACGTTTCCGGGCCCGCGGACTGCCGGTAATCGTCCGCGACCGACGACACCTGCTGGCCGCCGCCTTCCATGCCCTGCGAATGCGACGACACCGAATCCGGGTTGCCCTGCAACTGTTTCAGCGGTTCTTCCAGGAACCGCACCAGTTCGGTGATCATGCCGAATCCGGCCGACGTCAGCGCGGCGAGCGGGTCCTGCGACGCGCCGAGCAGGTCGAGCGCGGTGGTGGCGCCGCCGAGTCCGGCGGACACCCAGTCGTGGTTTTCGACCGCCTGCGTGGTGGTTTTCAGGTCTGCCAGCAGCTGGCTGGAGTCGGTCACGGTAGCTCCTTGCCCGGCAGCGAGGCCGCGTTGCCCTGGTCGCGCCGCTCGTAGCTTTCCGCGGCCTGGGTCAGGTTCGCGCTCACTTTGTCCACAGTGGACGAAGCGTGCGACACGGCGTCATTGGTCTTGCCGACCGCCGACTGCAGGCCCGCGGTGAGGAACTGCACGAAGACGCCGAGTGCCTGGTCGCCGAGCCCGGACGGGGCGCTGCGGGCGACATTGCCGAGCCGGTCGGCCAGATCGCCGACGGTGGCCGCGTGCCGCCGCAACTGCGCGGGGTCGACCTCGAAGCCGGCGGTCACGAGATGATCCCCGGGTTCGCGAAGTAGTCGTCCTCCTGGCGCGGTGCGGCGGGGGCCGCCTCGACCGGCAGGTTGTCGCGGACGAGCTGGAGTGCGGGGCCGTCGCCGACGTAGTCGGTCATGATGTCCACGACCTGCGCGCCTGCCTGGCGGTGCGCGTCGTGGACGGTCGCGAGGATGAGCCGGGCGAGCGCGTCGGCTTCCAGCGCGCGAGCGGCGGGGCTCAGCCGCAGGTCGGTGAGCGCGCCGCTCGGGCCCACCTGCACCTCGACCTCTCCGCGCGGCGACGCGGCCCGGCCGCCGACCCGGCTGAGGCTCGCGCTCGCGGCCTCGGCGTTGGCCCGCATCCGGGACAGGTTTTTCTGGTAGTCGGCGAGCCAGGCCGCCGAGTCTTGGATCGGCACGGAAGGTCCTCCGGTCGTTTTCGGTGCGGTCATCGCGGCCGCCGCGCGACGGTGGCGAGCTCGCCGAGGGCGAAGCGCAGATCGGCCGGGCGCAGCGAGTTCACGCTGAGCCAGCCGTCGCGCGCGGGGTTGATCCGGACGCGGCCGCGCGGTCCGTCCAACCAGGACAGTTCGCGGCCCGCACGGGTGCGCCCGTCGCGGGTCGCGCCGAGCTGGCCGCGGCCGGTCAGCGGGACGACCAGGCCGACGAGACTGTCCAGCGCCGCCGGGTCTCCGCCGCTGTCCCGGACCAGATCGCGCAGCCGGTGGGCGCGGGAGACGTCGTCCTCGTCGTCGGTGAGCGCCAGTGCCTCCTTGACCGCGTGCGCGGGCAGCGTGACCGGCATCGTGCGGGCCGCCTCCACCTGCGGGATTTCCGCGAGCACGGCGTCCAGCAGCGCGGTCTCGTCCACCCGGCGCACCGACAGCGTGTCGGCTTCGAGCCCCTGACGGCAGATCAGCGCTGAGGACCGGTAGACGAGTGCGGTGACGGCGGTCGCCCCCTCGGCGTCCGCCACCACCAAATCAACGATGCCGCGACATTCCCGCAGCGCGGTCACCGCTTCCGCGGCGAGGCCGTCCGGCCCGGAGTCGTCGGCGAGACCGCGCGCCTTCAGCGCTTGTCCGGCGGTGGCGAACAGGATCTCGCGTTCGCCCTCGATCCGGCCGTAAGACGGCACCCGCAACGGAAACGGCCAGCTCGCCCCGGCGTGCACGGCCAGCAGGTCGGCCTCGACGAGTCCGATGTGGACGGTCTCGTCGCCGGCACGGGGCAGCACGGCGGTCATTCGGCGTGCCGTTCGAGCCGCTGGAACGCTTCCCGCACGCCGGATTCGTGCTCCTGATAGCGCCGGATGCCTGCCTGCAGCGCCTCGTGGAATCCGGTCAGTTCGGTGTCCGCCGCGCCCAGTTCGCCGGTGAGCCCGGCGTGCCCGGCGGCCTCGCGCAGCCGCTGCGCCAGGTGCAGCGCGGGCGGCGCGGTGCCCAGCTGCGGGAGCCGGTCGGCGAGCCGTCCCGCCGAACCGACGAGTTGCCCGGTCTGCTCGCCGAGCCTGCCCAGCGCGGCGACCTGCCGGTCCAGCGCGTTCGGGGCGACCTCGTGGCCGGTCATCGGGTGCTCCTGTCGTTCTTGTCGATCACAGCCCGATCACCGGGCTGATGGTCTTGTCCTCGGGGTGCAGGAGCGGCTGGTCGAGCACCGGCATCTTGTTCTGGTGCTCCTCTTCCTCCTCCTGCGAGGCGTTCGCGCCGCGGCCGGGCATCATGCCGTTGCCGCTGGCCGCGCGAGCGGCGGCCATCTCCGCCATCGCGGCGTTGTGGGCGAGCATCGCGCCTTCCATGCCGAGCGCGGAGCGAAGTCCGGCGGACAGGCCGGATTCGACCGGGGCCGCGGTGGTCAGCGCGCCCCACGGCATGCCGCTGCCCGCGCCGGAGCCGGCTCCGCCGAGCGGACCGGCGTAGCTCGAAGCGCTGGTCGAATCGTCCGCGCCGTAGGAATCGGCGGTCGTCGCCCCGGCGGGCGGCGGATTGATGGCGCGCGAACTCTTGTGCAGGCTGGTTTCGTAGCGCTGCATCACGTGCACCGCTTCGGCTTTCTGTTCGGCCGCAGCGACATTCGAGGCGAACAGGCTAGCCCCGCCGCCCGCGACCGCGCCGATCGCCGCGCCCATCAACGCCCCGGGGCCTGCTCCGATGCCGCCCGCTCCGGCGCCGAGGATCCCGCCGATGACCGCGCCCGCACCCGCTCCGGCCGCCGCGGCGGCGACTGCGCCCCCAGTCGGGTCGCCTGGCGGCTTCGGCATGGTGTTGCGCGCGACGGCGAGCGAATCGCCCGCGTTCTGGGCCGCGCCGCCGACGGTCCCGGCTCGGTCGCCGATCCCGGACGCGCGGTCGCCGAGCGAGCCCAGCCGTCCGGACGCGCGTTCGGCGGCCTGTCCGCTCCAGTTCTCGTGCAGCGTTCCCTGCTGCGATTTGAGCGAATCGGCGTGCGTGCGCATCTCCGAACCGTGCCGCTGCCATTCCGCGGCGACCGTGCTGACGTCGCCGACGTCCGCCTTCTCCCACAGCATCTGGTACAGCTGCTGGTGCGTGTAGGCGTTCCAGTTGGTGCTGCCCGGCGGGACCGGGGCCCCGAAGTAGCCCTCCCACACGTTGCGCAGCGCGGACACCACGGGCCGCGCCAGGTCGCCGACCGGCCCCGCCTTGTCGAGTCCCGCGAGCGCCGAGTCCGCCAAGTTCTCCACCCCGGCCGACGCGGCGTCGACCACTGATCCGGATTCTCCGGTCATACCCCCGCCTTCGCCTCTGCCCGGCCAGCTTCCGCCGGGCGCCCGCGCACGGTAAGAGGCGGCGATGAAATCACGATGAAAACTGTGCTCACCGGGGCGGGACGAGGTCTCCGCTCTCGATCCGGTCCGCGGTGCGGGCGAGCCACGCGGCGTCGTGACGGAGCCGGGAAACCAGGAAATGCGCCTCGATCATCTGCATTTCCGGCAACTCGGCGTGGTCGAGCGTCTTGGACAGCTCGCGGTGCTGGTCTCGGACCCGTTCTGCCCGGTCTCGCAGCAGGGTGACCGCGCGCGACGGCGGAAGCGCGCCGAGGTAGGCCAGCGCGATCAGGAACCGGGAGTCGAGGTTCGGGTCGGCGTCGCGCAGTTGCCGTTCGATCCGTTCGCGGAAATCGGCGAGGCCTTCGCCGGTCAGCCGCACCGGCTGCGGATCGCGGTCGCCGTCCGGTTCGACGAGCCCGTGCCGCGTCAGCGTGCCGACCAGCGTGTACACGGTCGACGTCTTCGGGTTCAGGAACGGATAGCGCGTGCGGAGTTCGCGCAGGAGCGCGTACTGGTGGCGCGGGGTCTCCACGAGCAGGCCGAGCATCGGCAGCACTAGCGGGTTGTCGAGAGCGTTCGTCGGCACCGGACCAGGGTAGCGCACGCTAGTCGTATACGAGTACATTGCTCGTATACGACTACTGGAGAGGGATGGTCATGATCACCTTTGGCGTGTGGCCCGGCGTGGTGAGCACGGATCTCGTGCGGCTGGAAACCTTCATCGACGCGCCGCCGGAGGACGTCGGACGGACCGCGGAAGCGTTGCGGGACCTCGCGAAAGGCACGGAGCGGTTCTACGTGCGGTGCTATCGCGGCTATCGGGGCCCGCACAAGCCGACGCCGCCTGACGCGGTGCCGTACCTCGGCGACGGGCGAGTGGTGGACTACGTCCTCGGCTACAGCAGTCCGGAGGTCGACCTCGACGGGTTCGCCGCCGCGGTGCGCGCCGCGGTTCGCGAAGTCGCCGAGTTGGGCGGCGGAAAACTGCAGGTCTGCGAGGAGGTCAACGTGGCCGCGCCGCTGGACGGCGGCAGCCCCGGCTGTTACGAAGCGCTCGGTGCCGGGCTCGCGGCGGCGCTGGACGAGCGGGCGCGGCAGGGAGTCGACGTGGCGATCGGGTTCAACGCCGCGGTCGCGCTTCCCGGTGATCCGTTCTGGGAGGCGGTGCGCTCGGCGGTGGATCCGGAAGTGCTGGCGCGGGTGGATTTCCTCGGCTTGGACTTCTTCCCGGACGTGTTTCGCCCGGTGCCCGCCGACGCGTTGGAAGGCGCGGCGGCCTACGTCGTGCGGTCGTTTCGCGAGTCCGCGTCGGCGATCGGGATCCCGGACGCGGTGCCGATTCACATCACCGAGACGGGTTGGCCGACCGGGCCGGAGAATTCGGAGGAAAAACAGGTTCAGGTGATGGAATCCGTGGCGCGCACGGTATTCGGGCTGGCCGCCGAGGTCGGCGTGGACACCTATGAGATTTTCGGGCTGCGGGACGGGTTGTCGAGCGGTCCTCGAGAGAATCGGTTCGGCTTGCTGCGGGACGATTATTCCGCGAAACCGGTGTACGAGACGGTGAAGCGGCTGATCGCCGAACATTCCTCCTGACCGCGAGGTCCGCGAAAGATGGACATTCCGCCGCGTGCCGGACTCTTTTAGTTCCATCTGGCCCCTGGCCACGGGGAAGGCGAGGCCCGATTCTGGAGCGGTCATAGATCACCAGTGCCCTCAGGGAGATACCGTGCGCAGAAATAAGTGGGTGGCAGGCGCGTTGGGTGCCTGCGCACTGGTCATTGGCGTGGCGCCAGCGGCCAGCGGCTACGTCGGCGAGCAGTTGCCGGACACCGCCCGGCAGCCAGCCGGGGCGGCTTACCGCGACGGCGACTCCGCCTCCGCCACGTTCAAGGACGCCAAGGGCAACGCGGTCGGCTCCGCGTGGTTCACCGCCGACAGCCGTTCGAACAACGTCTGGGTCGAGGTGTACCTCACCGGTCATTTCGCGCCCGGTTTCCATGGCATGCACGTCCACGAAAAGGGAAACTGCACCGTCGGCGACCCGAAAAACCCGTTCACCGCGGCGGGCGGCCACCTGATGCCGATGGACCACCACACCGGACTGCCGATCGGACAGCTTCCTTCGGTGCTCGTGCAGTCCAACGGCCGCGGGTACACGAAGTTCGTGCTGGACACCTTCACCTTGGACCAGCTGTTCGGTCCTAACGGGACCTCGATCATCGTGCACTCGAAGTCCGACAATTTCGCGAACATCCCCGCCGACCGCTACGCCGTCCGCAACGATCCCAGCGCACCTGTCCCGGACGAAAAAACCAAGGCGACCGGCGACGCCGGCTCCCGGTACGCCTGCGGCGTCATCACCCGAGACCAAAACTGACTGAGTCCTTTGTGGACTAATACTGAGTGCGGTCCGTGAGGGGAACCCTGAGGGAATCAGATTCCCTCAGGGTTCCCCTCACTGCCGGTAGCCGGAGTGGTGGCGGCGGCTACTACGATCGCCGCATGTCGTGCGCAGGTCTTCGATGAGTAGTCAGCCGGTCACGCTCTCGCGGCCCGTGCGGTTCTTCAGTTTCGCGTCCGCGGCAAGCGTGCGCTGGACCGGCTTCGGCGGGGTGGCGCTGCTGGCCGTCGCGGTGTACGCCGGGGCCGCCGGGATGTCCGGGGTGCTGCCGTTCGCGGGCGGGATCGCCGGGGTCGGGCTGGTCGTGCTCGCGTGGGCACTGCTCGGCGGGCGCGTTCTCGCCTCGGACACCCCCGGCGCGGGCTGGCTGAAGTGGACGCTCGCGTTGTGGTGCGGGCCGTTGCTCGTCGTGCCGCCGCTGTTCAGCGGGGACGTCTTCAGCTATCTCGCGCAGGGCGCGGTTGCCGCGCACGGGTTCGATCTCAACGTCGTCGGCCCGCGGCAGGCGCTGGGATCGGCGTCGGACATCGTCGGCCGGGTCAGCGTGTACTGGCGCGAGACGCCGTCGCCGTACGGGCCGTTGTTCGGTGCGGTCGAGCGGGTCATCGCGCAGGTGTCCGGCGGGAATCCGATCGTCGGCGTCGCCCTGCACCGGCTCGTCGAGGTGGCCGGGCTCGTGCTGATCGCGTGGGCGGTGCCGCGGCTGGCGGCTGCGGCGGGGGCCTCGCCGCGGGTCGCGTTGTGGCTGGGAGTGCTGAACCCGCTGGTTCTCTGGCACGTGGTCGCCGGGATGCACAACGACGCGCTGATGGTCGGCCTGATGGTCGCGGGCGTGGCGGTCGCGCTGGAAGCGGTGGGCGACCGGATCCGCTGGTGGCCGCTCGCCGGCGGGGTGCTGCTCATCGCGCTCGGCACCGAGGTGAAGGTGCCCGCGCTGGTCGCGTTGGCCGCGGTCGGGACGGCGATCGCCCGTCGCCGCGGGCGGATCGGCGAGTTCCTGCTCGCCGGCGCGGGGATGGTCGTCGTCTTCGTGGCGGTCTCCGCGGCGGTGTCGCTGGCGACCGGGATCGGCTTCGGCTGGGTGTCGGCGCTGACGACCTCGGGGGAGGTCAACAGCTGGATGGCGCCCACGAACTGGTTCGGCTTCCTCGTCGGCGGCATCGGTTCGCTGTTCGGCGCGCACATCACGCAGACGATGATCGGCGTCGGCAAGGTCATCGGGTACGTGCTCACCGCGGCCGGGATCGTCGTGGTGCTGCGGCGTCAGTGGACCGGCCGGATCGACGCGGTCCGCTCGCTCGGGCTGATGCTGAGCGCGGTCGTGGTTTTCGGGCCGGTCGTGCAGCCGTGGTATCTGCTGTGGGCGGCGATTCCGCTTGCCGCGTCGCTGCCCGCCGGACGCGTGCGGTCCGTCGTGATCACGCTCGTCGCGGTGTTTTCGCTCGTGCTTCCGCCGGTGGGCGGCAATTTCAGCGGACGGGTCGGATTGCTGGTGCTCGGGTACGTCATCGGGCTCGCGGTGGTGGTCGCGGCGTTCTTCGCGCTGCGTAAAGCTTCCACAGTGGACTAATGCTTGGCCATCCAGACCTGTTCGGCGGCTCGGGCGGAAGCGATCGCGTCGTCGATCACCAGCGGGTTCGCCGGGTCGAGGGCGGTGTGCGATTCGGTGGTGTAGAAGCGGACCTCGTGGCCGTCCGGGTCGTGCAGGCCGGGCAGGATCCAGCCGAGAGTCGCGAAATGGACGCCTGCGTGCTGTTCGCCGCGGCGCGTGAGGTCGCCGGCGAGTTCGGTGAGGCCGGCGCGGTCCGGGACGCCGAGGGAGAAGTAGTCGAACCCGGCGGCGGCGTGGGCGAGATCTGGGTTGAGCACGAGGCCGAGGTCCGGCCCGCCGCGCGGATGCGTCATGGTGACGCCGGTCCGGCGGCCGTGCTGGCGGAATTCGAGGGCGACGGCGTAGCCGAGCCGGTCGGCGTACCAGGCTGCCGACCGGTCCAGGTCGGCTACCGGCAGCTTCAGGTGATGCACTCCGTCGAGGGTGGGAATCATCGGTGACCTCCACTGATGCAGTAAGACTGCAATGCAGTTATGATGCATCTTGTGAAAGAGCAGGTCAAGGCCGATGCCCGAGCCGAGTTCGGGGCCGCCCGGATCGCGCGGACCGAGACGCTCGTGGTCGCGGCGGCGCGGGAGCTGTTTCTGGAACACGGCTACGCGGCCACCGCGCTGACGCAGGTCGCGCGTCGCGCCGGGGTCGCGCCGAGGACCGTGTACGTCCGCTTCGGCACCAAGGCGGCGTTGTTCCGACGAGTCATCGACGAAGCACTCGTGGGCGACGCGGAGCCGATCGACGTCGCGCACCGGCCGCGGGCGCAGGACGCGATGACCGCGGCGACCTTGGCTGAACGGCTGAACGCGCTTGCCGACGTCACCATCGGAATCGCGGATCGCGCCGGAGCTTTGCTTGAGGTGGCGGCACAAGCCGAGGGCGCGGAGCCGGAGATCGCCGAGGCGGCACAGTCCGGTCGGCGGGAGACGGCGCGGCTGTGCAAGGATTTCTGGTCCCGTGCGGCAGCGGACGGATTGATTGCGTCCATTGTGGACACAGAACAGCTCGCGCACACCACGGACGCCTTGCTGTGCGCGGACACGGTGGTGCATCTGCGCCGGGTCCACGGCTGGTCCGCGGTGGAATACGGACGCTGGCTGCGAGAGGCGCTGGTTGCCCTGTGCGGGGTGTCCGGATAGGTTGCGATCATGGACATCGAGGTGCTCGTGTTCGACGTGCTCGGCACGCTTGTCGACGAACCGGCCGGAATCCGGGCAGGGATCCGGAAATTCGCGCCGTCGCTCGCCGGGCCGGAGGTCGAGCAGCTGCTTTCGTTGTGGCAGAAGCATGTTGAGCAGGAGCAGGGCCGCATTGTCGCCGGGGAACGGCCGTATGTCGCGAGCGACGTCATCGACCGGGAAGCCGCGCAAGCCGTCGCCGACGCGGTCGGCACCGGGGATGCGGCCGAACTAGCGCTCGCGGCTCGGAAACTGCCGCCGTGGCCGGACACCGTCGACGGGCTCGCCCGCCTCGCCGAACGATTCCCGCTGGTCGGACTCTCCAACGCGAGCCGAACAGTGCTGCTTGACCTGTGCGCGAACGCCGGGCTGCGCTGGCACACCGTGCTGTCCGCTGAGGACGCGCGCACCTACAAGCCCGCTCCGGACGTCTACCGGCTCGCCATCGACGTCGCGGGCCGCGCGCCGGAGCGGCTGCTGATGGTCGCCGCGCACGCCTGGGACCTGCGCGGGGCGCGGGAAGCCGGGTTCCGGACCGCGTACGTCGGCCGTCCGGTCGGCGACCCGCCCGGCACGGCCGATCGCTTCGACCTCCAAGCCGACGGGCTCGCGGACCTCGCCGATCGACTCGAGCGCGTCGCTCGTCGCGGCTGAGCCCGGGACCGGGCATGATCTCGGGCGTGACTGCGCCCCGGATGACCGATCTCAGCGACTTCGAACGCCGTTTGGTCGAGTCGGCCAGGGAAGGCGAACTGCTCGGCGCCGCCCAGATCGACGTCGCCGACCTGGCCGAAACCGAAAGCCCGGACCATCTCGTGCGCGCGGAGGTGCTGCGGGACGTCCTGCTCGGCAGGCACGGCGATCTCGACCCGCGCGGGATCATGCTGGCCCGGGCCCGCATCACCGGCGAACTGAATCTCGACGGGGCCACCGCGACCGCCGGCCTGATGCTGCTCGCCTGCGTCTTCGACGAGCCGCTGCTCGCGCGCCAGGCGACGTTGCCGCATCTGTACCTGATCGGCGGGCGCATGCCGGGGCTGCACGGATCCCGGGTGCGGATCGCGGGCGACCTGCACCTGTCCGACGGCGTGCGGATCACCGGCAACAACTCGGACGGCGCGATCCGGCTGATCGGCGCGCGGATCGGCGGGAGCCTGCTGTGCCGGGACGCGGAGATCTCCAATCCGGACGGGCTCGCGCTGGAGGCGAGTTCGGCGGAGCTGGGCAGCGGGCTGTACCTGCATCAGGGAACGCGGATCACCGGCTCGTCGGCCGACGGCGCGATCCATCTCAACGGCGCGTGCATCGGCGGTCCGCTGGAGTGTCAAGGCATCACGGTCTCCAATGACCTCGGACCGGCCATCGAGGCGGACACCCTGACCGTCGGCCGCAGCATGCTGATCCGGGGCTCGGAACTGAGCGGCAACGGCGAAATCGGCGCGGTGCGGTTGCAGGGCGCGCAGATCGGCGGACAGCTGGAGTTCTCCGCGACCACGCGCGTCACGTCGCCGGAGGGGCGGCTGCTCGGGCTCTCCGACGCGAAGGCCACCACGGTATTCATGCCGGGCGACCTCGTGTGTCCCGATGGGAGCACCGGTGCCGATTGCAAGCATTCCGAACTGGCGTGGCTGGACGGATTCACTTACGCGGCAATCGATCCTTCGTTCGGCTGGCGGCGGTGGCTGCATTTGCTTCGGTGCCACACCGAGTATTACGACGCCACCGGTTACCAGAAGCTGGCGGCGGTCGAACGGACCGCGGGGCACGACGGAAACGCGCGCACCATCCTGATCGCCCAGCAAGACGACCTGCGCCGCCGTTCGCCGGACGCCCTCGGCGGGCGGATGTCGCGACTGTTCCACTGGATTTGGGGCGCGCTGGCCGGATACGGCTACCGCGCGCGGCGGACCGCGGCGGCTTTGCTGCTCGCGCTCGTCGCGGCCGGAGCGCTCGGATTGTGGTCCGGGGCAACGGAAACCCGGCCCGGACACCATGCCGCCGAACGGGTCGCGGCCGGTGCCGCGTGCTCGCCGGTCGAGTTGATCGGCCTGGGACTCGACCGGGGTCTGCCGATCGCGCCGACCGGTCTGCGGAGCCGATGCGACCTCGACACGGCCAGCGCCGCCGGGCAGGTGTTCACCGCGGCGATCTGGGGGGTGCAGGTAGCGGTGTGGGGGCTGGCGACGCTGGCGCTGGCCGGGTACACGAACCTGGTCCGCAAAACCGGCTGACTTCCCGCGCTGCTCACAGCAGATCTGCCGTCGGCAGAGAAAGCGGCCGACGCCGGGTCCGCGACGGCACAGTCGAGGCATGACCAACGAATCGACTCCGCCGATGTTCGACCAGCGGCTCCGGGAACGGTTCCTGAGCCAGCGGGTCCTCGTGCTGGACGGCGTGCTCGACGACGACAACGGGACGGTCCTCGCGACCCAGATGCTGTCGCTGGCCGGCGAAGACCCGGTCAAGGACATCGCGCTGTGGATCCACTCGCCCGGCGGTTCGGTCCCGTCGATGCTCGCGATCCGCGACGTGATGCGGCTGGTGCCGTGCGACGTGTCGACGCTCGCGCTCGGGCTGGCGTGCAGTGCCGGGCAGTTCCTGCTGTCGGCGGGCACTCCCGGGAAGCGATTCGCCCTGCCGCACGCGCGGATCCTGATGCACCAGGGTTCGGCGGGCATCGGCGGCTCGGCTGTGGAGGTCGAGGTACAGGCCGACGACCTGCGCTACACCCGAGACACAGTGCTGGGCCTCACCGCGCAGGACACCGGACAGCCGTTCGACCGCATTTTCGCCGATTCCCTGCACGACCGGTGGTACACCGCCGGACAGGCGCGGGAGTACGGCTTCATCGACCAGATCGTCGACCGCCTGGAGCAGGTCGTGCCGGTGCGCACGCACGCGATGGGCCTGGGGGTACGCGCATGAGCACCTACACCATCCCGAACGTCGTGACCCGCAGCGCGGGCACCGAGCGGATCATGGACGTCTACTCGCACCTGCTGTCCGAACGGATCGTGTACCTGGGCACGGCGATCGACTCGGGCGTCGCGAACGCGTTGATCGCGCAGCTGCTGTTCCTGGAGTCGGACAACCCGGAGCAGGAAATCAACCTGTACATCAACTCCGAGGGCGGCGACCCGGCCGCGATGCTCGCGCTGTACGACACGATGCGCTTCATCAAGGCCCCGGTGGCGACGACCTGCGTCGGTCAGGCGGTGGCGACTGGCGCGGTGTTGCTGGCTGCCGGTGCGGAGGGGCGGCGATCGGTGCTGCCGCACGCGCGGGTGGTGCTGCATCAGCCTGCCGCGCAGGGGCGCGGGACGATCCCGGACCTGATCCTGCAGGCGGACGAGGTGGTCCGGGTCCGGACGCAGCTGGAGGAGATCACGTCCCGGCACACCGGCCACAATGTGGCGGAACTGCGGCACGACACCGATCGGGACCGGGTGTTCGACGCGGCCGGCGCGGTCGAGTACGGGCTGGCGGATCAGGTGATCGCGGCTCGTCCGTGAGGCGGGGTTCGCAGGCCGGTCTGGGGTTCCGGCCTGCGGCTTCCGCTGTTCAGGCGGCCATCAGCACCGGCCCGGCCGGACGGCGCGCCGGTCGCGGTCCCACCACGCTGATCCGCCGGATGTCCCCGGCGATCCCGCTCAGCAGGCCGGCCAGGTTCACGCCGAGCGCACCCGTCACCGCGGCGATCATCTCGCTCGACGGTTCCTTCCGGCCGCGCTCGATCTCGGACAGGTACTGCGGCGAGATCCCGGCCCGCTCGGCGACGTCGACGAGCCGCTCGCCCTGGTTTTCCCGCTCGGTGCGAAGGCTGCGGCCGAGCACCTCGCGCCACAGCGGTTCGGCCTCGTCGTCCCGGACGGGGGCGCGGCGCTGGTGGAAAGGAAGGATGTCCGCCATAGGCCCAGCCTGGCATCCGCCGGGCCCGGATGGACAGCCGTTCCGCTCAGGGCAGAACGCGGGTCATCCGACGAGCTGGTTGCTGAGCATGATCATGCCGAGGATCAGTGCGATCGTCGATATCGCGATGCCGACCGCGGACACCGGTTTTCCGGTGCGCCGTCCGATGACGCCGACGAGTCCGCAGGCCAGCCCGGCCAAGCCGAACGGGAGCGCGAGGTAGGCCCGGATGCCGGTCAGGTCGATCGGCAGCAGGGGGAGTACGCAGCCGAGGATGCCGAGTACCAGCGCCGCGAC
Source organism: Amycolatopsis sp. NPDC114484 (assembly GCF_055633755.1). Lineage (NCBI taxonomy): Bacteria > Bacillati > Actinomycetota > Actinomycetes > Pseudonocardiales > Pseudonocardiaceae > Amycolatopsis > Amycolatopsis sp. NPDC114484. The sequence goes on along the minus strand of NZ_JBVKDQ010000006.1, from coordinate 154,811 downwards.
GCCTAGCCCGACGCCGTTCGCCGGAGCGGGCCATGGCTGGGCCGGCGGGTAGGGACCGGGGTATTGCTGGGTGTTCGGCTGAACGGGCCAAGGCTGCGGCTGCTGCGTGGGGTCCGGCATCGGTGCCGGTCCGGCTGGCGGCATTCCCTGCGGACGGGGTTCGTCGGTCATCGGGAAGCTCCTCACCGCGCGAAAAAAACGTCGGCATACCTTAGACCGCGAGCGTGAGAAGCCCAATCCGTCGCCCTCGGGTCGATAGGGTGCCCGAGAGGCAGCCACAAGCGACCGACGAGGTGACGCATGGACCGGCGCGAACTGATCGACCAGGCTCTCCGCGGCGTCGAGGCCTGGGAACGCAAATGGGGTCCCTACACTCCGTCCCCGGCAAGCCAGCCGGACGTCGATCTCGCCGCGCTGCTGGATGTCTACGCCACCCGGATGGACGCGTCCTTCCCCTTCTTCCACCCCCGCTACGCAGGCCAGATGCTGAAACCGCCGCATCCGGTCGCGGTCGCCGCCTACCTCGCCGCGATGGTGGTCAACCCGAACAACCACGCGCTCGACGCCTCACAGGCCACCTCGCCGATGGAGGTCGAGGTCATCGCGGACCTGGCGCGGATGTTCGGCTTCGCGCAGCCGTCGCTCGGCCACCTCACCTCCAGCGGGACGATCGCGAACCTCGAAGCGCTGTGGGTCGCCCGCGAACTGGCCCCGGGCAAGGCGGTCGTCCATTCGCAGGACGCCCACTACACGCACGGCCGGATGTGCCAGGTGCTCGGCGTGGAATCCCGCGCGGTGCGGGCACTTCCGGACGGGCGCGTTGACATGTCAGCGGTCGAAGCTGAAGTCCGCGGCGGCGGGGTAGGCACGGTGGTGCTGACTCCAGGAACCACCGGACTCGGGGCGGTCGACGACATCCAGCAGGCCCTTGCGCTGAAGGAACGCTACGGCGTCCGCCTGCACGTCGACGGGGCGTACGGCGGGTTCTATACCTTGCTGGACGAATACGAGGCCTACCGCGCGATCGGCTCGTGCGACTCCGTCGTCGTCGATCCGCACAAGCACGGACTTCAGCCGTACGGCTGCGGGGCGGTGCTGTTCGCCGACCCGGCTGTCGGCCGCTTCTACAAACACGATTCTCCGTATACCTACTTCACTTCCGACGAGTTGCATCTCGGTGAGATCTCACTGGAATGCTCTCGCGCGGGTGCCGCCGCTGGCGCGCTTTGGCTTACCTTGCAGGCATTCCCGCTGGAACGCGACCGCGGCCTCGGCCGGTTGCTGGCCGCGTGCCGTCGGGCGGCGAACGATTTTGCTTCCCTGCTCAAGGAATCCGACCGTTACGCGCTGCACCTTGAGCCCACTTTGGACATTGTCACCTACTGGCCCCGGCGAGACCGGATGAGTGAGATCACCGAAGCCGCCAACACCATCCTCCAGAATGGCATGGCAGACAAGGAAAACCCGCTGTATCTGTCCACTTTGCGCGTGGACGCGGACGCTTTCGCCGCGCTGCACCCGGACGTCGAACGCGACGCCGAGACCGTCACGATCCTTCGCTCGGTGTTGATGAAGCCGGAGCACGAGGCCTGGATTCCGCAGCTCAAGCAAGCACTCGACCGGTTGGCGGAGTGAGTCCCGGACAGCGGGACTGACCCGCTCGATCCGGACAGACCGCCGGTTGCATCGGTGCGCATGGCTGAGGAACCGGCCGACTGCCTCCATGTCGTCGGCATTCCCGGGGACAGTCCGTCGATCCTGGCAGCTTTCCGCAGGATGTTCGGCCGAGTGGCTTCGGCGGCTTTCGCGGGTTGCCCTGCTGACTGACTACGGCGGCTCCTCCCGGGGGTGTTCCGCCGATTTTCCAGGGCATCTAGCCAAATCCCTCCCGGCAGCTTCCCCCGGCGGAGCTCCAGTCGACTGACTCGCCGTCGACGACCCGGCCTGGCGTCACGAAACCATCATCGGTCAATCCGCCGAGGGCGGTGGCAAGTTCGTCGCTGCTCGCATCCCGCCGACTGACCCTGCCGACCGACCCCCGACTGAAATCCAGCTGGCTGACCCCCGACTGAAATCCAGCTGGCTGACCCCCGACTGAAATCCAGCTGGCTGACCCCTGGCTGAATCCTGCCGACCGGAATCCTGCCGACCGGGATCCCTCCGGCTGATAGACCGGCAGCAAGTATGCCGGTCGATTGCATACCGTCGACTTGCGACCTGCGAGCAGTCGACCAGTCCTGTGGAGATCGCCACGGGATCGCCGCAGTGGCCTTGTCTGCCCGGTTTCCATCCGCGGCCTCCTCTCCCAGTCCGTTGCCGCGGCCTCCCCTCTCTGACCTGCACACCCCTTCCCCGGCGAGGCGCAACTGTGACCCTCATCAACAACAAGCGCAAACAACAAGCCGCGTATGCAACTATTGCTGAAGCCGACAAGCGGCACCGACACGCAGAACGAGACGCAAGCCAAGGAGACGCGGGCTCATGCCATTAGCACTGGTAGCGCTGGCCATCGGGGCCTTCGGGATCGGCACGACCGAGTTCGTGATCATGGGTCTTCTCCCCGAGATCGCCTCGGACTTCGGTGTCTCCATCCCGTTCGCGGGCTTTCTGGTGACCGGGTACGCGCTCGGGGTCGTCGCGGGTGCGCCGGTGATGACCGTTCTCGGCACGAAGATCAACCGCAAGACCATGCTCATGCTGCTCATGGGCCTGTTCATCGCCGGGAATCTGCTGTCGGCGGTCGCGCCGGTGTTCGGGGTCATGCTCGCTGGGCGGATTGTCGCGTCGCTGGCGCACGGGGCGTTCTTCGGGATCGGTTCGGTCGTCGCCGCGGAGCTGGTCGCGCCGGACAAGCGCGCCGGGGCGATCGCGATCATGTTCACTGGGCTCACCGTCGCGAACATCGTCGGCGTGCCGCTTGGCACGTTTGTCGGGCAGGCGGTCGGCTGGCGGGTCACCTTCGGGATCGTTGCGGCGCTTGGCGTTGTCGGGCTGGCCGGGGTCGCGAAGCTGGTGCCGGACCTGCCCCGGCCCGAAGGGGCGCATCTGCGCAAGGAGCTGGCCGCGTTCCGGAACGTCCAGGTTGTCCTCGCGATGGCCATGACGGTTCTCGGCTTCGGCGGCGTCTTCGCCGCGATCACTTACATCGCCCCGATGATGACCGAGATCGCCGGGTACTCGGCGGGCGCGGTGACCTGGCTGCTGGTGCTGTTCGGCATCGGCATGTTCCTCGGCAACCTGACCGGCGGCCGGTTCGCCGACCGCAAGCTCATGCCGATGCTGTACGTCAGCCTCGGCGGCCTCGCGATCGTCCTGGCGTTGTTCACTGTCACCGCACACAGCAAAATCCTCGCTGCGGCAACGATTCTGCTGATCGGTGCACTTGGGTTCGCCACCGTGCCGCCGCTGCAGAAGCGTGTTCTCGACCAGGCGCACGGCGCGCCGACGCTCGCGTCCGTCGTCAACATCGGGGCTTTCAACCTCGGCAACGCACTGTCCGCGTGGCTCGGCGGCGTCGTGATTTCCGCCGGATTCGGTTACACCGCACCGAACTGGGTCGGAGTCGCGCTCGCTGCTTCCGCGCTCGGCCTCGCGTTCTTGTCGGCCGCCCTCGAACGCCGTCCGCGCGTCGCGGTGGCCGAACCCCTTGTCCAGCATTGAGAAAGGTAGTTCCGATGAAGGTCCGCCTCAACAACGGCGTCGAAATCCCGCAGCTCGGCTTCGGTGTCTTCCAGGTCCCGGACGACCAGACCGCCGCCGCGGTGACCAGCGCTCTCGAAGCTGGTTACCGCAGCATCGACACGGCCGCGATCTACGGCAACGAAACAGGCGTCGGCCGCGCCATCGCCGAGTCCGGGATCTCGCGCGAGGATCTCTTCGTCACCACCAAGCTGTGGAACGACGACCAGGGCTACGACTCGACCCTTCGCGCCTTCGACGCCAGCCTCGCCAAACTCGGTCTCGACTACGTCGACCTGTACCTGATCCACTGGCCGACTCCCGCTCGCGACCGCTACCTCGACACCTGGCGCGCACTCGAACACCTCGCCAAGGACGGCCGGATCCGCGCCGCCGGTGTGTCCAACTTCCAGCCCGCGCACCTGCGCCGCCTGCTCGACCACAGCGGCCTGGTGCCCGCGGTCAACCAGATCGAGCTGCACCCCGGCCTCCAGCAGGCGGAACTGCGGGCTTTCCACGCCGAGCACGGCATCGCGACCGAAGCGTGGAGCCCTCTCGCCCAGGGTGCGGTCCTGGCCGACCCGGCGATCACCGAAATCGCTGCGCGCACTGGGAAATCCGCCGCGCAGGTGGTGCTGCGCTGGCATCTGCAGCTGGGCAACATCGTGATCCCGAAGTCTGTGACGCCTGCCCGGATCCGGCAGAATCTCGACGTCTTCGACTTCGACCTGACCGCCGCCGACCTCACCGCGATCGCCGCCGCCGACCGTGGTCTGCGCACTGGTCCGGACCCGGATCAGCTCAACTGACTGATCGCTGGGGGGTGCCGGAAATTTGGTCGCCGGGAACCAATGCGGCTCCTGGCGACCAGGGGTATCTAGAGGCTGAGAACCCGCAGGGCTGTCGGCGAGTCTGCACGGTTCTCGGTGACCGGGGTGCATCGGAGGCAGGGAACCAGGTCGGGAGCCTGCAGGGCTGTCGGCGAGCTTGCTGGAAGCGGGGAGAACTCGAGGGCTGCCTGGTTCTCGGTGACCAGAGCGCATCTGGAAGCCGGGAACCTGCGGGACTGTCGGCCAGTCTGCCGGAGGCGGGGAGAATCCGGGGCGCACGGTTCTCTGCGACCAGAGCGCACCTAAAAACCAGGAACCGGATCCACAACCCGCAGGACTGTCGGCGAACCCGCCCGACCCGGCGAGGACTGAGCGGAAGTAGCTGCGAGAGCTTGCCTAGACCCGCACAAGCCGGGTAGCGGTGACCCCGTTCGGAAAAGCCGTCCGCTCCGCAACGGAGAACACTGTCGGATCGAACCCGCCGTCCACCATCGGGATGCCCGCACCGGCCACGACCGGATAGCTTTTCAGTACGATCTCGTCGATCTCCGGCAGCAGCGCCCCGGCCAGTTTGCCCCCGCCGCATAGCCAGATGTCTTTTCCGGTTTCCTCCGTCTTCAGGTCTCTCACCAGGCCGACGGGATCGCCGGGCACGACGGTTACGGCTGGGTCGATGTCCGGTTTCAGGGTGCTCGACACGACGTACTGCCGCAGATGCGCATAGGGACTCGGCACGCTCGGATCGAGCTGGTGCGTCGCGCGGCCCATCAGCACGGTGTCGAACCGGCGGTTCGGGGCGTCTTCGACACCGGCCATGGCGCGGAAGGCGGTCGGGACTGTCTCCGGGTACAGGGTGTTCATGAATCCCATGTAGGCGGCGGTCTGCTGAGCGTCGCCCTGCGGGAAGAAGTCGAACTCGCCCGCGGGGCCGGCGATGCGGCCGTCGAGGGCGACCGCGATGTAGTACACGAGCTTTCGCATCTGGTAACTCCGTTTGTAGTACTCTGGTTGAAGTGGTTTGAACCGTACAACTACAGCTGGAGTGGTGTCAAATGGTGCGGAGGAACGACCAGCGGCGGGCTGCGCTCGTCGACGGGGCGATCGAGGTCTTGGCGCGGGAGGGCGCGCGCGGGCTGACGTTCCGTGCGGTCGACGCGGAAGCCGGCGTGCCCGCGGGGACCGCGTCGAACTACTTCGCCAACCGCGACGAGCTGTTCACGCAGGCCGGGGCTCGGGTGTATGAGCGGCTGCAGCCGGAGGACGACTCGCTCCCGCCGGGGCTTGGCGACCGGGGGTCGTACGCGCAGTTGATGCGTGAGCTGGTCAGCCGGATCGCGGCGTTTCGCACTGGGTATCTCGCGTTGCTGGAACTCCGGCTCGAGGCGACTCGACGGCCGGAGTTGCGCCGGGTGCTGACGGAGCGGGTCCGGGCCGATGTCGAGGGGAACGTCGCCTACCACGTGGCGTCGGGGCTGCCGGGCGACGCCACCGCGGTCAAGCTGCTGATTCTCGCGTTGAACTGGTTGATCGTCGAACAGCTGACGCTGCCGGACGTTTTCTCCGAAGCGGAGCGGGAACAATTGATCACCGAAGCGGTCGAACGGATCATCGGTCCCGAATAGGGACTAACCGGGAGGAAAAGAACCGTTTAGCGGCCCGCTCTCGACCGATAATTTAGGTTTGCCTATCGTAATCTGCGTGCAGTGGGCAGACGCGGTTCCGAACTTGATGATCGGCTTGCGCGAAGGGCTGGAAGCGGGCCTCGTGGTGAGCATCCTGCTGGCCGCGTTGCGCAAGATGCGACCGGAAAACGCCACAGTGTCCACGGCTCCGGTGTGGCTGGGCGTATTGGGCGCGGTGACCGTCGCGGGTAGTTTCGCCACAATTCTCACCTTTTCCACCGATGTCCTTTCTTCCCGCGCACAGCAGATCGTCGGCGGCTCGTTGAGCGTGCTCGCGGTATTCCTCGTCACCGGCATGGTGTTTTGGATGCGGCGGACCGCGATGGGGCTTTCCGCGCAATTGCGCGGCGAAGTCGAACGCGCGGTGGCGATCGGTGCGGGCGCGCTTACCCTCACCGCGTTCCTGGCTGTCGGTCGCGAAGGGCTGGAGACCACGCTGTTCCTCTGGACGGCGGTGAAAGCGTCCGGCACGACGGTCGCGCCGTTGACCGGGGCGGCGCTCGGGCTTGGCATCGCGATCCTGTTGTGCTGGCTGCTTTACCGCCGCGCGGTGCGGCTCAACCTCGGCGTTTTCTTCAGCCGCACCGCTTTCGTGCTGATCGTCATCGCGGCCGGCGTCCTGTCCTACGGCCTCGGCGACCTGCAGGACGGGGGAGTGCTGCCCGGCCAGAGCTGGGTCGCGTTCGACCTCACCGGCACGCTTGACCCGAACTCGTGGTGGGTTTCGCTGATCAGCGGCGTCACCGAGTTGACGCCCCGGATGACCGTGCTGCAGGTGACGGCCTGGCTCGGTTACCTCGCGGTCGTGATCCCGCTGTTCGTCAAGGCCGGTCGACAGCCGGTCGAGCGAAAGCCGGAAAGCGAAGCCGCACCGGCCGGGAAGTGGGAGCGGCTCGCGGGCAAGCACACCGTGGTCGTCGCGGGCGCGCTGGTGCTGGTTCCGGTCGCGGTGGCCGCGCTGGTGATCGCTGCGCTTCCCCAGGCCGCAACGGGTTCCACGGTTTCGGTGAGCGAGCACGACTGCGCGCCGGAATGGAAGTCCGCGCAGGCCGGGGAGCAAAGCATCACCGTGACCAACAAGACCGCGAAGGCGGGCGAGATCCGGCTCGACGACAGCAGCGGCGGGATCGTCGCGGAGATCGAGACGATCGGTCCGGCCACGAGCGCCACGATGTCCGCGACGCTGGCCGACGGTTCCTACACGTTCCACTGCCTGATGTCCGGGCAGGCCACCACCGCGTCGGCTCCGGTGCAGGTCAGCGGCGGCGCGGCCAACGACGGTCCAGCGCCGGTCAAGCCGGTCACCACCGAAGATCTCAACGGCCCAAATCAGAAATATCTCGGTTACGCCGCCCAGCAACTCAGCACGGTGTCGACCGCGGTGGGGACGGTCCGTGCGGATTTGGCTGCAGGCAACGCCGACGCAGCGAAGAAGGACTGGCTGACCGCGCAGCTCGCGTGGGAGCGCGTCGGTGCGTCCTACAACAGCTTCGGCGACGCGGGCACGGCGGTCGACGGCCTGCCCAACGGATTGCCCGCAGCAGCGGCCGATCCGGGCTTCACCGGGTTGCACCGCTTGGAATACGGCCTCTGGCACGGTCAGGCTCCGGCGTCGCTGGTCCCGGTCGCCGACCAGCTCGCCCAGGATCTCGCGGCCCTGCGCGGAAAACTCGCCACCGACGACGTCGCGGGCGATCCCACGAAGCTGCCGATCCGCGCGCACGAAATCCTCGAGGACGCGATCCGCGACCATCTGTCCGGAATGGACGATCAAGGCAGCGGAACTGCATACCTCGCAACCGATGCCGACATCGACGTCACCCGCACCGTTCTGGCCGAGCTGACTCCGCTGCTCAACGAGCGCGCCCCGAAGCTGGTCCAGACCGCGACCGAACAGCTCACCACACTGCACGAAGCGCTGGCCAGCCACGCGCCCAGCACCCTTGCCCAACGCCAGGCGGTGAACGGCGCGGCCGGAGCTGTCGTCGAGACGCTGTCCGCGGTGCCCACCCTGCTCGAAGTTCCTCCGAGCCACTGATCGGCTGGTGAATCCCGAAGTGACGAACGTCAATCGCCGCAACTTCCTGAAAGGCGCGGCCGCCGGCGCGGCAGGCACCGCGCTCACCGGAGGCGTGCTGATCGGCGGTGCCCAGGCCGACGAACGCTCCGCCGGTGCGGCACCGGCCCCGGCGATGGAGCATCCGTTCCACGGTGCCAACCAGTCCGGCGTGCTCACCCCGGCTCCGGCGGAAAAACAGGCTTCCGCGGCCTTCGTGGCATTTGACTTGCTCAGCGGATCCAAGACGGACCTGATCGCGCTCCTGCACACACTCACCGACCGGGCCCGGTTCCTCACCACCGGCGGGACGCCGCCGAACCTGGGCGTCGGAAGGCCGCCGTCGGACAGCGAAGTGCTGGGCCCGTCTGTCCTCGCCGACGGACTCACCGTCACGGTTTCGTTCGGTGCCAGCCTTTTCGACCGCGTCGGCCTCGCCGCGCACAAACCGAAAAAGCTGACCCCGATGAAGATCTTCCCCGACGACGCGCCGGAAGCCGCCTGGATGCACGGAGACCTGCTGATCCAGCTGTGCGCCAACAACCCGGACACGGTGCACCACGCGCTCCGCGATCTCACCCGGCACACCCGCGGCGCGATGCAGCTGCGGTGGAAGATGCACGGCTACAACCCGCCGCCGCGGCCGTCCGGCGCGGGCCGGAATCTCCTGGGGTTCAAGGACGGCACGGCGAATCCGGTCGGCGGCGAGGCGAGCGGGCTGGTGTGGGTCGACGATCCGGCCGAGCCCGGGTGGGCGCGCGGCGGCAGCTACCAGGTGGTGCGGCTGATCCGGATGCTGGTCGAGTTCTGGGACCGGGTGTCGATCAACGAACAGGAGAAGATGTTCGGCCGCCGCCGCGATTCGGGCGCCCCGCTGGACGGCAACACCGAGACCGACAACCCGAATTACCCCGCCGACCCCAAGGGTGCGGTGATCCCGCTGACCTCGCACATCCGCAAGGCCAATCCTCGCACGCCCGCCACCGACAACCAGCGCCTGATCCGCCGCTCCTACAACTACGACCTCGGCGTGGACGCGAACGGAGAACTCCAGGCCGGGCACGTGTTCGTCTGCTACCAGCAGGACGTGCGGCGGCAGTTCGAGACGGTGCAGCAGCGGCTGGCCGGCGAGCCGCTGGTGGACTACGTGCAGCCGTTCGGCGGGGGATACTTCTTCACGCTGCCCGGTGTCCGCGACCAGAACGATTGGTATGCCAGCGGACTGTTTGGTTAGGCTAACCTTGCCTTCGACCGCACTGGTGCGGTGCAATGAGGTATGGACCTGTACTCGATCGGCGAGGTGTCGGCGCGCTTCGACGTGCCGGTTTCGACGCTGCACTACTGGGAGAGCTGCGGTCTGATCGAGCCGCGCCGCCGTTCCGGCTGGCGGTTTTACGACCAGGACCAGCTCTATCGGATCGCGCTGATCCGCACCTGGCGGGAAACCGGCCACCTGAGTCTCGACGACATCGCCGTGCTGCTCGGGAGCCACGGCCAGTCCGACGACTGGCGGAGCACGGTCACCGCCCGGATCGAGGCGATCCGGGAGGAAGTGACGCGGCTGCTCGACGCGCAGGCGTACCTGCAGCACCTCATGACGTGCCAGCACGACGGTGCCTTGGACGAGTGCCCTAGCTTCCGTGCCGGGGTCGATCTGCCGGTCGCGAAGGCGGCTCGGTAGCCGAATTTCCAGCGTGGCACCATGCTTTGACCTGGTCTTTTGCCACTATCCGTGCCGTAGTGGTGCCAAATTGAGCCAGGGTGGCTTGTGGTGGTGCCAAGCGTGTGCCATAGTGGTGCCATGGACTTGACCACGTACGTAAGCAACCTCGGGCGGGAATTCGCGACGCTGGCCGAGGCCGGCGGCGAAGAGGGACGCGCGCTGGTCGAGCGTCTGACCGGCTCCCTCGAATCGGCGATCCGGATGACCCTCCTGGACACGCTGTCCGGCGCGGCCGACGAGATCACCCGGGACCTCGCGCCCGGCTCGGTCGAACTGCGCCTGCGCGGCCGCGACCCGAACTTCGTCGTGACCGCGCCGCCCGCCGAACCCGCTCCGCCCGCCGCGGCCGCGGCCGAACCGGCACCGGAGCACAGCGAACCGCTGTTCGCCGAGGACGGCCCGTCGGCACGGATCAACGTGCGGCTGCCCGAACAGCTCAAGGCCGCGGTCGAGGAGGCCGCCGCCAAGGAAGGCCGTTCGGTCAACGCCTGGCTCGTCCGGGCAGCCACCGCGGCACTGCAGCAGCGGCCCGAACGCGACCAGCGAGCCGAGCCGTCCGGCGGCGCTTTCTCCAAGCAGAGCTTCACCGGCTGGGTCCGGTAACTCCTTTCTTCGCTAATTCCTTCACCCGTCTCTGACCTGCGGAGACGGCACACCTAACCGAAATGTGGGGACAACCATGCCTAAATTCGACACTCCCAACCCGATTTCCGTCGACCTCGACCTCGGCGTCGGCCAGGTCCGGTTCGCCGCGAGCGACCGCGCCGACACCGTCGTCGACGTCCGCCCGACCGACGTGACGGACGACTCCGACGTCAAGACCGCGAAGCAGATCCGCGTCGACTACAGCAACGGCACGCTGCACATCACCGGCCCGAAGATGCGGGCGTTCGACTTCTCCCGCAAGACCCGCTCGGTCGACGTGACGATCGAACTGCCCACCGGCTCGCGGGTTTCCGCCGAGGTGCAGGCGGGCGCCTTCCAGGGCTCCGGCGAGCTCGGGCAGGCGCGGCTCAAGACCGCGGCCGGGAACGTCAGCCTCGACCGCACCGGCCCGCTGCGCGTCGACACCTCGGTCGGCCACGTCACGGTCGACGGTGTCGCGGGCGACGCCGAGGTCACCACCGCGTCCGGGAGGATCCGGCTCGGCCCGGTCGACGGGACCGTGACGGCCAAGAACTCCAACGGCGACACCACGATCGAGTCCGCGGGCGGCGAGGTCCGGGTGCGCGCGGCCAACGGCGACATCACGCTCGAGCACGCCGGTGCGGGGGTCGACGCGAAGACGTCCAACGGCGCCATCTCGCTCGGCGAGGTCGTCCGCGGTTCGGTCGTGCTCGAGAGCGCCATCGGCGACCTGCGGGTCGGCATCGCCAAGGGCACCGCGGCCTGGCTCGACGTGAAGACCAACTTCGGCCACGTGCGCAACCAGCTGGAGACCTCGGACAGCCCCGGCGAGTCCACGGAGACCGTCGAGGTCCGCGGGCACACCGCGTTCGGCGAGATCGTCATCCACCGCTCCTGACCACAGTTTTGGAGAAACCTATGTCCAGCAACCATTCCCGGCCGGCGATCGCCGCCACCGGGTTGCGCAAATCCTTCGGCGACCACCTCGTGCTCGACGGCATCGACCTCTCCGTCGCCCGCGGCACCGTCTTCTCGCTGCTCGGCGCGAACGGCGCGGGCAAGACCACGACGGTCAAGATTCTGTCCACTTTGATCAATGCCGACGCCGGTGCGGCGCGGGTCGCCGGGTACGACCTCGCCTTGGAAGCCGACGGGGTGCGCGCCTCGATCGGCGTCACCGGGCAGTTCTCCGCGGTCGACAATCTGCTGACCGCCGAGGAAAACCTGCTGCTGATGGCGGATCTGCACCACCTCGACCGGTCCGCGCGGCAGCAGCGCACGGCGGAACTGCTCGAACAGTTCGATCTCGTCGAAGCGGCGAAGAAACCGGTGTCGACCTTCTCCGGCGGCATGCGGCGCCGGCTCGACCTGGCGATGACGCTCGTCGGCAGCCCGCAGGTGATCTTCCTCGACGAGCCGACGACCGGCCTCGACCCGCGCAGCCGCCGGGCGATGTGGGAGATCGTGCGCAAGCTGGTGGCCGGCGGGGTGACGATTTTCCTTACCACGCAATACCTCGAAGAGGCCGACGAACTGGCCGACCGGATCGCGGTGCTCGACCACGGGCGGATTGTCGCCGAGGGCACCGCGGAAGAACTCAAGCGCCAGATCCCCGGCGGGCACGTCCAGTTGCGCTTCGAAGAAGAGGCCGACCTCGTCCACGCGCAGCGCGCGCTGAGCGCGGCGTCCCGGCAGAACGACTCGCTGGTGCTGCGCGTGCCCAACGACGGCAGCCTGCAGTCGCTCAAATCGTTGATCGACCGGCTCGACTCGCTTTCGGTGAAGGTCGACGAACTTTCGGTGCACACGCCCGATCTCGACGACGTGTTCCTCGCCCTCACCGGCAACCCCACTGACGAAAAGGTGACTTCCCGATGACTGCTCCCGTTCTCGCCGGACCGGATCTGCGGTTCCACCCGGTCCGCGACTCGATGACCATGCTGCGCCGGAATCTCAAGCACATGCTCCGGTATCCGTCGCTGACGGTCATGCTGGTCGGCATGCCGGTCGTGTTCCTGCTGCTGTTCGTCTACGTCTTCGGCGGCACGCTCGGCGCCGGATTGGGCGGGGCCGGCGGCGGCCGAGCCGAATACGCCAACTTCGTCGCGCCGACGATTCTGCTGATGACTATCACCGCCACCGTGCAAGGTACGGCGATTTCGGTGGCGATGGACCTGACCGAAGGGGTCATCGCCCGGTTCCGGACCATGCATATCGCGCGGGTCTCGGTGCTGACCGGGCACGTGCTCGGCAGTGTGCTGCAAGCGTTGTTCGGGCTCGTGGTGGTCACCGGGGTGGCATTGCTGGTCGGCTTCCGGCCCGCCGCCGGGGTCGGTTCGTGGTTCGCCGCGGTCGGGTTCCTCGTGGTGGTGGCGCTCGCGCTGGTGTGGCTGTGCGTCGCGCTCGGACAGGTGAGCAAGAGTGTCGAATCGGCCAGCAACACGCCGATGCCGTTGCTGCTCCTGCCTTTCCTCGGCAGCGGGTTCGTGCCCGCCGATTCGATGCCGGGCGCGCTGAGGTGGTTCGCCGAGTACCAGCCGTTCACGCCGATCATCGAGACCCTGCGCGCGCTGCTGCTCGACAAGCCGCTCGGCAACCACCTGTGGTTCGCGCTCGGCTGGTGCGCCGTGATGGGCGTCGGCGGCTATCTCTGGTCCAAGAAGCTTTTCAATCGCGAATACGCACACTGAAAGGGGCATGGGGATGACTGGGGAAGAGATCGTGCAAGGGGTTCCGATGGGGCGGGCGCAGGGGTGCCCGTTCGATCCGCCGCCGTCGCTGACCGCGGTGCGGGACCGGGCTCCGCTGACGCGGATGGTGTTCCCGGACGGGCACGTCGGCTGGCTGGCCACCGGGCACGCGGAGGTCCGGGCGATTCTGGGGGATCAGCGGTTCAGCAATCGGTACGAATTGTGGCACTACCCGTTTCCCGGGATGGAGCAGTTTTCGGAACTGCCGCCTGCTCCGGTCGGGGACCTGACGGGGATCGACGCTCCGGAGCACACTCGGTTTCGCAAGCTGCTGACGGGGAAGTTCACGGTTCGGCGGATGCGGTTGCTCAGCGACCGGGTGGCCGAGGTCGCGGACGAGTATCTGGATGCGATGGAGCAGGCCGGGCCGGGGGTCGATCTGGTCGGGGCTTATGCGCATCCGGTGCCCGCGGTGATGATTTGCGAACTGCTCGGGGTGCCTTATTCGGATCGGGAGTCTTTTCTGGGGTATGCCGCGGCGATCAACGATGTCGATCTTTCCGAAGAGGAGAAGATGACTGCGTATGGCCAACTGCAGGGGTATGTGGCTTCGCTGGTACCGGCTAAGCGGGCCGCGCCCACGGACGACTTGTTCAGCGATTTGACCAGCAGTGAGTTGACTGACGAGGAACTGGCTGGGCTGGGGACGTTCCTGCTGGCGGCTGGGTTGGACACCACCGCGAACATGCTGGCGCTGGGGACGTATGCGCTGCTGAGCAATCCGGAGCAGTGGGCTGTGGTTCGGGATGAGCCGGAGGCCGCTGGCGGGGCTGTCGAGGAGTTGATGCGGTATCTGTCTATCGCGCACACGGGGGTTCGGGCCGCGTTGGCGGATGTCGAGATCGGCGGGCAGGTTATTCGGGCCGGGGAGTCTGTGGTGCTGTCGGTGCAGGCGGCCAATCGGGATCCGGTGAAGTTCGAGCGGCCGGATGAGCTGGATGTGCGGCGGGGCGCGACCGGGCATGTGGGGTTCGGGCACGGGATTCATCAGTGTTTGGGGCAGCAGTTGGCTCGGGTGGAGATGACTGTGGCGTTGCCTGCGCTGGTTCGGAGGTTTCCCTCGCTGCGGGTGGCGGGGGAGGTGCCGTTGCGGTCTGAGTACCAGAATATTTACGGGGTTTTGAAGTTGCCTGTCGCTTGGTGAGTTTCGGGTGGACTCCCTCGCGTTTGATTGTTTAACACCGGCTCGGCGCTATCAGGGGTGCCTTCGGCTTCGCATCGCGATGGCCGGGGGCCATCCTTGATAGCGCCGAGCCGGTGTTGACTGCGGTGGGGGCTAGGGGCGGGGTGGAGTGGACGTCTCGGTGCGGTGGGTTTGCCGGGCGCGGATGGGGTGTGGTTGGTGTGGTGATTGTGCGTTCGTCGTTGTCTGAGTTGGGGACTGTGGAGCGCGGGGCGGATGCGGTGGTGCGTGGGTTGCTGCGGGCGGTGGGGTGTGCGGGGACGGGGGACGCGTCGGTCGATGAGGAGCGGGCGCGGGTGCCGGTGTTTCATGCGGATCTGATGACGCCGACAGAGCGATTCCCAACCCGTGCGGTGTCGTAGTCGGTATCCGCAGGCATCTGTGACGGAGATGGGGGGCGGGCAGCAGCGGTGGGGCCGGGGTCGCCGTTTGACTGGCTGTACCGGGAAGGGGCGCGGATCGTGCTGCTCGGGGTCGGGCATGAGCGGAACTCGTTCTTGCACTACGCGGAATCTCTGGTGCCGCATCATCGGCGGAAGGTTCGGCGGTTTCCCTGCCTTGTGGACGGGGAGCGGGTGTGGGTGCGGACCGACGACGTCGGGGACGACAACGGGCGGTTCTTTCCTCAGGTGGGGGCGGAATTCGCGGAGACGGGCGGCGTGCGGCGGGGGAAGATCGGCGCGGCGGACTGTCAAGTGATGGACTGTGTACCGTTCGTAGGGTTTGCTCAGCGGAGGCTGGGAGAGCTGCTGGGGTGAAGCCGGCACCTATACTCGGGCGTTGTGACTGAAGGGTTCTCGCAGGTGGTGGAGCGCTGCCGGGCGTTCCTGGAGGAGCGACGGCCGCCGACGCCGTGTCTCGTGGTGGACCTTGACGTGGTGCGGGGGAACTGCGAGCGGCTTCAGGAGATGCTGCCGGAAGCGCGGATGTACTACGCGGTCAAGGCTAATCCGGCGCCGGAGGTGGTGCGGGTTCTTCGGCGGGCCGGGGCTGGGTTCGACGTTGCCGGGCGCGAGGAGATCGAGTTGTGTCTCGCGCAAGGGGTGCGGCCTGAGTTGCTGTCCTATGGCAACACGGTGAAGAAGGCGCGGGACATCGAGTTCGCGCACCGCGTGGGGGTGCGGCGGTTTACCTTCGACAGCCTTGATGATCTTGAGAATCTCGCCGCGTTCGCGCCGGGGGCGACTGTTTCTTGCCGGATTCTTGTGGACAGTCCGGGGGCGAAGACGCCGTTCGGGCGGAAGTTCGGATGCAGTGCCGAGATGGCGGCCGACCTGCTGGTTCGGGCGGCTGAGCTGGGGCTTGATCCGGAGGGGGTCGCGTTCCATGTGGGGTCTCAGCATCTTGATCCGCGGGCTTGGGAAAGCGGGGTCGCTGCCGCGGCCGAGGTGACTCGCGTGGTTGCGGAGCGCGGGGTTTCGTTGCGGGGGTTGAATATCGGCGGCGGGTTTCCGGTGGGTTACCTGACTGAACCGCCGCCGCTGGAGGAGTACGCGGCGGTTATTCGCGAATCGGTGGGGCGGCATTTCGCGGTCGCGCCCGCGTTGTCGTTCGAGCCGGGGCGGGTGGTGGTGGCTTCGGCTGGGGTGATTCGCAGCGAGGTGGTGCTGGTCTCGCGCAAGTCCGCGGCGGACGAGCGGCGCTGGGTGTACCTCGACATCGGCCGGTACGGCGGGCTTGCCGAGACTGAGAACGAGGCCATCGCGTATCGGCTGATCACTGCGCACGACGGCGGTCCGGACGGGCCGGTGGTGGTCGCGGGGCCGACTTGCGACGGGGACGACGTGCTTTATCAGCGCACGCCGTATCGGCTGCCGTTGGCGTTGCGGGCCGGGGATTACGTCGATATTCCGGACGCCGGAGCGTATACGCAAAGTTACTCTTCGGTGTCGTTCAACGGGTTTCCGCCGTTGCGGTCGTACTTTGTCGGCGGGGAGGCCGGTGGGGTCGGGGAGTTCGCCGGACGGCATGTGCTGGCTGAGTTCTCCGGGGTGTCCGCGGAGTTGCTCGACGATCCGGCGTTTCTGTGCGAGAGCTTGGAACGTGCGTTGGACAAGGCCGGTGCGACGGTGTGCGAAGTGACGTACAAGCAGTTCGAGCCGCACGGGGTGACGGCGATGGCCTTGCTCTCGGAGTCGCACGCCTCGATTCATACGTATCCGGAGCGCGGGTCTGCGTTCGTGGATGTGTTCACGTGCGGGCGTAACGCGGATCCGGAGCTGGCCGTTCAGTTGCTGCGGGACTTGCTCGGCGCGAGCGTTTCCCGGATCACCACTATCCACAGAGGACAGGAAGACAGTTGAACATCGAGGAACCGGTCGGCGCGGGGCTGACCCGGCTGTGGCAGGTGTCGGACGTGCTGGTGGACACGCGGACTGCCTATCAGCATCTGGTGATCGGCAAGACAGCGCAAGGGATTTCGCTGTTCTGCGACGATGAGCGGCAGAGTACTGAGTTCAGTCAGCTGGTGTATCACGAGGCGTTGCTGGTGCCCGCGTTGCTGCTGGCGTCCACTGTGGACCGGGTGTTGGCGGTCGGGTCCAGTGAGGGTGTGGTGTGCCAGATCGCGGCTGCGGCGGGGGCTTCGGTCGATCACGTGGACATCGACACCGAGGCGGTCCGGCTTTGTGCGGAACATCTTCCGTATGGGTACTCGTCGGCGGAGCTGGCTCGCGCGGAGCGGGGCGAGGGGCCGGTCCGGGTGCATTACGCCGACGGGTGGGAGTACGTCCGCGCTTGTGCCGAGAAGTACGACGTGGTGCTGGTGGATCTGCCGGATGAGCAGGATGGCACTGAGGCTCAGCACAATCGGTTGTACAGTGCGGAATTCCTGGAGCAGTGCCGGTCGTTGCTGACGCCGGGCGGGGTGGTGGCGTATCAGGGCGGGTGTCCGACGTTGTGGCGGAACTCGACGTTGGTGAAGTGCTGGCGTCGGTTCGAAGAGGTCTTCCCGGTGCCGGTTTACTTTGGCTCGCCAGAGCATGAGTGGGCGTTTTTCTTCGGGACGGACGTGGAAGCGCCGTTGGAGACGATGGTGGAGCGGCTGGAGACGCTGCGGTATCGGCCGATGACGATCGATGCCTTGACGTTGCGTGGGGCGACGGTTCCGCCGATCAGCCTTCGCCGGTGACGGATGTGTGGACGTTCGCGTTGATCACTCCGGACGGAGTGGTCAACGAGGCGTTCGTGGTTACGGGGCGGGTGCTTCAGGTTGATATCGCGATGATGACGTAGGTGTAGGGCGTGTTTGCTCCTGCTCCATCGCGGTGCCGGAGATGCGTGCGCGACCTTGACTCGCTGCAAAGATGCGACCCGGCCGGGCTCCGCGGTGCCGGGGACCGTGCGGTATCTCGGGGAGAACGTGATCCTCGATCTCCTATCCGGTTGCGGTGAACCGCATTCGACGGAGGATTGTGCAGCAGCTCACCGATGGCGATGCGGGGCTCCAGTCCGAATTGGACGAGGAGCGCGACCGGATCGCCGCGTGCCGGACCAGCGGGGAGTGGCGGCTGGTCGCGGAGCGGGTGAACCCGTCGATTCAGCGTCGGCTGATCGGGCTCGGGGTCGGGGAGTTGGCCGGAGCGCCGCCGGATCAGGATGTTCTTGCGGAGCGGGGCATCTTCGTTTCGGTGCTGGAGAGGCTGGTTCTCGATACGCGCTCCGCCTGAACTGCAACGGCGGAGCGCCGTCTCTGATGCGCGAAGCCGTCTCGCGCCGAGGGTTCGCCGCTTGCCCCGTCGGTCAACCGGACTGGTGGGTCCCCGGATTCGGAAGCGGAGTCGGGGTCGTGACGGGCTCGTCCGACGGGCCGGTGTTGCCGGTCTTCGTCCCTGGCTCCCAACCTGCTCCGGGCACCTGGCCCTGCGGTCGCGGGTTGAGCGGCGGTTGGTAGACGCGGTCGCGGACTGCGTCGCTGGGAGCGCGTCCGCTCGGTGCTGAATGGGCGGGTTTCGGCGCGGGGTTGCTTCGGTGTGTCGGATGCGCGCTGGCGGGCTTCGCGGCGGGTGGCGAAGGGACCGGCGGGGTTGGCGAAGCGACAGGCGGGGAAGGCGAAGCGGCAGCCGGGGCCGATGCTGCGGGAGGTGAAACGCCCGCCGAGGAAGACGTCGAGGAAGACGTCGAGGAAGGTGAAGAAGCGGCAACCGGATTGGCTGGTAGCTGGTCGCTGGAGGTCAGCCCCACGGTGACCGCGATCGCTGCGCTGGCGGCCGCTGCGGAGACCAGCAGGATTCCCCGTCTTCGATGCATGAGCGGATCCAACTGACGGCACTGACCGGTGTCAAGGCAGGCGGCGTCAGTGGCCAGCGAACCATCCCGGGAGATCCAGTCGCGCGGACTCCGGCGACGCGACTTTCCGCAGGTCGTCTTCCAGGGCGCGAAGTCGTTCGGCACCGAGGGCCGCCGACCATTCCGCGCGCAGCCGGTCGAAGATCCGTGCGGATTTGGCCAGGCAGTCGAGGCCCCGGTCGGTCAGCAGCACCAGCATGCGGCGGCCGTCGCCGGGGTCGCGTTCCCGGTGGACGTAGCCCAGCCGTTCCAGGGTGTCGATCGTCTTGCCCGCGGCCTGCTTGGTCACGCCGAGCGTGCGGCCTAGGTCGACGGCGGTCGTACCCTGCGCGCCGATCGCCTGGAAGACGAAGCCGTGCATCGGCCGTACGTCGGGGTGGCCTTGCTTCGCCAGTTCGGCGTGCAGGTCGTCGATCAGGCTGCGGAAGCCGAACAGCAGGCGCAGCGGCAGCTCGTATCCGGGCGGATCGCTTGACATAGGTAGACAACCTCGTTGACTATGTGGACAACCTTGTTGTCGATTGTAGGGGAGTGAGCAAGTGACGGTCATCAGGGACAGTCGTCGGACGGAGACGCCGAACGCGGTCATGACGACGCTGGCTTCGCCGACTCAGGGCGGCAGCCAGCAGGCGGTCTGGAAAGTCGAGATGGTGCCGGGCGCGGTCGGGCCGGTGCACGCGTTCGACACTGAACAGGTGTGGACGATTCTCGGCGGTGGGGCGGAGATCGCGCTGGGTGGCGTCGTCGAGGCCGTGAAGGAGGGGGAGACGGTAGTGCTGCCTGCTGACGCGGAGCGACAGGTGCGGGCGGACGCGAAGAGCGGCATGGTGGCGATCGTGTGTGCGCCGGGCAGTACGCGGGTGTATCGGACTGGCGTGGTGCCGGCCTGCGCGACGGCGGACGGGGACAAGATTCTTCCGGGCTGGGTGGCCTGAGCTGTGGCGGGCGTCACGGAATGTTCGGCGATCTTGAGCGCTACAACGGATATGTCTGCTCCCACCACGCCGCCCGCCGCGTCCGAAGAAACCGCCTCGGTCGTTCCCGTTCTGGACGACTTCGACTTTCCGCTCGTCGACGGCGCCGCCTGCCGGATCGACGACCCGGATTGCGAAGCCTGCCAGTAGCGGTGCGCGCACCGGGCGTGACAAGAGGTAACAACCTGAGTGACCGGTCGGTGACGGCTCGGGAAACACGGTAACTGCCGGCCGGTCCGGCGGTTACCGTCGTTCTCGCGGGCGTTGACATTGATCAAAGGTCAGTTCCGGGTCGTCGGGGCTTCCCCGGACGGAGACTCGGTCCGGTTCTACCCGGACCGGCCCGACGCGTTTTCCGCCGCGAACCTCAAGGTGCGGACCAATTCGCGAGGCGGGGTGCAGTTGCGCCTCGACGGGATCGACGCGCTCGAGACGCATTACCGGCCGCGCGTCGCGGGGGCCGAGTTGTGGCGGCAGCCGAAAGAACTGGCCGACGCCGCCGGGGCGGAACTGTTGCGGTACCTCGGTTTCACCAAGGTCGAGCGCGACGAGGGCGGTCGCGTTTCCACCAGTACGCCGGGGGAGACGAGCGGGCACATCCTGACCCGGTTCGCCGACAAGTACGGCCGTGCGGTCGCGTTCGCGTTTCCCGGGCAGCGGGCGGGACGCTCCACCGACGGCGGAGACGTGCGTCTTGATCCGGAAGCGCTGAAGGCGTCGGCGAATTTCCATCTGCTCGAAACCGGGCTGGCGTATCCGACTTTCTACTCCAAGCTTTACCCGGATCTCCGCCAGGCGATGGCCGACGCGGCGGTCGCGGCGCGCACCGCGGGCAAGGGCGTGTGGGAGCACGACGTGACCACGAGCGGGTTCCGGCTGACCAGCCGTGCCCAGTTGCGGGACGACGTGGTGTTGCTGCCGAAACTGTTCCGCCGCCTCGTGGACTACTTGAGCCTGGACGAGTCCGGCGGCGTCTCGCTCGCCGGTTTCGCGGACTACGTCGACACCCGCAACGACCGGCTTTTCACCATCCCCGACGGGCACGCCACGGAACTGCACACGCTCCTGTCCGTCCGGCGGCAGGCGTTGAAGCTCACGACTCCGCCGGAGCGGATCGTGTTCCAAGAGGCTTGACCGGCTGCCGCAGGACCGTCTTCAGCTTGTCGGGCGCGGTGCGGCGCGGGTCGCTCAGGTAGATCTCGTGGTGGTCGCCGTTGAAGGTCAGGGCATGCTCGGGCAGGTATTCGTGGTGGAGCCGGTTCAGCGTGGGCGTTTCGTCGTCGTACGAGCCGAGATGCAGGATCTGGACGCTCGTGCCTTCAGCCAAGGTGCGTAGCTGAACTCCGGCGAGCGCGGGGTTGTCCTTCTTCTTCGCGACGCTTTCGGCAGCTTCCCGGACCATCTCCCCGGTGACCCACTCCGGCTGGCTGATCAGCATCGTCCAATCCCACTTCCCCTTGTCCCGCTTGAGAAAAACGCTCGGGTCATCGGCACGCCACAGGCCCTCGAGCGGTCCGACGACGAAGTCGCGGCCAAGGTTTTTCTTGCTGGCGAACTTCACCGCGTAAGCGATTCCGTACAGCGCTTCGACGGCGTTTGTGTACTCCGGCGCGGTGTTCGGGTCGCCGTGGCCGTCGGCGGCGAGGTACTGGAGCGCGGGTACGTCGACGACGGTGAAGTCCTTCGACGGCGGCGAATACAGCGCGCGATGGGCTTTCTTGACGTCGTACTTGTCCACTGTGGTCTCCTTGGTGAGGACGCTCTCGGTCCAGGCGAGGTCGGCCGTGAGCATCGCTTCGCTGTAGTCGAAGATCGCCGCGGCCGCGTCCGGCAATGGTTCTTGGCGGGCGCGCGTCGCCCGGACTTCGGCGAGTTGTTCGCGTAACGCGGCGAGCCGAGCGGTCAGTCCGGAGCGCACTTCCGCGTCCGGCAGGCCGGGGCTGTTGGCCATCGCGACGAGGACTCGCGCGTGGATCGGGGTCAGTGCGGTGAGTGCTTCGCGGGTGGCCTCCGCGCACAGTTCGACGCCGGCCTGCGTGGCTTGGATGGTCGCGCGCGATTTCCCGGAGCGCGGAGCGCCGGTGGCTTCGATCAGGCCGCGTTTGGCCAGTTTGTCGAGGACGTAATAGATCGAGGAAAAGCCGAGTGCGGTCCAGTTGCGGATGCCGCGTTCCTCGACCACCCGCTCCAGTGCGTAGCCGTGCCGGGGCTGCTCGACGAGCAGACCCAGGACGGTCAGTTCGGCGTCGGTGAGGGCGGCCATGCCAGCTATTCTAGTACTAGAATAGCTGAGCCTCCAAGACCGCCACCTCAGGAGCCGGGTCGAAGCCGTGCCCGACCAGCCAGTGGACTACCCGCAGGCTGCGCAGCGACCACCACGCGCGGAGCACGTCGAGGTCGACGCCGTCGCCGTAACCGGCCAGGACATCGGAGAGGTGTTCCTGGTGGGCCAGCGTCAAGGCGGCGAGGTCGAAGTGCGCGTCGCCCTGGGCTGCTTCGGACCAGTCGAGCACGCCGGTCACCTCGTCGCCCTCGACGAAGATGTGGGCGACCTGCAGGTCGCCGTGCGTGAACACCGGGGTCCACGGCCGGAGCGCGGCCTCGGCGATGCGACGGTTGCCGGTGACCAGGTCGGCGGGCAGGACGTCGTTCGCGATCAGCCACGCGCATTCGCGGTCGAGGTCCGCGGCGAGTTCGCCGGGGTTGAAGCCGGGGGACGGCGGCAGCGGCGCCTCGTGCAGTTTCCGCGCGGCGGCTCCGGCGGCGGCCCAGGCTTCCGGCGACGCGGTCGACGGTTTCCCGGGGCGGCCCAGTTCCCGTCCGGGCAGCGCGGCGAGCGCGAGCACGGGCGGTTTCCGCCACCGGATCTCCGGCGTCGGGATCGGCGCCAGCGCCATCGCGGCGACCTCGGCGTCGGCGCGCGCCTGGTCGGTGTCGACCTTCAGGAACACGTCGCCGACGCGCAGGGTCGCGCGTTCGTGGTGGGCGACGATGATTTCGACTTCCTCCATGCCCGCGATTGTCAACGAAGACGATCACCGACGGCACCGGATTTTCGCGCGGGCGGCGGCGAGTACCCCCAGCACCCGCCCCTCCCCGGAGGATGTCCGCCCGGCCCCACCGCCGCCGGCCCCCGAGCCGGCGACCAGGTCCCCACCTCGGGGGCCGGACGTGCTTCTACCGTGCCCGGCGCCGTCCCCAACCTGTCCCTGGTCTGTCCTTTCGGCACCGTGGGGGCCGTTGACCTGCACGGGTATGCTCGGGCGCGCAGCGGTGCCGGAGCCAAGGGGGGAACCGCCGAATGGATTTTCGCGTGCTCGGAGCGCTGGAAATCCACACTGGATCCGACCGGCTGACGCTGCCCGGCGCGCGCCATCGCCGCGTGCTGGCCTGTTTGCTGCTCTCGCCGAACTCCGTCGTTCCGCTGCCGAAGCTGATCGAGGCGACCTGGGAGGGCGAGCCGCCCGCGACGGCCACCAAGCAGATC
This sequence comes from Amycolatopsis sp. NPDC114484, assembly GCF_055633755.1. Classification (NCBI taxonomy): domain Bacteria; kingdom Bacillati; phylum Actinomycetota; class Actinomycetes; order Pseudonocardiales; family Pseudonocardiaceae; genus Amycolatopsis; species Amycolatopsis sp. NPDC114484. The sequence goes on along the minus strand of NZ_JBVKDQ010000006.1, from coordinate 131,534 downwards.
CAGAACTGTGTTTCGGTGCTCCGCGAGCGGCTCGGCGATCCCGGGCAACAGCTCATCGTGACCGACGGTTCCGGCTACCGGATCGCGGTCGGCGATCAGCAAGTCGACTGGCTCCGGTTTACCGGCGCTGTCGCCGCCGCCCGCCAGTCCGCGGAGGGAGGCGCGCTGGCCGAGGGCGTCGAGGAGATCCGTTCGGCGTTGAAACTGTGGCGCGGTCCGGTGCTGGACGGCCTGGACGCCACGGCGCTCGCCGGGCGGGCGGCGCGGCTGGAGGAGCAGCGGCTCACCGCGCTGGAGCTGTGCATCGATTGGCAGCTGAAACTGGGCCAGCACCGTGAGGTCGTGGACGAGCTGGCGGAGATCGTCGAGGAGCATCCGCTGCGGGAACGGCCGTACGCACAGCTGATGCTCGCGTTGGACCGCAGCGGGCGGCAGGCGGACGCGCTGACGGTGTTTCAGCGATTGCGGACGCAGCTCGCCGAGGAACTCGGGGTCGATCCCGGTGCCGAGGTGCGCCGGTTGCACGAGCAGATCCTGCGTGGCGAGACGGAAGAGCCGAGCCAGCCGGAAGAGCCGCCGAGCCAGCCGGAGCAGCCGGCGAGTCAGCTCGATCGGGCGGCTGACGAACTCGCGGCGGCGATCGTCCGGCAGTGGACCGCGGAGGCGGAGATCCGCTCGCTGCACCGTCCGGAGCCGGTGCCGTTGACCTGGACGAGCACCGAGCGCCCGGTCGCCGCGGCGGCGTCGGCGGTGCTCGGCCAGCCCGGCGACCCGAGCCGGCTGACGTTCAGCGGCGACCTCACCGACGTCGTCGCGAAGTTCCGGCAGGTCCCGGCGCGACAGCTGGTCGTGCTCGGCGAACCGGGCGCGGGGAAGTCGGTCTTGGCCATCCTGCTCACGCTCGGGCTGCTGGCCGACCCGCCGCCCGGCGAACCGGTGCCGGTGCTGCTGCCGCTGTCGTCGTGGAATCCCCGCGAGGAACACCTGCACGGCTGGCTGGCCCGCCGTCTGGTCGAGGAGTATCCGGGCCTGGCCAACACCGGTGCGTACGGCAAGGGCGCGGCCCTCCGGCTGGTGCTCGAAGGCCGGATCATCCCGGTGCTCGACGGGCTCGACGAGCTGGCGCCCGGGCTCCACACCGCCGCGATCGACGCGCTGGACCAGGCCGTCTCCGGAGGTCGGCCGCTCGTGGTGACCTGCCGCAGCACCGAGTACGAGTTCGCGGTGCGGCAGTCCGGGACGTTTCTGTCCCGGGCGGCGGTGGTGGAGATCGAGCCGGTCGAGACCGAGGACGCGATCGACTTCCTCACCGCGCGGCAGCGGTTCGGCGAAACCCGCTGGGAGCCGGTGGTCCGGCAGCTGCGGCAGAGCCCGGAAAGCCCGCTGGCACAGGCACTTCGCACGCCGTTGATGGTCGACCTGGCGAGGACGGCGTACGCGCATCCGTCGACCGATCCCGGCGAACTCTGCGACACCACCAGGTTTCCCGGCCGCGCGGCGATCGAGGGACATCTGCTGGACGAATACCTGCCGGTGGTCTACACCTCTCGGCCGGCCCCGCCCGCGCGGCTCGACCGGCCGACCCGGCCGCGCGATTACCCGGCGGAGCAGGCGCAGCGCTGGCTGAGTTTCTTCGCCCGGCAGCTCGAACGCGACCAGAGCCGCGATCTCGCGTGGTGGCAGTTGGATCGCGCGGTGCCGAGGCTGGTCATCGGGCTCTGTCTCGGGTTGCCGCCGGCGTTGCTGTTCGCGCTGACCGGCTGGATCGCCGCGGGCCCGGTGATCGGGGCGATCTACGGGCTGTCGTTCGCGGTGGCGGGTTGTGTGACGCATACCGTCGGCAGCAGGCCGGGGCCGTTGCGAGTGGAGGCGCGGTTCCGCGGGACCGCGGGCCGATTCCTGCGGCGGTTCGCGGTCGGGGTGCTGATCGGGGTGTGCCTCGGGCTGGCCTGGTCGCTGTCGGTCGGGGTGATCGCCCTGCTCGCGGTGGTGTTCGGGCTGGCGATCGGGGTGCACGTCTGGCTGGACACGCCGCTGGAGGCGAGCCGGGTGTCGAGTCCGGCGAGCGTCCTGCGCAACGACCGCGCCGCGACGCTGTCGTTCACCTTGTCCTTCATCGTTTCACTGGGCTTGTTCTACGGGATGGCCTTCGCCTTCACCAAGGAAACGCGGTTCCTCGGGGTTTTCGACGACCATTACGACCTGGCGCTGGCCTTCGCCGGAGGGTTGGCGTCGGCGTTGCTGGGCCGTTTTTTGGTGCGGAGCCCGGGAAGTCTCGCCTACGGTCTCGCCGGCGTGATCATCGGCGGCCAGGTCTTTTCGCGGGCTTCGAGCACGTCGCAGGCGATAGCGGCGGGAGTCGTGTTCGGGCTGGCGGTGGGGCTGAGCGTGTGGATCGCCCGGGCTTGGGGCGCGTACACGTTCAGCCGGTTGTGGCTGGCCTCCCGGAAGCGAATTCCGTTGGACCTGATGGGTTTCCTCGACGACGCCCATCGCCGCGGCGTCCTTCGCCAGGTCGGTGAGGTGTATCAGTTCCGGCACGCTCGATTGCAGGAACGACTCGCGGCGGAACCGTCCTAGGCCTGCAACCTCGGATCCTGCGACGGGTCCGCGTACATCGGCGGACAGCCTTGGTCGATGGCCTCGGGGCGTAGTTCGTAGTGCCAGGGTTCGTTGCGGTAGATCTGGCACAGTCCATACGCGGCACCGTGTTTCGACAGCCAGGCCGTGGCTTCGAAGGGGCCGAGGTCGATCGCGTTCCCCAAAACGTGCGCGGACCGGTCGGCGGTGGCCACCCAGCGAGCGGCTTCCTGTTCCGAGCCGTACCTGGCGATCGCCTTACGCCGAAGCTGATTCTGATACGCCGGGGAACGCCAGCCGCTGTTGACGCGGAACTCGACGCCGTCGTTCGCAGCGTCCTTCGCCGCACGGCGCAGCGCGTCCAGGAATACCGGGTCGAGATTGGCCACGGCCGGAATCTCGGCGAACACCGTCGTGCCGGACGGGACGGCTCCGTCGGCCTCGCTGAGTGCGCCGCGACGGTGAAGCACCCGGCGGACGGTTCGCCGGAAGACAGCGAGAGCCGGGCGTCGTGCTGATTCGCTGCGGGTCATGGCGTTCAGCCAAGGCGAAACGGTGTTGCCAGCGCGTACGCGGTTTCGGATATGCCAGCGATACGCGCCTGCTCGTAGCATCGAAGGCATGCGTGTGCTGATCGTCGAGGACGAGCCGTACCTGGCCGACGCCATCCGGGACGGGCTGCGCCTGGAAGCGATCGCGGCCGACCTCGCCGGGGACGGGGACACCGCGCTGGAAATGCTGAGCGTCAACGCCTACGACCTGGCTGTGCTCGACCGGGACATCCCCGGCCCGTCCGGCGACGAGATCGCCAAACGCGTCGTCGCGTCCGGCAGCGGCATGCCGATCCTGATGCTCACCGCCGCCGACCGGCTCGACGACAAGGTCTCCGGCTTCGAACTCGGCGCCGACGACTACCTCACCAAACCGTTCGAGCTGCGGGAACTCGTGCTCCGGCTGCGCGCGCTCGACCGCAGGCGCGCGCACAACCGGCCGCCGGTGCGGGAGATCGCCGGACTGAAGCTGGACCCGTTCCGCCGCGAGGTCTACCGGGACGGCCGGTACGTCGCGCTGACCCGGAAGCAGTTCGCCGTCCTCGAGGTGCTCGTCGCGGCCGAGGGCGGGGTGGTCAGCGCCGAAGAACTCCTGGAGCGGGCCTGGGACGAGAACGCGGACCCGTTCACCAACGCCGTGCGCATCACGGTCTCGGCGCTGCGCAAACGGCTCGGCGAACCGTGGCTGGTCGCGACCGTCCCCGGGGTCGGCTACCGGATCGACGACGGATCGGCTCGCGGATGATCCGCGAGCCGGGGATGAGCGTCCGGCTCAAACTGACCCTGAGCTACGCCGGGTTCCTGATGCTGGCCGGGACGCTGCTGCTCGGCGCGGTGGGCCTGTTCCTGCTGAACTACCAGGACCGGGCGCTGGAAGTCATGCCGGTGGTGATGGCTCCCTCCGGCCGCGACCTGATCAAGGACTTCGCGCCCGACGCGGGGATCGTGATGCTGCTCCTGCTGGTGTTCGGCCTGCTGGGCGGCTGGATCCTGGCCGGGCGCATGCTCGCCCCGCTGACCCGGATCACCGCCGCGACCCGGCGCGCCTCGACCGGGTCGCTCGCCCACCGGATCGAGCTGGAAGGCCGCGACGACGAGTTCCGCGAACTCGCCGACAGCTTCGACGCCATGCTCGCCCGCCTCGACGCGCACGTCGCCGAACAGCGGAGATTCGCCGCCAACGCCTCCCACGAGCTGCGCACCCCGCTGGCGATCACGCAGAGCCTCCTCGAAGTCGCCCGCAACGACCCGGGCCGGGATGTCGACGAGCTTCACGAGCGCCTCCGCGTCGTGAACGCCCGGGCGATCGAACTCACCGAAGCCCTGCTGCTGCTCAGCCGCGCGGATCAGCGGTCGTTCACCCGCGAATCCGTTGATCTGTCCCTTCTGGCCGAAGAGGCCGCCGAGACGCTTCTTCCGCTCGCCGAGAAGCACGGGGTCGTCATCGAGACTTCGGGAGATATCACTGCCGTTCGCGGGTCGCGCGCGCTTTTGCTGCAGTTGACGACGAACCTGCTGCACAACGCCATCGTCCACAACCTGCCGGAAGGCGGGACCGTGCAGCTTCGCGCCACTGCCTCCGCGACGGCGGGCACTCTCATCGTGGAAAACACCGGGGAGGAAGTCAGTCCGGAGCGGATCTGGACGTTCACCGAGCCGTTCCAGCGCGGTACTGAACGGATCCGTCGTGACCACGCCGGGGTGGGCCTCGGGCTGGCGATCGTGAAGAGCATCGCGCAGGCACATGACGGGACGCTTTCTCTCGCGCCGGGTGCTGCTGGCGGGCTTCGCGTGACGGTGCGGCTACCGGGCGCGGCGATGTCGTTCGGCGATCGTCAGGACGTGCCGGGCTAGGACGGTGTCGGCGTTGGGCGCTCCGGTCGCGGACGCGCGAGCGGACATCGCCGCGATCCGGGCTGGGTCGGTGAGGATCGGGATCAGCGTGGATTCGATCCAGGCCGGAGTGAGGTCCGCGTCGTTCACGAGCAACGCGCCACCTGCTGCGACGATCGGTCCGGCGTTCAGCCGTTGCTCGCCGCCGCGGTCCGGCAGCGGGACGAACGCGGCGGGCAGGCCGACTGCGGCCAGTTCGGCACAGGTCATCGCGCCTGAGCGGCAGATCGCGAAGTCGGCTGCGGCGTAGGCGTACTGCATTTCGTCGACATACGGCAGGACTACATACGACGGCTCGCCCGCTTCGACGGTGTGCTGCGGGCCGGTGATGTGCAGGACTTGCACCCCGGCCGTTCTCAGCTGGTCAGCTGCGCCGGAGGCGGCGGCGTTGATTGCCTTCGCGCCTTGCGAACCGCCGGTGACCAGCAGTACCGGGCCGACGGGGTGCAGGCCGAACTTCCGTCGAGCTGCTTCGCGGGTCGCGGGACGGTCGAGTCCGGTGATTGCCGGGCGCAGCGGGATGCCGATCGCGGTGCCGTGTTTCAGCCGGACGTCGGGGGAGGCGGTGTACACGTGCGTCGTCATCCGGGCGGCCAGTCGATTGGCCGCGCCTGGCCGGACGTTCGCCTCGTGGATCACGATGGGCAGCCGTCGCTGGCGGGCGGCGAGGTAGGCCGGGGCGGCGACGTAGCCGCCGAAGCCGACGACGACGTCTGCCTGGACCTGGTCGAGGACCTTCCCGGCGGTGCGGATCGAATCGCGCAGCCGGGACGGCGTCTGCAGGAGGGCCCGGGTTACCTTGCGCGGCAATGGCGCTGGAGGGATGAGCTCCAGCGGGTAGCCGCGGGCCGGGATGAGTGTCGTGTCCAGGCCGCGGACGGTGCCGAGCGCGGTCACCTCGGCGGAAGGGGCCAGCCGGCGCAGTGCGTCGGCGAAGTTCATCGCGGGTTCGATGTGCCCGGCTGAATGGCCTCCGGCGACGACCACGCGTGGTGCTCTGGTGCCCATCTAGGCGACGAGGAAATCGAAGTACGTGTCCGGATAGGGCTCGTCTTTGAGTGTGTAGTGCCACCATTCGGCTTCGTAGGCGACGAAACCGCAATCCTCCATAATGGACCGGAGGTGCTGCCGGTTCGCTGCCTCGGTCGCGGTGACGCTGGGCGAGCCGTGGTGTGAGACGACGTCCATCAGATCGAAGCCGCCGCCCATCGGGAGAAGCTCGCCGGTGTCCAGGCGGTACAGCGTCAGATCCGCTGTGCTGCCTCGGGTGTGGCCGGATTTGGTTGCCACGTAGCCGTTTTCGAACATCTCCGCACGGTTGAGGTTCGGGTAGTGCTGGCGCTTCTTCCGTCCGTCTTCGGGCTGTTCCGCCCAGCGCAGGAAGCAGTCCACGGCGCGCTGCGGCCGGTACCCGTCCCAGAGCAGCAGGCCGAAGCCCAGCGTCGCGGCTTTGTCTTGGGCGCTTCGCAACGCGGCGCACAAGGCGTGGGTGCCGACGATCCGGTTCGCCAGGTAGCCGTCGACTGGTTTGCCGGTGAAGTTGTCCCAGGTGGCGTACTTGGCGTCCCAGCGGATCCCGGGCGCGGCCTCGTCCAGGAAGGCGAAACCGTGCTTCATCGGGGCGCCCCGGCCAACGCGAGCGACACCATCAGGTCGAGCAGTTCGGAGAACGGCAACCCGGCCGCCGCCATCATCCGCGGGTACCGGCTGTAGGAGGTGAGGCCGGGGAAGGTGTTGACCTCGTTGAGCATGGCGGTGCCGTCTTCGAGCAGGAACAGGTCGACCCGGGCGAGGCCTTTGCAGCCCAGCGCGCGGTAGATGGTCTTGGCGGTCGCCTGGACGCGGGCGCGCGACTCCGCGGAGATGTCCGCGGGAACGAGGATGGTCGAGTTCTCGGAGCCGCTTTCCGGATTGTCCTCCTGATGGATCTTGAAGAAGCCGTGCGACAGCCGGATCTGGTCCGGTTCGCCGACGGTCAGTTCCGCGCCGTTGCCCAGTACCGCGCAACCCACCTCGCTGCCCTCGACCGCTTCCTCGATGAGCACCTTGGAATCGAATCGCGCCGCGTCCGCGATCGCGCCCGGCAAGTCCTGCTCGCGCGAGACCTTGGTGACGCCGAACGACGAACCGGACCGGGCCGGTTTCACGAAGACGGGGTAGGCGAACTTGCTCGCGTCGATGTCGTCGTCCGCCGGGCCGGCCCAGAAGTTCGGCGTGGCGATGCCCGCGCTGTCGACCACCAGGTAGGCCAGGGATTTGTCCATGCACAGCGCGGAACTCTGCACGTCGCAGCCCGCGTACGGGATCCCGGACAGCTCCAGGAGGCCCTGCGTCGCACCGTCCTCGCCGAGTTTGCCGTGCAGCACCGGCAGCACCACGTCCAGCCGGACCGATTCGTATTTCCCCTCGTCCTCGACAAGCAGCCCGTGGACGCTCCGGTCCGGCGACAGCATCGCCGGGCGTCCGCCGTCCTCCCACGCTTCGCCGGGGCCGTCGCACAGCTTCCAGGAACCGTCCTGGGTGATCCCGATCCAGTACGGCTCGTACTTTTCCGGGTCGAGGTTCTTCGCCACCTCGCGCGCGGATTTGACCGAGACGGGGTGTTCCTCGGAGATTCCCCCGAAGACGACCCCGACCTTGAGCTTAGCCATGGTTTGTCCAGCTTTCGAAATTCAGGCAGTTGAGGAGACTGTTTTCCACCGCGTCGCGCAATGCGTGGTCGGTGTGATAGGCGGTGTGCGGGCTGATCAGGACGTTCGGCAGTTTCTGCAGCCGCGCCAGATTCGTGTTCTCGATCGGTTTTCGACGGCAGTCGGCGTAGAACATCCCTTCCTCCCCTTCGAGGACGTCCAAGGCCGCGCCGCCCAGCCGGCCGTTTTCCAGCGCGGACAGGAGGGCTTCGGTGTCGAGAAGCCCGCCGCGGCCGGTGTTGACGACGATCGCCCCGGGTTTCAGCTGCGCGATCCGGTCCCGGTTCAGCAGGTGGCGAGTCTCGGGAGTGAGCGGGGTGTGGAGGGTGACGATGTCGCTCTGTCGCAGCAAATCATCGAGCGGAACGTAGTCCGCCGACGTCCGCGGACGAAGGTCGTAAGCCAGTTTCTGGCCGCCGAAACCCCACAGCCGGTCGATGACCGCCGCGCCGATCCGTCCGGTTCCGATGACGCCGACGGTAAGGTCGCGCAGTTCTTTTCCCGGAAGATCGCTCAACCGGTAATCGTGCGCGTCCGTCCGGCGGATGAGAGATTTCGCGTTGCGGATCGCCATCAGCATCAACATGAGCGTGTAGTCGGCGACGCTATCGGGCGAGTACGCGACGTTTTCCACCGTGATGCCGATTTTCTCGGCGTACGCGACATCGAGATGATTGCACCCGATACTGCGCGTGGAGAGATACTTGACGCCGACCTCGCTGAGCGCGCGCAAAGTGGCGTTGGTGATGCGGGTTTTGTGACTGACACTGACGCACCGATTCCCGGCGGCGAGTGCGACGTTGGCTTCAGACAGCGCCGCCGAGGTGACAGCCGGTGTCACCCCCAAACGAGACACCGCCTCCCGGACCAAGGCGGCTTCGTCCGGCCCGCACCCGTAGATCGTGACGCCGGTCGCCGGAACCAGCGACCGGACCTGAAGGCCTGTGGTGCGTGCTGGTTCGCGGTAGGTCATGCGTGCCAGTCAAGGCAGAACGATGTTGCCAGCACGTATGCGGTTTCCGATACACGGACGATATGCGGCTCCGAAATGGCGGAAAACCGCACCAGAGACGGCAATTCCCGGCGTGATAGCGAAAATCCCAGGGTCCCAGCCACTGTTTTCGCAGTTCAGCCGCTCCTTCGCGGCCTTGGTCCGGCGCGGGCGCGATACCGGGGAACACTTGTACATCGGCGACGAGCCGTGCGACCGTTGAACGGACGGAGCGACTTGCCCGGACTGTGCCGGTCGCTCGTGGCGGCCGGTGGCGGCTCTGGGGGCGGGAAGGGCGGACGCGCAGGGGAGATCGGCAGTGACGGCGGTCGTGGCAGTGCATGTCCCGCACCGGGCGGTTCTGGACGTGGTGTTCGTCCATGGGCTGGACGGCGATGCCCGCGCGTCGTGGCGCTGCGGCGGCGACGGCACGTTCTGGCCGCGGTGGCTGGCTGGCGACCTCGCCGGCGTCGCGGTCTGGACCATCGGGTACGACGCCTGGTCCAGCGGATGGCGCGGCCAGTCCATGCCGGTGCCGGACCGGGCGGTCAACCTGATGGCGCAGCTGCGCGACGCCGGCCTCGGCGAGCGTCCGCTGTGCTTCGTCGCGCACAGCATGGGCGGCCTGCTGGTGAAGGAGATCCTGCTGCACGCGGCCGAGAGCCGGAACGATTTCGCGTGTTTCGCGGCGGCGGCGAAGGGCGTTGTCTTCCTGGGCACGCCGCACACCGGTTCCGGGCTGACGCGGGCGGTGGACGCGCTCGGCGTGCTGTACCGGGGCACGCCCGCCGTCGAAGACCTGCGCCGCAACAGCGCGTACTTGCGGCAGCTCAACGACCGGTACCGGGATTGGGCGGACGAGACCGGGATCGCCAACCTGGTGTTCTTCGAAACGCGGCTGACCCGCCGGGTCCGGGTGGTGGACGAGGCCTCGGCCAATCCGGGCCTGCCCAGGGTCCGGCCGATTCCGGTGGACGCGGACCACGTCGGCCTCTGCAAGCCCGCGGACCGCGGTTCGCTCGTCTACGGGCAGGTCAAGCGGTTCGTGCTGGGCCTGCTGCCCGGACGGGGGAACGGCCGGTCCCGTCCGGCGGCGGTGCACCGGACGATTCTGGTCGCCGACGTCGAAGGGTTCAGCGACCGGAGCCGGACGAACCGGAACCAGCTTTCCGTCCGCGACGCGATGTACCAGACGCTGCGCCGGGCGTTCCGGAAAGCCGGCATCCCCTGGGAGGCGTGTTACCGCGAGGACCGCGGCGACGGGGTGCTCGTGCTCGCTCCGCCGGAGGTGCCCAAAGCGGTCTTCACGGAATCGCTTCCCGGCGCGATCGTCGAGACGCTGGAGGTGCACAACCGGGTCGCCGACGCGGGGGAACAGCTCCGGTTGCGGCTCGCGGTGCACGGCGGCGAGGTCCACTACGACCAGCACGGCGTGACCTCGAACGCGGTCGTCCTCGCTTTCCGGCTGGTCGGGTCGACGGCGTTGAAGTCCGCGCTGGCCGGGTCTTCGAGCGTGCTCGCGATGATGGTTTCGCCGTGGTTCTTCGACGAGGTCGTGCGGCACAGCCAGGAGAGCCGCGCGGAGACCTGGCGGCCCTTTCCGGTGTCGCTCAGGGGCGGTGAGACGACCGGCTGGGCGAGTCTGCCCGGCGATCCGTGGCCCGCCGAACAGGCTGGCGCGCGCGACCGGCACGAGACTCCGGACGTCGCCGGTCCTCTCGCCGAACAGCCGGTGCCGTACCCGCCGCGAGCAGGCCGAGAGGGTGAGAACGGCCAGCTGGCGAAACGGACGCTTCCCCGCGACGCCCCCGCCTTCACCGGCCGGACCGCGGAGCTGGAGAACGTGCTCAAGGAGATCACCGGCGCGGTCCACACCGGCCACATGGTCGCCATCCACGCGATCGACGGCATGGCCGGGGTCGGGAAAACCGCGCTCGCCGTGCACGCCGGACACCTTCTCGCGGAACGGTTTCCGGACGGTCAGCTGTTTCTGCGGCTGCACGGGCACACCCCGGGCGAGCAGCCGGTGGGACCGGCGGACGCGCTCGCGTCGCTGCTGACCATGATCGGCGTGACCGCGAGGCAGATGCCGGCCGGGCTCGACGCCAGGGCGGCGCTGTGGCGGGACCGGCTGGCGGACCAGCGGGTGCTGCTGATCCTGGACGACGCGCTGAGCCACCAGCAGGTCGAACCGCTCCTGCCGGCGGCGACCGGATCGCTGGTGATCATCACCAGCCGCCGCCGGCTCAGTGCCCTCGACGGGGCGGTTTCGGTCGCGCTGGACGTCCTGCCCGCCGAGGAGGCGTCGGCGTTGTTCGTGCGGCTGTCGGGCAGGTCGATCCGTCCAGGGGAGAGCGAAGCGGTCGATCGGGTGGTGCGCCTGTGCGGATGGCTGCCGCTGGCGGTGACCCTGCTGGCGGGAAGGCTCCGCAGCCGTCCGCAGCGGACCGTGACCGATCTGGCGGACGAACTGGACTCGACGCACGACCGGCTCGGCCGGCTGCGGGCGGAGGACATCGAGGTGGCCGCCGCCTTCGACCTGTCCTACCGCGAACTCCGCCCCGGCCAGCAACGGTTCTTCCGCCGCATCGGCTTGCATCCCGGCCCGGAACTCGACGCGCACGCGACCGCGGCGATGGCGGACCTTCCGGTGGCCGAGGCCGGCGCGCACCTCTGCGCCCTCTACGACGACCACATGCTCGAAGAGCCCGCGTTCGACCGCTACCGGATGCACGACCTGATCCGCGAGTACTCCCGGAATCTCAGCCACGCCGACGACCAGCGGGAGACTGAGCGGGTCGTGGGCAGGCTTTTCGACTACTACTGCGACACCGCGGCTGAGGCGGCGGCGCACATCGCCAAGGACGTGACCACTGACGGCCTCCGCGAAACCCGCTCGCTCCGCCGTCGACCGGCGCGCGACGCTCGGGTGGCGAGCAGCGTCGAGGCGTGGCGGTGGATGCGCGTCGAGGCCGTCAACCTGCTTGCCTGCGCTGACCACGCGATCCGGCACGGCTGGCACCACCACGTCGTCGACCTGTCGGCGTGCCTGGCCAAATTCCTCTACGTGGCCGGGCCGTGGGACCGGGCGTTGCGGCTGCATCAGTCCGCAGTGCGCGCGGCGGAGCACAACGGCGACGAGGCGGCGCGAGCGCATGCCTTGAACCACTTGGGAAGCGTGCAACGACGCATCGGCGACTACCTGTCCGCCGCCACTTCGCACACCGCCGCGCTGGAGAGTTACACCGCGTTGCAAGACGAGGCGGGCCAGGCCGCCGCACTCGGTCAGCTCGGTGCTGCGCGGCGTTGTCTCGACGACTATGCCGGTGCCGCCAAAGCCTTCCAGCGCGCCCTCGCGATGGTGCTGAAACACGGCGATCGCAGCGGGGAAGCGCACGCACGCAACGAACTCGGCATCCTGTACCTGGTCAGCGGCGACTACCGGGCCGCGGTCGGCTCGCACGAACACGCCCTCAGCATTTACGAGGAACTGGACGATCTCCTCGGCCAGGCGGACGCCTGGAACGAGCTGGAGGTCGCGCGGCGGGCGATCGGCGACTTCCCCGGCGCGGTCGACGCGAACACCCGCGCGGTCGGCGGCTTCCGCAGGCTCGGCGACGGCTTCCACGAATCGTTCGCGCTGAACAGCCTCGGCGTGGCCTGGCGGATGATCGGCGAGTACCGGAAAGCGGTCGACGCGCACAACGAGGCACTGGCCGTTTCCCGGGCCCTGCGCGACCGGCTGGGCGAAGGGACCGGACTCAACGAACTCGGTGCGGCGCTGCGTCTTCTCGGAGAGCTCGAGGCCGCGGAGAAGTGTCTTCTCCAGGCCCTGGACGTCTTCGCGGAGCTGGGCAATCAGCTCGGCAAAGCCGAAACGCTGAACAACCTGGGCGCGCTGCTGCTGGCGACCGGGCAGGTGGAGGAGGCGGGCGAGCGGTACCGGAGCGCGCTGCCGCTGGCCCGTGAGGTGAACAGTCCGCTAGAAGAGGGCCAAGCTTTGGCCGGGCTCGGCCGGTACGCGTTTTCGCGCGGCGATCAGGACGCCGCGCGGGAGTGTTTGCTTTCCGCGCTGGCGATTTTCGACCGGATCGAATACTGGGAAGCCGATTCCGTCCGGGACTATCTCCGCTCGGCGGTGGATCGCCTTGACCTCAACCCGAGTTGAGTGGTCCGGCGGGTTTCAAGGTGTGCGGGGTCCGCGGCATTGTCCGCAGGGAGCGCCGATTCCTGATCTCGCCGAGTTAAGGATCGACGTCGCACCGGTGCCTGCTCCGCGCGGGACGCGGGTTGTATCGGACCAGCGTACAGATTCAGGGCGACGCCGGGTATTGCGGGACTTCTGGCCGGGGAAATCCGGTAGAGCGAACGACCCTCGGCGTGCTCGGATATCCCGATGCGAGACCGGGAGCGGAGGAACGCGGCCCGCCGGGAGACAGTTCTGGCGCTGCCGGCCCTCCGCGTCTGGCATCATGCGGGAATCGTCCCGCCGCAGCCGGATGACGTGCGGATCTCGGAGTCGATCGGTCCGCTCGGCGAGTTGACGGCGTTGTGGTCGGCCCCTGCGGATCAAGCGGCGCTGGCACCGTTTCCGCCCGCGCGGACGTCGCGTCCGACGGCGGTGCGGGTGACCGTGCACGTGCCGGAGATGGCGGTCGCCGCGCGGATTTCTGCTCTTCGGCTGGGGTACCCGACGGTGCAGCCGCTGCCGGACGGTCGCGTGCTGGTGGTCGGCCCGCGGTGTGCGTGGCGGACGGGCGGGCCGGACCGCAACGCGGTCGTCTACGGTCCCGACGGCGAAGTGCTGGCCGAGCAGACCTTCGGCGACGGAATCAACCACGTGCAGACCACGCGCAGCGGCGAGGTCTGGGTCGGCTACTTCGACGAAGGCGTCCTCGGCTCGTACGGCTGGGGCGACGACGGCACCGCGCTTCCTGTCGGCCGGAGTGGGCTGGTCCGGTTCTCGGCTGCCTTGACCGAGGAATGGCATTACCCCGACTTCGCTCGGGTGGCGTGGGGCCGCATCCTGGACTGCTACGCACTCAACGTCGATGGCAACACCGCCTGGACCTGCTCCTACACCGATTTCTCCATCGTCCGGACTCGCGGCGACGACGTAACCGGATGGCGCAACGACATTCGCGGTGCCGATGCCTTGGCAGCGCAGGGTTCCCGGGTCGCGTTGTGTGGCGGTTACGAGCCGTATCGTGATCGGCTGGTGACTGGGGTCCTGGACGACGGCCGGTTCCGGGTGACCGGCGAGTACCGGCTCGTCCTGCCTGACGGGCAGGAGATGCCGAGGCAGGTCCGGGTCTTCGGGCGGGGCGCGGACTTGCACCTCGTGGCCGGAGACGACTGGTTCCGGCTCAGTCTGGAGGATCTTCCGGCGTGAGAAAATCCCCGCCCTCGTGCGGATTCTGCCACCGCGCCACCAAAAACCCCGGTTGTTCATCGACCGTTCACGCCGAAACCCCCGTGCCGCGCGTCAAAAGCTGAAGGATTCGAGATGACGCGTCGGGGGACGTGCGAGAGGGTGGGTTCGTGAAGCGCCGGTTGTCGATCGGGCTGGCTGTGGTTTTGGTGCTCGCCGTGGTGGGAGTGGTCGTCTGGGGGCGGTCCGGGGACGACCACGCGGCCGGCGGCGGGATCACAGTCGTGCGCGGGGTGATCGGGTCGGAGAAGCAGGCCTTCTTCACTGATCAGCGCGTGGTGGACGCGTTCGCCAAACAGGGGCTGAAGGTCGAGGTCGACACCGCGGGGTCGCGGCAGATCGCGACTTCCGTGGACCTCGGGAAGTACGAGTTCGCGTTCCCGTCGTCCTCGCCGGCGGCACAGAAGATCCAGCGCGACAAGAAAGTCACGACGGTCTACACACCGTTCCAGTCGCCGATGGCGGTCGCCACGTTCGAGCCGATCGTGCAGCTGCTGAGCGGCAACGGCGTGGTGCACAAGGGCGCGGGCGACTACCAAGTGCTCGACATCGCGAAGTACCTGCAGCTCGCGGGCACCCGCTGGGATCAGCTGCCGAACAACACGGCCTATCCGGTGCGCAAGAACGTCCTCGTGACCACAACGGACCCGCGCGAGTCCAATTCGGCGGCGATGTATCTGTCGATCGTTTCGTTCGTGGCCAACGGAAACAACGTCGTCTCCAGTCCGGACCAAGAGGCGAAGGTGCTTCCGCAGGTCGCGAAGTTGTTCTTGGACCAGGGGTATACGCAGAACAGCACTGAGGGGCCGTTCGAGGACTATCTGTCGGCGGGCATGGGCAAGACGCCGCTCGCGTTGATCTACGAATCGCAGTACGTCGACCGCGTGTTGCGGAAGGACGGCTCGATTCGCCCGGACATGCGGATGCTTTACACCGCGCCGACGGTGTATTCCAAGCATACGCTGGTTCCCTTCTCCGCCAACGGAAACAAGGTCGGCCAGGCGCTGTCGACGGATCCGGAACTCGGCAAGCTCGCCGCCGCCTTCGGGTTCCGCACGACGAATCCGCAGGTGTTTCGCGAGGTAGCCGCGCAGGCCAAGGTTCCGGCCGAGCTGGTCGACGCCGTCGAGCCGCCGAGTTTCGAGACCCTGGAACGAATGCTCGACGCGATCCAGAAACAGTACTGATGGACGAATTCACCCTCACCCCGCCGGATCCGGTGGCGGCGGTGCCCATGGAACGCGCTGCCGGGCTCATCGCGCTTGGCGACGACACCCGCGCCGAGATTTCCCAGCGGGCGGACGAATTCGCCGCCCGGCTCGAAGCGCTCGACGTGAAGTCGCCGGAGTTCACTGCGCTGCTTGACGAAATCCTCGCGGTCGGCGAGGCGGATATGCGCACGGCGGCTACGGTCGCGGGCACGATGCTCGACCGGTCGACGAAGGCGCTCGACGCTGCTCGTTCGCCGCAGCAGGAAGTGACGACAAGCCTGACCGAGTTGCGCCGTACGGTCGCGGAACTCGATCCGGCGAAGCTGCCGATCACTGGACGCAAACTGCTCGGGATCTTCCCGGCCGCGGCCAGCGCGAAGCGGGCACTCGATCGGTACCGGGCGGCGAATGAGCCGGTGAACGCGCTGGTCCGCGAGTTGCGCGTGCGGCAGGACGTGCTGCGACGCGACAACGCGGCGATCAAGGGCGAGCGCGAGCGGCTCTGGGTGACGCTCGGCAAACTGGCCGAAGCCGCCGCGTTCGCTGAGGCGGTCGACGGGGCGATCGATCGGCAGGCTGGCGTCTTCGACCTGACGGATCCCGCGCACGCCAACGCTTTGCGGGCGGATCTGCTGTATCCGATCCGCCAGCGGCACCAGGACGTGCTGACGCAGTTGGCAGTTAGCGCGCAGGGGTATCTCGCGCTCGATTTGGTGCGGCGCACCAACGATGAGCTGATCCGCGGTGTCGAGCGCGCGGCGACTACGACGGTTTCCGCGCTCCGCGTCGCGATGTTGGTGAGCGCGGCGCTGGCCAATCAGCGTGACGTGCTCGACGAGGTAAACGCGTTGCAGGCGACCACGAACGGTCTGCTGCGGGCGAACGCGGAGCTGTTGCAGTCGCAGAGCGAGGAAATCCGCAAGGCTTCGAGCGACCCGGCGATCGCGGTCGACACCCTGCGCGAGTCGTTCGACCGGATCTACTCGGCGTTCGACGCGATCGACGGGTTCAAGGCCGAGGCTGTGTCGCGCATGGCGTCGACTGTGGAATCTCTGTCCGGGGAGTTGCGTCGCGCGGAGGATCGGCTGCGCCGGTCGCACGAGGGGGAGCTGTGAAGAAACTCGGCGTACTGGCGCTGGCCGCCGCGCTGCTGCTGACTGGCTGTTCGACGGCGGAACCGACCGATCCGGGCCAGCCCGCGCCAGGCACGTTGCGAGTGTTCGCGGGCAGCGAGCTGGCCGATCTGCAGCCGGTCCTCGACGAAGCCGCGAAGGCGACCGGCGTGCAGGTCAAGTTCACTTTCACCGGCACGTTGGAGGGTGCGGAAGCGCTCGCGAAGGGCAGTGTCGACGGGAAGTACGACGCGGTGTGGTTCTCCTCGAACCGTTACCCGGCAGGCATTCCCGACGCGAACAAACGGCTCGGCAACCAGGCGAAGATCATGCGTTCGCCGGTCGTGCTCGGGCTCTCGGCACCGGTCGCGCAGCGGCTTGGCTGGGACAAGAAGCCGCCGACCTGGGGCGACATCGCGGTGGCGGCCGGGAAGAAAGAGTTCAGCTACGGGATGACCGACCCGTCGGCGTCGAACTCCGGGTTCTCCGCGCTCGTCGGGGTCGCTTCGGCGCTCGCCGGGGCGGGCGCGGCGGTCGACGCGAAGCAGATCGAGGCGGTCACGCCGCAGCTCACGCAGTTCTTCAGCGCACAGCAGATGTCGGCGGGCTCGTCGGGCTGGCTGTCCGATACGTTCCAGAAGCGCGCGACCGGGCAGGACCCGGGCCAGAAGGTGGACGGACTGATCAATTACGAGTCCGTCCTGCTGTCCTTGAACGCCTCCGGCAAGCTGCCGCAGCCGCTGACGCTGATCTATCCCGCGGACGGCGTCGTCACCGCCGACTACCCGCTCACCCTGCTCACCGGCGCGAGCGACGCCGCGCGCACGGCACACCAGAAGCTCTCGGACTACCTGCGCACACCCGATGTGCAGCGCCGGATCATGACTGCCACCCAACGTCGTCCGGTCGTCCCCGGAGTACCGCTCGGGCAGCAGTTCGCGTCGCATGACCTGGTGGAGCTGCCGTTCCCGGCGACGCAACAGGCCGTCGATGCGTTGCTTTCGGCCTACTTCAGCAAAATCCGCCGTCCGTCGCGGACGTTGTACCTGCTGGACACGTCGGGGTCGATGCGGGACGGCCGGATCGAGGCGCTGCGTTCGGCGTTGTCCGGACTCACCGGCGCGGACAGTTCGCTCGTCGGCCGCTACCGGCAGTTCCGCAGCCGCGAAGAAGTCACCATGCTGCCGTTCAACACCCAGCCGGGGATGCCGGCGACGTTCACCGTGCCCGAGCAGTACCCGCAGCCCGAGCTGGCGAAGATCAAGGACTACGTCGGCGGGTTGACCGCGAACGGCGGCACAGCCATCTACGACACCCTGCAGCACGGCTACCAGGTGCTGGAGCCGCTCGTGGCGAAGGATCCGGACCGGTTCAACTCGATCGTGCTGATGACCGACGGCGAGAACGAGAACGGCTCCGATCTCGCCGCGTTCAAGGCGGCGTTCGGCTCGCTGCCGCCCGCGATGCGGCGGATCCCGGTGTTCACGGTCCTGTTCGGCGAGGGCAGCGGCGACGAACTCGGCCAGGTCGCCGCACTGACCGGCGGCAAGGTCTTCGATGCCAGGAACGTGCAGCTGTCCAGCGTGTTCCAGGAGATTCGCGGATACCAATGAGGCGCTGGTTCGGCTCCACCAAGAACATCTTCGGCTGTGTGGGCGCGCTGGCCGGGCTGCTGCTGTACGCGACCGGCGTGATCGGTCCATTGTGGCTGATGTTCGTTGTCTTGGTCGTGCTCTACACGGCGGGCGCGCTGCTCGGCCCACCGGAGAAGGTGCGGCTGGTCGTGGACCCGTCGGTGGAAGCGGCCGAGGTTCGCTCGTCGCTGGACACCTTGGTGGATACGGCTTCTGGGCGGCTTCCGGAGTCCACTATGGACTCGGTGCGGCGAGTGGCGGAGATGCTGTCGGATTTGCTTTCGGATCCTCGCCGGCTGGCGGCGAATCCGGAGCTGCAGCATCGGGTGCTGTTGCTGGCGCGGACGGATTTGCCGTTGTCGGTGCAGACGTATCTCAACCTGCCGCGGTGGTTCGCCGCGCATCGGGCCGAGGCGGGCCACGAGCTGGTGACCCAGTTGGAATTGATCGAGCGCCGGACGCATCGGCTGGCGGAGGAGTACTACGCGGCGGAGGTCAACCAGCAGAAGGACCAGACGCGCTACCTCGGCGAGGAGCCGTAGCGAGATCCGCCGGGGCTTGCCACTGGGCGAGCCGGTCGTAGAGCCGGGACAGCCGGACGTGGAAGGTCTCCAGCGCCCAGGCCAGCTGCCATCCGGAGGGGTTCCTCTCGAGCGTCGTCGCGGTGTGCTGGGCGGCGAGCAGACAGGCGTGTTCGGTGTTGCACCAGGCCAGCGCCGCCAGCGCGTCGGGCAGCGGATGCAGCAGGACGTCCGGTGCGGGCGGATCGAGCGGGACCGAGTCCTGCCGCGGGTTCAGCAGCCGGTCGGCGGCGTGGGCGGTGTGCGTGTAGAAGTACAGGATCCGCCGCAGCGCGGCGTCGCGCGCGTCTTCGGTGAGGGTGTGCTGGGCGGTCTCGCTGGCGTAGAGGCGGATCAGGTCGTGCATTCGATAGCGGCCCGGAACGTGTTGCTGCACCAGGGAAGCGATCTCCAGTTCCCGCAAGACCGTGCGCAGCCGGACCGCCGGGAGCGCCACCAGCGCCTCGGCGGCGGCCAGGCTGATGTCCGGGCCAGGGGCGATGCCCAGCAAACCGAAAAGCCGCGTCGCTTGCGGGCTCAGCGCGCGGACCGACCAGGACAGCACCGCGCGCAGATTCACGCGCAGGCCACCGGCGTTCAGACCGTCCAGCCGGGCGGAGGCGTCGCGCAGTTCTTCGGCCAGTACTGCCAGCGGGAAGGTCGGGTGGTGCTGGGCGCGGGCGGCCACGATCCGCACTGCCAGCGGCAATCCCGCGCACATCGCGAGCAGGTCGGCGACCGTGTCCGGTTCGGCGGCCAGCCGGTCCGGGCCGAGGTGCCCGGCGAGAAGCACCCGGGCGTCGGAGTCGGGCAGGACGTCCAGGTTGAGCAGATGCACGCCGTACAGCGCGGCGAGGCCGACCAGATGACGGCGGCTCGTGATCAGGACGGTGCAGGTGGGGGTTCCCGGCAGCAGCGGCGTGACCTGGTCGATGTCGCGGGCGTTGTCCAGCACGAGCAGCATCCGCTTTCCGGCGAGCAGGCTGCGGTACAACCCGATTTGCGCTTCGAGGTCGACTGGGGTCGCGGAGGGGGCGACACCGAGGGCGTCCAGGAAGCCGCGCACCGCTTCGGCGGCGGACATGGGCTGTCCGGTGGGATCGAAACCGTGCAGGTTGACGTGCAGTTGCCCGTCTGGGAAACGGCTGAGCCGCTGATGCGCCCAGTGCAGCGCCAACCAGGTTTTGCCGATCCCGCCGGTGCCGCCGATCGCCACCGTTCCCGCTAGGTCCATGTGCCGGTCCAGTTGGACGAGCTCGCCGCTGCGGCCGGCGAACAGCCGGGGCGGGCACGGCAGTTGCCGGGGGACCGAGGGCCGGGTCGCGGGTTCCGGCGAGGGCGCGGCCAGTGCGGGGTCGGCGGAGAGGATCTGCTCGTGCAACTGGCGGAGCGGAGGGCTGGGGTCGGTGCCGAGCTCGTCGGCCAGAATGCGTTGCAGGCGATGGTAATGCTGCAATGCCTCGGCTTGGCGGCGGCTTCGGTAGAGGGCCAGCAGGTATTGCGCGGCGAGGCGTTCGTCGAACGGGTGGCTCGCGGTGTCGGCGGCCAGTTCGGCGAGGAGTTCGGCGTGTCGGCCTTGGCGCAGCCGGATGTCGGTCAGGTCGAGGCGGGCGGTCCGCTGGCGCGCGGTCAGCGCGGCGCGCGACGCGCACAGCCACGGGATGTCGGCCGCCGCGGCGAGGTCCGAGAACGGTTTGCCCTGCCACAGGGACAGGGCCTGTTCCAGGGCGGTCGCGGCGGTCTGATCGGCACGGGAGTCCGGATCGCGTTGCTGTGCGGTGCGGCCCTGTTCCAGCAGGGCGTGGAAACGATGCAGATCGATCGCGTCCGGTTCGACGGAAATCCGGTAACCGCAGCCGTTGCGGGTGAGCGCGACCTCCGGAATCGGAGCGAGCACCTTGCGCAGCAACGGAATGTTGTGCTGCACCGCCCGGCGCGGCTGCCGGGGGAGCGCGCCCTCGGGCCAGACCCGGTCGATGAGCTCGTCCATCGAGACCGTCTGGTTGGCCTCGATCAGCAGCACCGCCGCCATGCAGCGCAGCTGCTGATGGCCGAGGGCGATCGCGCGGTCGTCCACCGTCACGCCAACAGGGCCGAGCAGACGGAATCGTACCGTCATCGTGACCACCCGTGAGCCGGTCGCCGGACCAGGACATAGTGTGTCTAGCGGCCTTTGCCCGGCTCGGGCAACGGCGCGGGCGGATCTGCGGCACTACGGGCGAGCAGTTTCGGCCAAGCGGACCGGAAACGAGTCCCGGGGCGGCCCGCCGGATGGCCGCCCCGGGACGTTTCCGGACTAGCCCAAGGATTCCCAGTTAATGGTTCGCACCGGTACGCCCGGGCAGGAAAGAACGAAACGGTAGAGGTTGCCCGCGTACATGACGGGGCCGTAGACCTGCGCATTGTTCGAGCAGACGAGGTAAACCCGCATCACGCCCGCCTGGACCGCGCAGCTGAGCAAGACGTCGTGGAACGGGGCCCGGGAGTAATAGTTGCAGTTGAACACGGGCGGGACGGCTTGCCGCGCGGTTCCAGAGCCCGCTGAGCTGAGGGTTCCGGTCCGCGGCGCGGCTGCCGGGGCCGCGGCGGCGACGCTCGCGCCGGCGAACAGGGCGGCGATCGTCAATGCGAGGGCGAGGAACGGCTTGGCCGCTCTTTCGGAAAGAGAACTGGGGCCGGTGAATCGAACCATATCGAATATTCCTTTGCGCCTGGGCGCACCTCGGGTGGTGCGCCTCCCGGCCCATGCTGTCCGGTCGCGGCGTCGCGGATGCGGCATCGATGCGTCATCGCGGAAACCGTGATAAACGGTTGCGCGGCTTCAGTTATTGCTGGCGCTGGCCGTTCTGATAGTTGAGTGCGTAGCGGACCGCGTCGGCGCGCGAGTGGAAACCGGCTTTGGCGAAAAGGTTGTTGATGTGGGTTTTCACCGTGGCCTCGCTGATGACCAATCGGGCCGCGATTTCCGGATTGCGCAGGCCGTCGCCGATCAGGCCGAGGATTTCCCGCTCGCGCGCGGTCAGCGAGAGATCGGGTTCCGCGGGCGGGGCCGGTTTGGCGGCCAGCGCGAGCAGCCGCCGCTGCACCTCGGGCGAGAGCACGGTCTGGCCCTGTGCCGCGGTGCGCACGGCGTGCAGGATCGTGGTGCGGTCGGCCTCTTTGGTCAGGTAGCCGCTCGCACCCGCCTGCAGCGCGGCCAGGATCGACTTGTCGTCGTCGAACGTGGTGAGCACGAGAACCGTGGTGTCCGGCTGGGTTTCGCGGATGCGCCCGGTCGCGGCGACCCCGTCCAGCACCGGCATGTTGAGGTCCATCAGCACCACGTCCGGACGGTGCTGCTGAGCCGCCGCGACGGCTTCGGCCCCATTGGTCGCGGTCGCGACGACGTCGACGTCCTGCGCGAGGTCGAGCATGACCGCGAGCGCCTCGCGGACTGTCGCCTGGTCGTCGACGACAACGAGGCTGATCGGGCGGTCGGTCATCGAGGCAGCTCCAGTTCCACGGTCCAGCCGTCGCCGGCCGGGCCTGCTCGCAGGGTGCCGCCGAGCAGGGCGGCCCGTTCGCGCATGCCGACGAGCCCGACGCCGGAACCTCCGGCCAGTTCGGCGCGGCGGGGTTCGGTCGCGGGCCCGTTGTGCACGGTCAGCCTGACACGATCGGCGGTGAAGACCAGCCGCAGGCCGCGGTTCGCGCCCGGCGCGTACTTGGCCGCGTTGGTCATCGCTTCCTGCGCCGCCCGGACCATGGTGTGCGTGGTCTCCGGGCCGACCGCCCCGGCCTCGCCCTCGATCGCGAACTCAGCCGACGCGTGTTCGGCGAGCTGGCGCAACGTTTCAGGCAGCGGCGAGGTGTCTTCGCGCAGCGCGTGCACCGCGCGGCGGGTTTCGCTGATCGAGTCGACGGCGATGGCGCGTGCCTTGCGAACCGCGGCAGCCGCCTCGTCGTCGCGGCCGCTGTCGCGCAGCGCGTCGGCCATGTCCAGCTGCAGCGCGATCCCCGAGAGCGAATGGCCGAGTACGTCGTGAATCTCGCGGGCGATCCGGCCTCGTTCGACGAGCGCGGCCTCGCGGGCTTCTGACTCGCGGGCTCGCTGGGCCGCGTCCGCGGCGAGCTGCGCGTTGCGGACGGCGTCGAGGCGGTCGTGGTGCGAGATGCCGACGGCGACCGGCAGGCCCACGGTCAGCGTCACCCACACCGGCCATACCGGGAAGCCCGGCGAGAGCTGTCCGACCGTCCAGGTCGCGGCGGCCGCGACGACGGTACCGGCGACCGCGATGGTCACCGCCGCCCGGCGGGACGCGAGCTTGACCCCCGAGGCGGAGGCGGCGATGAACGGGAACATCGCCGCGAACGTTCCGTGCGTCAGCGGCAGGAGCAGCGCGCCGGACAGCATGTAGGCGCTCATCACGACGATCTGCCGGTTCTCGGACAGCCGGGACCAGGGCAGCAGCGAGACGATCCCGGCGACCGAGGCGAGCACGAACAGCGGCAGGGCCAACGGCCGGTACGCGATCTGCGCGTCCGGCCATTGAACCGCGGAGCAGGCGATCGCGGTGAGGACGAGGACGGGCTGGATCAGCTCGTCCCGGTACTGCCCGAGAAGCGACAGCGACCGCTGGTCCGGGGTGCTCATGGGACCAGGTTCCTCCTCGTCGGGCCGGCGTCGTGGGTGGACTGAGTGTTCCACTCCGCCGGACGGCCGTTGAGGTTGCGCTGGATGTTGTCCAGCAGCGGCGAGGTCTTCGCGGGCGCGCCGTCGCCGCCCTGGGTCCACATCACCTGGTGCCCGGCGCGCAGGGCGCGGTAGAGCACGACCAGCCCTTCGGCGAGGATGCCGACGCCGAGGGTGAGCAGCAGGCTGTTGGCGACGCCGCCGGCGTCCTGCGGGTCGAACGCGTTGAGCGCGAGGTTCACGCCGACCTTGACCACGATGTTCGCCACCCACAGCGCGACCGTGACCGCGGTGTAGCGGACGAAGGCGGTGCCGTCGCGCCGGGAAATCCGGACGCTCGCCCCGCGCAGGATGCCGAGGACGACGCTGATCGCCGCGGTCCCGACGAGGAAAACCATCGAACCGGGCGTCTTCACCTCGCCGGACAGGGTGCTGAGGCCGACGACGGACAGCACCGCGGGCAGGATGAGCATCTGCTTGGCCTGCGCGGGTTCGCCGATCATCCGCCGCACCATCAGATAGCCGACCGCCGCCACGATCAGGACGATCTCCACGGGTCCGCTCATGAGTTGTTCCTGCCTTTCGCAAACGTTTCGATACCGGGAAACCTACGGAGGAACGGCTTCGAAGTCGTGCGGTGCGCGGGGTATCCGCGGGTGGAGAAATCCCTCCACCCGAGCCTGGGTTTCTCCACCCGGGATACCCCGGCAGCCGCACGACGGCGGCGGGCGGCGACCGTAGCGTTCGGTGGCGAATCCCAGTAACCAAGCCGAAAACGGGGAGCCCGGCATGACCAAGTCCACCCGCACGTTGATCACCACGATGTTCCTCGACGTCGGCCTGTCCGTCGTCGTCTACTACGCGGCCGACCTGCTCGGCGCGAGTGCTTACGTGTCGCTGCTGGCCGGCACGATCGTCGCGGGATTGCGGACCATTTGGGTCGCGGTGGCGCAGCGCCGGATCGACCTTTTCTCGTCGTTCCTCGTGCTGCTTTTCGGCCTGGGCCTAGGGTTGAGCTTCCTCACCGGTGACCCGCGCCTGCTGCTGGCGAAGGAATCGGTGACCACCTTCTGCGCTGGCGTGGCCCTGGTCGGCAGCTGCGTGCTCCGCCGTCCCCTCGCGTACTACGCGGCCCGGCGCCTCGCGCACTCGGCGGGCGGCGCTCGGCAGCGTGAATTCGACGCCACCGCGCAGGACGCGACTCTGCGGCGGCGCTGGTATCAGATCTCACTGGTGTGGGGTGTCGGGCTGACCGTTGATTCCGTGCTTCGCATCGTGGGTGTGTACACGCTGCCGTTCGACACGGCGGCTGCTTTCTCGCAGGCGCTGCTGGTCGTCGCCTTCGCGGGGCTCATCGGCTGGACTGTGCTGACCAAGCGGCGGTTCGAACAGCCAGTTCAGGGCTGACGGTCGTAGGCGCGCATCGCCGCCGCGACGTCGTCCAGGAACGACAGGACGACCGCGACGTGCTCGGGGTCGAGCCGATGGGTGATGGTCTCGATCTCGGTCAGCAACGGGGCCAGCGCGGCGCGGACGTCCTCGCGGGCGTGGTCGGTGGCCTGGAGGTGGACGCGCCGCCGGTCGGCCGGATCGGCGCGGCGGGCCAGATGCCCGGCGGCGGCGAGCCGGTCGACCAGCACCGTCGCCGACGCCGAGGTGATGCCGAGCCGGTTGCCCAGCTCGCCCGGCCCGATCGGCTCCGGACTGGAAACGACCTGGTCGATCGCTTGCACGTCGGTGACCCGCAGCGACAGCCTGCGCGCCAGCGCCGCCTGCATGCCCCGGCCCGCTTGCAGCAGCCGCCGCACCGCCAGGGAGACCTCCCGCGCCGTTCGCTCGTCCGCCACGCCCGCATAGTAGCTAGAACTTCTAGTTAAGAGGTACGCTGGGCGATATGGCTAGAAAATCTAGCGAACTTGCCCAGGTCAACCTCGAGATGGTGCGGAAGCTGCTCGAAACCGAGCCGCACCCGGTACCCGAGGGTGGCTACGGGCTCCGCGTGCTCGAAACCACCGGACGCCGCAGCGGCCGAACCCGGCAGACGCCGCTCGGAGTGCTTTCGCTCGGCGGCGACCGCTACCTCGTGTCGCCGGACGCGAACCGCGATTGGGTACGCAATCTCGCCGCCGTTCCGGCCTGTCGCATCCGGGCCGGAGACCTCGGCGAAAGCGTGCGCGCGCACCGGGTGAACGGCACCGAAGCAGTGTCGGTGATCTCGGCTTACTTGGCCGCGGTGCAGGCTCCGTGGGCGCTCGCCGCGTTCCCGGTCGGCTCCGGCTCGTCGGCGGCTGAGATCGCCGCGCACCTGGACTCGATGGCTGTGTTCCGCCTCGTGCCGGAAAGGGGCAGCGCGTGAGCGACCCCGTGGTCGTCGTAGGCGGCGGGCCGGGCGGGATGATGCTCGCCTATCTGCTCGGCCGGGCCGGAATCCCCGTCACGCTGCTGGAAGCGCACCAGGACTTCGATCGCGACTTCCGCGGCGACTCGCTGCACCCCTACACCCTCGAACTGCTCGACCAGCTCGGCCTGGCCGACCGGCTGCTCGCCCTGCCGCACCACAAAGCACGCTTCTTCCGCTTCCACACCCCGGCCGGGTCGATCACCACCGCCGACTACGGCAAGCTCTCCTCGCCGTACAACTACGTCGCCCTGATGCCGCAGGCGCGATTCCTCGACTTCCTCGCCGCCGAAACCGCCGCGCTGCCCAGCGCGAACGTGCGCACCGGAGCCAAGGTCGTCGAGTTGATCCGCGACGGCCGCGTCACCGGCGTCCGCTACCGCGACGACGCCGGAACCCACGACCTGCCCGCCTCGCTGGTGGTCGGCGCGGACGGCCGGTTTTCCCGGGTGCGCCGACTCGCGGACGCCCCGGCCCGCTCCCTCGGCGCCACGACCGACCTGCTGTGGTTCCGCTTGCCGCACCGCCGCGAGGACCCGCCGGACGCCGATGTGGACCTCTTCTTCGGGCGGGACCACTACGTCGGCCTGCTCGCCGGGACAACCGGCTGGCAGGTGGGGTACAGCCTGCCCAAGGGCGGGTACGCCGAGGCCCGCGAGCGCGGGGTCGGCCCGATCCGGGCGTTCCTCGCCGAGCACGTGCCGTGGCTGGCCGACCGCGCCGACCTGCTGACCGATTTCGGCCAGACGACCCTGCTGTCGGTCGACATCTCCCGGGTGGAGCGCTGGTGGAGACCGGGCCTGCTGCTCATCGGCGACGCCGCGCACGTCATCTCCCCGGTCGGGGGCAACGGAATCCTCATGGCGGTCCAGGACGCCGTCAGCGCGGCCAATCACCTCGTGCGGGATCGGTCCGACGCCGCCCTCGCGCGGATTCAAGCCGAGCGCGAACCCGCGATCCGGCAGGTGCAGGCCCAGCAAGTCCGGCTGGAACAACGCGCCGCCCGTGCGCGGGAGCGTGGTCGTCCCGCCGCTCCGCCGTATCGGCTGCTGCGGTTGCTCACCGGCGTTCCCGGCGCCCGCGCTCGCGCCGCCCGAGCCAATGCCTACGGACCCACTCCGCCCCGGCTGGATTCCGCGGTGCTGGAATCCTGAGGCGGGAAAAGCCGAGGCAGGAAGCCGATCATCAGGGCGGACCAGGTCACGTGCGTCAACACCGGTGCCTGTACCCCGCCGCCCCAACGGCGCTGCAGCGTAAAGAGCGTCCCCATGGTCGCCGACGCCAGCACCAAGGCCGGATTCCGCGTCGCCGTCGTCGACAGCACGTACATCGCGGTCGATGCTCGCGCGCCGAACGCGTCGTAAAGCGTGCCGCGAAAGAAAACCTCTTCAGCGGCACCGGTTACGAGGGCAGTCGTCACCACAGTCGGCGTCGAGCCGTGATGGGCGTGGCCGAGCACACCGGTGATCGCGCGGCGCAGCAACGGAATGCGGCGAGCGACCAGCGCACAGCCGTAGAACGCGGCGAACGCACCCGCTCCGACAAGCACCGGCTGCACGACCTCCGACCGGCCCCGCGGCACCGGCCCGGACGCTCGCGCACCGGCGAACCAGGTCGCCGCGACCGACGCGGTCAGCACGTGGAACCGCCGCGACCCCGGTTCGCTGGCCAGCGACGCGCCCAGCAGCCCGGACCCGGCCGCGGTCACCGCCTTCAGGACCGCCCTCACCGGGCCCGCCGTTGTCTCGCGCGTTCGCCGAGCGCTTGCAGCACGGCGTCGTTGTAGCCCAGCGGCTCGAACTCGACGATCCGGCGGATCGCGTCGTCGCGGACGACGACCTCGTTGCCCATCGAGTCGATCAGCGCGCGCCCGGTCGTCGCGTCGATGTCGGTGACCAGCGAAAGCCAGTAGGACGACAGCCGGGGCGTGAGCAGCGGGACCGGCACGATCGCCAGCATCCTGCCCTCGATGACCGCGACGCGCTGCAGCATCTCCCGGTAGGTCAGCACCTCGGGGCCGCCGATGTCGAACGTCCGGCCCTCGGTCTCCGGGTGCTCCAGCACGCCGGCCAGGTAGCGGACGACGTCGGCGAGCGCGATCGGCTGGGTGCGCGTGCCGACCCAGCGCGGGGTGACCATCGCGGGCAGGCGCTCGACGAGCTGGCGGGTCAGCTCCCACGACGTGCCGCCGTGCCCGATGACGATCCCCGCGCGCAGGACGGTCACCGGCACCTCGGTCTCCGCCAGCAGCCGTTCGACCTCGCGCCTGCTGGCCAGATGCTCCGACAGCGAGTCGCCGTCGTCCCCGAGACCGCCGAGGTAGACGATCCGGCGCACCCCCGCTTCCGCCGAGGCACGGGCGAACGCGCGGGCCGCGTTGGCGTCGCGCTGCTGGAAGTCGGTGCTGTCCAGGGAATGCACCAGGTAATAGGCGACTTCGACGTTCTTGAGCGCGTCCCGCAGGGAACCGACGTCGGCGACGTCGCCGTGGACCGGCTCGCCCGCACCGCGATAATTCGCCGGACGGCGGGTCATGGCTAGGACGTCGTGCCCGGCTTCTTCCAGCGCCGGGCATAGGCGGCTGCCGACGAACCCCGAGGCTCCGGCGACCAGTACGCGCATGCTTGCGACGGTAGCCGGGCGGGCGCTGTTCCGCAGAACCTTCGCGTCCGCGAGACAGGCAAGGTGAAACTGACTCAGGACGCGGGCTGGCTACGGCCGCTGCCGGGCCTCCACGAGCTTGCCCATCAGGTGCGCGAGAGCCTTGTCCAGCTGACGGCCGAGCCGGGGGTCCAGCTCGTTGTCGAAGGCGGCCGCGAACGAGGCGGCCTCGCCGAGCACGGACTTCCCGTCCGCGGTGACCGAAAGGATGTGCTTGCGCCGGTTCTCCGGATCGCGGCGCCGCTCGAGGAGGCCGCGCTGTTCCAGGTGGTCCGCCATCCGGACGACCAGGCTGGGGCTCACCCGCATGAGCCTCGCGATGTCGTCCTGGGTCCGCGCGAGTCCCTGCTCGACCATGGCGAGCGTCCCGAGATGCTTCGGGGTCAGCTCCGCCGCGCGGAAGTGCTCGGCGAAATCGTTGGCCAGGTCGGTGCCGAGCACCATCAGCTTGAAAGCCGAGGACTCGGGCAACGGGCGGGCGCTCTCGGGGTGCACTGCTTGACTGTACCATCTGTGAACAGTTCACTGTGTGAACAGTTGACAGACGGGGGAGCGATGATCGCCTTGGTGGTGGCGAACGCCGTGGTCGCGGTCGTGAGCGTCGTGTTCGCCGTGGTGGCGGCAGTGCGGCCGGCGGCGTTGAGCCACAGCGAGACGCCGACGGACGGCGAGAAGTTCTACGGCTTGATGTACGCGGTCAGGGCGGTTCCGCTGGGCGGCGCGGCCGCGGTCGTGCCGCTGCTCTGGTCTGGACCAGTCAGCGCGGTGGTATTGATCGCCGCCGCGGTCGCGCAAGCGGCCGACATCGCCATCGGCGTGTTTCGGCGGGAAACAGGCATGATCGCGGGCAGTTCCGTCGTGGCCGCGATTCATGTGGCGACCGCTGTCATGGTGTGGTGACGCCCGGCGGAAAGCCGCGCGCCAGCGTAGCGGACGGCGATTCCGATTCGCCGGGAAATCGTCAAGCCCTCAGCAGAAAACCCAGACGTACTTGGCCAAGTTGTGCTTGTCCAGTGGCCGGTTGGTCCACGCGGCGACGTCGTCCCACAGGCCGCTCTGGTAGGTGACTCGGAACGCGTTGCCGTGTGCTTTGCCCCAGAAAGGGAGAATGGCGAAGTCGTGGTAGCCGCAGCCGTCGAAGTTCCACCACAACGGAAGATCGGGACCTTCGACGCAAGCGCGTCCTTCATCGCACCTGCGCGCCCAGTACCCGTCCGCGCTGATCTTCTTGGGCATGGCCTCGGAAGTCGCCGCGAAAACGCTGGTCAGGGATACCGCGATCGCGGCGCAGGACAGAGTCTTTCGGAGAACCCGGATCATGTGCTGATTCCTTTCCCGCGATGGCACAGCGAATGGGGCTCCGAATCCTTGCTCGGAGCGTCTCGGTGCGGTGAACCCGGAACCGGGAAGAAACCTTCCGGAATTCTTCGGCTGCCGCTGGAGCCCCCTCTTGGCGCGGCTGTGCGCGCTCGGCAACCAGAAGACAGCTTACTGGTGAAACGGATTTCCTGACAAGCATTTTTCTTTTATTGCCGTCCGCTTCGAATAAGCAGCGAATAACTCGCCGGGTGAACGGATTCCCCGGCCGCGGAGCGCGGGCGGCCCGGAACCCGCGACCGCCGCCGACCAGCCGGGCCCGTCCGCCCCGAACGCCGTCTGAAAGCCGCGCGTCAGCGTCGCGTCAGTGCCGGTTGCGACGCTGTCGGGGTGACGTGCCTGATGTCTGTGTCCAGTTACCTGCCCGCCGCGGTGCCGATCGCGGCGTTGCAGGACGACCTCGACCTCACCGACGCCCAGTTGCGCAGGCTGCATCGCATCTACGGGTTGTCCGAGGTCTGCCGGTCGTCCGAGTCCGAGGCCGAGATGCTGCTCGGCGCGGTCGCGAAGCTCGACGGGTTCGCCGGGGTGGAGGAGCGCGTCCGTTACGTGCTGCGGCCGAAGACGGTGCCCGCGGCGGCGCCGTATCCGTTCGATCCGCTGGCCGAAGTACAGCAGCGGCTGGGACTCCAGAACGCACTGGCCTTCACCGTCACCGATCACGCGTGCGCGTCCGGGCTGCTCGCCCTCGACCTCGCCGGCGCGTTGCTCGAACAGGACGGCGACCCCGACGCGCTGGCGTTGATTCTCGCGGGGGAGAAGGCTTTTACCCCGGCCGCGCAGATCATCCCGGACGTCGCGGTGATGGGCGAGGGGACCGCTGCGGTACTGGTCGCGCCAGGCGGGCAAAGGGACCGGCTGCTCGGCTACGCGACCACGACGCTCGGCGGTCCGGGCGGCGAGGTCATCACGAACGAAGAGCAGAACAAGGTCTTCCGGCAGATCTATCCGGACGCGCTGGGCGACGTCACGCGCGCCGCGCTCGAAGCCGCCGGTTGCGCGGCGAGCGATCTCGCGCTTGTTCTTCCGCACAACGTCAACAAAGTTTCGTGGATCCGGGCAGCGGAGGCGATGGACGTGCCGCGCAAGAAGGTCTTCCTCGGCAACGTCCCGCGCACCGGCCATTGCTTCTGCGCGGACCCGTTTCTCAACTACCACACCGCGACCCGGCTCGGGCTGTTGAACCCGGGCGAGCGCTACTTGATGGTTTCGGTCGGCCTCGGCTCGACGTTTTCCGCGATGGTCTTCGAACACTAGGAGCAGAACCTGATGAGTACGGAACTCGAGATCGAGGGCGTCGGGATCACCGAGCTCGCGGACCGCTGCGGCACCCCGCTGTTCGTCTACGACGGCGGCGAGCTGGCCGGCCGGATGGCCCGGCTGCGGCGCGGACTGCACGCGAGCATGGAGGTCTTCTTCTCGCTGAAGTCGAATCCGAACGTGTCGATCCTCGCTGTGCTGCACGACAATGGGGCCCGCGCCGAGGTGTCGAGCCTCGCCGAGCTGCGGACCGCGCGCCGGGCCGGGGTCGAACCGCGCGACATCATTTTCCTCGGTCCCGGCAAGAGCCAGGCCGAGCTGGAAGCCTGTTTGGACGAGGACATCGCGGCGATCGTCTGCGAATCCTTCGGGGAGCTGGCGTTGATCGACCGGCTCGCCGCTGAGCGCGGGGTGCGAGCGCGGGTGGCGTTGCGGGTCAATCCGAGCTTCGCGGTCAAGGGATCCGGGTTGACGATGGGCGGAAAACCCCGCCAGTTCGGCATTGACGAGGAGCAGCTGTTCGCCGCCGAGGATCTGGTTTCCCGGCACGCGAACGTCAAGATCATGGGTGTCCAGGTGTACATGGGCACGCGCATTCTCAGCGAGGAATCGGTGGTGGAGAACACCACCCGGATCTTCGCGCTGGCCGAGCAGCTGTCCGCGCGGCTGGGCTTCGGGCTCGACCTGGTCGACGTCGGCGGCGGCCTCGGCGTGGCGTACTTCGAGGGGGAACGCGACCTCGACCTCGATCTGCTGACCTCGCGGCTCAACCCGGTGATCGACGAGTTCGCCACGCGGCATCCGGACACCCGGCTGGTGATGGAACTGGGCCGTTACCTCACTGCGGTGAGCGGCACCTACGTCGTACGCGTCCGCTATGTGAAAACCTCGCTGGGGCAGAACTTCGCGGTCGCCGACGGCGGCACCAATCACCACATGGCCGCGGTCGGGATCGGGTCCTACGTCAAACGTGATTTCCCGATGCGGCTGCTCAACCGGATCGACGAACCCGCCACCGAGACCTGGCAGATCACCGGCCCGCTGTGCACGCCGAACGACGTGCTGGGCAAGAAGATCCCGCTGCCGCCGGTCCGTCCCGGCGACCTGATCGGCGTGGAACGCTCTGGCGCCTACGGTCCGAGCGCGTCGCCGGTGCTGTTCCTCAGCCACGGCTATCCCGCCGAAGTAATGGTCCATGATGGACAGTCCTATGTGATCAGTGAACGGGACCAGCCGGAGGATCTGTTGCGCCGTCAGCACCTGCACCGGCTGCCGGTTCCCGCGGTGGAGGGCTGATGTTCAGCGCTGGCGCTCCCGAAGCGGCCACGCGCACCTCGCCGTTCGCCGTGCTGCCAATGGGGTTGAAAACCGTGCTGCATCGGCGATTCGAGTCTGGTGTCGACCGGCTCGACGGTCCGATCATGACGCGGTACTTCACTGATCTGGCAGCCGGGCACGACGTCGGCTACTCACCGGAACTGGTCGCCAGGGCTGAGGGAAACACGTTCATCTCCCTGGCCCGGGATTTGCTCCACGGCCAGGTGAGCGAGCCAATCGACTTGGTCGTCGTCGCGCACGACGGTCCCGATTTCGACCCGCGCCTGTCCGCTCCAGTCAACCTGACCGCCGTGCTGCCGGGCGGCCCGATGACGTACTCGGTCTCCGGGCAAGGGCCGCTCGCCGGTTTCCTCGCTCTGCGGGTAGCGGCCGGATACGTGCGGCGCAAGCCGATGCGTCGCGTGCTGATCCTCATCATGGAACAGCGAGGCATGCCGTACGCGGGAGAGCGGCCACCGTTGGATTCGGCGGCCGCACTGCTCTTCGAAGCCGGGGCGGGAACCACCCGAGTGGCGGTGCTGCCCGGGGTCGACCCGGACGACGCTCGGGCGGAGGCTGATCGGCTCGCGCTGGCGGACCGTTACGGACCAGGTCTCACCGGTGGGTCGGTCGCCGGAGGACGCTCCGCCACCGCGCTGTGGGCCGATCCGCCTGGGGTGCTCGCCGATTACGACCCGTTCCGCGGAACTCTGGGAATCTGCGCCTTCGCCCGGTAAAGCGAGCCGTCCGCGCCCCTATAATCGGGAGCGGAACAGCCCGCGGCGAAGAAAAGGTGAAGATCTGTGCGCGTGGTCATCGGCGAAGACCAGTTCCTGCTCCGAGACGGGCTGGTCCGGCTGCTCGAAGCGCACGGGATGACGATCGTCGCGGCGCTCGACAACGGGCCGGATCTGCTGAACGCGCTGGTCACGGAGAAGCCGGACATCGGCGTGGTCGACATCCGGCTGCCGCCGTCGTTCACCGACGAGGGGTTGCGCGCGGCGATCGAGGCGCGGCGCCAGGTGCCCGGGCTGCCGGTGCTGGTGCTGTCGCAGTACGTCGAACGCTTGTACGTCAACGAATTGCTGGCCGACGGCGCGGGTGCGGTCGGCTACCAGCTCAAGGACCGGGTGCTCGACGGCGACCATTTCGTCGACGTGCTGCGCGGGGTCGCCGCGGGCAACACCATGATGGATCCCGAAGTGGTGTCGAGGCTGTTCACGCACAACACGCGCGACGTCGCGCTGGAGAGCCTCACCCCGCGAGAGAACGACGTGCTCCGGCTGATCGCCGAGGGCCGGTCCAACAGCAACATCGCCGCCGAGTTGTTCGTCACCGAGAAGGCGGTGTCCAAGCACATCAACAACATCCTGGCGAAACTGCAGCTGCCGGTGTCCGAGGACAGCAACCGCCGGGTGCAGGCGGTGCTGGCCTACCTGCGCCACTGAGGTCTCCCGTGGTCCGTGAGGGGAACCCTGAGGGAATCAGAGTCCCGCAGGGTTCCCCTCACGGACCGGCAAGCCCGGGGAATCCGGGCGGACGGCCTCAGTCGACCGGCTCGCAGGGGATTTCGATGACCACCGAGGTCGGCCCGCCGAGCGGGCTGAGCACGGTGAGGAACCCGTCCAGCGGCGCGAGCCGGCGTTCGAGTTCGCGAAGGCCGGTGCCCTTGGCCGGGTCCGCGCCGCCCTTGCCGTAGTCGGTGACCGTGATGGACAGCCGTCCGCCGGAATGGTGCACGTCGATTTTCCCGGAATCCGCGCCGGAATGCTTCATCGCGTTGTTGAGCACCTCGGAAACGGTGAAATACGCGGCGGTCTCGACGGCGGGCGCGAACCGGCCGGGAAGGTCGACGGTGGTTTCCATCTCCAGCGTCGCTTCCATCCCGAGTTCGCGGACCGCGTCGGCGAGACCGCGGTCGACCAGCACCGGCGGCTGGATCCCGCGCACCAGATCACGCAGCTCCTGCAGTGCTTTCACCGAACTCGCCTTGGCCTCTTCCAGCAGGCTCTTCGCGGCTTCGGGCTGCCGTTCGGCGAGCTTCGCGGCCGCGTCGAGAGTCATTCCCATCGCGACCAGCCGCGCTTGCGCGCCGTCGTGCAGGTTGCGTTCGATCCGGCGCAGCTCCAGCGCCTGATGGCCGACAGCGTCGTCGCGCGTGGTGGTGAGGTGCTGGACGCGCTGGGCGAGCACGGTGCTTTCGGACGGGGAAAGGAATTTGGCCGCCAGCGCCGCGTGCAGCTTCAGCAGATGCGGCGCGGCCCAGAGGGCGAGCGGGAAATGCAGCAGGCCGAGCACGACGGCGATCCAGGCGACGGCCGGGTTGTCCACTGGCAACGCGACGTACCAGTCGCCGAGCCACAGATCGTCCAGAATCGGGTAGAGCAGCGGCATCAACAGCCCGCGCACGCCGTCGATCACGATCGCCAGCGGGGCGAGCGTGAGCAGACAGCCGATGGTGCAGTCCACCAGCAGCCAGGCGGTGTCCCGCCAAGTGGCACGGTCGGCCAGCAATCGCGCGAACACCTGGAAGAACCGCGTGCCCTCGGGCAGCGGGAGATACGGTCGCGGCACCTGCCGTCCGGTCCAGGTGCCGTGCAGTTTCCGCTGCAGATTGGCGACCGCGCGGACGGCGTAGACCACCGGGGGGATCAGGAACACCCCGACGCCCACGCCCAGCAGCGAAGCGGAGCAGGCCAGGAGCGCGAAAAGCGCCACCTCGACCGGTGCGAGCAGGCCCAGCGCGGTGCTGTGCAGCACGGCGAGGCCACCGCTGGCGAACCAGGGCTTCGGCGCCGCCGGCTCGCGGGCATCGGTTGAGGGCATATCCCGATTATGTGCTGTTCCGGGCAATCCTTGCAGGGGTGCTAGGACCAGTCCGGATCGAAGAGCTAGCACCATCGGAATCCGGCTCTGGCGCTCGTAACTTTCTTCTACAGCCCGACGCGCCTGGGAGAGTGACCGATGTACCAGTCCGGACAGCCAAGCACGGATGCGGTGACGCTCCGGTCCGTCACCAAATTCTACGGAGGGAACCGGGCCCGCGTCGTCGCACTCGACGGGATTTCCGTTTCGTTCGCCCGCGGCAGTTTCACCGCGGTGATGGGGCCTTCCGGTTCGGGCAAGAGCACGCTGCTGCACTGCGCGGCGGGGCTCGACCAGCCGGATTCGGGCACGGTCGTGCTCGCCGACCAGGACCTCGGCAGGCTCGACGAGGCGGCGCTGACCCGGATGCGCCGCGACCACATCGGATTCATCTTCCAGCAGTTCAACCTGCTGCCGTCGCTGGACGTGGTCGACAACGTGACGCTGCCGCTGCGGCTGGCGGGGAAGAAGGCCGATCCGGCGCTGGTGAACCGGATCATCGAGCAGGTCGGGCTCGGCGGGCGGCGCGGGCACCGGCCCGGTGAATTGTCCGGCGGCCAACAGCAGCGCGTGGCGATCGCCCGCGCGCTGGTCAGCCGTCCGCACGTGACCTTCGCCGACGAGCCGACCGGTGCGCTGGACACGACGTCGGCGAGCGAGATCCTGGACCTGCTGCGCACCGCGGTGCGGGCCGAGCGGCAGACCATCGTGATGGTGACGCACGATCCGGTCGCCGCCTCCTACGCCGACCGGGTGCTGTTCCTCGCCGACGGGCAGTTCGCCGGCGAGTTGCACGAACCGACCGTGGACGAGGTCGCGCGCGGGCTGACCGCGTTGAGCTCGCGTGCGTCGCGGCTTGGCCGCGACGGCCGCAACGCCGTCGGGACGGTGCGCTGATGTTGCGCCTCGCCCTGAGCACGCTCCGGTTCCGCAAGGCCGGATTCACCGCGACGTTCGTCGCGCTGCTCGTCGGCACCGCGATCGTGATGGCGTGCGGCGGGCTCATGCAGACCGGGATCTCGCCCCGGGTCCCGCCGCAGCGGCTGGCCGAGGCTCCGGTGGTCGTCGCGGGCGACCAGCACTACAACCTGCCGCCGACGAACCCGGGCACCGAGGACGAGGACCACGAGTCCGCGACCCTGCCCGAACGCGTGCGGCTGGACGCCTCGCTGGGCGCGGCGATCGCGGCCGTTCCCGGCGTCGCGAAGGTCATTCCCGACGTGTCGATCCCGGCGACGCTGCCCGCCGACCCCGACGTGAAGCTGGTGCGCGGCACCGCGCTGGGGCACGACTGGGCGACCGCCGAGCTGGCCCCGTATTCGCTGACTGACGGCCGGGCTCCGCAGCGCAGCGGCGAAGTCGTGCTCGACCAGGCGACGGCGGCGGCCACCGGGGTGGCCGCGGGCGGTTCGGTGCAGATCGCCGTGCGCGGCGGCGTCCGGTCCTTCCAGGTCACCGGAATCGCCGTCGCGAGCGGAAAAATGGCTTCCGACGCGGTGTTCTTCTCTCATGAAGACGCTCTCGCGCTGACGCCCGCGACCGGGCAGGTCGACGCGTTCGGCGTGCTTCCCACCGCGGGCACGGACCCGGCCGCGCTGAGCACCCAGATCGCGAACGCGGTCCGGGACCAGCACGCGGTCGCGCTCACCGGCGTCGCGCGCGGGACAGCCGAGTTCGCGCAGGCGAGCGACGGCGGGGAGATCCTGGTGATCCTGGCCGCGGTGTTCGGCGGCCTGGCGGTGCAGGTGGCGTTGTTCGTGGTGGCCAGCACCCTGGGGTTGTCGGTGCAACAGCGGCGGCGCGAGGTCGCGTTGCTGCGGGCGGTCGGCGCGACTCCGAAGCAGGTCAGCCGCATGATCACGGCGGAGTCGATGGTGATCGGCGTGCTCGCGACCGTGCTGGCAGCCTTCCCCGGCGAGCTGCTGGGAAACTGGCTGTTCGACCGGCTGTCCGGATTCGGCGTCTTCGAACCGGTGCTGGCGTATCACCAGGACTGGATTCCGACCGCCGCGGGCATTCTTGTCGGCCTGCTGTCAGCGTGGGGCGCGGGTTTTGTCGCGGCGCGATACGCCGGACGGACGCGTCCGGTGGAGGCGATGCAGGAACTGGTCTCCCCGAAGCGCTGGCTGACGTCGTTCCGGCTCTGGTGGGGCATCGGCAGCCTGATCGGCGGCGTGGCACTGGCCTATCTGACGATCACCGTGATGGACGGACCGCTCGCGGCCAGCACCGCTGGACCGGCGGTCACGCTTGTCGCGGCGGCGGTCGCGCTCTTCGCACCGGGGATCACCCGGGCGATGGTCGCGGTGCTGCGGGTTCCGGTGCGGGCGGTGAGCGGGCTGTCCGGCTATCTCGCGATGGCGAATGCCCGGGTGCGCTGGCTGCCGATGTCCGGTGCGGTCGTACCGGTCATGCTCGCCACGACGCTGGCCGTGTTCATGCTCTATTTCCAGACCACGCAGGTGGAATCGGCGAAGCAGAAGTACGCGTCGAACCTTTCGGCGGACGCGGTGGTCACCTCGTCGACCGGCGACGTCAGCACCGGGCTGCTCGACAAGGTCCGGTCGCTGCCCGGGGTCGGCACCGCTTCGGCGTACGTGACCAGCAAGGGCTACAACGAGAAGCCGTCCGACCCGGGCCAGGACGAGGACGGGCTCGCGCTGACCGGGGTCACCGGCGACGCGGTCGCGAAGACCCGGGCGGCGGAGGTCGCTTCCGGATCGCTGGCCGCCTTGCAGGGCAACACCATCGCGCTTCCGGTCGACCACGCGGACCGGTTGCACGTCAAGGTCGGCGACGAGATCGGGCTGCGGCTCGGCGACGGTGCGCAGGTGCGGTTGCGAGTCGTGGCGACACTGCGGTCCGCGCCGGCTTTCGCGGCGGCGCTCCTGCCCGCGGGCACGCTGGCTCCGCACACCACCGACGGGATCGCGTCGCAGGTGCTCGTCACCGCGGCGGCGGGCACGAGCGTCTCGCAGCTGATGAGCACGCTCGACGGGCTGGCGCAGGCCTCGCCCGGGGTGCAGGTCGCGAACCGGGACACGCTCACCGCCAAGTTCGTGCAGGAACAGGAAGCGAACGCCTGGGTGAACTACCTCGTCGTCGGCATGATCCTGCTCTACGCGGCGATCTCGGTGGTGAACACGCTCGTGCTCTCGACCGCGCACCGGCGGCGCGAGTTCGGCCTGCAGCGGCTGGCCGGGTCCAGCCGGGGCCAGGTGCTGGGCGTGATGGCCGTGGAGGGGATGGTCGTCGCGGTGATCGGAGTGGTCTTGGGCACCGCCGTCTCGCTCGCGATGCTGGTTCCGTTCAGCCAGGCGGTGTCCGACAGCTGGCTGCCGTATGGTCCATTGTGGATTTATGCGGTGGTGGTCCTGCTCGCGGTCGTGGTAAGCATGGTCGCCACGCTCTTCCCGACGTGGCTCGCGGTGCGCGGAAAGACCTCGATCGCCATGCTCTCTCCTGAATAGGTGACCCCTGGGCGACCGCCTGCTGCTGACTGCCCCCAGCTGTCAGCGCGCGGTCAGCCCGGGGTCACCGCCCCGCCGTAGCGTCAGCGGTATGAGTCCGAACGAGGCGGGAAGCCCTTCCTGGGACGCGATCGTGATCGGGTCCGGGATCGGCGGCCTCGTCTGCGCCGGGTACCTCGCCGCCTTCGGCCGCCGGGTGCTGGTGCTCGAACAGCACGACGTGGCGGGCGGCAACTGCCACATGTTCCGGCGGCGGCGCTCCTACGAGTTCGACATCGGCGTGCACTACCTCGGCGACTGCGGACCCGGCGGGCTGCTTCCGTCGCTGCTGGCCGGGCTCGGCGTCGGCGACCGGGTGCGGTTCCGCCGGCTCGACCCGGACGGCTTCGACCGGATCGTGCTGCCGGGCGTGCGCTTCGACGTTCCGGAAGGCTGGTCCCGGTATGGGGATCGGCTGCTTGAGACCTTTCCGGCGGAGGTCGCGGGGCTTCGGGAGTATCTCGCGATCTGCGGCGAGATCGCCGCGGCGGCCCGGTACTCGGCGAGTTCCCGGCCGGTGCTGGGCAATTCGGCCGCGGTGGTGCGCTGGAGCCGGCGCAGCCTGAGCCGTCTGTTTGACCATTGTGGACTGTCGGCGGCCGCGCGCACGGTGCTGGCCGCGCAGTCGGGAAACTATGCTTCGTCGCCGGCGAATACCGTTGTCGCGGCGCACATCCGCATGCTCGACGACTACCTGACCGGGGGCGCGTACTACCCCGAAGGCGGCGGTCAGATGCTGGCCGCCGCGCTGGTGGAGCAGCTCGAAACGCA
Organism: Amycolatopsis sp. NPDC114484; assembly: GCF_055633755.1. NCBI lineage: Bacteria > Bacillati > Actinomycetota > Actinomycetes > Pseudonocardiales > Pseudonocardiaceae > Amycolatopsis > Amycolatopsis sp. NPDC114484. The sequence goes on along the minus strand of NZ_JBVKDQ010000006.1, from coordinate 92,051 downwards.
CGGCGGTCAGCTGCGCACCAAAGCGCGCGCCGCCCGGATCCTGATCGAGCGCGGGCGAACGGTCGGTGTCGAACTGACCGACGGAGACGTACTGCGTGCGCCGCTGGTGGTGTCCAATGCGGACTATCGACGCACGGTGCTGGAGTTGTGCGGTGGTCGGGAAAACCTCCCTGACGGCATTGTCCGGCGCACCGAAGACGCGGTCATGCGGCTGCCGCTGGTCACCAGTTACGCGGTGGTGGACACGGAATTGCCGGAAGCGTCCGAGGCCAACATCTGGTACTGGCCGAGCGGTGATGTCGAAAGTGCTTACGCTCGAACGGAAGCTGGCCAGTTCGACGAGCTGCCGTTCGTGTTCATCTCGTCCGCCTCGCACAAGGACCCCGGCAACACCGCAGTCTGCCCTCCCGGGTACACGAACCTCCAGATCATGACCGCGTGCCCGCCCGGCTACGCGCAGTGGGGCGTGGAGGCTGGACCGGCGTCGGGGCTCCGCTATCGGCGCGTGGCCGAATACCGTGCGGCCAAGGATAAACTCGCCGCCTGCCTGCTCGACCGCGCGGAAGAGGTGCTCGGTCCGTTCCGGGACCGCATCGTCCACCTCGAATCGGCCACCCCGCTCACGCAGGAGCGCTACACCTTGGCCACCGGCGGAGCCGCGTACGGACTGCAGTCCTGGGGCCCGCACGGACGACGGCCGGACGTGCGGACTGACATCGAAGGACTGTTCGTCGCCGGGCAGGACATCCATGGCGGGGGAGTCGTCGGCGCCGCGGTCGGCGGTGCGCAGTGCGCCGAGGCGATCCTCGACCGGCCGGTGCTGGCCGAAGCGTACGACGGCGCGGTCTTCGCCGACCGTGCCCTGCTGCCCGAACGCGGCCACGACTGGGATCCGCTGCGGATTTCCCGCGGCCAGGCCCGCCGCGACGCCCGCGGATTCGCTCCGACGGCGCGCTGAACCCTGTGTAAGGAAAAGGAGAGCCATGACTGAGATCGCGCAGCCCACGCAGACCCTGACCGAGGAGCGGATCGTCGAAGGCATCACCGGCGCGCTGGGCGCGGTGCTCGAACGGGACGTCGCCGACCTGTCCGCGGACACCCGGCTGTCGGACGCCGGGCTTGACTCCACCGGCGTGCTGGAGCTGCTGATGCAGCTCGAGGACACGTTCGGCATCGAGTTCGACACCGAGAACCTGGAGATGCAGCACTTCGAATCGGTGCGTTCGCTCGCCGCGTTCGTCATCGCGGAAATCCGTGCCTGACCCGGTGCCGTGGCAGGAGTACCGGCGCGTCGCCCGGGAGCAGGGCGTCGCGCCCGCGCTCAAGCTGCTGCGGACGAGGTGCCGGAACGGTGCGATCGCGGCTGTCCCGGCGGGGGAGTTGCCCGCCGGGGCGGAGATCTTGCGGGAAGCCGATCTTCCCGGCGGCGCTGTCGTGTTCGCCCGGGGGCTGCCGGACGCGCCCGCGGGGCCGGACCTGCTGTGGGTGCGGCTGGGACTTTCCCAAGGGCTGCTCGACGAGTGCCTGCAGTACTTGGGCGAGCGGCGTTCGGGGGAGGAGTCCTTGCTGCGCAAGCAGATGATCCAGGACTGCCTCGCCACCGCGCTCAACGGTCAACTGGCGGTCGAGGCGGACTTGCGGGCGGACGAGAGGGTGGCTCCCGCGCGAGCGCGGTATCTGCATCAGTGTCTGTCCGATGTGGACCGGAAGCTGCTCGGCCTGCTGGGGGCGAAGGGCTTCCTCTCCGGCGGACCGGGCGAGGTCGCCGACGTTTCGGAGCTGCTCGCGAGTGTGCACGAAATGGCCGAGGGGACGACGTGACGGGCACGGTACTGAGCGAACCCTTGCTGGCTCTGCGTGATCTCGCCGCGGAATGGGCGAGAGACCTCCGCGACGCCGGAGCGGTGCTCGACCGCGATCCCGAGGCCACCGCCCAGTTCGCCGATCTGCCCGCGGTGCGCTGTATGGCGCAGCTGCTGGTCCCGGCGGAGTACGGCGCGGAGGGCATCAGGGTCGCCGGGCACCGGTTCAATGGGATGACCGCGCTGGAACGAACGGTGCTGCTGGAGGAGTTCGCCCGGGGCGACGCGGGCGCGACGCTCGCCGCACCGGGCGCGTCGATGTCCGGCGTCCTGATCGACGTACTCGGGGACGACGAACAGAAATCCTGGTTCTACGGAAGGCTCATCGACCGTCCAACGTGGACCTTCTTCGCACTCACCGAACCCGACGCGGGCTCCGACGCGAACGCGCTGACCACCAGCCTGACGCCCGGACCAGACGGAGACTTCATTCTCCACGGCCGGAAACGGTACGTCGGCAACGCTTCCCGCGCGGGCATGGGTGTGGTCTTCGCCCGCACCGCGCCCGGTCCGCTCGGCGTGCGGGCGGTCTTGCTGGACACCGCTTCCCCCGGCTTTCGCGCCGAACCGCTGGGCATGCTCGGATTGCGCGGCGCACGGTTCTGCGCCCTCGAGTTCGACGGAGTCCGGATCCCCGCGAACCGGGTGCTGGGCCACCACCTTTCCCCGGCCCGGCGCGGGATGTGGGCCGCCACGCTGACGTTCAACCGCCTCCGCCCCGGCGTCGCGGCCATCGCGGTCGGCATCGCGCGGGCCGCGCACGAGTACGTCCGCGCCGAAGGCGGCCTGCTCACCGGCGGCGCGGCGGCCGAATGGGACCAGCTGGGATACCGGATCGAGAGCGTCCGGAACCTGGTGCACCTCGCGGCGATGGAGGTCGACGCGGGCGGAAGCCGCGGCGGGCACCTCGCCTCGTCGGCCAAGGCCGAGGCCAGCCGGCTCGCCGAGGACGCGACCAGAGCGGCCTGCCGGTTCTTCGGGCCGAGCGCGCGCTGGACGCATCCCTTGCTGGACAAGCTGATTCGCGACGCGCGCGGCGTCGAATTCATGGAAGGCGCCGCGAACATCCAGAAACTCATCGTCTTCACCGGGCTGCTCGCCGGCAAAGTCGGCCGGGGCGAGTCGTTCCCGGCGCTGAGCCGCCCCTCGGTCACCGGAGGTCTGTCGTGCGGGTGATATCCGCCCCTCAGGAGTTCACCGTCCCGGATCTGTATGTCGACCTGCGCAGGTTCGTCGGCCGCGACCTGTTCGTCAAATGCGAGGGGTTCAACTTCGCCGGGTCGATCAAGCTCAAGGCCGCGCTGGAGATCGTCGAGCGCGCCGAGCGGGACGGCACGCTGTGTCCCGGCCACACGATCGTCGAAAGCTCGTCCGGGAACATCGGCGTCGCGCTCGCGATGGTCGCGGCCAGCCGGGGATACCGGTTCATCTGCGTCACCGACGACCACTGCACGCTGTCGGCCCGGCAGTTGATGCAGAACTACGGCGCCGAGGTCCACGTGCTGACCGAACCGCACCCGGTGGACGGCCTGGTCGGCGCGCGGCAGCGGATGGTGGAGAGCCTCTGCGCGGAACACGAGGACTACGTCTGGCTCGACCAGCACACCAACCCGGGCAACTGGACCGCGCACTACCGGACCACCGGCCCGGAGATCCTGCGCATGTTCCCCGGCCTGGACGTCCTGTTCGTCGGCACCGGCACGGCCGGGACGTTGATGGGCTGCGCCCGCTACCTGCGCGAGGCGCGCCGGTCGGTCCGCGTGGTCGCGGTGGACAGCGTCGGCTCGGTGAGCTTCGGCGGTCCGCCCGGGCCGAGGCGGATTCCCGGGCTGGGCTCCGCGATCCGCCCGGCGCTGCTCGACGAGTCCTTAGTGGACGATGTGGTGCACGTCGAGGAGACCGAAACCGTCGAGATGTGCCGGACGCTGGTGCGGCACGGTTTCCTGTTCGGCGGCTCGACCGGCACCGTCGTCGCCGGCGCGCTGTCCTGGCTCGCCCGCGAGGACCGCGACCTGACCGCCGTGGCCGTCTCCCCGGACCTGGGCGACCACTACCTGGACACGGTCTACCGGGACCACTGGGCCGCCGACGCGCTCGGCCGGGTGCCCGAGCAGACCACCGACCGACTTTCCGAGGTGCCGCGATGACCGCTGTCGAGACCAGCCTGCCCCTGTCCACGGCCCAGACCGACGTCTGGTTCGACGAGCAGCTTTCCGGAGGCGGCCTGGCCTACGCGATGGCCGACTACCTGGACATCTCCGGCGACCTGGACGTGCCGGTGTTCACCGAGGCGTTCCGCCTGCTCACCGACGAGGCGGAGTGCTTCCGCGCCCGCTTCTTCGAGGTCGACGGCGAACCGCGCCAGGTGGTCGAACCGCTGACCGAGCTGCCGGTCCGCTTCCTCGACCTGTCCGGCGAACCGGACCCGGAGGCGGCCGCGCTCGCGTGGATGCACGAGGACCTGGCCCGGCCGTTCTCCGTCACCGATTTCCCGCTGTTCCGCGCCGCGCTGCTCACCCTCGGCCCGCGTCGGCGATTCTGGTATCTCACCACCCATCATCTGGTGGGCGACGGGTTCAGCGCCGCGATCTGCCACCGGCGGATGGGCGAGCTGTACACGGCCGTGCTGACCGGCGCGGAGCCCGAAGGCCGTCCGCTGCCGCCGTTTCGGGACCTGCTGGACTCCGAACTCGCCTACCAGACCTCGACTCACCTCGGGCGCGACCGCGAGTTCTGGAGCAGCCACTTCAGCACGGTCCCGGACCTGATCAGCCTGTCCGGCAAGGAACCCGCACCGGCTCGCGGATTCCTTCGCCGCACGCTCGCCCTGCCCGCCGACGCGGCCGCCGCGGCGCGTAAGGCGGTGGCGCAGGCCGGGGTGACCCTGCCGACCTTCCTGCTCGCCGCGATGGCGGCCTACACCGAACGCCTTTCCGGGATCCAGGACCTGATGCTGACCGTCCCGGTGGCCGCCCGCGCCGGTGTCCGGACCAGGACGATCCCGGGGATGATGGCGAACTACCTGCCGTTGAAAATGCAGGTCACGCCCGCGATGACCCCGCAGCTGCTGCTGAAGCAGGCGTCGCGGGAACTCGCCCGCACGCTCAAGCACCAGCGGTATCACGTCAACCAGATCCGGCGCGACATCGGCGTGCGCAGCGACGAGCGGCGGCCGTTCGGCGGTCCGTTCGTCAACGTGCTGCCCGCGGATCCCGGACTGCGGCTGGGCGACTGCGTGACCCGGGTGCGGAACCTGTCCACCGGGATCACGAACGACCTGTCGATCACTGTGCTCGACGAGCCCGGCGGCGGGATCGAACTGCACCTCAACGGGAATCCCGACCTCTACGACGAGTCCGGAGTGGACACTCATCTGCGCCGGTTCGCCGCGTTCCTGAACCGCTTCGCGCGCGCCGATCCGGAGGCGCCGCTCGCGCACGTCGACGTCGCCGATGCGCAGGAGCGCGAGGAACTACTCGCCGCCGGGTTGGGCGCTATTGGCCCGGTGGGTGCGGGCGTGGTGGAGCGGGTGCGCGCGCAGGCACCGGATGCGATGGCGGTGGTCGACGCTGCCGGGCCGGTGCGTTATGCGGACCTAGTCGGGATGGGCTCGGCCTTGTCGCGGCGGTTGCCGGTGGGGCGCGTGGTCGGCGTGCTCGCTGGTCCGGGAAGCGGCTTTATCTCAGGGGTTCTCGGCGTGCTGGGCGCAGGTGGCGCTTACGTGCCGCTGGATCCGACGTTGCCGTTGGCGCGGTTGCGCGACTTGGTGGCGGACAGCGGCGCGGCGTGTGTGCTTGCGGCACCGGAGTTTCGGGAGGTCGCCGCGGAACTGCCGGTGGACGTCGTGGAGCTGGACGGCACGATCGATGTCGAGTTGGCACCGGTGGTGGGCGCCGACGATGACGTCGCGTACGTGATCTTCACGTCGGGTTCGACCGGCCGTCCGAAGGGCGCGATGGTCTCGCGGCTCGGGATGATGAACCACCTGCTGGCGAAGGTCGAGGACCTCGGGCTGGGTGCGTCCGACGTGGTGGTGCAGAACGCGCCGCTGACGTTCGACGTGTCGGTGTGGCAGATGCTCGCGCCGCTGGTGGTCGGCGGTCAGGTCCGGGTGGTGGACCGGCGGGTCGCGGCGGATCCGGAGACGTTGTTCGGCCTGGGCATGTCGGTGCTGGAAGTGGTGCCGTCGTTGCTGCGGGCGGCGTTGGACTTCTGGGACGCCGGCGGTCCGCCGGAGCTGGCCGGGTTGCGGTGGCTGGTGGTGACCGGCGAGGCGTTGCCGCCGGACCTGTGCGCGCGGTGGTTCGGGTACTTCCCGGAGATCCCGCTCGTGAACGCCTACGGGCCGACGGAGTGCTCGGACGACGTGACGCACGCGGTTCTGTCCAGTGTGGACGATGTGCGCGGGGTGCGGACGCCGATCGGCCTTCCGGTGCGGAACACCCGGCTGTACGTGCTGAGCGACGAGCTGCGCCCGGTCCCAGCGGGTGCGGCTGGCGAACTGTATGTCGGTGGCTTGGTAGTCGGACGCGGTTACGTGGGCGACCCGGCCAAGACCGGCTCGGTGTTCGTCGCGGATCCGTTCGGCGAGCCGGGAACCCGGATGTACCGGACCGGCGACCGCGTGGTGCGCCGGGCCGACGGTGCGCTGGAGTTCATCGAGCGCCGGGACTTCCAGGTCAAGATCCGCGGCCACCGCATCGAACTCGGCGAGATCGAAGCCACCCTGCGCGAGCTGCCCGAGATCGCGGACGCGGTCGTCGTGGTGCGCACCGACGACGGGACCAAACGGCTCGCCGCCTATCTGGTCGGAACGGAGCCGGTCGACATCCCGTCCGTGCGCAGCGAACTGCAGCAGCGGCTGCCGGACTACCTGGTGCCGCCCGCGATGGTCGTGCTCGACGCGATGCCGTTGACCGTGCACGGAAAGGTCGACCGGGACGCGCTGCCGGAGCCCGATTTCGCTGCCGAGACGGTCGGCCGGGCCCCGCGCAATGCCGTCGAGGCCATTCTGTGCGACGTGCTGGCCGAAGTGCTGACGGTGCCGAAGGTCTACATCGACGACAACTTCTTCGCTCTCGGCGGCGACAGCGTCAGCTCGATCCAGGTGGTCAGCCGCGCGCGCAAGGCCGGGTTGATCATCACTCCGCGCGATCTGCTGGAAGCGCGCACTCCGGCGGCGATCGCGGAAAACGCGGTCCCGATCGGCGATGAGGTCGCGCTCGACCCCACCGCTGCCCTGGTCGAACTCGAACCGGGAGAACTGGACGAGCTGCGGGTCGGGCCGGTCGAGGAAGTCCTTCCGCTCGCGCCGTTGCAGCAAGGCATGCTCTTCCACGCCGAACTGGACGCCGAGGGCGTGGATTTCTATGCCGTGCAAGCGATCGCGGACCTCGAAGGGCCACTCGACACCGCTGCGGTCCGGGACGCCTGCGCCACGCTGCTGACCCGGCACACCGCCCTGCGCGGATACTTCCGGCGACGCCGCAACGGGGAACCGGTGCAGCTGGTCGCCGAATCGGTCGAACTGCCGTGGACCGAAATCGACCTGACCGTGCTGCCGGAGGACCGTCGGGTGGCGGAGCTGCAGCGGCTGGTCGAGCAGGACCGGTTGCGCCGCTTCGACCTCGCCCGCCCGCCGCTGGTCCGCTTCACCCTGATCCGGGTCGCCGCCGAGCGCTACCGGTTCCTGTGGAGCGCACACCACATCGCCACCGACGGCTGGTCGGTGCCCATTCTCATCGACGAGCTGGCGCAGCTCTACGCACGCGGCGCGACGACCGAACTGCCCGCCGTGCCGCAGATGCGCGACTACCTCGCCTGGCTGTCCCGGCAGGACCAGGAAGCCGGGCGAAAAGCCTGGCAGGACCTGCTCGACGGCCTGCCCGGTCCGACCCGTGTAGCGCCAGACCTGCCCGCCGCGGCGTCCCTGCCCGCGACTGTCGAGTTAGTACTGTCCGAAAGCGACACTGCGAATCTCTACGCGTGGGCACGGGAACACGAGCTGACGGTCAGCACGATCGTGCAGGCGTGCTGGGCGATTTTGGTCGGCAGGCTGGCCGGACAGCAGGACGTGGTCTTCGGCGCAGTGGCCTCCGGACGTCCGGCGGAACTGCCCGGCGTCGAAACGATGGTCGGCATGTTCGTGAACACCGTGCCGGTCCGGGCTCGCCTCGACCCGTCGCGGCCGGTCCGCGAACTGCTCGCCGAACTGGGGCAGCAGCAAGCGTCGATGGTGTCCTATCAGCACATCGGCCAGGCACAACTGAGCGGAGCCATCCCGGACAGCGGGGAACTCTTCGACACCGCAGTGGTGTTCGAGAACGTCCCCGCCGGCGACGGCGGCCCGCTGGTGAAACTCGGCGAGGACGTCCGCGTGGTCGACGCGGTGACGCTCGATTCTCGGCACTACCCGCTCAGCCTCGTGGTGGAACCGCGCGGCTCGCTCGTCTTCCGCTTCGATTACCTCCGCGAGGCGTTCGGCGACGATCGCGTCCACGGGCTGGCGCAGCAGTTCCGGGCGCTGCTCGACACGGTGCTCGTCGATCCGGACCGCCTGCTCGGCCGGATCGACGTGGTGGCCGAACCGTCGCAGACCTTCCTGCTCGGCGCGACTGGTCCGGTCGGTGCGGGCGTAGTGGAGCGAGTGCGCGCGCAGGCACCGGACGCCGTGGCAGTGGTCGATGACTCCGGTTCGGTGAGTTACACGGAGCTGGTCGGGTTGGCCTCGGCGCTGTCTCGGCGGTTGCCGCCGGGGCGGGTAGCTGGTGTGCTCGCCGGTCCCGGAATTGGCTTTATTTCCGCGGTTCTCGGTGTCCTGGGCGCAGGCGGTGCCTATGTGCCGCTGGACCCGACGGTGCCGCTCGCTCGGCTGCAAGGCTTGGTGGAGGACAGCGGCGCGGCGTGCGTGATCGTGGCCCCGGAATTCCGGGAGATCGCGGCCAGCCTGCCGGTGGACGTCATCGAGCTGGACGGCGTGGTCGACATCGAACTGGCACCGGTCGTCGGTGCCGACGACGATGTCGCGTACCTGATCTTCACTTCCGGTTCCACGGGCCGCCCGAAGGGCGCGATGGTTTCCCGGCGGGGGATGGTCAACCACCTGCTCGCCAAGGTGGAGGACCTGTCTTTGGCGCCGTCGGATGTGCTGGTGCAGAACGCCCCGCTGACCTTCGACGTGTCCGTGTGGCAGATGCTGGCGCCGCTGCTGGTCGGCGCTCAAGTCCGCGCGGTGAGCCGGGAGACGGCGGCGGATCCGGACGTGTTGTTCGGGTTGGGCATGTCAGTGCTGGAAGTCGTGCCCTCGTTGTTGCGGGCGGCGTTGGACTTCTGGGACGCGGGCAGCCCGCCGAACCTGGACGGGTTGCGCTGGCTGGTAGTCACCGGAGAGGCCTTGCCGCCGGACCTGTGCGTGCGGTGGTTCGGGTACTTCCCGAATATCCCGATGGTGAACGCCTACGGGCCGACCGAATGCTCGGACGACGTGACGCACGCCGTTCTGTCCAGTGTGGACGATGCGCAGGGCTTGCGGGTGCCGATCGGCCTTCCGGTGCGGAACACCCGGCTGTACGTGCTTGGCGACGAGTTGCGGCCGGTTCCCCCAGGCGCGGCTGGCGAACTGTACGTCGGCGGATTGGTCGTCGGACGCGGTTATGTCGGTGATCCGGTCAAGACGGGTTCGGTGTTCGTCGCCGACCCGTTCGGCGAGCCGGGCACCCGGATGTACCGGACCGGCGACCGCGTCGTGTGCCGGGCCGACGGTGCGCTGGAGTTCGTGGAACGCCGCGACTTCCAGGTCAAGATCCGCGGCCACCGCATCGAACTCGGCGAGATCGAAGCCGGTCTCCTCGCCCAGGAATCCGTCACCGACGCGGTCGTCGTCGTGCAGGGCTCCGACGCGGCGAACCGGCACCTGGCCGGCTACGTCGCGGGAACCGCCCGTCCCGAGGATCTGCAGGCCCAGCTGGCCGAGTTGCTGCCCGCGTACATGGTGCCCAGCGCGATCGTCGTACTCGACCGGCTCCCGCTGACCGCGCACGGCAAGGTCGACCGCAAAGCCCTTCCCGCACCGGAAAACCTGGCCGGGCAAGAGAAACGCGGCCCGAGGACCCCGGTCGAGGAACAGCTGACCCGGCTCTACGCCGAGGTGCTGGGGCTGCCCGAAGCCGGGATCGACGACGACTTCTTCGAACTCGGCGGGCATTCCCTCCTGGCCACCGCGCTGGTCAGCCGGATCCGGTCGGAACTGGACGTCGAACTGCCGCTGCGGGACCTGTTCGAGGCCCGCACCGTCGCCGCGCTGGCCGGACGGCTCGCGTCCGCGGGCCAGGCCCGTGCGGCGTTCCGCAAACTGGACCGTCCCGATCCGCTGCCGCTGTCGTACGCCCAGCAGCGGATGTGGTTCCTCAACCGCCTCGAAGGCGAACACGGCGGATACACCATCCCACTCGCCGTGCGGCTTTCCGGAGAGCTGGATCGCTCGGCGCTCGCCGCGGCCGTCGATGATCTGACCGCACGCCACGAAATCCTGCGCACCGTCTTCCCCGACACCGACGGCGTGCCGTACCAGCGCGTTCTCGACGCGGGGGAGTCCCTGCGCGCCGCACCAATGCCCGCAGACCTCACCGCGGTGCTGGAAGAAGAGGTCGCCCGCGGCTTTGACCTGGCCGTCGATCTCCCGTTGCGCAGCAAGCTGTTCGGCCCCGGCAAGAATGGCGACCACGTCCTCCTCCTGGTGCTGCACCACATCGCCGGAGACGCGTGGTCCGTCGATGTGCTCGCCCGCGACCTCGCCACCGCCTACGAGGCCCGGCGGTCCGGAAATAGTCCAGAGTGGACAGACCTGCCCGCCCAGTACGCGGATTACTCGGTCTGGCAACACTCCCTCCTGGACGACGCCAAGGACGGCGAATCCGCCCGCCTGCTGAAGCACTGGCGGGAAGCACTCGCCGGAATCCCCGGCGAACTGGCGTTGCCGGTCGACCTGCCCCGCCGAGCCTCAGCGGGCTACCACGGCGGAACCATCGAGTTCGAGATACCGTCCGCCGTGCACCGGGGCCTAGCGCGGCTCGCGCACGAACAAGGCGCGAGCCTGTTCATGGTCGTCCAAGCCGCACTGGCCACGCTGCTCACCCGTCTCGGCGCGGGAACCGACATCCCGCTCGGCAGCCTGGTCGCCGGCCGTCCGGACGAAGCCGTGCACGATCTCGTCGGCTTCTTCGTCAACACGCTCGTCCTGCGCACCGACACCAGCGGCGATCCGCACTTCGCCGACCTGGTCGCGCGGGTCCGCGACGCCGACCTCGCCGCCTACTCCCACCAGGACCTGCCCTTCGAACGGCTGCTGGAGGCGACGCAACCGGCACGGTCGATGTCGCGGCAGCCGTTGTTCGGGGTGCTGTTGTCCTTCTACGACGTCCCGCCGTCCGAAGTCAGCCTCGGCAGCCTGACCGCGCGTCCCGAAATGCTTCCCCCGACGCACAAGAAGTTCAAGTTCGACCTGACCTTCCAGCTGGGCCAGCACAAGGGGGAGCGCGGTCTGGAAGGCACGCTCGAGTACAACGCCGAGGCGTTCACCGCGGACACCGCGCAGCTGCTCGTCGACCGGCTGACGTTCCTGCTGACCGCCGCCGCCGAAGATCCCGGGCAGCCGCTGAGCCGGATCGACCTGCGCACTTCGGACGAGCGGACCACCCCGGCCGCGTGGTCTCCGCAGGCCCCGGATGCCGGTCTGCTGGTGCCCGGCGACATCGGCCTGCGCGAGCAAGCCAACCGGCTGGCCCGGGCTTTGCTGGCCCAGGGCGCGGGACCAGGGGAGACGGTGACCGTCGACCTGCCGCCGGGCCGGGACCGCTGGGCCGCGATCTTCGCCGTCCTCGCCACCGGCGCGGCCTGGACATCGAGCGGTCCGTCTCGCTGCACAGTGCACGCGGACGGGTCCGGATTCGCCGACACCGACCTGGAGGTGTCGCTGTCGGAGGCGGACCTGGCCTATCGCGGTGCCGCGGTGTTCACCCGAGGCGCGCTGGCCGCGACGATCGCCGCCCTGCTGACCGAATTGCCGCTCACGGCCAGCGATCGCGTCCTGGCACCGGACACCGAATTCGCTCTGCCGGTCGTGCTCGCAGCGTTGCACGTCGGCGCGGTGGTGACCGTCGCCCCCGCCTCGGAGATCGCGGAACTCGCCTCGTCGGTGGACCCGAGCGTCGTGGTCCTGACCCCGAACATCGCGAAAATGCTGGCGCTGCGTCCGGGCACCCGGGTGCTGAACTTCGGCGAGGAATTTCTCGACGGAGCACTCAACTGCGAAGGCACCGCGGCGTCCGGCTGGCTCTCGCTGGTCAACGGACGCCCGTTCGCGCACAGCCGCGCCGAGGTCCTCGACCAGAGTCTGCGGCCAGTGTCGCGCGGTGGCCGAGGCGAGCTGTACTTGGCTGGCGCGGGCTCCGAGCTGGCCTCCGCCGGCCTCCCCGCCCGCGTTCGCTTGGACGGAACCGTGGAACTGATCCGAGAGGCCAAGGTGCGCGGCTTCGCGATCCCGACCGGGCAGATCGAGGCGGCCCTGCTCCGCCAGCCCGCGGTCGCCGCAGCCGTCGTGATCGCCGAGGACGAGGTGATCGCCTACGTTGTCCCGCAATGGGAACGCGGCGTCGACCCGCTCACCCTGCGAGAAGCGTTGGCCGCCGAACTCCCCGATTACCTGATCCCGACCGCGTTCGCGGAACTGGACACCATCCCAGTCGCCCCGGACGGCTCCCTGGACCGCGCCGCCCTGCCCGCTCCCGCGGCACAAACCGGCCAGGACCCGAGCGAAACCGCCGAACTGCTGCGAACCGCTTTCGCGGAAACCCCTTGGCATCGCCGACGTTGACGTCCAGACCGGGTTCTTCGAACTGGGCGGCAACAGCCTGCAGTCCGTCCGGCTGGTCGCGCTGGCCCGGCGAGCCGGACTCCGGCTGACCGTGGCCGACGTCCTGACCCACGGCAGCGTCGAACGCCTGGCCGTACTCGCCGAACGAGCCGAACCCGACCTCGCGGACCTGCCGGACCCGTTCGCACCGGTGCTGCAGATCCGCCCGACTGGGTCGAAACCGCCGCTGTTCTGCCTGCACGCCGGACTCGGCCTGAGCCTGCCCTACCTCGGCTTGGCGGCCCACCTGCCGGACCGTCCCATCTACGGCCTGCAGTCGCCGGGAATCAGTGGCACAGAACAGTTCCCGGACTCCGTCGAACAGGTCGCCGAGGACTACTTGACGCACCTCCGCCGGATCCAGCCGCACGGCCCGTACCACCTGCTCGGCTGGTCCTACGGTGGCTTGCTGGCTTTCGAACTGGCCGTACGCCTTGAGTCCGAAGGAGAAACGGTCGGCTCACTGTCCATCTTGGACAGATACCCGCAGGACGGTTCCGAAGCAGCACTGACCAGGCACGAGCTGCTCGTCGATTTCCTGGAGCACGTGGGCTTCCACGACACCGACTCCGACACTGAGCTAACCCCAGCCGACGTCATAGCCGTGCTGCGACAGGGAGACAGCAGACTCGCTGACATCGGCGAGGAACGCATGACCCGCGTCCTCGCCGTGATGGACAACAATGCCGCGCTGGCACACCGCTACCGCCCCGCGAGATTCACCGGAGCAGTCGAGTTGTTCGTCGCCGCCGAGGGATTGACCGACGCGGAGGTGGCCGAACGAGCGGGCCGCTGGGTGCCGCACGTGGCAGGCCCCGTGCGAGCCCGTCGCATCGAGTGCGGCCACGAATACCTGATGGACCCCCAGCCGCAGGCGGAGATCGGTGCCGCGGTGGCCGAAACGCTGGCGAGCAACGAGGAGTCGCAGTGACCACAATGACCGCCCCGACCACACCGACCGCCCCGACCGAGCCGCCGCGGGCCATGGCCGCGGCCGTCGAAACACTCGCGCTGGCGGGCCGCCGGCTGACCCACCTGCGCAAAGTGCCCGGCCGGCTCCTCGCCATCACCCTGAACTCCCTGATCACCATGCTGGCCATCGGCTACGTCTTCAAAGGCGCGGTGAGTGTGGAAGGCGGCGGCAGCTACCCGGAATTCCTCTTCCCGGCCGCACTGATGCAGGTCGGTCTCGCCGGCGTCGCACCGACCGCGATCGCGGTGGCGATGGACCTCAAAGGCGGCCTGACCGACCGGTTCCGCTCCCTGCCGATCTCCCGCCCCGCCGTGCTGTTCGGCCACACCATCGGCGACGCGCTGGTCGGCTTGGTCGCACTGGCGATCGTCGCCGGGATCGGGCTGGCGGTCGGCGGCCGCGTGCACGCCGGGTTCCCCGCGCTGCTCGCCGGATTGGCCGTGCTCGCCCTCTTCCTCTACGTGATGATCTGGGTCGGCGTGCTGCTCGGGCTTTCGATGGGCAATCCCGAATCGATCGACGGCGTCGGCGCGGTGCTGACGCTCGGCCTTTCCTTCCTGTCCAACGCGTTCATGGCGGTCAGCCAGCTGCCGTCCTGGATCCGGCCGGTCGCCGAGTGGAATCCGGTCAGCTCCGTCACCACGCTGTGCCGCCAGCTGTGGGGCGTGCCGGTGCCCGCGGACAGTTCGTTCCCCGCTCAGCATCCCGGCCTCGTCGTCGCGGTGACGCTGGTCGTGCTCTTCGCCGCGGCGACCCTGCTGAGCTTCCGCCGTTACCGCCTCGCCTAACCGATCCGGAGTAATGCGATGACAAACCCGTTTGACGACCAGAACGGAGCTTTCCTGGTGCTGGTCAACGACGCACAGCAGTACAGCCTCTGGCCCTCGTTCGCGGAGGTCCCGCCAGGCTGGCGGGTTTCGCTCGGCGAGAGCAGCCGCGAAGAAGCACTGGCGCACATTTCGGGCCACTGGACCGATCTGTCGCCCGAGAACATCCGGGAAGCAGGCTGACATGGCGCACGGAGAACTCGCGATCGAAGCCGAAGGGCTCCGCAAACGCTACGGCGACCACGAAGCGCTCGCCGGCGTCGACCTCGCCGTCCCGCCCGGCACGGTGCTGGGTTTGCTCGGCCCCAACGGCGCGGGCAAAACCACGACAGTCCGGATGCTCGCGACCCTGCTCCCGCCGGACGGCGGCCGCGCGCTGGTCGCCGGGCACGACATCGTTCGGGAACGCAAGCAGGTCCAGCGGCACATCGCGCTCGCGGGCCAGTACGCCGCCGTCGACGAACTGTTGACCGGCAGGCAAAACCTGGTGCTGCTGGGTCGTCTTCTGCACCTCGGCCGTCGAGGAGCGCGCGCCCGCGCGGGAGAGCTGCTGGAGCGGTTCAACCTGGTCGAGGCGGCGGACCGCGCGGTCGGCACGTACTCGGGCGGGATGCGCCGCCGCTTGGACCTCGCGACCTGCCTGGTGGCGCGGCCCTCGGTGCTCTTCCTCGACGAACCGACCACGGGACTCGACCCGGCGAGCCGGATGGGCTTGTGGACGATGGTCCGCGAACTCGTCAGCGACGGCGTCACGGTCCTGCTCACCACGCAGTACCTCGAGGAAGCCGACTACCTCGCCGACCGGATCGTCGTCATCGACAAGGGCCGGAGCGTCGCCGAGGGAACCGCTGACGAACTCAAGCGCAAGGTCGGCCGGGAACGGCTGGAAGTCGCCGTCGCGCACCCCGAAGGTCTCGCGGACGCAGTGGCGGCGCTGACGCCGGTCGCGGTGGGCGTCCCGGTCGTCGACGAACGCCGGTGCAGCATCTCCCTCGAACTGCTGGACGAGAGCGGCGGGATCGCGGCGGCGGCGAACGCGTTGCACGAACGCGGCGTCGCGCTGGCGGACTTCGCGCTGCGCAGGCCGACCCTCGACGAAGCCTTCCTCGACCTCACCGGGCACCCGACCACCGGGTGATCCCGATGCTCGGACCTTAAGCCTGCTGCTCCCGCCCCGAGGCGCTTACGTCCGTGAGGGGAACCCTGAGGGAATCAGAGTCCCTCAGGGTTCCCCTCACGGACAGCGCACATGTTGGCGTCCTTTGTGGACAGTCAGCGGAGTCTCACTTTCGCGCAGCCCCCGGCCCGGTCCGCCGCCACCAGCGGACCGGGCCGGCTAGCGAGAGCAGCAAGGGCAGCAGCACCAACCGGATCACCAGCACGTCCATCGCCAGCGCCGCCGCGGCTGCCCAGCCGAACTCGCTCAACGCGCCGGTGCCAGCGATCCCGAGGGCGCTGAAGACCCCGATGGACACCACACTCGCGCTGGAAATCGCCACGGTGCCGCGACGCAGTCCTTCAGCGAGCACATGCTGTGGCGACATTCCGGTCAGCGCTTCGACGCGGAAGTGGTGCAGCAGGCAGACGTGCATGTCCGTCGTGGGCGCGGCGAGCACGGCCACCAGCGCCACTGGCAGCCACGTCGGGGTCGGCGGGTCCATGCAGGTGAGCATGGTCAGCGCGAAAAGCGCGGACAGCACCGAAAGCACCGCGGTCGTCAGCGCGACCGCCACCGGCCGGAAGGCCGTGATCACCGCCAGCGAGGTCAGCCCGATCAGCAGCGCCAGCGGCAACGGCGGCAGGGTCGGCGATTCGAGGTAGCGGTAGACGACGTAACCGAGCGCCGCGACAGTGCACCCCAGCGCGCCGATGAGCCCGGCCGCGCTGCGGTAGCGCCAGGTCGCGGGCAGGCGGGCGACGAACCGGGGCAGCCAGTGCCACTGGAACGACCTCCGCACCGGAAGCGCGATCCGGGTCAGCAACACCGGGAGCAGAGTCAATGCCGCGGCGGCCTCTACGAGGATCACCAGGATCACGGCCGCGGCGAGCCGCATGACTTGCGGCTCGCCGGTCAGATAGAGCCCGGTCATCGCCGTCAGCATCGCGAGCCCGGTGACGAGCGCGGTCCGTCCGGCGGTCGAGGCGACGATCTGCGCGGTGTCGGACGCGTCGTGCTTGCCCGGCGGCATCTCCTGCTGCCTGCGCACCGCGAACAGCAGATGGTTGGCCGCGCTCGTGATTCCGGGCAGGAGAACGAGATTCCAGCTGCCGAACGAGCCCGCGCCGGCCTCGGAGACCGCCATCAGCACCCCGAGCGCGCCGACCCCGACCGTCGCGAGGTATCCGAACGCGATCGCGGCCAGCCGAAGCGAACCCAGCACCAGCAACAGCAGCAGCGCGGTGAGCAGGCAGCCGACCGCGAGGACGGAACCGGCCGACGGGGCCGACACGAAGCCCGCCGGTGCGGAGCCGCCGTTCGCGGCGGCGAGGCCCTCGCTCGCCGCCACGACCAGGAACAGCAGCCACGCGCACAGGACCGGGCCGGGGTGTCCGGCACACCAGCGCGCGAGACGGAGCAGAGGTAGCGTTCGCAATTGCCGCACTCCTTGGGCCGCTTCAGGCCTCCCGCCGCGCAGGCGGCAAGCCGGACGGTCTAAGGATGGCTCCTCGTGATCGTGCGCACACTGGGCGTGGCACCTCGATTTCGAGTGGTACTAGCTCCCGAGCGCGGCGGGCGGGGCGAGCGCCGCGTCTCCGTAGAGGTCGGCCACCCACTGGTCGTGATAGACCGTGTCGAGGTAGCGGTCGCCGAGATCGGGGGCGACCGCCACCGCGGTGAAGCTCTCGCCGGGCGCGTGCCGGTCGAGCCAGTTCAGCGCCCCGGCGACGACAGTGCCGGTCGAGCCGCCGAACAGGAACCCCGCCCGGACGAGATGGCGGCACATGCGCACGGTGTCGAGTTCCGGCACGTGCACCACATCGTCCACATAGGACTCGTCGAGCAGCGCGGGCCGCACCCCGGTGCCGAGACCGGGGATCATCCGCGGGGCGGCCGGGGTCCCGAAGGTCACCGAACCCACGGTGTCGATGGCCACCACGCGCATTCCGGGGCAGTGCTCGCGCAGGTACCGCGCGCATCCCATCAGCGTGCCGGTCGTGCCCGCTCCGATGAACGCCACGTCGGCGCCGGGGAACGACTTCGCGATCTGCGGTCCGGTGGTGCGGTAGTGCGCCTGCCAGTTGCCCGCGTTCGCGTACTGGTTGAGCCACACCCGGTCGTCGCCTTCGGCGCACAACCGCCGCACGTGCGCGATCCGCGCGCCGAGCAGCCCGCCCTCCGGATGCGGTTCGGTGATCACGTGCACCTCGGCGCCGAGCGTCTGCATCAACTGCCGGGCACCGAGGGTGCAGCGTGAGTCGGTGACGCAGATGAACCGGTAACCCCGGCTGGTGGCGACGAGGCTCAGCGCCACCCCGAGGTTGCCCGACGAACTCTCCACGAGGGTCGCGCCCGGCCTCAGCGTGCCGTCCAGTTCGGCCGCGTCGATCATCTCGGTCGCGGCCTTGATCTTGATGGAACCGGCGAAGTTGAAGCCCTCGCATTTGAGGTAGAGCGATCGCCCTGTGCACCCGTTCAGGTCGACGAACAGGTCCTCGACGTTGAACTCGTGCGGACTGGTGATGATCGGCATCGGCTCAACGCTTGCCGTAGCGGTCGAGTTCGAAGAAGAAGTCGCCGACCTCGTGCAGTTCGCCGCGGCGGCGCAGTTCGTCCAGGACGTGCTTGCCGACCGCGAGGTCGAGCACGCCGAGGCCGAACGGCGAGAACACCAGCGGCCGGTCCGCGTCCAGGGCGAGTGCCCCGGTCATCACGTCGAAGAGGGTGCCGTCGAGGAAGTCGCGTCCGCCGGTCGCCTGTTCGGCCAGGTGCACCGAGGTGTTGGCCTTCAGGCAGTGCTCGACGTCGTCGACCACGTTGGCCGACGCCAGGATCACCTCGGTGGACAGGTCGCGCAGGGAAACGTTCAGCACCAGCGGGTTGTGCCCGAACCAGGCCGGATCGTGCACGTGCGGCTCGCCGGCCACGGTGGCGAACACGATCAGATCGCTGCCGCGGATCAGTTCCTCCGCGCTCCCGCGCACCGAGATCCCGCTCGCGCCGGTCGTCTCCAGGTATCCCCGGAAACCCGCGGCGTGCTCGGCGGAGAGGTCGAACACCGCGGTCTCGTCGAAGTCCCAGCCGGTGCCGACCAGGAACCGGTGCGCGTAGCGCGCGATGAGACCGGTGCCGACGAACCCGAGCCGCCTCGGCCGTTCGCCGCGCCGGCTGAGCCAGTCGGCCGCGAGTGCCGCCGAGGCCGCGGTCCGGGTGGCGCTGATGATCGAGCTTTCCATGCAGGCCAGCGGGTAGCCGGTCGCCTGGTCGTTGAGGATCAGCACGGCCGAGGCACGCGGCAGGCCGGTGCGGACGTTCTCCGGGAAGCTGGAGATCCACTTGACCCCGTCCACCGCGACCTCCCCGCCGACCGAGGCGGGCAGCGCGATGATCCGCGCGGACGGCCGGTCCGGGAACCGGAGGAAGTAGGAGGGCGGGTTGACGGTCGCCTGCTGGCCGTGCAGCCGGTAGGTCGCTTCGATCAGTTCGGCCAGTTGCTTCTCGGCGCCGTCGAGCACCTGGTGCACCTGGGCCCCGGACACGACGGCGAACTCCGGAACGGTAGCGGTTTCGGTCACAGAACTTCCTTATTCTTCGGCTGGGCGGAAACGGGGCTCAGTCCTGCTGCAGGACGGCCAGCGCGCGTTCGACCTGGGCGTCGATGCGGTCGACCTCGGCGACCGAATCCCCGATGAGCACGCCGTAGAGGCGGCCCGCGAACGGTGCGCCGTCCGCGGTCTGCGCACCGGCGTTGACGGTGGCGAAGTTGTTCACCAGCAGGCCGCTGCCGGCGCCGTCGAACAGCAGGTCGCCGAGCACGTCGCGGACCCGGTCGAAACCGACGCTGGCGCCGAGCCGCAGCGAATAGTGCCGGGCCATCGCGGTCTCGCCCGCGGTGACGAAGCGTTCCTGGATCGGCACCTGATAGGTGGACATGTTGTTGCGGGCGTTGATTTCCAGCACCGGGAAGATGCCGCCGTCCGGCTCCACGATCGCGTCCACTCCGACGACGCCGTAGTAGCCGTCGGCGGCGAGCTGCCCGCCGAGTGCCTGCGCGGCGGACCGGATGCTCTCGATCTGCGCCTCGTCCAGCCGGGGCGGGATCCGGTGTCCTTTGTGGACGCCGTGCTCGGTGATCAGCTCCTTGACGAAGTCGAAGTGCACCGAACCGTCGCGGCTCACGGTGAACTGGTAGTTGAGGTCGGAGCGCTTGTCGACCCACTCCTCGACGACGAACGCGATCCGGTCCCGGCCCTTGCGCCGGGCGGTCGCGGAGATCATCCGGCGCAACCGGTCGAGCCTGCGTTCGTCGGAGACCACCGAGATCCCCTTGCCGGACACCCCGAACGCCTCCTTGACGACGACCTTCCGCCCGGTGGCGAGCACCGCGGCCGCCTCGGTGACGGCCTCGTCGAGCAGGTCGAGCGTGTCGCACGCCCAGCCGTTCGGCTGGCGCAAGCCCAGTTGCGTCGCGATGCGCCGGCTGTAGATCTTGCTGTTCACTGCCTTGCACCGAGCCGCGTCCGGGGCGGCCAGCGGCAACCCTGTCGCGGTGGACAGCTCTTCCTCGACTGCGGAGACGCCGTGCGCGAGCAGATGCGCTTCGTCGGTGCGCAGTGCGGAAAGCGCGGCGATCAACCACGGATCGTGCAGCGCGTCCTGGCTGACCGTGCGCGCCGGATCCGGGTCCGCGATCACGTGGATCTGCGGCAGGTCGAGGCCGAGGCCTTCCAGATAGCTGCGGTAGCCGGGGTCGGGCGCGTGCTTGAGCACGACGTGGTCCCGCTTTCCGCCCAGCAGCAACGCGAACTCGTCCATGCTGTTGACGACCGCCATGCCGCCCGGGGCGGACACCCGGGGCAGCCCCTGCTCGTCGACCGCCCACTGCTCTTCGACCTCGAAGTTGCCGACGAACACCAGCGGGCGCTCGGCCGTGCCCAGAACCGCGGTCTTCAGCCGCGGGATGAAACCGTTGTCGGCGCTCATGACGTCCTTTCGCCAGCGCAGGAGATAGGACGCGGCACGCGCTGCCTGCGCTGCCGCGGGGGAGAAGGACCGGCTAGACGACGAAGCCGCCGTCCACTTCGAAAACGCTGCCGGTGATGTAGGAGGCGCGTTCGGAAACCAGGAAGGACACCAGGTCGGCGACTTCTTCCGGCCTGCCGAAGCGGCGCAGCGGAACAGCCCGCAGCATCTTCTCGCGGGTCGCTTCGCTGAGCTTGCCGAGCATGTCGGTCTCGATCAGGCCGGGCGCGACGGAGTTGACGCGCACGCCGTAGCGGCCGACTTCCTTGGCTAACGCCTTAGTGAAGCCGAGCACTCCGCTCTTGGCCGCGGAGTAGTTGGTCTGCGTCGGATTGCCGTGCACGCCGGACACCGAGGAGAGTGTCACCACGCTTCCGGTGCGGCGCTTGATCATCCGGAACACGGCGGGACGGCAGGCGTGGAAGACGCCGTCGAGATTCGTGCGCAGCACACTCGACCAGTCCGGCTCGGACATCAACGCGAGCGAACCGTCCCGGGTGATTCCCGCCGAGGTGACCAGCGCGTCCGGTGCGCCGAACTCGTCCGCGGTGCGCTCCACCCACGCCGTGACCGCCTCGCCGTCGGCCACGTCGACCTGGCTGGCCTCGACCCGAACGCCCAGGTCCAGGACTTCCTTGACCAGGACGTCCGCCGCGGTTTGGTTGCTGTGATAGCAGAAAGCGACGTCGAATCCGTCTTGCGCCAGGCGGTGCACGACCGCCCGGCCGATCCCCCGCGAGCCGCCGGTCACGAGTGCGGTTCTGCTCATCGCGGCTCACCGCCGAGCTGCAGCAGCGCGCAGGCCACCGAACCGTCGTCGTCGCACGCGGTGACGACGATGTGGTCCTGCTCGCCTCGTTCAGCACTGTCGGCGCCGTCGGTGATGCTGAGCACCGAAGCCAGACCGAACAACGCAGTCGCCGCCGAGGTGTCGCCGATGAGATCCACTGGCGGCACGCGGTCTGTCACTTCGTCGCCGAACAACTGCCGCAGCGTCGCGTCTTCCGGCCGGTCCGACCCGGCGGGGAAACCACTGCCGACCGCCGCCCACACTCGTTCCGCCGCGACCCCGGACCGTTTCAACAGCGAGGAGACGGTGGCGTGCAGGGTTCCGGCGAGGTCGCCCTCGAGACAGATCCGCGAGTCGATGCCGGTCAAGGTCGCCAGCACGCTGTCCGGATCGGCCGAGTCCGCCGGTTCGAGCAGGAACATCGCGCAGCCTTCGCCGAGCGTCGCCGACCCGCCGCGCCGATGGTGTTCCAGCCACGACCGAGCGTCGGAATTCTCTTCGGCGGCACCGCACAGCACCTGCGCCGCACGTTCGGTCATCAACAGGCGGCGGGCGTAGTTCAGCGCCTGCAATCCCGTGGTGCGACCGGCGGCGATCGTCGCGTTGGGTCCCTTGAGCCCGTGCCAGATCGCGGCCTGCCCGGCGGCGCAGTTCATCACGGTGCCGGGGACCGCGGCGGGCTCGACGTGGTCGGGCTGTTCGCCGGTGATCGACGCCCTGGTCAGGTCCATCATGCTCTGCGCGCTGCCGGTCGTGGTGCCGAGCACGAAGCCGATGTGCTCGCGGTCGCCGTCCGGAGCCAGCTCCATGTCGGCGAGCAGCTGCTGCGCGGCCGCCACGGTGAGCCCGCTGACCCGGTTCATCGCCCGGGTTTTCTTGCGACCGAACATCTCGCGCACGTCGAAGCCGGGCACGATGGCCGCCGGATCACCGGGCCCGCCCGGGTCGATTTCGGGCTCGCGCCGGGAGCGAACGCCGTCGGCGAACGCTTCCCGGCCGTAGCCGAAGGGGGAAATGGCCGTCCAGGCCGAGATGACCGGACGGCGCCGAGCAGGTGCGGTCATCGCACGGCCTCTTCTCGGGGTTGCCGCTCGTACCGGCCGAGCAGGACCACGGCGTTGTTGCCGCCGAAGGCCCAGCCGTTGTTCTGCACGATGTCGAGGTCGGCGTCGACGGATTCGTTGGGCACGCAGTCCACCGGGCAGTCCGGGTCGGTGTCGCGGTGGTTGATGGTGGGCGGGATGAACTGCTCGGTGAGCGCGATCGAACAGCCGATCGCGGCCAGTGCGCTCGCCGCGCCCATCGAGTGGCCCAGCATCGACTTCATCGACACCGTCCGCGGCGGCTTCGGCCCGAAGAGGTCGCGGATCGCCGCGGATTCGGTCATGTCGTTGGCTTTGGTCCCGGTGCCGTGCGCGGAGATCAGGTCGATCTCGGCGGGTTTGACCCCGGCGTCGGCCAGCGCCAGTTCCATGCAGCGGGCGATCCCGGCCTGATGCGGCGCGACCGGATGGTGCGCGTCGCAGGACATGCCGTACCCCAGCACCTCCGCGTAGATCCGGGCGCCGCGGGCGAGCGCGGAGTCCAGGCTCTCCAGCAGGAGGATGCCCGCGCCCTCGCCGGTGAGGATGCCCATCCGGTTGCGGTCGAACGGACGGCAGCAGTCCGGGGCGATGCTGCGCAACCGGTAGAACGAGGTGAACGTCTTGCGGCACAGCGCATCCGCGCCACCGCAGAGGGCGAACTCCGCGTCCCCGCACCGGATCGCGTCGAGCGAGTTGCCGATGGCGTAGTTGCCCGCCGAACACGCCGTCGCGATGGTCCCGGTCTCGACGTCGGTCAGTTCGAGCTCGCGCGCGATCGACGTGGCCAGCCGGCCCGCGGAGGTGCGCCGCACCAGTCGCGGGTCGAGACCGGCCAGTCCGGCGGAGAGTTCCTGCGCCACCAGGCCGTCGAGCTCGTGCGCCTCGCCGTCGGTGCTGCCCACCGAGACGAGCGTGCGCGCGGCGCGCAGGGTTTCCAGCGGCAGCCCCGAATCCTCGACGGCGAGACGGGCCGCGGCGGTGGAGAACCGGCTCGCCCGGCCGAGATCGCCCGGGTCGAGCGTACGGATCCACTGCGCGGGCTCGAAATCGGTGACCTCGCAGCCGTTGTCGTGGGCGAACCCGGTGGTGTCGAACACCGAGATCGGCCGGACGTTGCTGCGCCCGGCGCGCAGCGCGGAGGTGAACTCCCGGACGCCGATGCCGATGCTGGACACGACACCGCATCCGGTGATGACGACTCGGCGTCCGATGCTCGTCGACATGGTCTCTACCAGCTCGCGGATTCCGACACGACCTCGTACACCGCGCGCAGGTTGGTCATCCTGGCGAACTGGGCCTGGTCGATCGTGACGCCGAACCTCTTCTCCAGCGCGGCCAGCACGTCCATCAGCGACAGCGAATCTGCCTCGTGGTCGTCGGCGAAATCGCTGGTTTCGGTGAGCTCGGCGTCGTCGAGCTCGAGGTGCGTGCAGACGATCTCGCGGATCTGCTGCATGCGTTCGGAGACGGCTGTCGTCATGGGGGCACTCCCGATAGTCAGGGACCGGTTCTGGGGATCGGCCCGAAACTAGCGGCGAGCGGTGACACCCTTCTGACAGCGCCCTGACGCGGCGGCCCTGTCGGTGCGGTGTCAGCAGGCGGTCATCGGGGGCTGCCATGCTGACGCCGTGGAAGAGAAGACGACGGCTCAGTCGAGGAGCTGGTCCTGCATCAGGATGGACTGGTACAACCTCCGCAGCCCCGGCCCGGGCTCCAGCCCGAGTTCGGCGCTCAGCCACTTCCGGGTGCTGTGGAAGACCGACACCGCCTCGCCCTGCCTGCCGTCGCGGTAGAGCGAGATCATCAGGTACTCGCTGAGCCGCTCACGGGCCGGGTTCTCGGCGACGAGTTGTTTCAGGTCGTGGGAAAGCCCGTGGTGCTCCCCGACTTGCAGCCGCGCGGAGATCAGGTCCTCCTGCACGGTCAGCCGATGCTCGTTGAGCTGCTCGGCGGCCATCCGGCAGCGGGTGCAGTCGGCCACGTCGAGCAGCGCCGGCCCGCGCCAGAGCCGCAACGCCTGCTCGAACACGGTGATAGCGGCGCGCGGATCCTGGCCGAGCAGCCCCGCGCCGCGCTGTGCCATGGCGGAGAACCGATGCGCGTCGACCGCCTCGGCGGGCACGGTCATCAGATAACCGCTGCTGACCGTGCGGACCACCTCGCGCTCGCCGGTCACGTTGAACACGAGTTTCCGCAACCGCGCGATGTTGGCCTGCAAAGCGTTGCGGACGTTGGAGACCGGTTTGTCCGCCCACAGCTCGTCCGCGAGCGTGTCCAGGGACAACGGCACCCCCGGCGACAAAGCCAGCAGCGCGAGCACGGTCCGCACCTTTCGCGAAGCGACTCCGTGCCTCCGGCCGGCTTGCCGGAGCGTCACCGATCCCAATAGCTCAATTTCCATATCTACCCCTGAGGAAAAATAGCCCGTCTCAAGTGACCCCACGCACCGAGCTGTCGGCCGAGCCGAGCATGTCAGAACTTGAAAAGACGGTCTACCTCCGATTGGGGTAATGAGTTGGCGTCATGTTCGACAGTTTCGCGCTCCGAATAGGAAGGACGCTCCCGATTTACCTGCCCCGACCTCCCGATGGTGGTGCTGGCACCAGGTGCGACAGTGGTGTTACCTCCCCCAAGAGGCCCTCCTCCGGCGAATACCTTGTCGTACTCGCCGGTACGGTGTTGAATCATTTAACGCGGACGGGAGGCGCCGCCTTTTCCGATCCGGGGCGACTTCTATTTGCAGTTACGGGCAACATTTCTGCCCGTTGTCGCAGAGTCGGCGAATGGTTATTTATTAGCGGTCCGGCGACGCAGGGTGTTTCTGTTGTCCCCCAGAGTCGCCCGCGGCATTCGACATCGTGAACGCTTCTCCTCCCGACGGTTGGGACGGAATCCTTCTATTGCGCCAGTGTGCAATCTCCCCGCTTCGGTCAGCCGAGTCGTAACAAGGGAATTTTGCGAACTTCCGTACTTTCGGCGGATCAGCCCGGCTGATTAACGCGCCCGCGTTCCGAGGAGGTCCGCCGCGCCCTGCCCGCGCGACGGCAGGACGCGGGGCTTCGAGGTAAGTCACAAACCACCGCATCGATCTCCTCGTTTTCCCCCATGACGCGGGCGCGGCCGCTGCTTAGCATTGCCGGGGTACGGCACTCGGGCGAGATCGAAGGGGATTTCGAGATGACCAATGCCTCAGACGTCGTTCGCCTGGATCCGTCCGACCCGGTCTTCAGCGCCGACCGCCACGCGGCCTACCGCCGCCTGCGAGAGTCGGCCCCGGTCGCCAGGACGGTTGTCCACGGGCAGGATTCCTGGCTCCTCACCGGCTACGCCGAGGTCGAGAAGGTGCTCAAGTCCCCGGACCACACCGTGCAGCCGAACCCCGGCGAGTTCCCCGCGCACATCGGCGACGGGCCGGCCGCGGAGTTCTACCGGTTCTCCCTCCCGAACGTCGACGCGCCCGCGCACACCCGGCTGCGCAAGCTCGCGTCGCCCGCGTTCCAGCCGCGTTCGGTCAACCGGATGCGGGCGTGGGTCGAGGAACTCATCGTCGGCGGGCTGGACGAGCTCGCCGGCCGCGACGACGTCGTCGACTTCGTGCGGGAGTACGCGATGAAGATCCCGGCGCTGATCGCGTGCCGGCTGCTGCACGCGCCGCTGGCGGACGCCGGGACCGTCCTGGAGCGCATGCCCGGCCTCAACGCGGTGCTCAGCCAGGGGGACATCACCGCGGAGCAGCTCGCGGAGGCCGACGCGACCGCGCAGTTCTATTTCGACTACCTCGGCGACATCGTCGACACCCTGCGCGGGAAGCTCGGCGAGGACGACCCCGTCGGGGCGCTTTTGCTCGCGGAGGCGGACGGCGAACGCCTGTCGAGGACGGAGCTGGTCGTGACCCTGGTCGGGTTCTTCGTGGCCAGCTACCACACGACGATGGTCGCGATGACGAACGCCGTTTACGCAATGGCTCGGCACAAAGACCAGTTCCGGTCGCTGGCCGAGGATCCGGCGCTGGCGAAGGCGGCGTGGGAGGAGAGCCTGCGGTTCGAGGCTCCGGTCCATTTTGTCTGGCGCTACGCGGGCGCCGGCACCGAACTGTCCGGCATTCCGATCCCCGAGGGCGAGCACCTGCTTCTCGGCTTGGCCGCCGCGAACCGCGACCCGGCCCGATTCGAGCGGCCGGACGCGTTCGACCTGAAGCGCCCCGGCAACCGGCACCTCTCGTTCACCGCGGGCGGCCATTTCTGCCTCGGCGCGCCATTGTCCAGATTGGAGGGAGAGATCCTGCTGCGCGAGCTGCCGCGGCGACTGCCCGCACTGGAATTGTGCGACGACGAGCCGCCGCGCACGACCGACCTGACCTTCGCCCTGATCTCCCGGCTCGACATCGCGCCCCAGGGCCGGTGATGGCCGGCCGGTGGGGTCCCGACGGCGCGGAGTGCGCGGTCGCGGTCACGTTCGACCATCTCGGCGAGGCAGCCGAAATCCAGCTCGGTTCGGCCCCGCAACAGGGCGATCACCACAGCGTGACGCGAGAACTCCCGGCCTTGCTCGCGATGCTGGAGAAGCACCGGTACTCCGCGACTTTCTTTGTGGAGGCGTGGAATTTCCGGCACTATCCGGACGCGGTGCGCTCGATCGTCGAGGCAGGGCACGAAATCGGCTGGCACGGCTGGCTGCACGAGCCGTGGCACCGGTCGTCGGCGGAGGAGATCGACGAGTCGCTCCGGCTGAGCCTGGACGCCTTCGCCTCGCTCGGCGTCCGGCCGCGCGGCGCGAGGCCGCCGGCGGGACTTCTCGGACCGCATTCGGTGGACGTCCTGGCCGAGCACGGTTTCGACTACGTCTCCCTGGCCGGAACGGCTTTCGGTACCACTGTCGGCGACACAGCAACGCTTCCTCTTCTGCCGTATCCGTGGCACGCGGTGGACGGCGCCTACTACGTACCCGGCTTCACCCGGCTCCGGATGCCGCCCGGCGACGAACCGGTCGGCCCGGACGGACTGCTCGACGGCTACGCGGCGATCGTGGACGACACCGCGGCCGCCGGCGGATGCGTCGGCCTGATCTTCCACGTGCCGTGGCAGGACAGTCCCGGCCGGGTCGCCGCGATCGGAACCTTGGTGGACCGGCTGGCCGCGGACGAGCGCGTCTGGCTCGCCCGGGCCGACGAGATCGTCGACTGGGTCCGGGACCGCCCGGCGGACTTCCCCGCGACGGCGCACGTCGACCGGGAGCCGGCATGGTGAGCGAGGCGCCCCGGCCGCGGCTGTCGGCAGTGCCCGGACCCGTGGAACGGGACCGGTTCTGGGCGTCGGTCGAGGACCTGCTGGACGAGCTGGCGCGAGGGCTGGTCGCGCGGATCCGCGCCGAACTGCCGTCGTACGCGCGGCTTCCGGAGGACGAGCATTTCCGCAACGTCCGGTCTCTGTACGAGACGATGACGCGCAGCCTCGCCGAGAGGGTGCCGCCGAATCCTGAAGTGCTGCAATCGATCCGCGCCTCAGCCCGGCGGCGAGCCTACTACGACATGCCGGTGTACGACGTGCTGGCGGCTTTCCATTACGCACACCGGGATTTGTGGGAGGCGCTGCGCAGCTCGGAGCTGGCCTCGGAGTCGCTCCTGGTCGAGCTGGTCGGTCCGATGGCTCATTGGTCGCAGGCGATGAGCCAGGCCGTGGTGGACGCGTACGTCGCTCAGCAGGGCGGTCGCGAGCAGCACGAACGGGAGACGAGGGCGCGCTTCTTCGACCTCCTGCACGCGGACGGTCCGAGCGAGGGTGCCACGGACGTAATGCGCGAGCTCGCCTTCGACCCGGAAGGGGAGTTCACCGTTCTCGTCGCGGGAAACAGCTGGTGGCCACGCGAATCCGTCGACGCACTGCAACGCGCGGGGCGGCGGATCACCGGCGTCCTGCACGTCGACGCGCGTGCCGGGCTGATGACGGTCGTCTTCCAGGGCGCGGCGATCGACGACGTCGTGGCTCTCGCCACCGAGGTGGGCGGCGAGAACCGGCCCCTCGGCATCGGGCTGACGAGGGCGGGGCTGGCCGGAATCCGGCTCGGCCTCGGCGACGCCACGCGCGCGTTGCGGCTGGCCGAGGCCGACGGGCGGGCGGCGGTCCGGTTCGAGACCGACTGGTTCCGGGCCGCCATCCCCGATCTGGCCCCGCTGATCGGCCCGCTCGTCGCACCGGCCAGCCGGATCGCTGCCGAGCAACCCGACCTCGCGGACGCTGTCGTCGCGTACGCCGAGTCCGGATTCACTTTGCGCGGGACCGGATCCGCGCTCGCCCTGCACCCGAACTCGGTCTCGTACCGCCTCTCGCGATGGCATCAGCTCACCGGCCTGGACGTGCGGTCCTTCTCCGAACTGGCGCTGTCGCTCGTGGCGATCACCGAAGCCAGGAGGAACACGTGAAGCTCGTCAGTTTCGGGTCGCCGGGAGCAGCGGAACCAGGGGTGCTGGTCCGGCCGGACGCGATCCTTCCGTTGCGCGGCAGCATGTTCCGCGGTGGCTGGAGCGAACTCCTGTCGAGCTGGCCGTCCGCCGAGCCGCTGGTGCGGTCCTCTGTCGACCAGCACCGCGACGCCGATCTGGTGCCGCTGGCCGAAACGAGGCTCGGGCCGCCCGTGTCGCGCCCCGGCACTGTCATCGCGATCGGCTTCAACTACCCCGCGCACGGCGACGAGGTACTGGGCGCGCCGCGTCCGCCGGGCGAACCGATCGTCTTTCTGAAGCCCGCCAGCAGTGTGTGCGGTCCCTCCGACGCGATCGTCTGCCCGCCGGAAACCCGCCAGCTGGACTACGAGGTCGAGCTGGCGGTGGTCATCGGCCTTGGCGGACAACGGATTCCGGCTGGCGAAGCGCTGAAGCACGTGGCCGGATACATGGTCGCCAACGACGTCACGGCCCGGGACATCGCGTTCGGCGAGGGGGTCGAGCACCCGCTGCTGTTCCAGATGGCGCGGGCGAAGGGAGCCCCGTCGTTCTGCCCGACCGGACCGTGGCTGGTGACCCCGGACGAGTTCGACCCCGCCGGCGCCACGCTGCGGCTGTGGGTCAACGGCGAACTCCGCCAGCAGGACTCCACCGCGGGCATGGCGGTCGGGGTCGCCGGGCTGATCGAATCGGTCAGCCGGTCGATGGCGTTGCGCCCCGGGGACATCCTGCTGACCGGCACGCCGCCGGGCTGCGGTTTTCAGCTGGACCCGCCCCGTTTCCTTGCCGACGGCGACGTCGTCGAAGCCGAGATCGACGGCCTCGGCCGCATGCGCTCGCCCGTCGTCGCGCACTCGCTGGAGAGGATCTGACATGCCGAAGGTGATCTTCCGGGCGCTGGACGGCGACCGGACCGTCGACGTGCCCCCAGGCACCACGCTGATGCAGGCCGCCCTCGACGGGGATGTCGAGGGAATCATCGGGGAATGCGGCGGCAACGCCATGTGCGCGACCTGCCACGTCTACGTCGCCGCTGATGCCGGCTTCCCGCCGATCACCCCGACGGAAGACGAAATGCTGAACTGCACGGCGTCCGAGCGCCTCCCGACCAGCCGGCTGAGCTGCCAACTGCCCGCACCCGAGCAGGACGTACTCGTCGAACTGCCGGAGGAGCAGTGAACGCGGTCGACCCGATCGTCGTCGTAGGCGCGGGCCACGCAGGTTTCCACGTGGCGCTTTTCCTCCGCGAAGAGGGCGTCGACACCCCGATCGTCCTGGTAGACCGCCTGCACGGCCCGCCAGTGCAGCGGCCGCCGCTGTCCAAAGCGATGCTGCTGAACGCCACCGAGCCCAGGCTGGCCTTCCGCAAACCGGACTTCTATCCGGCGCGGAACATCACCCTGCTGCACGACACCGTCACCCGGATCGACCGGGATCGCCGCCTCATACAACTCGAATCCGGCCGCTCACAAGGTTACTGCGACCTGGTCCTGGCCACCGGCTGTCGCCCACGCGAGCTGCCCCTGCCCGGTTCCACCCTCCCCGGGATCCGCACGTTGCGCACCCCCGACGACGCCCGCGCCATCCGAGACGCCCTAACCCAAGCCGACAACGTGGTCGTAGTAGGCGGCGGTTTCATCGGCCTGGAGACAGCCGCAGCGGCGCGCACCCGCGGCTGCGCGGTCACAGTCGTGGAAAGCCTGCCCAGGCTCATGCGACGAGTCGTGTCGCCTGACGTTTCCGCTCATTTCCGCACACTGCACGAGAACCAGGGGGTGCACGTCAGAACCGCCAGCATGGTCCGCACCTTCGACGGCGACACCCACGTCCGCGAAGTCACCCTCGCGGACGGGACCCGGCTACCGGCCGATCTCGTAGTACTGGGAGTAGGCGTCAGCCCCGAAGCCGGTCTCGCCCACGAATGCGGCCTCGCCGTCGGCAACGGCGTGGAGGTCGACGCCACTCTGCGCACGGCAGACCCCAGAATCTCCGCGATCGGCGACTGCGCGTCCTTCCCAACTGGCGACGGAACCCGCCGACGCCTCGAATCGGTGCAGAACGCCACCGACCAGGCCCGAGTAGTCGCCGCCCGCCTATCCGGCCGGCCAGCGATGTTCGACGCCGTGCCCTGGTTCTGGACAGACCAGTTCTCCACCAAACTGCAAATCGCCGGCCTCGTCCCCGAGACGGACACCGAGACCGTTCGAATCGGCGAATCCGAGAAGGCGTTCTCCATCCTGCATTTCCGCAACGGCCGACTCGCCGCGGTCGAATCCGTGAACCGCCCCGCAGACCATGTCGCCGCCCGCCGCCTCCTCTCCGAAGGCGGCCCCTCCGCCCAGAAGAGGCGCGTGTCCCGCAGTTCCGCCTGCACTCCGCCGTCACAACCGACTGACGCGCTTCTCTTCTTTGCTGGCCAGGAATTCGCGTGAATGCGCACTGTGCGCGGTCGACCTGCGGTGCCGCGCTGGCGGCGACGGTGTACGGGGGAGCGCTTTAACGTTCCTGGTCGGCGGGTTCCGGCAGGACCCAGTGCCTGCCAGTGGTCCAGCCGAGGAAACGCCGTCCTGTTCCGCTGTCCGTCCGGCCCTCCGGGGTGAACCGGACGCCTTCCACCACGTGTGCCAAGCCGGTGATTGCCGGGGTGAATCGCTCGGCCAGGCCTGCCCGGGCCACCTTCTCGGCGAGCTGGCTTACGGTCGCCCGCTGAGTGTCGAGGTCGCAGAAACTCAAGAAGTACAACGCCTGCCGCCAGGCGTAGGCGGCGTTCTTGACCGCCTGCAGGGCGGCGTGGTGGTGGTCCGTGCCGGTTGCCAGCCGGGCCACCGCCCACGTCAACGATTCGGCGGCCAGTTCGGGTGCTGAGGCCCGGACCCGTTTCCGCAGATCCAGCGTGTCCACTAGAACTGCCAGGTTCTGCGTCGTGAGGATCTGGCTCTGCTCCAGCACCGTGCCGTTCGCGGCCACCGAGCCGGACCTGTGCGTCGGCCGGGCTTCGGCGGCGCGGGCCACGCACACGTCGGCGAAATCGTCGGCGGTGCGCTTGGCGAGCACGCGGAACGGGCGCGGCGTTGACGTCCAGGACTGCGGCAGGTCGTAGTAGCGGGCGTAGAGCGTGCCCGCCATCGCGCGGCTCGTGAGTTCCGCCGCCGTGCGCCACTTCTCGGTGAACGTTCCCATGAAGATGTCGGCGGCGACCTCCTCCACCAGCGGCATTGGCAGCCCAGCCTGTTTGGCCAGCGCGCCCAGTTCGCGCACCAGCGTGTTCGGCAGGATCGCGTGCGGGAACGCGCTGAGCGCCAGCAGCACCGTCTGGGCCAGCGTCTGACGCGCCGCCCGGGCCGTGTCCGGACGCCGTACCCGCAACTGATCGATCGCGTGGACCCAGGGCAGTTCCTCGATCCGGACTTGATGTTCCAAGTCCAGCAGCAGCAAGCTGCGCCGACGGCGGAAGGCCGCGTAGGTCTGGGCGTAGAGCGTCGAGAGCTGCTCGTTTTCGAAGTTCGCGGCCAGCAGCTGTGCGGTGATCTGCGGCAGGACCGTCGCGAGCACGTCGGCCGAGGTGATCACGTCCTGCGCGACCAGTTCCTCGATCGGCGCCTCCAGCGCGCGGGCGATTTTGGCGACCAGATGGGCCGGCGCGTCCGCGGCGACCGGCTCGATCGACGGAAGCCCGCCGTCGGCCGGGAAGCGGTCCAGCCGCTCAGCCAGCGCGCCCGCGAGTTCGGCGTGGGTGGGCCGAGCGGCGACCGCGGCCTGCAGCGCGCGCAGCGCCGCCCGCGGTTCCGAGCCCGGCTCGCCGTGCTTGGTGATCGTGTTCGCCAGGGCACGGCGGATCCAGCCCACCTCCCGGCCGGTCAGTTCCGTACTGTCGTGCTCGCACGCCAGCAACGCGCGGTGCAGCCGGGCGAAGTTGCTCTTGGCGTGAGCGTGAGCCGTCGACGCGTTGTGTCGGGCGCTCGCCGTCGCGTAATCCGCCAGCCAGTGAGCGCGTCGCTGTTCCCAGTCCTGTGGCCACGTACGGCACGGCCAACCGCCGGTGACGCCGGTTCCGGCCAGCCGCGGCAGATCGCCCTCCACGGTGTCGCACCACAGCGCGACCAGCCGGTCGAACAACGGATGCCACACCTTCAGCGTTTCCAGCATCGCCGCGATCGCGGGCCGGACGGTCGCCGACCGCAGCGCCTCCCGGACCTCGCCGACAGTGCTCAACCGCACCAGCGCGCCCGCCGGCCGCGGCGCGGCACCGGGAAGCGGCGCCAGGCGCAGGCGATGCAGGTGCGGACGAAGCTCGGCGACCAAGTCGAGCGCGGCTTCGGCGTGTCCGTGGTCCAGCAGCCATGCCACGACCGGCAGCGCGGCGTCCTCCGGAACCTCGATCCGGTAGGACTCCGAGGCCAGCATGGCGCGCAAGGTCCCGAGCCCGGCGTCGGTGAGATACCAGAGGTTGAGCCGTTCGCGATCGGTCGTGCCCGGCCCGTCGGCACACAGACCGGCCTCGGCCGCCCGCAGCGGAACCTCGGCCAGGAAGCGGCCGGTGGCGAACCCGCCGTGCACGACTTCGAGGGTCACCCATGCCGGAGTGTCCGCGACCGGAACCCGCGAGCCGATCCGCAGGGAACCCTCGGTCATTCCCGCCAGGACGTCCCGCCACCGGCTTGCCTTCGCCCGCGCGCGCTGGCGCGTCGCGCTGTCCTTCGCGGACACCGCGGTGCGCACAGCCCGTTCCAGCTGCCCGTAGGCGTACCCCGGCGGCGCGGTGTGTCCCATGTGGATTCTCCCCTGTGGTCAAGACTTGGAGGCAGGACTCGAACCTGCGCCCTCCCGGAATGCAGCCGGGTGTTCTGCCTGCTGAACTACTCCAAGACGCGGAGGGATGGACATGGAGGCAGGACTCGAACCCGCGCCCTCCCGGTCACGAGCCGGGCGATCTGCCGCTGATCTACTCCATGCCGCTTCCCCGCACTGGAAAGCCTATGCCGCTGCGGGACAGCACCGCCACTGATATCCGATGGCCCCCGCTGTTTCTCGGGTGCCTTGGTGCGAGACAACCGGCATGCGCTGCTGTGCTTACGTGCTGACCGCAGCTCAGCGGCGGACGAACCAGCCCCGGTAGCGGCCGTGCAGTTTTAGTGCGTGGGTTCCGGGCCGATCCCTGAACGGGACGGTGCCCGCCATCTACACCGCTCCTCGCGCGGACGAACTCACCAACTCCAACAGTGTGTGCTGGATAAGTCCTTGCGCGCCAAGGAATTAGCCAGGAACACGGTCATCAGCATCACGAATGCTTCTCCCCGCCGCTGTCCGAGGCCGTTGACTCGACGAGGATCGTCGTTGGTCCCGCGGGCCCTTGACGACCCTGCCTCGGCTCGAGGAACCTCAGTCCGACCTGAGACGCATGTATCCGTGCAGGAGATCACCCTCCCGCTCGTCCCTCGTGTCACTGCTGCGGCACCTATTGCTTTGTTTCTGCACCGGCGCAGCAACTTTCGCCCGGCACCCCAGCCACAAGCCCCTGGCTGATCGATGACGAAATCCGGGCGACCTGCCCCCACGCCGCCGCTCCGGCCGAACACCGCCCGCTCGAAGCTGGATCCGACGATCGCGCGTGACAAGCCAGACCGACTTAGGTTCTACCCCCGGATTCCGGCTGATTGCCGTGCGGCGTCGGCGGTCGGTCGGTGAACTTCAGCGGCTGCCGCCTTGCCCGGGTGCTTCCTCGTCTGGACGAGTGATGTCAGGGTGCAGGCTTTTGAGTTCGCGTTTGATGTGGGGCGTGCGCACGGCCTTCCTGGCCAGCGCGAGCGTGTCGGCGTCAGGGTAGGCCGGCCACAAGTGCCACGTCATGCCGTCGCGCAGCCGCATTGTCTGTTTCGGCGAGGGCTCGATGGCGATGATCCGGCGAAGGATCCGCGTGAACGGCTCGCGGGTGGCAACTCCGCTGCGTACGGCTTTCGCGTGCAGGGCGTAAGTGAGCACCGTCAACTCGTCCAGTTCGCTCAGCAGTCCGGTGGCCTCGTCCGAACAGAACAGCATCAACAGTTGCTCGACCTCGCCGTCGTCGGCCAGCGCGCAAAGAACCCAGTCGCATCGTCTTGCCGGGCAAACCAGTCCGCGACCAGCCGATGCCCGACAAACCGTGCGTCCTGACCGCCGAAGGGCTCGAACGACGAGAGCCGGTCGCCGCGCACAGCGGCGGCGACCGGCTCTTCGATCAAGTGCGGTCAGACGGGGATGATGGTCCATTGCTGGTTGGGGTGGACGAGGTCCATCCATTGCTGGACGAGTGTCGCGTTTCCGGTTTGATTTCCGGCGGCTTCGATGACCTTGCCGGAGGCGACGTTGCGGAGTGCGACGGCGCTGCCGGGCGCGGTGGTGATTTCCCATTGCTGGGCCGCGCCGTAGTGGCAGGTGTACTGGGCGATGCTCGCGCCGTTGTCCGCGCCCGCGGCGTAGAGGTCGAGGCACTTGCCGGAGTTGCGGTTCTTCAAGGCGTATTTGCTGCCGCCGAGGTCGACGACGTCCCAGATCTGTTTGGGCGCGGCGGCGGAGCAGTCCCAGAGTTCGGCTCCGGCGAAGTCTGCTTTGGCGTCGTTGCCGACTCCGGCGATCTGGATGCAGCGGCCGGATTGGACTCCCTTGAACTCGACGGCCTTGGCGGTGACGGGGACGAGGGAGTAGGCGATGGTGAGGCTGCTTTCGCTGCTGTAGTCGATCCGTCCGCCGGCGAAGGTGTTGCGGCGGCCCTTGGGTAGGGGCAGTTCGTCGCTGGTCGGGAATCCCAGGAAAGACTTCTCCGCGCCGAGGGAGAGCCACTTGTCCCGGATGGCGCCGTAGACGGCGTGTGCTCCGGTGGCGGGGGACCAGTAAATCGAGGCTCCGTTGCTGAGGGTGAGGAATTCGCCCTTGCCGTCGGCGGTCTTGGCGGTGTCGGCAACGGGGTAGCCGAGGATCCCGGTTTCCTTGCCGAATTCCGCGTACTTGGCTCCGATGGCGCCGTAGACGGCCATGGCTCCGCCCGCGGGGGTGTAGTAGATGGATCCGCCGTCGAAGCGCTGGACGACTCCGCCGTCGGAGCCGAACGGGGTGGCTTCGGTGACCGGGTTGCCCAGGGGGCCGCTTTCGTAGTTCAGCGCGGCGTATTTCTTGTGGATCTCCCCGGTCACGACGCGCGTGCCGGCTTGTGCGGGGAGGTAGTAGATCGACGCGGTGCTGAAGTGGTTGTAGAGGACTCCGCCGGTGGGAGAGGCGGTTTCGTCGGTCGTCGGGTAGCCGAAGGCTGGTTGCCAGCGGTTGGCGATCTCGCCGTGGAACTCGTGCGCGCCGCTCTGCTGGCTCCATGCGATGTGCAGCATGCGTTTGTCCGCGGGACGGAGCACGTTGAGCGCCTGGCCCTTGGTTCCGACGAGGTCGAAGTCGTACTGGTCGTACACGGTTTGCTGCAGCAGCGTGTTCCCGAAGACGGCGAGAAGCTTGTCGAGCACCGGGCCGTTGTAGATGACCCCGACCGTGGCGCGTCCGTTGTCGCGGGTCAGGTAGATGCGTCCCTTCTCGTAGGGACGGTAGCCGGTGACGTCGGCGGTGAGGACCGGGTCGCCGGCCGGTTTGCCGAGCTTGGCCTGGATCTGCTTGTCGGCGTTGTAGTGCCGGTCGAACGGCGTGGGCACTTGCGGGACCTCGACGAACCAGGACGCGGGGGTCTCGATGCTGCGGAGCGTGGAGACGCCGGGGACATAGAGCCAGGCGTCGGGTGCGCTCGCGGGGCTGATGACGATCGTCCGGGTGCTGTCCTTGGCGTACTTGACGCACCAGGTCGATTCGTTCCGGAAACCGGGGGTGCCGTCCGTCGGGGCGACGTCCACGTTCGCGTGGTCGCCGGAACCCTCCCCCTGCCGCCAGTGCAGGTAGGAATTGGGGCGGACGGTCGACTCGAACGAGAAGCAGCTCGGGTTGCCCAGGCCCGGTGTGACGTTCCAGGTCATTTCCTGGTGAGTGCCCGGGCTCCATTTTGCGAGAGCGGCGGTGCTGCCGGTGTCGGCGAGGTAGCTGTCTGAGTCGGGCCGGACGTCGGTGCGGATCGTTTGGCGCTGGTGCTGGAGATGACCGGTGGCGACGAACTTGGTCCGGTCGAGGGGCTGCCCGGCGAGGGCGGCGTCGGCCGCGGCGACCAGGTCCGGATGGACCAGGCTCTTGGCGGCCCGGGTCCGGATCTCGGTGATGGCCGTGATGCGCGCGTCGTCTTCCTTCTTCATCTCCTTGTCGGAGTCTCGTTGGAACGCAGCTTGCGCGCCCGTGTCGACGTAGGCTTTCCAGTCGGCCGGGTTGGTGCTGAGGAAGGCTTCGTAGGCGGCGACGTAGACCTCGCTGTCCTTGGGCGCGCGTTTGAGGACTTCGCGCAGGAAGTTCTGGTCGGGCAGCTTCGCCAGGTCGTCGTCGACGGTGATGCTGATCTTCAGCGCGTAGGAGGCCGCGGTGACCCTGGCCTGACGGGCTTTCGCTTCGGCCTTCTGCACCTCGTCGCGGGTCGTGTCCTCGTCGATCAGGCGCTTGGTGTCCTTGGCGTGCTCGGCGATGATGCCGTCAGTGAGGAAACGCCACTGGTCCTCGACACTGCCCTTCAGCGCAGCACGGGCGGCAGCCTTGACAGCCATGTCCTTGTGGTCGTCGGCCTTGAGGTCGAGCAGCACGACGAAGTCGTAGACGGTCTTGTCCAGGTCGGTGTCGGTGACGGCGACGCTGATGGCGTGGGCGGCTCTGGCCTTCGCTTCGCGTTCCTTGTTTTGCTGTTGGATGCGTTCGGCGACGAGTTTCTGGTCGGCTGCGTTGGCGGCGGCCATGCCGGTCTTGATGTAGGCGGCGGGCGCGTCGTCGCCGGAGGTGAGCGCGTCGATGGCGCGTTCGCGCACGGTCTGGTGCAAAGGTGCGAGCGGGAGCGGCTTGTCCAGGTCGTCGGCGGCCCGGTACATCGCGGCGACGAAGTCGCGGTCGGACAGGATCAGCAGTTCGGGTCCGGCGACGATGCCCAGCAACGCGGCCGCGGTGCCTTTCTCCGACTCTGAGGACTGTCCCGCGGGCGCTGGGGCTTTGGCCGGCGCCGGAGTCAGATCGCCGCCGACAGCGAGGCGAATGTCCGGGCCGCCGTCGGCGGCTTTGGGCGCGGCCGCACCCTCGGCGGACGCGCTTGGACGTTGAGGGGTGGCGGTCGCGGCGATCGGAGCCGCCGTGGCGACGACGCCGACTGTGAGAGCGATGGCGGCCGCGCGGGCGAGATGCCGGCGCGGCCGCTCTGAATTCGGGACGGGCAAATGATCTGGTCGGGTCACAAGACTCCCCCTGCCGAAATGAAATAGCACACCAGGAATACGCACATGAACGCGCGACAAAAAATGATTCGATGCCCGTTGATTAGCGAGCGCCGAGACGTGTAATCACACCTTTACCGAGAGTGTGATCGGTCTAGACCATCGCCGCGTTACCCCTTGTGACGGTCGTCACATATACCCGTTCGGGGTGCCGTTTTCCTGCCATTGTTTCCACGTTCGGGTGATCCCGGGGTCGAGGGGAAGCAAAGGGGGACTCGGTGTTTTCACGCGCTCTAGCCGCCGGTGCCGCGGTCGCGGCATTGCTGACAACCGCTGGTGTCACGGATTCCGTCGCGGATCCGCTCACTGGCAGAGGAATTCCGGTTTCCCGGATTTCGGCGATCGAGGATTCGGCCTGGTATCCGATGGTCAGGCAGATTGCCCTTTACAACTCGGAGATATTAGTCCGAGTGGCGGCATGGAATGCGATTCGGTCGCCCGACGGGGAGGCCGCGCTGAAGGCGTTCGTGCTGACCGGCTTGGCGGAGGCCCGGCAGCGGTCTCAGCAGAACGCGGCCCGCAACCGGGACTTCGCGCAGCGGGTGCTGGCCTCCTACAGCGCGGCGTACTCGCCGGAGGTGCATGCTGAGGCAGACCGGGCGCTGCGCGGCACGGACGCGGACCGGGAACGATTCGCGCGCACGGGTTTCGCCGCGGCCAGGGCCAAGGATACGCAGGCTCGTGAGGCCGACGAGGCGCATCGGCAGGTGATTGCGCAGGCCGAGCGGGATTTCGTGGCGTCGTTGGCGCAGAACGATCCGGGCGAGCAGGTCCGGCTGGCGGCGCAGCACGCCCTGCGCCAGGGCAGCACCGACGCCGACATCCGGGAGTTCTACGCGACCGACTGGATGGCCGCGGCGGAACTGGATATCGAGTTCTTCCGGCAGCGCAGTCAGGAAGCGGGAGCGCGCTACTACGCGCTCATCCCGGGGCTGCTGGCCGATGCCCAGGAAGCTGAGAAGGAAGCGCTCGCCGCCAGCGGCGCGGCCGCGGAACAGGCCCGCGCCGTTGCCGCCCGGTCGTGGGCGACCACGAAGGAAAAGGCCGACGCCGCTCGTACGACGTGGGACGC
The DNA here is from genome assembly GCF_055633755.1 of Amycolatopsis sp. NPDC114484. NCBI lineage: Bacteria > Bacillati > Actinomycetota > Actinomycetes > Pseudonocardiales > Pseudonocardiaceae > Amycolatopsis > Amycolatopsis sp. NPDC114484. The sequence continues at coordinate 52,551 of NZ_JBVKDQ010000006.1, read as the reverse complement.
CGAGCAGGCGCTGTGCGCGGAACAAGCCCGCTACTGGCAGTCCATTGTGGACCGCTACCCCGGGGAGACCGACCCGGTCTGGGTATCGATCACCGCGTCGGCGAAGAAGAGCCGCTCTGCCTGGACCGGCGAAGACTCGTTCGCGACCGGGCAAACGGTGCATTGGACCGACGTCTCAGGCCAGGCCCAGGCCGGGGTCGACCGGATGTCGAAACCCGCCTGAACCCGTTCTCCGCTGATCTTCCGCGGCTCCGCCGGGGCGGTGCCGTGCGCTCTGTTCTGTCGACGAGGGGTGCGTTGCTGTGCGCAGACTGTCCAGAAGACCGAGAAGACACGCCGCGACGACCTCCGGATGGCACCGGGGCCTCGTCGTCGCGATGACCGCCGCCCTGCTGGCCGTGACCGCGGGAGAGGGCGCGAACGCCGCCGCCGCGTCCGCGGCCGGGGCGATCCACGGGCAGTGGCAGCCGCCGGAGAAGAAACCGCCCGCTGTCGCGGCGCATGCGGCTGCGGCGGGGGAGCTGGACCCTGAGGACGCCGCGCTGATCAAGCAGATGCAGCGGGACTTGGTCACCGACATCGCCGACCACGACGAGGACCAGGAGGTCCGCGACGCCGCGCGGGAGACGCTGCGTCGTACCGATGCTGGCGACGCGGGCGCTATCGACGAGTTCTTCGCGCACGGCAACATGGACGCCAGGGCCAAGGCCAGGAAACGGAAAGCTGATGCGGACGCGGCCAACCGCGCGCTGATCGAGCCGCTGGCCGGGCAGGGCGGCCCTGAGTTCAACGCCGCTGTCGAGCGGGCGTTGAAGGGCGACGCTCACGATCGGGAGGCCTTCCTCGACTACGGGCGCGACATCGCAGCCGAGCGGGACCGCAAGAACGACGCTTTCGACAAGGCGTACAAGGCCCGGCGTCGCGCATACGTGCAGCTGGTCGCGGACCGCGGCGGGCCGGAAGTGTCGGCGGCGGCGAAAGCCGCGCTGGCGCAGGGGGATGCCGCGATCGAGCAGTTCTTCGCGACCGGGTATCTCGAGGCCGCGAAACGCGACGCCGACGCCCGCGAGAAGCATCTGGCGGATTTGGAGAGGCAGCGCAAGGAGGCCGAGGCCGCGTCCGATCTCGCTCAGCGCACGGCGCGGGCGATGACCGCGCGCCGGTACCTGCTGTCCGCCCACGCCGACGGCGTCCGCGCGCTGGAACGGGCCGCGAACGACATGACCGCTGCCGCCAACACTTCCCGCGACATCGCGAAAACCCTCGCCGCCGACCAGGCCGGGCACAGCTACCACCCGGAGCTGTACCAGCGGGCGAAGGACGAAGTCGCCCGCCATGTCGCCAACGCCGCCACCGACGCGCAGAACGCCCAGGCCGCCGCGGGTGCGGCGGTGGCGCAGGCGAACATCCTGGTGCAGAACGGGATGCCGCACGGGTCGGAATGGGCGAAGGTCGTGCAGGCGATGGGCGCGTCCGCGACCGCCGCGAAACAGGCCGCGGACACCGCCTCGCACGCCGTCGACGCGATCGCCGCCGATGCCGCGGCCACCGACGCTTCTGAGAAAGCCAAGGCGCACGAGGAGAACGCCCGCCAGTGGCGTGCCAACGCCGAGGTGAACGCGGCCGCAGCCAAGCAGTTGGCCCAAGCCGCCGCCGACCAGGCCGCCGCCGCGGCCACCGCAGCCGCGCGGGCCAAGCAGTCACATGCCGACGCGCTCGCCGCTTTGCATCAGGCGCAGCAGCACGCGCAGAACGTCAAGGACTCCCGCGCCGCCGCCGAACGCGAGCGCGACACCGCCGCGGCCAAACGCGCCGAAGCCGAATCCAACCGGCAGCAGGCCGCCGCGAAGCGCGCCGAGGCCGAGGCCAAGCAGCGCGAAGCCGCCCAGCAGCGCGACATCGCGGTGCGCGAAGCCAACACCGCCGCACAGAAACGCCGCGAAGCCGAAGGCCAAGCCGACATCGCCGCACAGAAACGCGGTGCCGCCCAGCAACAGGAACAGATCGCCGCCGACCGGAGCAAAGACGCCCGCCGCCAGGAAGTGGTTGCCCGCGACGCCGACACCGACGCCCGCACCCAGGAAGCCAACGCGAACCAGGCCCGGGACTACGCCGCCGAAGTGTCGAAGTCCGCGGAGACCCTCAAACGTAAGGCCGAGATCCTCGAGGCCCTTGCGCAAAAAGCACAGGGCATGGCCGAGGTGGCTCAGGCCGATAAGGACCGTGCCTGGAACGCCGCGCACCAGGCTCGTGCCGACGCCGACCAGGCTGCTGCGGCCGCGAGGCAGGCACGGTCGGACGCCGATGCCGCCGGCACTGCCGCAGCCAATGCCCGCAGCGCGGCGATCCAGGCGAACTCCGCGGCCAGCAACTCTCGCGCCGCGGCCGACCGAGCCCAGGCCGCGGCATCGCAAGCCCGCGCCGCGGCCGACGACGCCGAAGCCGCGGCCGAACGAGCCCGTGTCGCTGCCACCGAAGCCCAAGCCGCCGCGGCGCGGGCGGACCAGGACGCCACTCGCGCCGAATCCGAGGCCGCGCTCGTCCACCAGGCCGCGATGCGCGCCAACGCCGCAGCCGCCGACGCGACTGCGGCCGAAGCTCGCGCCGCGCAGAACGCCCGCAACGCAGCCGATCTGGCCCAGCAGACCGCGGTCAAATCCGCCCAAGCGTTGGAGGCCGCGCAGCGCACCCAGGACGAGGCCAATGCCTCTGCCGTGGAGGCGTCGACCGCCGCGCTGCAAGCGGGGATCGCTACTCGCGCCGCTGGTGCGGCGGTGCAGTCCGCGTCCGGCATCGCCAACCCGGCCGACTCCGCGATCGGGATGGCCGCGCCGTTCGCCGGCACCGACGTCGACGCAGACTTCGCGCAGAACGTCGCCAACCGGGCCCGCGACACCGGGGCCAGCCAGGTCGACGCCGCCCAGGCCGCCGCCAACGACGCCGCCGAACGCGCTCGTATCGCCGCCGAAGCCGCGAAAAACGCGGCCGGCGAAGTCGCCCCCGCCTACCAAGCAGCTGCTGACGCCGCCAACTCCGCCTCCGCTGCCGCCCGGTCTGCGGCCGACGCCCAGGCTTCCGCAGCCGAGGCCGCGAGGGAAGCCGCTGGTGCTCGCCAGGCTGCGGCCGACGCGAACGTCGTCGACACCCAGGCCCAGGCCGACGCCCAAGCCGCCCGCGCCGCCGCGAACCAGGCCGCCGCCGACGCCGCCCTGGCCGGTCTGTCCGCTGACCAGGCCGAAGCCGACGCCCGTGCCGCCCGCACCGCCGCGGACAACGCCACCCGGGCCGCCAACGAAGCCTCCGCCGCGGCCACCCGTGCCGCCAACGATGCCGCCGCCGCGCAACAGGCGGCAGCGCAAGCCGCTCGGGACGCCGAGGCCGCGCGTGCGGCAGCAGACCGAGCGGAGCAGCATGCCAAGGACGCCAACGACGCGGCCACCAACGCCGAAAACTACGCCCGCGACGCCGAAACCCGCGCGAAGAACGCCGCCAACGACGCCAAGGACATCCAAGCCGAACTCGCCAAACTCCAAGAGGAACTCCGCAAGGCCGACGAAGAAGAGCAGCGCAAGGCCGCGGAAGAGGCGATCAACGACGACAGCGAGGTCCCCGCACTCACCGCGGACGAGGAAACCGCCCTCCGCAAGGAAAAAGGCCAGCAAGGCGTCGACGACTACAACAACAACCGCGCCAAGGCCAACGCCGGCCTCATGGGGTTCATCACCGAACAAGGCGGGCAGGTCCTGCTCGACCTCATCGGCTACACCGACGCCAAGAAATGCTTCACCGAAGGCGACTTCATCGCCTGCATCATGACCGTTGTCAACGCCCTGCCCCTGTTCAAGTTCATCTCAGTCCTCTCCAAAATCCCCGACGCCATCTCCGCCACCGTCCGCATCGTCAAAGGCATCCGGTCGTTCAAGGACGCCGTCATCGCCGCCCGCCGCATCACCACCAACCTCCGCAACTACGTCCGGGGACTGATCAAGTGCCGCGCACCTGCGCTGGCTGGCGGAGGGGGAGAGACCTGCACCGTCGTTGACGCGGAGGAAGAGTTGAAGAGACCTGTTCCTGACGTCAAACCTGATCCTGGGCCCTTGCTCGACCCCGTCAAGGACAAGAAAAAGCTCGATGACTGCGCAGGCGGTACCATGGCCAAGGACGACCCCCAGTATCTGCCGCTGGAGTCGTTCACCTATCTCGGTACACCGAAACAGCGCGCACGCGGAGGCACCGTATGCATTACCAAGAGTGTGGAGGGAAGCGATTACCGGGCGACCCCGCCCGGATTCGACGGGAGCTCCATGCAGCGCGGCCATCTGATCGCCAACCGGTTCAGCGGCTCCGGATCGCTGATCAATATCGTTAACCAGTACATCGATGTAAACCAGATAGATGTCAAAGGGATTGAGAACCGCATCGCGGCGGCGTTGCGCACCAACCGTGAGATCATCTACCAGGTGCGTGCCCAGTACCCCAGCGATACCGCAGCAGTGCCACTGTGGATCTTCATCGACGCCATTGGCGACAACGGCTACGTCTGCTACGCCAACATCAAAAACGTGCGGCTGGGAGGCAAGGTCGAGCGTAAGGGATGCTACTGATAGCGTATTCACGGATTGCTCGTCGTCGAAGAGGTAGAAATCATGGTTCAGTCACGTCCATCGCGATCAATGGATGAGCTAGTCGAGGCTGCTTCTTGGTCTGGCGGTATAAAAAAAGGGCGAGACTGGGGTGTTGTGGAAGAGGGAATTGGGACCGCTCTTCCGGATGATTATAAGGAAATGATGGGTCGGTTTCCCTCTGGATTCTTCAGAAACGCGGTGTCTTTCGAGAACCCGATCGACTCCCGTGTCGACCTGGACGATTTCGTGCGGAACCGCGTCCAGCGGACGATCGGAGCGCTCGGCAATCCTGACCTGGAGTACCTTCAGTCCACCGATTACCATGTTTTCCCTCAGTCTGGCGGCCTGCTGCCGTGGGGAAATGATCTTCAGGGTGGCATCTTTTGCTGGCGGACCGAACCCGATGATCCGAACCAATGGCCGATAGCGTATTACAGTGCAGATCTCCTTAAATGGTTTGAACATGACGGCGGAGTGGTTGAGATAATTTGGGAAGTTCTCACGCATGCGGGTCGCGACAACATTCTCAGGCGCAATCTCGACCATGAGCAGCCCGTCTTTCGGGTTCCGTCGACGTACATGGGGGACGGCGAGTGGGTTGCGAATGCGGGTTACCGCTGATCGTCGAGGGCCGCGAAAGTGCGGTTCGATGTATCGAAGCAGCGATGCTGTGTGCATCCGGTAGGCCATCGGGCGAGAAATCGTTGTTTCCCGCCTATGTCCGGGATCGGGTTCACCGTGCTGTGAACCGTATTGCTGCTGGTTCGCTCAGGTCGCGGACCCGCGGATTGGGCTTTGCCGATCACTGCTCGAACGTGCCGAACGAGTGCTCGCAAGATCGCACGGACGGAATGCGACCGCAGGCTGCCGCCTAGCAGGTCTGTGCCGGCCTGCGGTCCCGGGCGGCAGCTTGCCGAAGCGATTGCGGTACTGGCGGGCGAAACGGCCTGGGTGGTAGAAACCTCTGCCGCCGCCAGTCTCCGGGAGAGCCGATGACCGAAGCCCATCCCCCGTCCCTCGTCGACGAGATCGCTCAAATCCTCGACTGGCACGACGAGTTCACGCCGGAAAAGGAGTGGTCAGACGTTGAACGCGAACTCCGCACACCGCTGCCAGTCGACTACAAAGAGCTTTTAACCCGCTTCCCGGGCGGCGTTTTCCGCAGGATCGTTATTCGCAGTCCGGTCGCGACTGAGAAGGCCTGGATTAAGTACAAGCGCGATCTTGACGAACTCCTAAACATCCTCGGCGACGAAGACCTCGAATACCTCGTCGACGTCGACTACGGTCTCTTCCCCGAACCGGGCGGCTTGCTGCCTTGGGGAAGCGACGGTCAAGGCGGAACCTTCTGCTGGATCACCGCATCGACAGACCCGGACACCTGGAAGATCGCTTACCACAGCCAAGGCGCTGACGAGTGGCGCGAACACCCGGGCCCGACCACGCGACTTCTCTACGAAATCCTGACAAACACCGGTGAAGTCAACCTTCTGAAGTGGGACTTTACCGATCTCCCCGTGGATTTCATCCCATCGCCTACACTCTAGCCGGGACTGTTTCGGGATCGGTGTGTCCGGCTCGACACGCGGGGCAGAATAGGGCGCGCGGCGACTGCTGGAATGGCCGGACGAGGGGCATATCTGGGCTCCGCGCTGGCAGAGCAACCGCAGCGTCGGCGTCCCGGACGGTTGTGAGGTTTCCCCCGCTCGCGTGCGTGGTTGCGGGTGGTCTAGGAGCGGGTGCCGATCTCGGTTTTGAGGGTGGCGAAGAAGGATTCGGCGGCGTTGTCGTAGCAGGACCCGGTCCTGCCCATCGAGGGCCGGATGCCGTGCGCGGTCAGGGTCTGGCGGAACTCGGTCGAGGTGTACTGGGTGCCGCGGTCGGAGTGGAACACCGCGCCCGCGTTGACCAGGCCGCGGTCCGCGGCGAGGGTGATCGCGTCGCAGACGAGGTCGGCGCGCATGTGCGGGGCGAGGGCGTGGCCGACGATTTCGCGGGTGTGCAGGTCGAGCACGGTGGCCAGGTAGAGCCATCCTTCGTCGGTGGGCAGGTAGGTGATGTCCCCGACGAGCCGCATGCCGGGGGCGCCAGCGGTGAACTCGCGACCGATCAGGTCCGGCGCCGGGGCCTGTCTTGTCCTGGCGGGTCAGCGACGGGGGTTTGCGCCGGGTGATCCCGGTGATGCCGCGTTCGTGCATGACCCGTTCGACGCGTTTGTGGTTGGCCGTTTCGCCGCCGTCGGCGCAGCTCGGCGGTGACCCGCGGGCTGCCGTAGGTGCTCTGGTGGCGGTGTGGATCCCGGCGATCTCGCCGGCCAGCCGCTCTTCTTCCCGCGCGTGTTGTTCGCGGGCCGGAGCGGCGGCGAGCCATTCGTAGAACCCGGGGCGGCGGACCTCGAGGACACGGCACAGCCGGGCGGCGGCATCACAGCCATCGGCCCGGACGTCCCGGCCTCATCCGGCGAGCCGAGGACGATCGGCACAGGAACCAGCCGCGCCCGCGCCCGCTCGCTGTCGCTTAAGTGGAACGTCTGGCACTTCGGCGGTCCGTCCCCACGGCCACGACGGACGCCGGAAGCCCGGCTCGGAGGGAGCCAACCAAGCCCGTGCCCCACTAGCACGCGCAGCCGTATCGGAGGCCGCATTGTCGAACCAGGTGCGGCTGGTGAATGTCGCCCCGCCGAACCCGGCGTCGCTGGTGAACGTCACACTGTTGAACCAGCAGGTTCCGATGAACGTCGCCCCCCTCGCAAGTTGTGCAGCGAACGCAGCCTTGTCGCATGTCGAAGAAACTTGGGGGTAATCACCCGATCGGCGACATGCTCTGGAGCAGAATCTGCGCACAATGCGAAATGGGGTCAGGGACTGCTCCAGGATTGCTCCAGCTACTGAACGGTAGCTGAAGTTCGAGACCATAAAACTCAAGATTTGGCGGTACGAAAAAACCGCCCTACCTGGATCATTGAATCCGGCGGGCGGCGTTTCGTCACTGTGGAGCTAAGGGGACTCGAACCCCTGACCCCCTCACTGCCAGTGAGGTGCGCTACCAGCTGCGCCATAGCCCCGAAGCAGAGGTGAACTCCGCATCTCGTATAGACATACAGTACACCCCGCCTTCCGGGCCTTCGGCAGGGGGTCGGTTACGTGCCGCAAGCGTGCTCGAAGGTGGCGACAAGCTGGTTAAACCCGCATCCTCACCTCCCCCTGCTGGCGTATTAGTGCAGGTCGACTGCCCTTCCTGACTTTTCTTCAGGTTTGCGTTGAGTGCAGGTGTGCCCGCGGTTACATTCCTCCGCAGTCACGACGTCGAGCCGACCTCTGCCCCGCAGCGGACCGTATTCCCGGCCGGGGTCGTCCGACAGTCCGTCTCGGCAAGGAGGTGGCGATGGGCCCCGAATCACGGAGAGTGGCTGCTCTAGTGCCGACACCTCCGAACCCGGCTGGCCACCTTCCCGAGCGGAACAGCGGAGCGCTGCCCTGTCCGCCCCGCTCGGCAACCGCTGAAGTGTGGTCCGGCCCAGTCATGGCGGTGAACACTCAGCGAGCCGCTACTCGATCGCCCGTCAGGTCTGTCCCGCTGGCCCGCTCGTACATCGGCAGCGGAACGAACGCGCACGATTGGCACTTTCACCTCACCCGCGAGGGCGATGTGGAGACGACCACCCGGCGCTCCCCGCTTCCTGTTTCGAAGGACGGGAACGCGCCGGGAACGCGCCGCGCCGCGGTCCCGCCGCGATTGCCGTTTCCCGAGGTTGACCCGCGATGGCCAGCGCATCCCGCCGCGGCGGTTGTCGATCTTGACTCCGGCCGGGACCGTGAACCGCGCCCGGCCGGACCGGCTGTCGACGGCGCGAAGCCTCAGCAGCCCGGCCGTCCTGACGACGCCAACCGGTCGTTCACACTGATCTCCGTGGGTGGCACTACTTCTCCGCCGCCGGGACAAGTGGACCTGGGGCCGAACGTCGTCGTTTTCGATCCGTCGATGCCGAGCGCGAGCATCCAGCGCAAGCTGGACGCGATCTTCGCGGAGCAGGAAAAGAACCAGTTCGGTTGCCAGCGCTATGCAGTGCTGTTCAGGCCGGGCACGTACTCCAACGACGTGAACGTCGGCTTCTACACCCAAATCCTCGGACTGGGCAGCACACCCGACGCCGTGACGATCAACGGTGCGGTGCACGTGGAGGCGGACTGGTTCCCCCCGAACAACGCGACCCAGAACTTCTGGCGCGGCGCGGAAAACCTGTCAGTGAACCCCGTCGGGGGCGCGGATCAATGGGCCGTCTCGCAGGCGAGCCCGTACCGGCGGATGCACGTCCGCGGCGACCTCCGCCTCGACCACGGCGGCGGCTGGTCGAGCGGCGGCTGGATCTCGGACACGAAGATCGACGGACAGGTCCGTTCCGGGTCGCAACAGCAATGGATCTCGCGCGATTCGCAGTTCGGTAGCTGGAGCGGGTCCACTTGGAACATGGTGTTCGTCGGAGTGGACGGCGCACCCGACGGCACCTTCCCGGACCCGCCCTACACGACGGTCGACCAGACCCCGGTCGTACGCGAAAAGCCGTGCCTTGAGATCGATGAGTCCGGGCATTACCGGGTGTTCGTACCGGCTCTGCGGACCAACGCGTCCGGGGTCACCTGGGAACACGACAGCGCGCCAGGTGTTTCGTTGCCGATCGACCAGTTCTTCGTCGCGAAGCCGGGTGCCACCGCGACTGAAATGAACGCGGCCCTGACGGCGGGCCAGCACCTGCTGATCACCCCAGGCGTCTACCACCTTGATCAGCCGCTGCACGTGACCCGCCCGGACACCGTGGTGCTCGGCCTTGGCATCGCGACCTTGGTGCCGGACGGCGGGATCACCGCGATAGACGTCGACGACGTGGACGGAGTGAAGATCGCCGGCCTGCTGATCGACGCCGGAACGACCTCGTCGGCCACGCTCATGCAGGTCGGCGATCCCGGGGCGGACGGAGACCATTCGGCGAACCCGACCTCGCTGCACGACGTGTTCTTCCGCGTCGGCGGTGCTGCCGCGGGCAAAGCGCGCACCAGTCTCGTCGTCAACAGCAGTGACGTGATCGGCGACCACCTGTGGCTCTGGCGAGCCGACCACGGAACTGACGACAGCGACGTCGGTTGGAGCTTCAACACGGCAGACACCGGCCTGGTCGTGAACGGCGACAACGTGACCGTCTACGGGTTGTTCGTCGAGCACTTCCAGAAGACTCAAGTGGTCTGGAACGGAAACGGCGGGCGCACCTACTTCTTCCAGAACGAGATGCCCTACGACGTCCCCGACCAAGCCAGCTGGATGGACGGTGAGACGGAGGGCTACCCCGCCTACCAGGTCGCCCCGGACGTGACCAGCCACGAGGCTTGGGGCCTGGGCAGCTACTGCTTCTTCAGCACGAACCCGTCGGTGGCCTGTTCGCGCGCCTTCGCCGCCCCGGCCGTCCCGGAAGTGCGGTTCCACGACATGGTGACGGTTTCGCTCAACCACCAGGGAACGATCACTCACGTGATCAACGACGCCGGCGCGACCACCCCGGCGGCCACGAAACCGGCGAACTTGGTGCGCTATCCGTAGCCACCACCTGAGCAACCGGTGCCCGCCGCGGTGGCGGCCGTGGCGGGCACCGGTCCCTGGTTCTGTTGCTCGCCACGAGTGCTGGCGGGACACCGTAGGCTGTGCCGTGTGAGCCAGCCGATCCTGATGACCGTCGACGACGACCCCGCCGTTTCGCGGTCGGTGGCGCGCGACCTGCGTCGCCGCTACGGCAAGGACTACCGCGTCATCCGTGCCGACTCGGGTGCCGACGCCCTCGACGCCCTTCGCGAGATCAAGCTGCGCGGCGACGCCGTCGCGGCGATCCTCGCCGACTACCGCATGCCGCACATGGACGGCATCGTCTTCCTGGAGAAGGCGATGGACCTCTTCCCGAACGCCCGGCGCGCGCTCCTGACGGCCTACGCCGACACTGACGCCGCGATCCAGGCGATCAACGTGGTCGACGTCGACCACTACCTGCTCAAGCCCTGGGACCCGCCCGAGGAGAAGCTGTACCCGGTCATCGACTCTCTCGTCGAGACCTGGCTCGCGGTCGGCGACCGTCCGGTGGAGGAGACGAAGCTGATCGGGCACCGATACTCGGCACCGTCGTTCCGGATGCGTGACTTCCTCGCTCGCAACGCCGTGCCTTACCGGTGGTATTCGGTCGACGACGAGGAAGCTGGCCGTCTCCTCCAGGCCGCTGGCGCGTGCGAGACCGACATCCCGGTCGTGGTGACGCCGGACGGCACGGTGCTGAAACAGCCGTCGGGAAGCGAAATCGCCAATGCGGTGGGCCTTTCCACCCAGCCCGCGCAAGACTTTTACGACCTGGTGGTGATCGGCGGCGGTCCGGCCGGACTCGGTGCCGCGGTGTACGGCGCTTCCGAGGGCTTGCGAACCGTGCTGGTCGAGCGCAAGGCCACCGGCGGCCAGGCCGGAACCAGTTCCCGGATCGAGAACTACCTGGGCTTCCCGGACGGTGTGTCCGGCGCACAGCTCACGGATCGAGCCCGCCGCCAGGCGCAGAAGTTTGGTGCCGAAGTGCTCACAGCGCGCGATGTCGTGGGCTTGGAAGCGCGCGGATCGAGCCGTGTCGTGACTTTCGGCGACGGATCCGAGATCGCCGCGCACTCCGTGATCCTTTCCAGCGGCGTCAATTACCGCGCGCTGGAAGCCGAGGGAATCGCGGAGCTGACCGGCCGGGGCGTTTACTACGGCTCCGCCGCGACGGAAGCACCTGAGTGCTCGAACGACCACGTGTACATCGTTGGCGGCGCGAACTCCGCGGGGCAGGCTGCGGTGTTCTTCGCCCAGCACGCCACTGACGTGACATTGCTGGTGCGCGGCGCGTCGCTGGAGTCGTCGATGTCGCACTACCTCATTGAGCAGATCGCCGCCATCGAGAACGTCCACGTCCGCACGCACACCACGGTGGTCAAAGCTCACGGGGACGATCACCTCGAGTCCATCACGGTCTGCAAAGACGGCGTGACCGAGAAACTGGACACCGAACACCTCTTCATCTTCATCGGAGCCGCTCCGCGCACGGAGTGGCTGGGGAAGGGCGTCCTCCGGGACGCCCACGGATTCGTCCGTACCGGACCAGACCTCGTGGAAGAGGGGCGTAGGCCACCGGGATGGACCCTGGACCGCGATCCGCATTACCTGGAGTCGTCAGTGCCCGGCGTGTTCGTGGCCGGAGACGTGCGCTCGCAGTCGGTGAAACGCGTTGCGTCCGCCGTCGGCGAGGGCGCCATGGCCGTGACCCTGGTCCACCGTTACTTGGAGGAACAGTGACTCAGCCCGCCTTGCCGCGCGAGGAACTGCGCGGCCTGTTCTTGTTCGAGCATCTCTCGGACACCCAGCTCGATTGGATCGAGCAGAACGCGGTGCGCGAGGAGTTCAAGGCTGACTCCGTGGTGATCCGCGAGGGCGATCCGGCCACCTGCTTCTACGTCCTGCTCAACGGCGCGCTGCGGATGACCCGCGTGGTGGCCGGTGCCGAGGTCGAGATGAAGCGGTCCGATCAACGCGGTTCCTATTGCGGTGCAACGCAATTCCTGGCGTACCAGGACAGCGAAGCCACCTACGGCGCGACGATCTATGCGGTCAGCGACCTGACCTTCCTCACGCTTCCCGCCGCGGAGTTCGCCGTCGAATTCCGGCAGTGGTTCCCTATGGCGGCGCACCTGCTGGAGGGGATGTACCTCGGCTGGCGCAACACCGACGCTCTGGTGTCGTCGCGGCGCAGGCTCGTCGCGCTCGGCGAGCTGTCCGCCGGGCTCATGCACGAACTCAACAACCCTGCCGCGGCCGCAGTACGGGCGACCGCCGCGCTGCGGGAGCGAGTCGCGGGCATGCGGCACAAGCTGGCGATCCTGGCGAAGAAAGACATCGACCCGGATCTGCTCGAGCTGCTGCTCGACGTGCAGGAACGCTTGGTCAAGCAGGTCGGCGACGCGCCCAAGCTCTCCGCGATGCAGCAGGCCGACCGTGAGGACGAGATCGGCGACTGGCTCGACGACCACGGCATCGACCAGGGCTGGGACCTCGCGAGCATCTTCGTCGCGGCCGGGCTCACCCCGGAGAACCTCGACCACGTTCTCGAATCGGTGGGCGAAGGACTGCTCGACGGTGCGATCCGCTGGCTCGCGTACGCGCTCGAAACCGAGATGTTGATGGGCGAGATCGAAGACTCGACCAGCAGGGTGTCCACGCTCGTGGGCGCGGCGAAGCAGTACTCGCAAATGGATCGCGCACCGCACCAGTTCATCGACGTCCACGAGGGACTCAACTCGACCCTGGTGATGATGTCGGGCAAGCTCGGCGAAGGTATCCGCGTGGTCAAGGAATACGACTGCTCGATCGACCGGGTGCCCGCCTACGCCGCCGAACTGAACCAGGTGTGGACCAACATCATCGACAACGCTGTGGGTGCCATGGGCGGCGAGGGAACCCTGACCCTGCGCACCTGGCAGGTCGGCAAGCAGGTGCGCGTCGAGATCGGCGACACCGGACCGGGAATCCCGGAAGAGGTGCGCCAGCGCATCTTCGAGCCGTTCTTCACCACCAAAGGCGTGGGCGAAGGCACCGGCCTCGGGCTGGACATCTCGTGGCGGATCGTCGTGGAACGGCATTCGGGCGACATCAAAGTGACGTCGGAACCGGGCGACACCCGGTTCGAGGTCTGCCTTCCGGTGGAGGAACAAGCGTCGCTCTGAACGCGTGCTTGCCTGCGGATACCCGGCATGGGACCGGGGTCTTCGGCTTCTTCGGAGCAGTTCTGCGGTGACTGTCATCGGTGGCATCCCCTCGGAGCGAATTGACGGCTCGATTCCGAGGTTAGCCGACCGCACCGACAGGATTTCCGGCTGATTTCGCGTTTCCCTTGTGCGCCAACGGTTTTCGATCTATCCCCGATCGAGTGATGATTACGAACGGATGTTCGAGCACTCTGGATCACGGCAGTGCTTCATCCATTGCTCGGGCCCAGACGGGGCCCGGTGGGTGCCGCTGCCGGTTCAGGGGAGGGACCGTGATCCGAATCCGGGAAGTGTCAGTGTCATTGCCGCTGTCGTCAGCCAGGTCAGCATGTCCGGCAACGGAATCCGGGCGAGCCGTCCGGGCCATTCGTCGGCTGCGATCGTCAGCACGAGCTCGTCTTCGTCCGGACGGATTCCGGTCAGCCGCAACCCTTTCGGCAGATCCGGGAGCGGAAGCACGATCGGCCGGATCCGCTTCGGCGGACGCCTCGCCCACCGTCCGAGGTGGAGCGCGGCCGGGGTCAGCACTATTGCTTCGTCTTCGATGTCTGCGACGAGGGTCAAATGCCCCCAGCGCGGATGCTTTCGCCAGCGCACCCGGAACCCTTCCGGATGCGGCGTCGCGATCAGATCGGGACGTGCCGCGGCAACCCGATCCCGCACCACAGCCCCGCTCACTTCTATCTCGAGTTCGACAGATCCGGGAATCACCGCTGGGGAAGGCAATCCTCGAAGCCGTACGTCCTTGGCGAGCACGGTTACGCGGCGCAGCGGAATGCGTTCGACGTCTGACTGCACAGGCGTGTCGGCAGTTGGCCGACTCGCCGAGTCGGCTTCGCGGCTGGTGGACGGCCGCCCGGAGTTCCGCCGAGAATTCGGTTGTTCGGATTCGCGCGGTTCCGCGTTTGATGCGTCAGGTGCCGAGGTGGGTTTCCGCGCTGCGGCACCTGGTGTGGCTCCCGTGCTTCGGCGATCACGGTGCGCCTGAACAGAATCCGATGATGCCGTGTTCTCTCGTGGGCCGGATGGGCGCGCGGCAGTTCGGTCGTCGCCGAGGTGCTCGGCGCGACCAGACGCAAGACCAGCCGTGTCCGGTGAGCCGTCCGTGTTCCTCGGCTCGTCGACGGGAGGTCGCGTGCCCTTCTCAGCAGGCGCACCGAATGCACCCGAAGTGGTCGGGGCCTTCGTTCCGCCACGCGCGTTCGACGCTGCTGCGGCCGCTCCGTATCGAGGTGAGCCAGCAGTGCCGGCAGGGCTGCCAGCGCCGTGCTCAACGGGGGCCTCCGAACTGCTCGGAACGGGCCAGTCGACGTCTTCCGCGACAATGCGGACGTCTCCCACCCGGCCGGTGGCCAGGCGAAGCGAGTCCGCCGGGTAATCGAGTTCGGTGAGGGTCAGGCCGACTTCGTGCCCTTGCACGGTTGTCGTAAGGCGACGGCCCACCAGTTGCTCGGTGAAAGTTCGGGCGAGCGCGGCGGGAGTCGCGGGCACCGCAGGCAGCAGTGCCCGGCCCGCGGCGGCCAGGCCCGACAGTTCGGGCCAAGGCACCCAGGCATCGAACCATCGGCCTTCGCTCATCCGGCCATCGTATGGCTGTCCCGTGGCGACCGCTCCTCGCTGTGGCATGAGCCGCGTAACGGAGCGGAAAGGGTTGACCACGCAACAGTCGACACGGCACGCGCAGCGGCCCTGGCCATCCTGGCCACCACCAGCCGGAATCCTGGGGGCGAGACGCTTGACGTCGCGTCCAGCACCCGGTCGGCAGGCGAGCGAACTAGGCTTGGCGAATGTCTGAACACGACCCGGAGCCGCCCGGCATCGAGACGGTCGAAGACCGCGTCTACCGGCGGGAAGACTGGTACGCGGAGGAGTTCACGACGCGGCGGTTCGTGCGCTGTGAGTTCCACCAGGTCGATCTCACCGAGGCCGTCACGCGCGGTGTCACCTTCCTGGACTGTGTGTTCGGGAACGTCCAGTTCAACGCTTCGCGGCACACCGACTCGGCGTTCACCGGATGCGTGTTCAAGGGATGCAATCTCTTCGACGCCGAGTTCACCGGATGCAAGCTGGTCGGCAGCCGATTCCAGGACTGCGACCTGCGACCGTTGCGCGTAACGGGCGGTGACTGGTCTTTCGTCGGATTGAACGGTGCCGACCTGCGTGGAGTCACGTTCCAGGGTGTCCGGATGCGCGAAGCGGACCTCGCCAAGGCGAAATGCTCGGGTGCCGTGTTCACCGACGTGGATCTGTCTGGGGCGGAACTGCAGGACATCGACGTCACGCGTGCTGAGCTGCGAGGGAGCGATCTATCGTCGCTTGACCTGACTCGTGCGTCGCTGACTGGCGCGATCGTGTCCCCGGAGCAGGCAGCGGTTCTTGTCACGTCGCTCGGGTTGAAGGTCCGCGGGTAGTCTCGCGTTCAGAGGGCCGAACTGTCGGGTATGTCTGGAAGGGAGCGCGATGGGAGTCGTCACCCCAGGCTTCACCGGACGCGCCCGTGGCGGCGACCCGCGACTGCCGCCTGGGCAGTATCTCGCCGAAGACTTCCCGGTTCTCTCGGCCGGGCCCACCCCTCGGGTGAGTACCGAGCGGTGGGAGTTCGCGGTGGTAACCGAAAGCGGCGAACGCCGCTCGTGGTCGTGGCCGGAACTGATGGCGTTGCCAAGCGAGAAGATCACCGTCGACATCCACTGCGTCACTCAATGGTCCAAACTGGACACTCGCTGGCGTGGCGTCCCGGTCGACGCGCTCGTTGGGGACCTCGATACGGCCGCTGATTACGTCATGGCGCATTCCTACGGCGGCTACACCACAAACCTTCCGCTCGCGGACCTCCTCAGCGGGCAGGCATGGATCGCCTACGAGTACGGCGGCAAGCCGCTCACCCCGGAACACGGCGGCCCCGCCCGGCTGCTGGTGCCGCACCTCTATTTCTGGAAGTCCGCGAAATGGGTACGCGAGCTGCGACTCGCTACGAAGGACGATCCGGGCTTCTGGGAAACAGCTGGCTACCACGACTACGGAGATCCATGGCGGGAACAGCGGTATCAGGGCGACTAGCGTGGCGCGTCGCCCGGCTCGCGGAGATCCGGCAGGAGACACCGACCGCGCGCACCCTGGTCTTCGACATCCCGGGCTGGCCGGGCCATCTAGCGGGACAGCACGTCGACGTTCGTCTCACCGCAGCTGACGGTTACACCGCGCAACGCAGCTACTCGCTCGCCGCACCGGCGAACGGAGACCGAATCGAACTGACAGTGCAGCGGATAGCCGACGGCGAAGTGTCCGAGCACCTCACCGGCCCATACGCGATCGGAGACCCGGTCGAGATCCGTGGCCCGATCGGGGGCTGGTTCGTATGGCGTCCCACCGATGCGGCACCGGTGCTGCTTGTCGCCGGTGGCGCAGGCATTGTCCCGCTGATGTCGATGATCCGGGCTCGTCGCGAAGCCGGCAGCAAGGCACTGTTCCGACTGGTCTATTCGCTGCGCGCCCCGGCGGAGCTGTACTACGCCGAGGAACTTCGCCGACCATACGCAGGCTTGGACATCACTTACGTCTACACGCGAGAGCTTCCGGAAGGCCAGTCCGGCATTCCGCGGCGCATCGACGTCGCGACGTTGAACACCGCCGCATGGCCGGCTGAATTCGATGCCACCACGTACATTTGCGGGCCGACCGGGTTCGTCGAAACTGCTGCGGACATCATGCTTGCCCTGGGTCATTCGCCGCAGTTGATCCGGACCGAGCGTTTCGGCCCCAGCCGAGACTGAGTCCGGCCACGAGTCAATGCACGGTCGGCTTGGCGAGCAGTTCGCGCAGGGTCGCGAGCAGTTCGCGACGGTCTGCGGCACCGAGTTTGCCTCGGATGCGGGCCATGTGGTGTTCGACAGTCTTGCCGGAGATGAAGAGTTTGCTGCCAGCTTGTTTGTAGGTCAGGCCGTCGACTACCAGGCGGGCGACCTCCAGTTCTCGTTCGCTCAGCGCGCTCAAGCCTGTCGCAGCGCCCGGTGCCGGGGTGGAGGATTCAAGACGTCCGGTCGTGCCTTGGAACTGCCGAGCTGCTTCGAGGAGCTGGACCATCGCCTTGCGGTCCGAGGTGCGGATCGCGGCTTGGCCGGCCAAGCGGGCAGCGTCCCAGCACAAGTCCAGCTCGTGAAGTTCCGCGGCTGCTGCGGAGATTTCTCCCGGATCGAACGTGCCGCTGAGCACGGAAAGCCAGCACCCGGCGGCGCGGGCGAGCGCGGCTGGGTAGCGGCCGCACTCCGCGAAGCGATTCAGCGCTGCCAGTTGGCGTTCGGCAGTGGCGCGGTCTTCCGTGGTGATCGCGGCGTGCAGTTCGTGCCAGCACAGCGAGACCGTCCACAAAGGAGGATTGCCGAGACGGTCCAGCATGGCGTGAGCGCGCTCTAGCCGTCGGGACAGCTTGGCGTGCGCACCGGTTCGAGCTGCTGCGATTGCCAATTCGCCCAACGGCAGCAGCGTGAACAAGTCCACTTGCTGACGCATGGACGCCTGATACGCCCGCTCCCACGACTGTTGCAACCCGACCAGATCGCTCGCTCGCCGGGCGAGGCCGAGTTCCAGGGTTGCGAAGAACAGTTCGTCGCGGGCCTCAAGTTTGGTGCCAGCAACAGCGTCTCGGTGTTCAGTCGCAGCGGCGAGATGGCCGCCGGTCATGGCGACCCAACCAAGCAGCAGCCGATGCCGGGTGGCAAGCAGGTCGCCGCCGACGCTGCTGGCGAGTGCTCGTTCCAGCACCGATTCTGCGAGCGCCAGTTCACCAGCATGCAGACCGGCGAGTGCGGCGAGCGCGGCCGGACTGTCCGGAAGTGGCGCGCCGCCGACCGCCGGTTCGAGCATTGCTGCGGCACCTACGAGTGTCGGCAATGCCTCTGTCCCGCAACCGAACACCGATTCCACGATCCCGTTCGCTGTTCGCGCTGCGGCACCGGTGAACAACGTCGGCGCGACGCCCGGCATCGGGACGGTGGCGACAGCTTGGCCGTCGGTGGTCTGACCGGTTCCGACGAGGGCGATCGTGGCGAACGCATCGACCGCGCCAGGGCCCACCCAGCGATAGCTCTCGCCACTTTGTTGGGGCGACGTCGGGAGAGGGGCATTCCCGTTGGAAAGGTAAGTGCTCGGTGCCGCGGAAGCGGGATCGATGGCGGCTCCGGCAGCGTTCGCGCTGGGGACCGTGGAGGCTTGAAAGTGCGTCGAGCTGGCTGGCGTGGGGTTTGCGGGTTGCCGGCCCGTTGTTGTGGTGTTGGAGTTTTCGTTGCCTGGTGGGGTGAAGTTTGCGCCGTTGCTACCGGCGTCGGGTGCTTGGGTGGCCGCGTGTTGACGCGACCAGTTGTCCGTGGCTGCAGCCCAGCGGTACAGCTCTGCGGTACGGGCCAGTTCGCCGCGGTGGGCCAGGACCGTCGCGGCGATCTCGGCACCGGCTGCCCGCGCTTCGGGGTCTTCGCCGGACAACATGCCGTCGCCTAGGCGGAGGGCGGTGTCCAGGTCACCGGACAGCGCGGCGGCGCGGGCCCAGCCAGTGGTAGTCGCGGCGTCACGGGCACCGGCTTCGGCTGCGGCTTCGAAGAGGCGTGCGGCGTGCTTCGGGTCCGTGGGGAGTGCTTCGCTTGCTGCGGTTGCGAACGCGGCTGCTGCGGAGGCACCGGAGCTGCCGGCGTCGAGGAGCGAGGTCGCGAGGTCAAGTACGGGTAGGCCGCGAGTCAGCTGTGCTTCCACGAGTTGTTGCAACACCGCTAGGCGTCGGGCTGTCGGTCCGTAAGCGCGTACTGCTTCGGCGGCGGCAGGCAGGAGAGTGTCTTCAGCGTCGAGGAGACCGGTAGCGCGGGCTCCGTCGACGACTTCGGGCAATTCGTCTGGTGTGCGCTCCAGCAAGGAACAGAGCAGGTCGAGGTTGCGGGCCGCGCCGGCTTCGGCGGCGATGAGGTAGCGGAGAACGTCGTCGTCTAGCGCGGCGAGTTCGGCGCGGAAGTCGGCGAGACGGGCGGTTACAACGCGTTCGACGAGGCGGGGGACGCCGCCGGTGCTTGCGTGCAGTGCGGAGGCGTCCGCACTGCGGCCGGTGAGTTGTTTCGCGAGCTTGCCGACTTCGTCGACGGTCAGCGGCGGCAGCATCAGCGTTTCGCCGAGCGCCCGCAGTGCTTGTGCGCGAGGGTTCGGGCGGTGTGCCACCACGAGCGGTCCTTCTTTGGCGGTGGCGAGCATGGTGAGCCTGGTCAGGTCTTCGTCGTCGAGCTGGTCGGCGTCGTCGACGACGGTGGCCTCGACGCCTGCCTCGCGGTAGCTGCGGTCGAGGGCACCCAGCAAGGCAGTCTTGCCGTAACCGCCCGGGGCCACGACCACGAGCCGGACTGGGGCCGCGGGGGTGTCGGCGAGTTGTTCAAGGAGGCGGCGGGCTGCGGGGTGGACGGCGTCGTTGCCGGTTTTCGCCAGCAGTGCGTTCAACAGTGACCTTCACCGGAGGGAGTTGTGGCTGGGTGGGCGCACGAACTCAGGACAGGGGGACGGGGAGAAGCGGGTTCCTTGTCCGCGGTCGCTTCGTGTGACGTGAGGACCGCGATCAGGATCGAGGAGCTGATCGCCAGCACCGCCGCGGCGGCGGCGAGTGGTCGCCAGCGACGCATCAGTTTGGCAGCGCCCTCGGGCTCCGGCAGCGTGAACGGAGCGATTTCCACCGGCGGCCGCTCGGGTCTCTCGGGAAGTTCGGGTTCTCGGTCTACTCGCGGCAGCAAGGTGGTTTCGGGGGCGGGGGCCTCCCGTCGCGCGAGGGGCCTCGTCCGTTGGCTGGCGAGGATCCCGGCGCCGATGGCGGCCGTATCCGCAGGCTGAGGGCCGGTGAAAAACGGGCAGGGCAGGCGTCCAGGGCGGGCGCCCTGACCGGGCTCGCCGCAGAACACGATGCCGGCCAGCGACTCTGGGGTGACGTTGGCCGCCTGCGCGAGACCGAACGCGGTCGTGATCGCGGAACCCGGGGCGACGCCTTCGGTGCTGGTCCGGGCGATCCATCCGCTGGCTCCCGAAGCGGTCGCCAAAGTAACGGTGACGCCGTCCGCGCCGAACTCGCACACCGCGGCCGTCCGGTCGCCCGCGCCGGGCTCCGGGAGGTGGGCGTAGAGCGCGGCGATCGCACTGGGAACGAGGGTGACCGCGTTGAAACCGGACTCCGTAAGCGACTGGCGCAGAAGGTCGCGTCGGTAACCGCCCCAGTCACCGGGGTGGGTGACGACGAGCTGGCGCGGCGGCCCGCCGGTCTGGCCGGCCGCTACGTCGGCGATGCCTTCGACGAAGACTGTCGTCAGGGATTCCGGGGTGAAGGGTTCGCTGCCGATGAATACCGGCACGTCGTCGCCGACGCGGCGGTGGAAGCCGGTGATCAGCCGGGACGGCACGGCGGCACCGGCTTGCGTGGCCGCGTCGCCGGTGAGCAGGTAACCCTCGTCGTCGAGGAAGAGTGCGGTCGCGGTCGCCGGGGAGGTCTCGCCCAGCCACAACGGCTCGGGATCGTCCCACCGGTCACCTTGCCTGCGGCGGAGCGCGGCGTGGGTCCGGGCAGCGCCGAGGTCGATGCCGAGCACATAGGGCACCGCCGCTTCCTCCCTTCGTCGCAGTCAGGGTTCGGCCAAGGGGCGTAACTCACTGAACGGATACGCATCCTCACCCGTTCGGGTCAGACGAGCAAGAGTGGGGTGGGATTTAACCCAACCGGGTTCCGCGTGTCCGATCCCCTAACTCCCTAACGATCTCATATCGACCCCCTAACGGCTGAGCGAGGCGCGACTGGGTGTAAACCCCGATGTGAGCGGGGGTGCCCCGTCCCTACCTTGGGCGCCACGCCCGGCCGGGGAGGGCCGGGCATTCCCCGTAATCACGACAAGTGGAGATCCCCCAATGGATTCGGTGCAGACTCTGCACGACTTCACGCTCACCTTGCTCCAGGACCCGTCCGCGCTCGCCGCTTTCGGCCAGGACCCGCAGGCCGCGCTGGCCGCTGCCGGGCTGGGCGACATCAGCGCCGCCGACGTGAACGAGGTCGCGCCGCTGGTGCTCGACTACGTCCCGGTGGACCACCTGGCCTCTCTCGGCCACCTGCCCCAGGCGGGCGACCTGACCACTGCGCTCGGCGAGGGCCCGCAGGGCGCGATCGAGCAGCTGCAGGCGCTCACCGCTTCGCTCGGCGGCGCGGCGGCGTCCGCGGGTGCGCCTGAGCTGCCGGGTCTCGGCGAGCTGCCGGCGGTGCCGGGTGTGGGTGAGCTGCCCGGTCTCGGCGAGCTGCCGGGCGCGGGTGCGCTGCCGGCCGTCGGCGACCTGCCTGGTCTCGGCGAACTGCCCGTCGTCAGCGACGTGGCTGGCGGTGCTTCGGCGCTGCCCGCGGCCGGTGAGCTGCCGGGCCTTGGCGACCTGCCCGCGGTGCCGGGTCTGGGCGAGGTCCCGGGTGTTGGCCAGCTGCCTGGTCTCGGTGAACTGCCGGGTGCCGGTGCTCTTCCGGGCGTCGGCGCGCTGCCTGGTGTCGGCGACGTCGCCAGCGCTGTTCCGGCGCTGCCGGTGGCTGGCGAGCTGCCGTCGGTTCCGGCTGTGCCGGGCATCCCGGCCGCTCCGGCCCTGCCCGCGGTGCCGGGTCTCGGCGACGTGCAGAACGCTGCCGCGTCGGTCACCGCGCTGGTGCAGAACCCGACCAGTGCACTCGCCCTGGGCAACGACCTGGCCAGCGGGCTGGACTCCAGCGCCGTCGCGCAGGCGAGCGGGCAGGCGGCCGCCGCGGCCGACGGTGCCGTCTCGCAGGTGCAGCACGTCGGCGGCGAGCTTGCCGCGGCTTCGCCGGTCAACGTCAGCGACCTGCCGGTCGCGAACTCCGGCGCGCAGATCGCCGACCACGCGACCGAGGCTGGCGGCGGGGTTGCCGGGCACGTCAGCGACGCGGTCGGGACTGTCACCGATAACGTCGGCAGCCTGAGCAACACGCTCAGCGCCGATGGCCTGAACCACGCTGTGAACGGTGTGACCCAGCAGGCGCACTCGCTCATCTCGCACGGCGACGCCGAGCGTTCCGACGCCGCGACCGAGACGCACACCGGGACCGACGCTGGCGTCGGCATGGTGCACGACACCGTCTCGACGGTCTCCGACCTCGGGCACCAGGGCCTCGGCCTTGACCTGCACGCCGGTGCGGAGACCTCGCACGGCGGCGGCGAGCTGCACATTTCCCTCTGAGCAAGGGTAATTCGGGAGTGGCTCCGCGGTCTGGGTGCGACCGCGGAGCCACCACCCGGTTCGGATACTCCCCGTACACAGGGGACACTGGTTCGCCGTGACGGCTCCAGCTTGGCTCGAAGTGCTCGCCGAGACCTCGGACGCCTGCCGGAAGCACGGCCGCGAAGACCTGGCCCAGCGCCTTCGACGGCGTCAGGACCGGCCGCCGGGAGGCACGCGCGTCGCGGTGCTCGGCTTCCCCAAACAAGGCAAGGGCTACCTGGTCAACGCGGTGCTGAACGCGCCGGTCTGCCCGGTCGGCGACGCGGCGACGCCCGCGGTCCCGATCGAAGTCGGGTACGCGGCCGAACCCGGCGCGACGCTTGTCGGACGCGCTGACGAACGCATCCCGGTCGAGATCGAGAAGCTGACCGGCGAGGTCGGTGCGCGGCCGGCCGGGTCGCTGCGGCGGGTCGAGGTCGGGGTCCCGCGCGATTTGCTGTCCGCGGGACTCGTGCTCATCGACACCCCGGCGATCGGCGACCCGAGGTCGCCTCGCACGGCTGCCGCTCTCGACGTTCTCGCGGACGCCGACGCGGTCATCCTCGTTTCCGACGCTGCCGCTCCGCTGGATCAGGCCGAGCTGGCGTTGGCGCATCACATCCGGACGTGGTGTCCGCACGTGGTCATCGCGCTGACCAAGATCGATGTCAGCGCCGGATGGCGCACGGTCGCCGAACAGAACCGGACCGCGTTGTCCTCGGCGGGGATCGACTCGCCGGTGCTGCCGGTGTCCGCGACGGTTCGTTTCGCCGCGGCCAAGGGCGGCGATCAAGATCTCAACGTGCGGTCCGGATTTCCGGAGCTGCTTTCCTGGATCGCGACGCAGGTTTCGCGGCCGGCTGAGAGCACGGCCGCGTTGCTTGCCGCGGTGAGCGTGCGCGCGGCGGCAGCGGAACTGGTCGAGACATTGCGCGCGCGGGCCGAAGCGGCGGGGCAGGAAGCAGGCGTCGACCAGACGACGCTGCTGCAACGCTCCCAACGTCGCGCCGACGAGCTGCGCCGGCGCAACAGCCGCTGGCAGAACCTGCTGTCGGACGAGATCGCCGACCTGCAGTCCGACGCGGAGTACGACCTGCGCGAACGCACCCGGAAGATCGTCGAGACGATCGACGAGACCTTCGACCGCGGGGACCCGGTGAAGGTGTGGGACGAGTTCGGGCCGTGGCTCGACAGCACGCTCGCGGAAGCGGTCGAGACGACCTATACGTTCGCGGCCGAACGCGCGGAGTGGATCGCCCAGGCGGTGGCGGTGAGCTTCGGCGCGCAGTACGACCTGCCGGAACTGGCTTTGAACGACTCCGGCGCCGACCGGATCGCCGAGGTCCGGCAGCCGCGGATCGAGCGGTTCAAGATCGGGCAGAAGGCGTTCACCGGCTTGCGCGGTTCGTACGGCGGCGTGCTGATGTTCGGCCTGGTGACCGGGTTGGCGGGGTTGCCGTTGATCAACCCGGTGTCGATCGGCGCGGGCGTCGCGTTCGCGGCGAAGACGATCAGCGACGAGGGCGGCATGCGGCTGCAACGTCGGCAGGCGGTGGCCAAGATGACCGCGCAACGGCATGTCGATGACGTGTTCCTGCGGTTCAGCAAGGAATGCCGCGACGCGATCCGCCATGTGCAGCGACGGTTGCGGGACCACTTCACCGAACTCGCGGACAGTCTTGCCGACGAGCTGACGCGGGAACGCGAGATGATCATCGCCGGGTCGGCTGAGCGGGAGCGCCGCAGCGCGTCGCTGCGGCGGGAGATCGACCGGCTCGCGGGGTTGCACAAGCGGGCTGGGGAGTTGGGGATGCTGGCTAATCGGGTGCCTAAGGAACTGCCTGCGTGACCTGGGCTGACTGAGCGCGGTGTGTTCGGGTAGTGCTGGCGGGGCTTGGGGATGCTGACCACTCGGGCATCGGAAGAGTTGCCCGCTTGACCTCGGCTGACTGAGTTCCGGTAGCGCTGGCGGTTCGCGAGTTGGCGAGCGAGATGCTGGCTGATCAGGTGTCGAGGAGTGCCTGCGCGACTTCTCGGGGATGGTTGGGCACGGCGTGCTTGGCGGTACTAGCGGCGCGCTGGGGCTCGCGCGCCGAACAGGCCCCGAGGAGCTGCCTGCGTGACCTCGGCCTGGGAGGGCTGGACGCGGCGTGTTTTGGTCATGCTGGTGGTTTCTCCGGGATTGGTCGAGCTGAGCCTTCGGCGGGATTCAGTGCTGGGCGAATGATGTGCGGCTGCCGAGCGCTGGGGCGGGGGTTGCTGAGCGGCTTTCCGCATCGTGGGAGTGAGTTGGTATTCGGTGTGCTGAGGCGTTTGCTGCGGGGCCGAACGGCTTCGATCGCGAGAGTCGAGTCGGGGATGCGGCTGCGTGGTGGTTCGGCCGCGGGGAATGTGGCGTTCTTGGCGGTTGAGGGTGTTTCGGGAGTTGTCGGCCGGATTGGTGGTGGCCGGATTCGGCGGTCGGTGAGCGGGGCGCTGCCGGGTAGTCGAGGATGTGCGGGACTGTTTCGGGTGGCGTGAGTCGAGTGAGGAGTGGTGTCGCGCGTGGTCGAGGACGTTCGGGCGCTTCTGGCGGATGCTTGTGCGTACTACCGCGACAGTCCGCGGGCTTCGGCGTTGCTGGGGGAGGCGCTTGATCATCTCGATGAGCCGCTTCGGGTGAGCATCGGCGGAACGGCGGGGACGGGGAAGTCCACGTTGGCTGCGGCGTTGGGCGATTGGCCGACGCGGGCGTTGCGGGATCTGGAATTTCTCGATGCGCCGCATCCGTCGACGCTTACTGACGCGTCCGTACAGCTGCTGCGCCATCTTGAGCCCGAGCAGTTGGCGACGTTGCGTCCGACGGCACCTTCAGCGTTCGCGCGGCAGACGGCCGTCGACACGATCCTTGTGCTTGCGCGCGCGGACGAGACGGGCGCGGGGCGGATTGACGCACTGCTTACCGCGAAGCAGATTGCGCGGCGCGCGTGGCGCGAAGATCCGCTGTGCAGCGGATTCCAAGGCGTGATCGCGGTGGCGGCGCAGCTTGCGTACGGGGCGCGCGCGTTCACTGATGACGAGTTTGAGCTTCTCGCGGCCTTCGCTGCTGTGCCGCGTGAGGAGCTGGAGCGGTACCTGCTGTCGGTGGATTCGTTTACTGATCCGGCGTTTCCAGGACCGGTGTCCGTCGAGACGCGACGGTCGTTGGTGGTGCGTTTCGGGCTGTTCGGGGTGAAGCTTGCGCTGACGTTGATCCGGACGGGCTGTGACGACCGGGTGAAGCTGTCGACGGAACTGGTGCGGCGTAGTGGTCTTGGCGAGCTTCGCGACACTATTGCGGGGTGTTTCGCCGCGCGTGCGGACGCGTTGCGTGCGCGGACGGCGTTGATTCGGCTGGAGACCGTGTTGAACGCGGAGCCTCGGCCGCACAGCGATCGGCTTGCGGCGCGGGTTGAGCGGTTTTCGGCTGGTGCGCATGACTTTCGCGAGTTGCGGCTGATCGCGGACATTCGCGGCGGGCGTACCGCGCTGGCGGGGGAGTCGGCGGAAGAAGCTGTGCGGTTGCTGGGTGCGGAGGGGACGGAGCCGGAGGAGCGGTTGGGGATCGCGGCGGGTACGGATCCGCGCGAGATGTATGAAGCCGGTCTTGACGCGGTGATGCGGTGGCGGCATGAGGCCGAGCGGCCGGACCGGGCGCTGGCGGAGCGGGCTGCGGCGCAGGTTGTGGTGCGTAGCGCGGAAGGGTTGCTGGCGCAGTTCGTTTGACCGGGGGAGTGGACCGGGACTGTTGAGAACCGGTAGGCCAGCCGCGCGGGACAGCCGCCTGGGGCAGCCGCCTGGGACAGTCGGCCGGGGCGGTTGACAGGGGTTGTTGGTGGGGCAACTGACCGGATGGTTGGTCAAGACCGCTGGTGGGCGGACCGACCACGGCTGGCGACCAGGGCGGTCGGTCGGGACGGCTGATCGAGACGGTTGGTGGCGACGGCTGACCACGGCTGGCGACCAGGTGGCTGGCCGGGGACGGCTCGTGGGATGACTGACCGGGGCTAGTGATTTAGGGCGGTCGGCCGGGGCGGTTGTCTGGGAGAACGGGCAGGGCGACCGCTCAGGGCGATCGACCAGGGCAGTTGACCGGGGCAGTTGACCGGGGCGATCTCGCAGGGCGATTGGCCGGGGTGACTGATCAAGGTGGTTGGCCAGGGGCGATTGGCCAGGGCGGCCGACCAGGGTGATCTGACAGGGCGACTGATCAAGGCGGTTGGCCAGGGCGGTTGACCGGAGCGATCAGGCAGGGCGACTGCCCAGGACGACTGATCAGGACGACTGCCCAGGGCAGTAGGCCAGAGCGATCCGGCAGGGCGGTCAGCCAGGGGAGGCGGAGCGTCAGGCGTTGCCCAGCACCCGTCCGATGGTGAGTTGCAAGACGACTCGCTGCGGGTTCTCGCGCGGCTGCCGGTATCGCTGGGCGTAGCGCTCCTCGGCGTCGCGGACCGAGGCAGCATCGTCGAGGAGGCGGATTCGGCCTTCCAATGTGGACCAGGTTCGGCCCTCGAACTGGCACACCGCGGCGGCCAGTCCGGTGTCGCCCGCGGCGCGGATGAGGCGGGCTTTGTACGACGTCCCGGAGGCGATCACGCGGGCGAGGCCTTGTTCGAAGTCGACCGTCACGCCCACCGCCACTACGTGCGGCGTTCCGTTCGGGCGCACCGTCGTGAGCGACGCGAGCCGCCGTTCGGTCCAGAACTGGCGGAAGCCCTCGTCGAGTGTCATGTCCGCACGCTAGACGAGACAGAATTTCAACTGCTTGTTGACCTCTTTAACAACCAGTTGTAGCGTCCTGCGGAACCAACGACGTCCTGGAGGTTCCGCATGTCGTCGCTTCGTTCCCGTGCCTGGCAGGCCGCTCTGCTGGGCGGCCTGCTCGCGTTCACTGCCGCCTGTGGAGGAGGTCCTGACGGGGCCGGCGGCGGGCAACAGCAGAAGCAGAGCGCTATTCCGGACAACACCGCTCTACTTGGCGCGATCAAGGCTGACCCGCAGCTCGCCGGAGCGTTGCCGCCGGCTGTGGCGCAGGCTAAGACGTTGCGGCTGGCGTCCAATATCCAGTCGGCACCGAACAATTTCTACGCGGCGGACGGCAAGACGCCGATCGGCTACGAAGTCGATCTGGCGAAGGCGGTCGGGGCGAAGCTCGGGGTGACCGTCGCGTACCAGGATCTCGCGTTCGGTTCGCTGATCACGAGCCTGCAGTCCGGCCGTGTCGATCTCACCATGGCGGCGATGAACGACACCAAGGAACGCCAGCGGCAGATCGACTTCGTGGACTACTTCTCGTCCGGCATCACGATCATGATCCGCAAGGGCAACCCCGACGGCATCACCGGGCCGGACACGTTGTGCGGCAAGAACGTGGCAGTCGTACAGGGCACCAGTCACCAGAAGTTCGCCACCGCGCAGAGCGCGAAGTGCACGCAGGCGGGCAAGCCGGCCATCACGGTGACCGCGACCGACAGCGACAACCAGAACCAGAATCAGCTGCGCACCGGTCGCGTCGCGGCGATTCTCAACGACCTGCCGAGCGCGGTCTACATCTCGCGCACCGCGGGCGACGGCAAGTTCTTCGAGGTCGTACCTGGCCAGCCGATCGAGGGCGGGCCGTACGGGATGGGGTTCGCCAAGAGCAACACCAAGCTGCGCGACGCGGTCAAGCAGGCGTTGCAGTCGCTCGTCGCCGACGGGACGTACGGCAAGATCCTGCAGTCCTGGGGCGTCGAGCAGGGCGCGATCAAGGAGGCGGCCGTCAATGGCGGAAGCTGAACCGCTGCCGATCGTCCGGCTGCGGCATTGGGGGCGCTGGGTCAGCGCGGCGGTGATCGTCGCGCTGCTGGTGCTGCTGGGTTTCGCGCTCGCGCAGGCGCAGATCGAGTGGGGTTCGGTACCCGACTTCGTCTTCTACCGCGTGATGGCGCTCGGGCTGCTCAACACCGTCGTGCTGGCGGTGATCGCGCAGGCGATCGCGATCGTGCTCGGCATCCTGATCGCGTTGCTGCGGCTCAGCGCCAACCCGGTCGCGAAGTGGTTCGCGGCGGCCTACATCTGGCTGTTCCGCGGGCTTCCGGTGCTGTTGCAGATCCTGATCTGGTACAACCTGGCGCTGATCTTCCCGACCGTCTCGATCCCGCTGCCCTTCGGCGGCTATCTCGTCCACGAGCCGACGAACGTGCTGATCAGCGCGTTCACCGCGGCGCTGCTCGGACTGGCGCTGAACGAGAGCGCGTACATGGCGGAGATCGTCCGCGCGGGGCTGACCAGCGTGGACACCGGGCAGACCGAGGCGGCGAAATCGATCGGCATGACGCCGGGCGCGACGCTGCGCCGGGTCGTGCTGCCGCAGGCCATGCGGGTGATCATCCCGCCGACCGGCAACGACTTCATCAACATGCTCAAGGGCACGTCGATGGCGTCGGTGATCGGCGTGACCGAGCTGATCCACGCGGCCAACAACATCTCGTCCAACAACCTGCTGGTGATGGAGACGCTGATCGCGGCGGCGATCTGGTACATGGTCGTGGTGACGGTGGCCGGCATCGGCCAGCACTACCTTGAACGATCGTTCGGGGCGGCTGACCGGAGTCCGGTGGCGCGGGCCGGGAAGGCGCTCAAGGGGATGCCGTTGGTGAGGGGTGCGCGTGTCTGAACCGCTGCTGAAAGCTGTCGGGGTCCGCAAGAACTACGGGCACACCGAGGTGCTCAAGGGCATCGACCTGGAGGTCCGCAAAGGACAAGTGGTGTGCTTGCTCGGGCCTTCCGGCGCGGGGAAGAGCACGTTCCTGCGCTGCCTCAACCATCTCGAGACGATCGACGGCGGACAGGTCTGGGTGGACGGCGAGCCGATCGGGTTCAAACTGCGCGGCGGCAAGCTGTACGAACTGCGGGAGAAGGACGTCGCACGGCAGCGCCGGGACATCGGGATGGTCTTCCAGCGGTTCAACCTGTTCGGGCACCGGACGGCGCTGGAGAACGTGGTCGAGGGACCGGTGCGGGTGCTTGGCGCCGATCCGGCGCGGGCGCGGAAAGAGGCGCTGGACCTGCTCGACCGGGTCGGGCTCGCGGACCGAGCGGGCGCTTACCCAGGGCAACTGTCCGGCGGGCAGCAACAGCGCGTCGCGATCGCGCGGTCGCTGGCGATGAAGCCGAAGCTCATGTTGTTCGACGAGCCGACGTCCGCCCTGGACCCGGAGTTGGTCGGGGAGGTGCTCGCGGTGATGGGTACGTTGGCTCGGGAGGGGATGACGATGGTGGTCGTGACGCACGAGATGGCCTTCGCCGCGGAGGCCGCCGACGAGGTCGTCTTCCTCGCCGACGGCGCGGTGGTCGAAACCGGGCCGCCGGAGCGCGTGCTGAAGGCACCGGAACACGAGCGGACGCGGCAGTTCCTCGCGCGGGTCCTCTCGTGACCCGGATCCCGCCTCGATACCTGCTCCAGTTCGACGAGCCCGCCGGCTACCTGGACTTCGCGCGGTTCGGACCGCCGTCGCACGCCGTGCTCGACACCACCGCGCGGCTGCTGGAAGCGACGACCAAGGCCGGTCCGTCCACTGTGGACGAGCTGATGCGGCAGGAGATCCGGGCGAAAGCCGCGGCCGCGCGGCTCTGCGGCAGCGACACCGACCACACCGTGCTGCTCCCGCACACCAGCCTCGGCCTGTTCCAGGCAGCGTTCAACAGCCACGGCGAAGTACTCGTGTCGGCCGCGGAGTTCCCGGCCAACACCTATCCGTGGGCACGCGCCGAGCAGGCCGGAAGGGTGCGGATGCGGCGGCTGGAAGGCGGTTATGTCACCGCCGACCGTCTCGCGGAAGCGCTCACGCCGGAAACCGCCGTCGTTTCGGTGAGCGCCGTCGACTTCCGCACTGGCTACCGGGCCGATCTCGCCGCGTTGCGCGAGGTCGTGGGCGATCGGCTGCTGGTGGTCGACGGGATCCAGGGCTTCGGGGTCGTCGACGCGCCGTGGGAGGTCGCCGACGTGCTCGTGGTCGGCGGGCAGAAATGGCTGCGGGCGGGCTGGGGAACCGGGTTCGCGGTGCTGTCCGACCGGGCGCTGGCGCGGATGGACCCGATCCTGTCCGGCTGGACCGGCGCGCGCGACCCCGGCCTGTTCGACAACGAGATCCACCCGGCCGACCCGACCGCGGCGAGCTGGTCGATCTCGAACCTCAGCCCGGTCACGTCCGGCGCGTTCGCGGCGGCGTTAGAACTGGTGGAGGAAACCGGCGTCGCGGCGATCGCCAGCCGGATCGACGAACGCGTCGGCGAGCTGGAGGACGTGCTGCGCTCGTTCGGCGCGGAGATCGTGTCAGCGACTGAACGGCGGGCCGGGATCCTCGCGTTCTCGTTGCCGGATAAGCCCGC
This sequence comes from Amycolatopsis sp. NPDC114484, assembly GCF_055633755.1. Taxonomy (NCBI): domain Bacteria; kingdom Bacillati; phylum Actinomycetota; class Actinomycetes; order Pseudonocardiales; family Pseudonocardiaceae; genus Amycolatopsis; species Amycolatopsis sp. NPDC114484. The sequence goes on along the minus strand of NZ_JBVKDQ010000006.1, from coordinate 21,467 downwards.
GGAGCAGGTCGGAGCGGCGTTGACGGCGGCGGGGATCGCGGCGACGGTCCGTCCGGAACACGTCCGGTTTTCGCCGCACGCGTCGACTCCGCCGGCGGCCGCCGATCTGGTGCGGGACGCGCTGAAAACGCTGATCCGGCCTCGCCGGGTCGTGCCGGTCGCGTCGGCTTCGGGCACGGCGACGCATGAGCTGCTGACCGCGTTGATCCCGGCGGTGGACGGGCTGGCGGCGATGCTCGGGCCGGGCAACGAGGTGCTGCTGCACGACCTGTCGCGGCTGCCGGATTCGATCGTCGCGATCGCGGGCGGGCTCACCGGCCGCTCGGTCGGCGGGCCGATGACGGATCTGCTGCTCGGGCTCGTCCGTCGCGGTACGACGCAGGACCTGACCAACTACCGCACGCACAGTCCGGACGGGCGCGAGATCCGGTCGTCCACGTTGTTCTTGCGGGACGCCGAGGGCACGGCGATCGGTTGCCTGTGCGTGAACAGCGAACTGCCCGCGGCGGCGCAGACGTCGGAGGAACGGCGGGAGGAGACGTTCCTGCCGGACGTCGACAGCCTGCAGCGATTCCTCGTCGGGCGGGCGATCGGGAAGTCCGGGATCCCGGTGGAGCTGATGAAGAAACGGCACAAATCGGCGGTGGTCCGGGAATTGGACGAGGCCGGGTACTTCCTGATCAAGGACGCGGTGGACCATCTGGCCGGGCAGCTCGAGGTGACCCGGTACACGATTTACAACTACCTCAACGAGATTCGGGCCGGATAGCCGATCTGCCCGGGCTTGGTGCTGTCAAGCCCGGGCAGGTCGTGCGTGCTTACTTCAAGAACCTCTCCACCGCGTCCGTAGCCGCGGTGATCCCGCCGTTGGCCCGGATTTCCGCGCGCAGTTCGGCCAACCGCGCGGCGACGTCCGGCGAGCTGCTGACCTCGTCAACGGCTTCGCGGAGGGACTTGGCCGTCACTTGGTCCGCGGGCAGGTGCTTGCCGACCCCCAACGCCTCCAGTTGCGCGGCGTTGCCGAACTGGTCGACGGCCTGCGGGATGGCGACCGTCGGGACGCCATACCAGAGGGATTCCGTGCAGCCGCCCATCCCGGCGTGCGTGATGAAGGCCGACGCGACGTCGAGAATCGCCAGCTGTGGAACCGTTTCGTGTGCCTCGACCGACTCCGGCAGCGGGCCGAGGTCGTCCTTCGAGACGTGCTTGCCGATGGAGAGCACGACGTGCCAGTCATCGAATTCGGTGATGCAGTGCCGGTAGATGTCCAGTTGGTCGTTGTACGCGGTGCCGAACGACACGAGCAGCACGGGTTTTCCGTCGGACGGCGGCGTCCAGTGCTCGGCTGCGCGCGCCGGGTCGAGGCACGGGCCGACGAACTGGACGCGGTCCTCGGGCACGCGGTCGGCGTTCGGCTGCATCGCGCGCGGGATCAGCGACAGGATCGGCACCGGTCGCGCGAGCCAGGTCCAGCCGTCTTCGGCGACGCCGTTCTCCGCTAGCCATTCGGTGAACATCCGGTTGTAGCCCAGTCCGGACGGCGAGTTGCGGAGTGGTTTGAGGATGTCGGCGAGCTCTTCCTCGTAGCCGTCCCAGGCGACGTAGGTAGGGGAGAGCTGCACCGCCGGTACGTCGTAGCGGAGGCCGAGCAGCGGGGCACCGAGGCCGCCGATGTCGTAAAGCAGCAGGTCCGGGCGGTCCTGGTCGAAGGTTTCGATCAGCTGCGGGTGGATCGCGATGGCTTCGTCGAGGAAGACGCGCATCGCTTCGGCCGGGTCCTCCGGCCACTCCGCGTCCGGGCCGAGCGGGAAGATCGTGGGATGCGCGACGACGTCCGAGCCGGTCGGTTCGACCAGTTCGGCGAGCGGTTCGCCCACGACGTAGCTGACGCGGTGCCCGCGTCGCACCAGTTCGCGGATGATTCCGAGCGAGGGGTAGACGTGGGAGGGCGCGGAACAGCCGACCACGACGATGTGCTTGCCCATGAGGCGAAAGTGTCCTTTCCGGACGAGATGCGGTCCGGCACGCGAAGCGGGGGCCGCCCGGCGGCGGGCGGCCCGGAAAGTCGTGCCGGGATCAGGACAGGCGGCAGCGGGCGAAGATCGTCATGGACCGGGACGGTAGTGCGGCTGGTGGTGGGGAGCAACCGGATTTGCCGGGATCCGGGCGTTCAGGCTGCCTCGTCATCGTGCGCTTCCAGACCAGGCAGCCACTCGTCGAGCACCTTGCGCAAACGCCGTTTGGTCTCGTCGCGCAGCTGCCCGGTGAGTGGGTCTACGCAGTAACGCACCACCGCTTCGTGGCGTTCGGGTGCCTTGCACATCAGCACTGCCAGAATTCGGACGATCGGCACCATCCGCTTGACCAACCCCAGCCAGCCGAGCGGCATCAGCGGCTTCAAGTGCTTCCAGATGCTGTTCACCGCAGTCCGCACCACGAATTCCTCGAGCGGAAGCCGGTCGCTCGCCCGTCGGGACTCCAGAACGAGCCGAGTCACGAGCTCCGGAACTTTGCCGGTCAATTTCTCGACGGTGTTGAGACCCTCGGAAAGCACATGGGCCAGTTGCGCGAGCAAGTCGCACCAGAAGTGGTCTGCCAGGGCGACTTTCGTCGTATCCGGGATGGGGCCGTGATGGGCCCGTTCGATGTCTCGGCGGACCACGTTGGTGAGTGCGTCGCCGAGTTGCTCCACCTGGTCGACCGCGTTGAGCATCGGCGGCGCGGCCAGGGTCGCTTCGGCATCGCTGCTCTCCTTGGCCGCTGAAGGTCCGGGTGCCGCGCCACCCGGCGCCGCAGCTTGCAGCGGCGATTGACCACTCGGCGCTGGCTGCTCTGCCGAGGCGTCGGGTACTGCGGTTTCGACGTGCTCGACGGCCTGCTTTCCTGATGCACTCCGGTAACCAGTCGAGTGACGGTGATTTTCGTAGTCGGCGGCGAGCCAGTCGACGATGTCAGCGACTACGGATTTTATGGCAGCACTCTTTTTGGGGTAGCTGATCCGGCGGTTTTCCGGGCGGTGTCCAACCCACGCGGCTCGCCATCTTTCGTCGGCCTTCTCGCGCAGTTCGTCGCGTCGGATTGGAGTGCTGTCCTTGGCCAGTGCGACAGCGCCGGTCCAACCATGTTTGGCACCCATGCACATCTTGCAGGCGCAGTGCTGGCTTCCCGCGCGCTCGCAGCTGGCCCAATGTTTCACCAATCCCCCTCGGATTCGCGGTAACTTCTCATCATTCCGGGCCGTCTGGGAATTTCTCTACCGCTGGTTCGGCGAATTGCGCACGGTGATGCGAAATGGAACCTGAGCCGAAATGCTCCTGCCTTTCAGCGACGCCGTGGTTCGTGTGGGTGAGGGGCGGGCGCCGGTGTGTCCGGGTTGGGGCAGTGGTTCGTCCGTCCGTGCCCTGGGGTCCGCGCCCGGGCGGGGGACGTACTTGCCGCGGTGAACAACTCCGCAGCGCCCACCACTTTCCATCTCAACCTACTTTGTGTTACAAAGTTGAGGACAGCGAAGCACTGGGGGACGAGATGACAGAAGCGTTCAGGCTGACCGGCCTGGTGAAGCAGTTCAAGCAGGTCCGCGCGGTCGATGGCGTGTCCGTGACGGTGCGGCGCGGCGAGGTCGTCGCGCTCCTGGGGCCGAACGGCGCGGGCAAGTCGACCACTATCGACATGCTGCTCGGGCTTGCCTCGCCGGACGAGGGGAGCGTGCAGGTGTTCGGCGGGGCCCCTCGGGCGGCGCTCGACTCCGGGCGGCTCGCGGCGATGGTGCAGAACGGGTTCCTCCTGCGGGACGTCACGCCGGCCGAGCTGGTCGAGTTGCATCGGTCGATGTTCCGGAATCCGTTGTCGGCCAAGGAGGTTTACGAACGGGCTGGCATCGGCGAGTTCGCGAAGCGGCGGTGCGGCAAGTTGTCCGGCGGGCAGCTGCAGCGGGTTCGGTACGCCCTCGCGCTCACCGGCGACCCTGAGCTGCTGATCCTCGACGAGCCGACGGCGGCGCTGGACGTCGACGCCCGGCGAGAGTTCTGGGCCTCGATGCATGAGTTCACGGCGGCTGGGCGGACAGTCCTCTTCGCGACGCACTACCTCGCTGAGGCGGAGGACTACGCGGACCGCGTCGTGTTGATGCGGCACGGGAAAGTCGTCGCGGACGGGGCGGTCGACGAGGTGCGCGCGAATGTGTCCGGGCGAGTGATCAGGGCAGTCGTACAGGGCGCCCGCGAGGAAGCTCTGGCCGCGCTGGACGGGGTCGCCAGTGCACGCGTTCAGGGCGACCGTGCGGAGCTTGGCTGTACTGACTCCGACCTGGCGATCCGGGCGTTGCTCACGGTATTCCCGCAGGCCAGCTCGATCGAGATCACCTCCGCGGGGCTTGAGGAAGCGTTCCTCGCCCTCACCTCCGACGAGCCGCAGGGGGCGCTCCGATGAACCTCGTCTACCTCCGGCTGGAGATCCTGCGCATCGTCCGCAGCCCGCAGTTCGCGCTGTTCACCATCGTGGTTCCGCTCGGCATGTTCCTGCTGTTCGGCGGGCTGTTCGGCGACCAGGTCGGCGCGAACGGCATCCGGGCGAGCGTCACGACGATGATCAACATGGGCGCGTACGGCGCGATGAGCGGCGCGTTGTTCACCGGCACCCGGGTCGCGACTGAGCGGACTGACGGCTGGCAGCGGCAGCTCCGGCTCACCCCGATGCGCGGGCCCGGCTACCTCGCGGTGAAGATCGCGTCTTCGATGGCGATGGCGTTGCCGGTGGTCCTGGTGATCTTCGTGGCCGGCGCGCTGCGCGGGGTGCAGCTGACCGCGGCCCAGTGGCTGCTCAGCGGGGTCTCGTTGTGGCTGGGCGCGCTGCCGTTCGCGGTGCTCGGCCTGCTGCTGGGGCTGTTCGGCAAGGGCGACACGGTCGGTGCGATGACTGGTGCGCTGATGCTGCCGCTCGGGGTGTTCGGCGGGCTGTGGATGCCGCTCGCGTTCCTGCCGGAATGGATGTCCACGCTCGCGCACTTCTTCCCTACGTACTGGCTCGGCCGCGTCGGCACGCTCCCGGTCGATCACGCGGGCGGTCTCGGCCTGGCGGTCGGTGTGCTGGCGGCGTGGCTGGTCGTGCCCGCGCTCGTGGTGGTGCGGCGGTTCCGGCTGGGCCCGGTGAAGGTCGCGTGACGTGTTAGCTTCCGTGCTGCATGCGGGGTCAGTACGGGGGAAGGGCGGTCCGGGGTGAACAACGACGCGGGGGACCCCGTCGAGGACGAGAGCGAGCCGCTGTCCGCGGCGGAATCGCTCGAACTCATCGCCCGGCAGAACGAACGGACGCGCCGGGAGCTGCGAGTCAGCCCCGCGCGTCTGTTCGCCGTCTGGGCGTTCACCTGGCTCGTCGGCTGGGGCCTCGTCTATCTCTCCGACGACCGGTCGGCGGCGCTGCTTCCCGGCTGGGCCGCCGGGATCGTCGTCGCTGTGCTGATGATGGGCGCGATCTTCTACTCGGCTTGGCACGGCAGCAAACCCAGCCGGGGGATCCGCGGCCCGTCGCGGCGGATCGGCGCGATGTACGGCTGGTCGTGGGGGATCTCCTTCGCCGCGATGTGCCTGATCGACATCCGGATCACCAAGCTCCTCCCCGAAGGCTCCGATCTCGTGCCGCTGCTGTGGTCGGGCACGTCGCTGCTGCTCACCGGAACGCTCTACCTCGCGGGCGGGATGCTGTGGCAGGACCTGCGGCAGTACTTCCTCGGCGGCTGGATCATCGTGTGCAGCGGGGCGAGCGTCCTGGTCGGCGTGCCGGGCAACTTCCTCGTCCTCTCGCTCGCCGGCGGCGGCGGATTCGCGGTCGCGGCACTGGTCTACGTGGTGCGGCCCCGTGGCTGAGCTGCCGGAGCTCGATCCCGTCATCCACGCCCAGGCGCGGCTGCGCGTCACGGTCGCGCTCGCCGGGCTGCGGCCCGCCGACCAGATCACCTTCCCCCGGCTGCAGCAGTTGCTGGAGATGACCGCGGGCAACCTCTCGACGCATCTGCGCAAACTCGAGGACGCCGAGTACGTCGAGATCACCAAGGCCTACGAGCACCGCACGCCGGTCACGCTGGTGCGGCTCACGAGCAAGGGCCGGGCCGCGTTCGAGAGCTACACCAAGGCGTTGCAACGGCTCCTGGACGCTGGAACCTGACATGTCTCGTTGGGTCGTGCACTTGGACCTCGACGCGTTCTACGCCTCCGCCGAACAGCTCACCCGGCCGACGCTGCGCGGGCGCGCGGTGGTGGTCGGCGGCACTGGACACCGCGGTGTTGTTGCCGGGGCGAGTTACGAATCCCGCGAGTACGGCGTGCGTTCGGCGATGCCGATGTCCCAGGCGCGACGGCTGCTTCCGGCCGGCGGAGTGGTGCTGCCGCCGCGGTTCCGGTTGTACGAGGTCCTGAGCAAGCAGGTCTTCGATGTCGTCGGCGAGGTCGCGCCGGTACTGGAACGGATTTCGCTCGACGAGGCGTTCGCCGAACCGCCCGCCTTGGCCGGCGCGTCGGTCGGGCAGGTGACCGAGTGGGCCGAGAATCTGCGGGCGCGGATCCGTTCGGAGACCGGGCTGACTGCGTCGATCGGTGCGGGAACTGGCAAACAGGTCGCGAAAATCGGCTCGGACCGGGCGAAGCCGGACGGTCTGCTCGTCGTGCCGCCGGGGACTGAGCGCGAGTTTCTGGCCCCGTTGCCGGTGCGCGCGTTGTGGGGGATCGGGCCGGTGGCGGAAGCGAAACTGCGCACGATCGGTGTCCTCACCTTGGGCGAGCTGGCGGCGTTGCCGGAGCCGGACGCGGTGTCGATGCTCGGTGGTGTGGTCGGCCGCGACTTGCGACGGCTGGCGAGCGGATTCGACGACCGTCCGGTCGCGGAACGCGGCGAAGCCAAGCAGGTGAGCGCGGAGACGACGTTCGACATCGACGTGGTCGACCTCGTCCGGTTGCGCGCGGAGGTAAGGAAAATCGCGGCTGGCGCGCACGCTCGGCTGGTGAAAGCGGGGCGCGTCGCGCGCACGGTGGTGATCAAGCTGCGGCATACGGACATGAGCACCGTGACTCGCTCCGAGACCACCGCGTCGCCGACTGACGACCTCGAACAGCTCGCGGCTACTGCGGAACGGCTGCTGCTCGACCCGCAGGAGTTTGGTGGCGTGCGGTTGGCGGGGGTCGCGTTCAGCGGGCTTTCGGTGCCGCACCAGGACGCGTTGTTCAGCCTGACTGTGCCTGCTGCGACGGAGGAGCCGGTGGTCACCTCGACCGCGGCGCCGTCGCCGGGCGGGAGTGCGCCGGTGTCGTCGTCGGGGTGGCGTCCGGGTGACGACGTGGTGCACGCCGAGTACGGCACGGGCTGGGTGCAGGGCGCGGGGCACGGCCGGGTGACGGTGCGGTTCGAGACGCGCACGTCCGGCCCGGGCGTCGCGCGGACGTTCGACCAGACCGATCCGGCGCTGACTCGCGGACAGCCCGCCGACTGCCTGGCTTGAGCATTTCGCCTGGTCACGACCGGGGTGTTAACCCACAAGAGTGATGAGGAAGGATGTGCCGGGCAGTCGGGCAAAGGGGATCATCATGACGAACATGCGCCGCGCCGCCGCCCTCGCCGGGGTCGCGCTGATGCTGACGGCGTGTGGGAGCGAAGCCGCTCCGCAACGCAGCGGATCGCCCGCGGCCGGGCCGTCGTCGTCGGCGGCCGCTTCGCCGGATTCGTTCACCGTCGTGGCGACCGGCGACGTGCTGATCCACCCGCGGCTCACCGAGCAGGCCGAGGCGGACGGCGGCGGAAAGATCGACTACCGGCAGCTGTTCGCCGGGGTCAAACCGCTCGTGTCCGGCGCGGATCTGGGGATCTGCCACCTCGAAACGCCGCTCGCGCCGGAAGGCGGGCCGTACAGCGGGTATCCGTCGTTCAGCGCGCCGCCGGAGATCGCGGACGCGTTGAAGGACACCGGATACGACACCTGTTCCACCGCGTCGAACCACACGCTCGACCAGGGCGCGGCGGGCGTCCAGCGGACGTTGGACAAGCTCGATCAGACTGGGTTGAAGCACACCGGCTCCGCGCGTTCGGCCGGGGAGGCGGAGAAACCGCTGATCCTGGACGTTCATGGGGTGAAGGTCGCGCAGCTGTCGTTCGCGTTCGGGTTCAACGGGATCAAGCGTCCGGCCGGGAAACCGTGGCTGGCCAACGAAATCGACCCGGACGAGATCCTGGCCGCGGCGCGTGCGGCGAAGGCGGCGGGGGCGGAGGTCGTGATCGCCAGCCTGCATTGGGGTGTCGAGTATCAGCATGACGTGACTGCTGAGCAGAAACAGCTGGCGCAGAAGCTGACGGCGTCGCCGGATCTTGACCTGGTCATCGGGCATCACGCGCACGTGGTGCAGCCGTTCCAGAAGGTCGGCGGCAAGTGGGTGGCGTTCGGGCTGGGCAATGAGGTCGCTCGGCACGACGAACCGCGCGGGTCCACTGAGGAAGGGGTCGCGGCGCGGTTCCGGTTCAGCCGGGCCGGCGGGCATTGGGCGGTGGACGAGGCCGAATACGTGCCGACGCTGATCGACCTCGGGCCGCCGATCCGGTTGCGGGACCTCACGACTGCGCCGCCGAGCCAGCGGGGGAAGGAAGCGCTCGCGGATACCGATGAGGTGGTGCTTTCTCGGGGCGCTGGGGATGACGGGTTGAACCGGCCGGGGCGGTGACGGTTCGGGTCGGTGGCGCGTTGATGCCCGCTGGGGCGGGATCGGCTGCGTGTGCTCGAAGTTGTCGTGGGATGCGTTCAGGGCGGTATCAGGGCGATCGCCCTGGACGGACGATCGCCCTGGACGGGTGCCCGGGTAGGTCGGGCGGTCGCCCTGGGCGGGCGTTCGTCCGGGTTGGGCGTTTGCCCAGGGCAGGTGTCCGGGCAGGGCGGTTGCTCTGGTTGGACGTTCGCCTAGGGCGGGCGTTCGGGTAGGGCGGTTGCCCTGGACGATCGCCCTGGACGGGTGCCCGCGTAAGTCGGACGATCGCCCTGGACGAGTGCCCGGGGTAAGTCAGGCGTTCGCCCGGGTCAGTGGTCCCGGCGGGTGATCAGCTCGGCCAAAGCAGTCAGCTCGGCCGTAGCCCGTGGGGTCGGGTTGGCGGCGGTCAGTGCGGTTAACGCGTCGGTGAGCAGTTCGTCCGCCTGGGCGTGGCTCCATGCTCGGCCGCCGGCCTCGTCGACCAGCGTCGCGGCTTTGGCTAGGCAATCGTCCGCCAGCGGCTGCCGGTACAGCATCGACAGTTCCTGTCCGGCTGAGGTGCCGGACGTGAGCGCGGCGACCACCGGCAGCGACTTTTTGCGGCTGCGCAGGTCCGAATAGACCGGCTTTCCGGTGACCGCTGGGTCGCCCCAGATGCCGAGGAGGTCGTCTACGTGTTGGAAGGCCAGGCCTAGCGACCGGCCGAAGCGGCCGAAACGTTCGACGTGTTCGCCGCGGCCGCCGACCACCAGCACGCCTAGCGTGCACGCCGCGCTCAGCAGGGCCGCCGTTTTGCCTTGGGCCATTCGTACGCATTCCGCGACCTCGACGTTCGTCCGTTGTTCGAACGCCAGGTCCTCGTGCTGGCCGTGCAGCAGGTCCAGTACCGCTGTGCTCAGCAAGCGCGCGGCGGCGGGGCCGTCGGGGGACAGGACGTCGAAGGCCAGGGCGAGCAGGGAGTCTCCGGCCAGCACGGCTTGTCCGGTGCCGAACACGGTCCAGGCGGTGGGGCGGTGCCGTCGCGTGCGGTCGCCGTCCATGACGTCGTCGTGCAGCAGCGAGAAGTTGTGCGCCAGTTCGACGGCCACCGCGGCCGGGATCGCGTCCTCCGGGTCTCCGCCGCAGGCCTCGGCACAGAGCAGCGCCAGCGCCGGGCGCAGTGCTTTGCCTCCGGACGCGCTCGTCGCGGTTCCGGTCTCGTCCCACCAGCCGAGGTGGTAGCCGGCGATCCGGCGCATCGACACGGGCAGCCGGTCCACCGCCGCCCGCATCGCCGGTTCCCACCGGCTGCGGCTCCAGTCCAGCACCTCGGCCACGGAGCGGGTGCCGGTGCGGGCGTCCACCGTCGTCATCGTCGCATCGCTTCCCTGCGCGGCGCGGCGGCCAAAGTGGACAGTGCGGCGGGGTCGATGACGGTCACTGCGAAACCACCTAACGTCGAAAACGCCCGGGAACACGGAGCGACACAGTTTTTCCGGGAGTGGGCAAGGAATGCGAATCGAAAAGCGGCGCCGCGGATCAACATAGCAAGTGTGATCACCCCGACAATCACTCGATCGGGTAGCCGGGTCCGGTTCACCTGTTCGCCGAAGCTCCTTTTCGGACATCGCCGGTGCTGTTGTCAGGTCGACAACCAGGAGTGCGTCACGGTGGGTCTGCTGTCGTGACCCGGTCGTGTTCGCGGGGTTGGGATCCGAACCGTTTCCCTTGCGGGGAAAGGGCATTCGGGGGAACCGGTATCCGGCCACTGCTCCGATCCGGCGAACCGCGGCGGTGCCTGACGGCCACCAGGCTGAATCGCGCGTTCCGCCGTTGTCCGTTCCGGAATCGGCTGGATAGCGTCGGCCAGCGTATTTACCCGCGCGAAAGGAACCGGATGAACGTCTACGTGACCGGGGTGTTCTGGGTCGTCGGCGCGGCGATCGCGGCCGCGGTGATCGGCTACCTCGTCCGGCGCTTCGGCTGGGACGAGGGCCGCCGCGACAACAACGACGCCGCGGGCCAGGTGTTCACCATCGTCGGCGGGCTGCACGCGGTCCTGGTCGCCTTCGTGCTGATCTCGCTCTTCGACGCCGTCATGTCCACCCGCGAAGGTTCCTACACCGAGGCGGAAGGCCTGGTCGCCGCGACCTGGTCGGCTCAGGCGCTGCCTGGGGACACCGGCGAACAGGTGCGGCACCTCGCGATCGCTTATGCGACGACAGTGTCGAAGCAGGAATGGCCACGGCTCATCGACGACGGGCCGATCCCGGACACCGGCTGGACCCAGCTCGACCAGATGCGCCGCGTGGTCGCCAGCGCGCAGGCCGGGGACGACTGGACGAACGACCGCAAGAAGGACGCCGCCGCCCAGCTCTGGCAGGTCTACCAGGCCCGGCAGACCCGGCTCACCGGCGCGGAAACCGACGGCGTCGGCTCGGTCATGTGGTTCGCGCTCATTCTCGGCAGCGTGATCTCGGTGCTGCTGCCGAACCTCTTCGGCGGCACCCGGATGGCCGCGCACCTGGTGATCGTGTCGACGCTGGCGGGCACGATCGTCCTGCTGCTCTATGCGATCTACCAGCTGCAGAACCCTTACGCCGGCGGCGCGAACGTGCATCCGGACGCGTTCACCGGTGCGATCTCGCGGCTCGGCTGACCGGTGCGAGGTTCCCGGTACCTGACTGTGGTGGCCGCCGCGGCCGCGGTCGCCGGGCTGCTCGTCGCGTCCGGCTGGCTGGCTCCCGCGCGGCAGCGCGCGGCCGCGACGTCCTGCCGCGTGCTGCAGGTCGAAAGCCGCGACAGGTGGTCGTCCGACATCGTGCGGTTGACGTTGCCCTCCGGCGCTCGGAATCTGTTGCACCACAGTCCTTTCGCGCTGAATGCCATCGCGTATTCGGCGGCGCAGGATGTGACGTACGGCGTCGCCGACGGCCGTTTCCGCGACGGCTCGCACGCGGTGCGGATCGACTCCGACGGCGAGCTGACCGATCTCGGCCCGGTCGGCCGCGACACCCACCACGGAGTTTGGAGCTGGATCACCGGCGCGACGGCCGGGGCGATGTCCGGCAACTCCTGGTACGTGAAGCGGGCTACCAGTCTGTACACAGTGGACGTTGACCCGCGCAGCCCCGGTTATCTCACCGCGACCGGACCGGTGCTGCTGCATTCGTGGTGGCTCGCCTCGGGGGTCGACGATTTCGCGTACAACCCCGAGGACGGTCTGCTGTATGGGGTTTCGTCCACGGCAGAGGGCACGGTGGTCACGGTGAATCCGGTGAGCGGACAGGTCGCGAAGGTGCCAGGGGAGCGGTTCCCGGACGCGACTTACGGTTCGGTCGTGTTCGGGCCGGACCACAAGCTCTACGCGACAGCGAACTGGATCGACGGACGGAGCGTCACGTACCGGATGGACGGCGGTTCCGCGGTCGAGGTGAGCACTGGGCCGCCGTTGGTGCTTTCCGACGGTGCCGGGTGCTCGGCAGAGCCGCCACCCCCGCCGCCACCGCCGCCACCTCCTCCGACGACGTCGTCCTCGGCACCGCCGCCGTCGTCGTCTCCGATGCCTCCTCCCACGCGCTCGCCGACGCTTTCTCCCACGCCTTCGCCGACTCCGTCGACTTCGGCGAGCCCCACCCCGTCCTCAACCCCGCCACCCCCGCCGCCCCCGCCATCCCCGGTGCAGACCCAGCCGAATCCGATCGTGCCCACCCCCACCCCCACCCCGACCCCGACGCATCCCCCGCAGCCGCGGGACGAACTCATCCAGCCCATCCCGATGCCGCAACCCCCCGCGCCGCCGCGTGCCGCTCCGGTGAAGGCGAGCCAGAAACTTCCCGAGAAACGCGCGACGAAAGCGCGCAACAACGTGAAGAAGCAGCGTCGCTGGGGTGTCACGGCGATCCTGCTGATCGTCGGAGGAGGTGCGGTAGCGGCTCGAGCACGGCGCGCTCGTTAACGCGGCAGTCGTCTCGATGACCGCCGTTGTCCAACTCGGCCGTCAAGACTTCCCCGGGCGTCGAAACGACGCCAGAGGAGGAGAACGCCGATGAAACGCGTGAAGATCGGGCTGGTCGCCGGGGCGCTGGTGCTGCCGCTGGCCGCCGCGGGCCCGGCCGAGGCCAAGGGCCGTCCGGACGACCATTACCGGGTGCGGGCCGGGCACACGCTGCAGGTACGCGGCGATGCTCAGCGCGACGGTGCGGTGGTGCGGCACACCGACCCCGGGCACGGCGCGCTGGCCATCGGCCCGGACGGGGCGTTCCGCTACACGCCCGCCGCCGGGTTCACCGGACGCGACACGTTCACCTACACCGTCAGCGACGCGGTCCGGCTGTACCCGACGGACTTGCCGCCGCTCGGCACGATCGGCGGCGTCAAGATCACCGGCGGCGGATACGGTTCCGCGCTCACTCCGGTGCCGGGTTCGCGCGACGAGTTCTACGGCCTCACCGACCGCGGCCCGAACGTCGACGCGCCGGACGGGTCCAAAGTGGAGCCGATCCCGTCGTTCACGCCCGCCGTCGGGAAGTTCCGGCTCAAGGGCGGGAAAGCGGTGCTGGAGCGGAACATTCCACTGCGCGCAGCCGATGGTTCGCCGTACAACGGCCAGGTCAACACCCTCGCGAACACCGGCGAGACGATCGTGGACCTGAGCGGCAAGAAACTGCCCGCGTCGCCGAACGGCTACGACTCCGAGGGCTTGGTCGCCCAGCGCGACGGGACGCTCTGGGTGTCCGACGAGTACGGCCCGTTCATCACGCACTTCCGCGCTGACGGTCGCGCGATCGAGCGGCTCTCGCCGTTCGACGGTTCGCTGCCGAAGGAGCTGAAGAACCGCGTGCCGAACAAGGGCATGGAGGGGCTCGCGCTCACTCCGGACGGCCGGACGCTCGTCGGCGTCATGCAGTCCGCGCTGCAGCAGCCGGATCTCGCGAAGAAGCCCAGCAAGGTCCCGGCGCTGCGGATCGTGACGGTCGATCTGAAGACCCGCGCCACGCACGAGTACGCGTACCTGCTCGACAACCCGGACGAGACCGGCACCGCGGTCTCTGAGATCACCGCGCTGTCGGCGACCCGGTTCCTCGTGGACGAGCGCGACGGCAAGGCCGAGCCCGGCGCGTACAAGAAGCTGTTCGAGATCGACCTGAGCAAGGCGACTGATCTCGGCCCGGCGGCCAAGGTGCCGGGCGCGACCTACGACGCGGCCAAGGGCGGACTGCTCGTCGACGGCGGCAAGAGCATCGAGGCGTACGTCGGCAAGGCCACCACCGCCGAGGCTGCGGATGCTCTGAAGAAGGTTGGCGTGACGCCGGTTTCGAAGAAGCTGTTCCTCGACGTCGGCGGGCTGGTGACCGGGCTCGATCCGAATGGCGGCTTCTTCGGCCATGACAAGGTGGAAGGCGTCGCGACGACCGACGGCGGCCGCACCGTAGTGATCAGCAACGACAGCGACTTCGGCATCGACGGTGTCGCGAACTCGACGGCTCCGTACACCCTGCACGCCAAGACACAGCCGAACGGCCGCCAGGACGACGGCGAGTACCTGCAGGTGGACATGACGAAGCTGCCGGCGCGGACGCGCACGCTGACGGTGACCATCGAGGTGCGCTGAGCGGCGTCAGTACTTGAACTGATCCACGTTGTTCTGCGTGATCAGCAGGGGATCGCCGAGCAGGACCGTCCGGGTGGCCGCGTCGTAGCGCACCGCGGGAAGCTCCGGGCTCACGTTGTTGCTGGGCCGGAGCGAGGTGCCGGTCGCGAGCTGCTCGGCGGTCCAGGCGGTCAGGTAGCCGAGGGATTCGACGTTCCACAGCACCGTCATGGAGCAGGAACCGTCGACCAGGTACGGCTTCATCGTCTGCGGCGTGCCGGTGCCGACAGTGAATACCTGGCCGATCTTTTGCTGATCACGCACCGCCCGTGCGATGCCCGGCGTCGCCGTCGTGCACTGGCCGATCAGCCCGATGAGCTTCGGATGCCGGTTGAGGATCTCCTTCGCCAGCTTCGTGGCAGTGGTGGTGTCCTCGTCGGCGTACACCGTCTCGGCCAGCTTCGCACGCGGATAGCGTTGTGCCGCATAGGCTTTCTCGGCTTCGATCCACGAGTTGAGGTTCGCCGCGGTCCGCCCGCACGAGACGATCGCGTACTCGCCGGCCCCGCCGGTCTTCTTCATCAGCGAGTCGACCAGTGCCGAACCGATGCCCTCGGCCGTCGTCTGGTTCACGAAGACCTCGCGCTGCGAATCGGCGGCGTCGGTGTCCGTGGTGAGCACGTGGATGCCCTTCGCCCGCGCCTCCGCGATCGTCGGGGCCAGCTCCGCCGGATCGTTCGGGGCCACCGCGATGACGTCGACGCGTTCGGCGATGAGCTGCCGCAGGATCGCCGTCTGCGCCTCCGGGTCGACCGTCGCCGGGGCGCGGGTGAACCACTTCGCGCCCAGCCGTTCGGAGGCCAGTATGCCGCCGGCGTTCATCGCGTCGAAGTACGGGATCCCGCCGATCTTCGGCACGAAAGCGATCTTCGCCGGCTCCGGAGCCGAGTCCGACAGGACTGGCGAGCAACTGGCCGCCACCACCGCCGCGGTCGCCACCAGCGCCGCACCCAGCACGACCGTTTTGGTCCGCCCTCGCATCCCCCACCGTTCCCCGGCTACTTGCCCTGGCAGCCGAAGGTAGGGCCAGTGACGGCAGGGGGTCAACCGAACGCGATCAAACGGTTACGCAAACGAGTTCAACCGCTGGATGGCGCAGCCCCCTCTCCGCCCGCCGGACATGTCCCGTCCCCGGGCAGTTCACCGGTCAGCAGCAGGTAGTGCGCGGCCTTGTCGTCGACGCACGGGTTGGGCTCGTTGAGGTAGGCCGCGTGGTTGCCGCCGCCGTCGACGAGCAGGCTCGAACCGCGCAGCACCCGGTGCATCCGCTGCGCGCCCGCCAACGGCGTCGCGGCGTCGTCTTTCCCTTGCAGCAACAGGATCGGCGGCACCGGCACGGAGCCGATCCGGACCTCCGGCGACGGCGGGACCCGCCAGAACGCGCACGGGGCGCTGTACCAGCTGTTGAGCCAGGCGAACAGCGGCGCGGTCGTGGCCGACTTCGCGGTGTCCGCGTGCCAGGTCGCCCAGTTGCGCGGCCAGCCCGCGTCGGCGCAGTTGTAGGCGAGCTGGGCGGGATCGACCGCGTACTGGGCCTGTCCGGCGGCGATGTTCAGCCCGGTGGAATCCCCGCCCCGGTGGCTCGCGACCGCCTGCATCAGCGACGGCCAGGCCCAGTCGCCGTACATCGCGGACGACAGCAGATCGTCCAATTCGGACACTCCGGTCTTGCCGTCCGCCGGTGGTGCCGCGAGTTTCTCGCGCAGCTCGTTCCAGGAAGCCTTCACGGCGGACGGGGTGGTGCCGAGGTGATACGTGCTGTCGCGCCCCGCGGTCCACGCGAACAGTTGCTCAGCGCGCGCCTGCAGGGCCCCGTTTTGCTGGAACTGCGTTTGATACGTGGTGACTGTCGGATCGACGACGCTGTCCAGGATCATCCGGCCGGTGTGCGCCGGGAACAGCGTCGCGTATGCGGCTCCGAGCTTGGTGCCGTAGGAATAACCGAGGTAGTCGATCTTGTCCTTGCCGAGTGCTGCACGGATCCGGTCCATGTCGCGGGCGGCGTTCTCGGTGGTGACGTGGGGAAGCAGGTCTTTCCCGTTCTCCGCGCACTGCGCCGCGATCTGTTTGGCCAGGTCTTCGCGTTCGCGCTCTTGCTGAAGCCCGGCTGGCCGGTACGGCGCCGCCGGATGCGGCGTGAGTTTCGAGGTGCCGCCACAGGAAACCGGTGTGCTCGCACCGATTCCGCGCGGATCGAAGCTGAACACCGCGTACTGCTGCGCGACGTCCTGCGGCAATTGGCTGAACACGAGCTTCTCGGTGCCGAGCCCGGACGCGCCTGGGCCGCCAGGGTTCACCAGGAGGAAATGCGGCGCACTGAGACTGCCCATGCCGGACACGGTGAGGGTGATCTGCTTCCCGTCCGGTTTCGCGTAGTCGAGCGGCACCCGCAGGCTCGCGCACGACACTTGCCGGGGTGTCCCGGCCGGGCATTCGCCCCACTTGAGCGGGGACGACTGCGCGCTGGCCGGAGCGGTGAGGAAGCTTCCGAGGAGGAGAACGAGGACGAATGCGGTGGCGCAACGGCGCGCCGAGTTGATCACCACCCTTCCGGTTATACCGATTTGCCGAGGGCTTCGGGCGACGGTCATCACATCGGGCGACCTTGCGCCCTTGATACCCCGCAGGGGTATAGTCAACCGCATGAACGAGCACCCGCACGGAGCGTCTTGGTCCACCGCCGCCCAGGCGACGCTGCACTGCCTCACCGGGTGTGCCATCGGCGAAGTGCTCGGCATGGTTCTCGGCACCGCGTTCGGCCTGCACAACGCGGCCACCGTGGTGCTGTCCATCGTGCTGGCGTTCGTCTTCGGCTACGCCCTCACTATGCGCGGCGTGCTCAAGTCGGGGCTCGCGCTC
This sequence comes from Amycolatopsis sp. NPDC114484, assembly GCF_055633755.1. NCBI lineage: Bacteria > Bacillati > Actinomycetota > Actinomycetes > Pseudonocardiales > Pseudonocardiaceae > Amycolatopsis > Amycolatopsis sp. NPDC114484. The sequence goes on along the minus strand of NZ_JBVKDQ010000006.1, from coordinate 4,259 downwards.
GGGGCCGCCTTCAAGGTCGCGCTCGCCGCCGACACGGTGTCGATCGCGGTCATGGAGGTCATCGACAACACCGTCGTCGTGGCGATCCCGGGCGCGATGGACGCGGGATTGTCGAGCGGATTGTTCTGGCTGTCACTGGCCTTGTCGCTCGCGATCGCCTTCGTGGTCACGGTTCCGGTCAACAAGTGGATGATCGGCCGCGGTCGCGGGCACGCGGTCGTGCACGCCCACCATCAGCACTGAGGTTCAGCAGGGCGGCACCGGCGAATCGGCTCGGAGATAGGCCTCGGGCACATAGTGTCCAGGGCCGATCCGGTTCCAGCGCGTGGTTCCGTCCACCGCTTCGCCTCGCACGGAACACTCGATCGGCACCTGTGCGGAATCGGCGGCCAAACCGGCTGGCGGCGCGTCGGTGTCCGCCGACGAACGCACGACCAGCGGAGCCCCGCCGGTCACCACGCCGGCGGCCGGAGCGGTGCCAGTCCAGAGGAAAGTGACGTCCACGTAGCTGCTGCCTTTGAGGCCGAGGCCGTCCCAGAACGTGCCGTCGGCCAGGTCGAGACCGGCTGGATTGCGCACGGTGCGGCCGTGTTCGTCCTTGCCTCCGTTGAAGCCGTTTTGGTACGCCGCTTGTGCTTCTGGAACGCCTTGGGGCAGCGAACCGAACTGCGCGCGTCGCTCGGCGGGGTTCCAGTAGTCGTCGTGTTCGTTCCACGGCCCGACATCCCACACCGGTGCGTATTCGCAGCGCGCGCCGTCGGTGCGGCACACCTGGACGGTGAAGGTCCCTCTTCCCTTGGAAGACACCGTTTTCGTCGAGGGAAGCGCCACGAAATGGTCCCGTTCGGTGATCCGGTGCCCGCTTGAAGTGGTGCCGCCGACGAGCCCCTCGCGGGTCGCGTAGAGGCGGTAGGTCAGCGGTCTTTCCAGGACTCTTCTGCCGTGCTTGGGTTTGGCCGAGACGGGAGCCGGAGTCGACAAAGCGATAACCGCCACTGCGAGAAGGACGTGACCAGCCGCTTTCCTGGTGTTCATCAGCGCATCGTGGCCCGGCGCGCGGGATTGGCCGCGCACCTTCGCCCGCGCGTCAGGCGGACACGATCCGGTGCGGTCCGGTTTTGCGCGGCCGGTCGTCGACCGGGGCGTCGGCGGAGAGCTCCCGGCGGATAGCCCGGGCGCGTTCGACGTAGCTGCGGGACCGTTCGGGCTGGCTGAGCGCGGAGTGGAGTTCGCCGAGGAGCTGGGAGACATGGGCTTCGGAACGGCGGTCTCCGTTGCGGCGGTGCACGCTCAGCGAGTTCACCAGCAGCAGCTGCGCGTGCGCGAGATCGCCGCTGTACAGGCAGAGTTCGCCCAGGTTCTGGTTCGCGTAGCCGACGCAGTGGTCGTCGCCGAGATCGGTGAACACGGCGATGGCGCGCGTGACGTGTTCGCGCGCTTCGCCGAGGTTGCCTTCGCGTTGGTGCAGAAGCCCGAGTCGTTGCAGCGCGTGGGCTTCCCGGTGCCGATCGCCGATCTCGCAGGACAGTTCCAGCGCGTCGGTGTACCAGCGGCGGGCGGTCGCGTAGCACTTGCGCGCGACCCAGATCGACCCGATCGCGATCCGGATTACCGCTTCGCCATGCGGGTCGCCTGCTTCGCCGAACAATCGGAGTGCTTCGTGACAGGGCTCGAGTGCGCGGTCGGTTTGGCCTTGCATCCGTAACACCGTGCCGAGGCCGGCGTGTGCCTCGCCGAGACCTTGCTGATCGCCAATGCGTTGGTACAGCTCGCGCGCGGCTTCGAAGGCGACCATCGCGTCCGCGTCGTTGTCTTGGTACAGCAGGACTTGACCGAGGTTGCGCTGGACGACGGCCTCGCCGCGGAGCGCGCCTGCTCGGCGTGCCGCTTCCAGGGCGATCAGATGGGTGGCGTGCCAGTCGTCTTGGTGGCCGCGGAGGTCGAAGTACGGGGTGAGGGCGGCGGTGAGCCGCCAGGTCAGGTCGTCGAAACCGCGTTCGGCGGCCAGCTCGACGGCGGCGACACAGGTGGCGCGTTCGGCGGCGAACCAGGCGGCGGGGTCGGTCAGCAGGCGGTCCGCTTCCGGCGGCAGGGCTGGGTCGGTGTCGTCGTGGTACTGGCCGAAGAAGTGGATCGGCATTCGTGCGGCGGCTTCCACTGCCAGCGCTAAATATCCCTCCAGAACACGGCCGACTGCCTTGCGGGTTTCGTCGGGCTCGGCCAGCTCGGCGGCGTACACGCGCAGGAGGTCGTGCAGGCGGTATCGCGGTTGGCCCGCGACGTCGGTGGCCACGAGTTCCACCAAGTGTGCGTCGACGAGCACGTCGAGGACGTCGTCGGCGGACGCGCGGCCCAGGACTGCGGCGACTGCCCAGGCCGGGAATTGCACCGGGCCCAGCGCGCCTAACCGGCGGAAGGCCGCGGCGGCGGACATGGGCAGGAGGTCGTAGCTCAGGGTCACGCTCGCCCGGACGGCCAGATCGCCGACGCGCAGCTCGTCGAGACGGCGGTGTTCGTCGTGGAGACGGTCGGCGAGGATGCGCAGGGACCAGGTCGGGCGGTGGGTCAGTTTGGCCCCGGCGACGCGGATCGCCAGCGGCAGATGTCCGCATTGGCGCAGGATCGCGGCGGCGTCTTCGGGTTCGGCGGCTACTCGTTCGTGGCCGACGATGCCTTCCAGCAGGCGGGCGGCTTCCGGCTCGGGCAGCAGGTCGACGTCCACCGGGACCGCGCCGGGCAGATCCGGCAGGCGGATCCGGCTGGTGACCAGCACTGCGCACGCGCCGGCGCCCGGGAGCAGCGGGCGTACTTGGGCGGCGCTGCCCGCGTCGTCGAGGACGACGCACATTCGGCGGCCGGCGAGCTGGGAACGCAGCAGCGCGGCGCGTTCCGCCAGATCCCGGGGCAGGCCGGGATCCGGGATGCCCAGGGCGCGCAGGAGTTCGGCCAGGACGCTCATCGGCGAACGCGGGGACGACGAGGTTCCGGCCAGGTCCACATGCAACTGCCCGTCCGGGAAAACGGTGCGGACCGCGTGCGCTACCCGTACGGCGATTGAGGACTTGCCGATTCCCGGCGCGCCGGACAGGACGACGATCGTGGGGCGTTCGGCTTCGGCGTGCTGGCGGAGTTTCGCGACCAGGCGCTTGATTACCTCGCCGCGGCCGGTGAAATCTGGCAGGTCCAGGGGCAGCTGGCAGATCGGCGGAACCTTGGCGCACGGGACTTCGAGCGTGGTGCGGAGTTCGCGGAGTGCCGCGCCGGGGCTCGCGGACAGTTCGTCGGCGAGGGTTTGTTCGACTAGTTCGTACGCTTCCGCGGCTTCGGTGGAGCGGCCTGCGTCGCGGAGCGCGGTGATGAGGTGGTGCCAGAGTTCTTCGCGCAGCGGGTGTTCAGTGACCAGGGCGCGGAGTTCGGCGATGACTTCGTTGTGGCGGCCAAGGGTCAGGCGGGCGCGGAGGCGTTGTTCTTGCACTGCCAGGCGCAGCTCGTCCAGGCGGGCGACGGTGGGGCCCCAGGTCGGGTCGTGGGGGAGGCCTTCCAGCACTTCGCCGCGCCAGAGGGCGTGGGCTTCGTCCAAGAGGGTCAGGGCGGTTTCCGGATGGTCCTGGGTTTCCCAGGCCTGGGTGGCGAGGCGGGTGAAGACCAGGTGGTCGAGTTCGTCCTCCGGGACGGTGAGGAGGTAGCCGGAGGCTCGGCTGGTGATGCGGTCGGCCAGATCCGGGGAGGTTTCGGCGAGGCGGCGGCGGAGGGAGTGGACGTAGGTGCGGATGTTGGCGGCCGCGGAGCGCGGGGCGGTGGTCGGCCAGAGGACTTCGACCAGGGCTTCGGTGGACACGACGATGTTGGGCTGGAGGGCCAGTGCGGCCAGGAGCAAGCGGGGCTTCGGGCCGCCCAGCGGTACGGCCCGGCCCTCGGCGATGACCTCCAGCGGCCCCAGGATCCGGAAGGTCAGCGAAATCAATTTACCCGCCTTGGCGGCAAGGTCCCCATGGTCGGCATGCTAGGAGCGTTTGCGGCGGTTAGCTAGATCCACTTGGGGAGGAATACCCCATAAGGGGTGATATCGGGGGGTGGATGTCGCTGGGGTGAATTGGTTTCACGTGTGCGGGGCGGAGGGGGTGGCTCGTCGCCTGGCGGCGACGTTGCGCATCGTTGTTGCGTGGGGCACCCCGAAGCTTGATTGTGCTGACGGTCTGGGGTTGCTTGTCAAGGCGGGAAAGATGCCTTGACAAGCAACCCCAGACCGCAGGGAGGCT